>NZ_CP020100.1:767500-1421030 GCF_002056295.1 Halopseudomonas phragmitis | reverse complement strand
GCACAAGCCGGGTGATCACCGGCCTGTACCTGTGAAGCGCTCAGCTCGCTGCTGACTGACTGACTGACTCAAAAATAGTAGCCGATATTGGCGTAGATCTGATTTTCCCACTGATTGCTGCCGCCAGCCCCTAGGCTTTGGGTGTAGCTGCTGCCGCCCAGATAGGGATCGTTCTTGCCATGCAGCCATTCCAGGGCAATCCACAGCTCCTTGAAGGAAAATGAGGTGCCCAAGATGAAACGCTCGGAATCCTTGAAGGAACTTTCCGACTTGTCGAAGCGGCTGTAGTTGCCGTACAGCTTCACCCCGGAAATCAGCCAGTAGCTGCCCGGCAGGTCGTAACTGAGGTCGGCCAAGTACAGGTTGCCCTTGGACGCCACGTTGAAGGTTCCGTCGAAGCTGCCGAAGGTCACCACCTTATCGGTACCGGCATTCTTCGGATCCATATGCTGCCGGGTGGCCTGCAACTGCACGCCCCAGGGACCGTTCTTGCCCAGATAATGCGCGGCGAATACCGAGCGCCGGCCATCCTTGCCGGTGTCCTGGTTCTCCAGGGTCGAGGTCAGCAAAGAGCCGCCGATTTCTGATGACCAACCGGCGATTGTGAGCTTGCGCGCCAGGCGCAGAACCAGCTTGTTCTTCTCGTCGTTGTCGCTGCCATCAACCACATAATCGTCGGCGGCGGCGACGTTGGTCGAGAAGGACTTTCCGCCGCGACTGGTGCCCTTCCACTGGCCACCATCGCTTGGGTAGAAACCGGCCTGGAGGTTCCAGTCAGCATCGTCCTTGATGTATTTAACGCCGAGGTTATGTACATCCTCCAGGCCGACAACGTTGCCCAGGCCCAGATAGAAGGTGCTGCCGTAATAGGGCAACAAACCAAAGGGCATCTGATTGATACCGACCTGAACTTGTTGCGACTCGTCAAACTTGTAACCTATCCAGGCCCAGGCCGGAAAAGATACGTCGCCAATACTATCGACATAATCATAGGGGTAAGAGCCGCCATAAAATCGATACTGCGCAGAACCGATCCAAGTATCCGAGTTGTAATTGACATCGATGCGAAATGTATCGAACGACAACTTCTGGATATCCCGATCCGGATCGTAGTCAAAGCGCGCCCGCAGTGCACCGCCGACGTCCAGATTATCGGTAACCGGCGCCGCGGCAACGCCTTGCGCGAACAACAGCGCGGCGAAAAACATATAGCTCGGTTGATATTTCTTATAATTGTTCAACAACATATTGCCACCCTCACTCGTTTGGTTTTATTTTTCACGGACACAACCCTGCTGCAATGCCATGCAACAGCTGGCACTCTTTTTAAACTTGGAGAACATCGCCCACTCTCTGGCGCCGCGCCGACAGCAGCGCGGTAGTTATTACGAATTAACTGGCTAAGTGCCGAACGAGTGGCTCAGGGAAGTTCTAAAAGACCATTTACCGTCACCCCGCGCCAAGCTATCCCGAGGGCAACAACCCGACTGGCAGCAATGGCGTCAGCACCCGCGCGGCCAGCAGGGCATCGGCCGCAGCGATGTCCGGGGCGAAGAAGCGGTCCTCGACGTAGTAGGGCACCTTAGCCCGCAACGCCTGGCGAGCCTGCTCCAGGGCCGGCGAACTCTTCAGCCCCTCGCGGAAATCCAGACCCTGGCAGGCGCCCAGCCATTCCACAGCGAGCACGCCGCGGGTGTTGGCGGCCATTTCCCACAGGCGCTTGCCTGCCGCCGGGGCCATGGACACGTGGTCTTCCTGGTTGGCCGAAGTGGGCAGGCTGTCGACGCTGTGCGGGTGTGCCAGCGCCTTGTTCTCGCTGGCCAGCGCCGCGGCGCTTACCTGAGCGATCATGAAACCGGAATTTACGCCGCCATTGGCCACCAGAAACGGCGGCAGCTGCGACATGTGCTTGTCCATCATCAGCGAGGTGCGCCGCTCGCTGAGCGAGCCTATCTCGGCGATGGCCAGGGCGATATTGTCGGCGGCCATGGCCACCGGTTCGGCATGGAAGTTACCGCCGGAGATCACGTCGCCCTCGGTGGCGAACACCAGCGGGTTGTCCGACACCGCGTTGGCCTCCACCGCCAGCACCTCGGCGGCCTGACGCAACTGAGTCAGGCAGGCGCCCATGACCTGCGGCTGACAGCGCAGCGAGTAGGGGTCCTGCACCTTGTCGCAGGCGGCGTGGGAGCGGCCGATCTCGCTGCTGTCGCCAAGCAGATGACGGAAGGCAGCCGCCGCGTCGATCTGCCCGCGCTGGCCGCGGGCAGCGTGGATGCGCGCATCGAAGGGCGCTCGCGAACCGAGCATGGCTTCGACGCTCAGCGCCCCGCAGACGCTGGCGGCGGCATACAGGTCTTCGGCTTCGAACAGCCCGCGCAGGGCATAGGCGGTGGACACCTGGGTGCCGTTGAGCAGGGCCAGACCCTCCTTGGCGGCCAGGCTCATCGGCTGCAAACCCGCGATGGCCAGCGCCTCTCTGGCAGGCAACCACTGGTCCTGGTGCCGCGCCTGGCTTTCGCCGAGCAGGATCAGCGACATATGCGCCAGCGGCGCCAGGTCGCCGGAGGCCCCCACTGAGCCTTTCAAAGGAATGAGCGGGTAGACCTCGGCGTTGACCAGGGCGATCAGCGCCTCGATCACCTGCCGACGGATACCAGAGAAGCCGCGTGCCAGGCTGTTGATCTTCAGCAGCATGATCAGCCGCACCATAGCGTCGTCCAGCGGCTCGCCGACGCCGGCGGCATGCGACAGCACCAGCGAACGCTGCAGCCTTTCCAGATCGTCGTTGGCGATACGGGTTTGCGCCAGCAGGCCGAAGCCGGTGTTGATGCCGTAGGCGGTACGACCCTCGGCGATGATCTGGTTGACGCAGGCGATGCTGGCATCGATGGCCGGATAGGCGCTGGCGTCCAGCGTCAGACACATGGGCGCCTGGTAGACGGCACGCAATTCGGCCAGAGTCAGTTGGCCGGGACAAATGTGGATAACTGGCATAGCTCGATTACCTCAGCAGTCGATGGGCGCCAGCTGCTCACGCAGCGCGGCCAGAGTCCGAGCATCGCGCAACAGCTCGTAGCTGGCGCGGATATCCAGGTGCAGCGGATGTTCCTCGGTGTAACTGGCGACCCGTTCACGCAGTTGTTGCCAGGCCCGCCCCGTGCCCTCGCCGAAAGGCCTGTGCTTGATGAAGTCGAAGGCCTGAGCCGCCAGCAGGTATTCGATGGCGAGCACCTGGAAGGCATTGTCCAGAGCCTTGTCCAGCTTCAGCGCGGCGCTCTCGCCGAGGCTCAGGTGATCCTCCTGCAGGCCCGAGGTGAGAAAGTTGTCGATCACCGCCGGCAGCGCCAGGCGCTTGTTGTCCGCCACCAGAGAGGCGGCGCTGTACTGGGCGATCATCATCCCCGACTTTACCCCGCCCTCGGCGGTGAGAAACGCCGGCAGGCTGTTGGCCTGAGGCGTCACTAGGCGGAAGGTGCGCCGCTCGGCGATGCTGCTCCACTCGCACACGGCGATGGCCAGCAGGTCGCAGGCCATCGCCACCGACTCGCCGTGGGGGTTGGCCTGGGAGACGATCCGGTGGCCCTCGCCCTGGCGCACCACCAGCGGGTTGTCGGTGGCCGAGTTAAGTTCATCGACCACCTGGCGAGCAGCGTGCTGCAACTGGTCGCGGCAGGCACCGTGTACCTGGGGAATCGAACGCACACTGAGAGCATCTTGCAGGCGCTCGCCCTGGCTGCGCTCGAGCACCTGGCTACCGGCCAGCAGGCAGCGCAGATTGGCGGCGCTGCGCTGCATGCCTTGATGCGACTTGCGCTGGATCGCGGCCGGGTCGATGGCCTCGAGCTGCCCGCCGAGGGCCTCGAAACTCATCGCCGCGACGATATCGGCCCAGTCGGCCAGCGCGCTGGCGTCGGCCAACGCCAGGCAGGCCAGGCCGGTCATCGCCGGGGTACCGTTGACCAGGCTCAGGCCGTCCTTCGGCCCCAGCGTCAGCGGTGCCAGGCCGATGGTTTGCAGCGCTTCGCTGGCGGCGAGGCGGCGGCCGGCCAGCTCCACCTCGCCGACGCCGAGCAGGGCCAAGCCGATATGCGCCATATGCGAGAGATAACCGACCGAACCCTGCGCCGGTACCACCGGCACCAGGTCGTGGTTGAGCAATTCCAGCAGCCCCTCAACCACCTGGCGGCTTATGCCCGAGTAGCCGTGGCTGTAGTTGACCACCGCGCAGCACATTATCGCTCGAACCTGCTCGCTGCGCAGCGGCGCGCCGATGCCACAAGCGTGGCTCATCAGGGTGTGGCGCGACAGCCGCTGCAGCTCGTCTGCCGCCAGCACCACGTTGCACAACGCGCCCAGCCCGGTATTGATGCCGTAGTGCGCCTGCCCCGAACCAGCCATGGCCAGCACCGCGGCGCGCGCCTCGTCGATGCGTCCCCAGGCACTCTCAGCCAGACGCAGCGGCCGGTGCTGGCGAGCCACCGTCACCACCTGCTGCCAGTCGACCGCGCTGTCGCCGATCAGTACCTCTGCCTGACTATTCATTCGCCGCACCCTCCAGAGTCGCCGGTTCGGCAACGCGTTCGCCGTTTGGCTCGTGCTGCTTGAAGATAAACACCCGCGCTGCTGCGGCGACGATCAGGATGAACAGGAACAACACACTGAAACCACCGGCCGCAGCCAGGTACTTGATGCCCTCGACGCCCTGCGCGCCACCACCATAGGCGACCATGATGAAGGCGATGGCACCGATCGACAGCCCCCAGATCACCTTCTGCCGCTTCGGCGACTCCTCGTCCGCGCGGATGTCGTGGGTGCAGATCGAGGCGATGGTCGAGGTCATCGAGTCGGCCGCCGTGGCGAAGGAGATGATCAGAGTGAATATCGCCAGCGGTACCAGGATAGCCGCCAGCGGCAGGTGCTGGAGGAAGCCCCATAGCCCGGATACCGCACCGTTCTCGGTGACGATGCGCACCAGATCAAGGGTGCCGTCCAACTGCCACTTGATCGCCGAACTTCCCCAAATGGCGAACCAGACGATGCCGAACAGCGATGGCAGTATCCAGTTGATAATCAGGAATTGGCGCAGGGTGCGGCCGTAGGAAATGCGCGCGAGGAACAAGCCCATCAGCGGCGCATAGGCGATCCAGATCGACCAGTCGTACATGGTCCACCAGGTCACCAGAGCCTCGCCGCCAGACTCCTTGGTGTCGAACGACCAGAGGAAGAAATTGTTCAGCCAGTAGCCGATCGAGGTGGTCGACAAGCTGAGGATGTAGCTGATCGGCCCGACCACCAGCAGGATCACCACGAAGGCATAGAAGATATAGGCGTTGATCGACGACAGCACGCGGATCCCACGCTTGAGCCCTGACAGCGCTGAGATGATGAAGATAGACGCGATCACCAAGGTCAGCAGCAGCCAGGTCAACGGCGTCGGGCGAATGCCGTACTGCGACTCGATACCCGAGCTGATAAGCGCCAGTCCGGCGCCGAGCGACGAGGCCAGGCCGAGGGCGATGGCCAGCACCGCCACCACGTTGATCAAGGAGCGCACCATGGGCCGCTGCTCGTGGCGACCGAGCACCGGCGTCAGCGTCGAGGAGATGGAGAACGCCTGTTTCCGGTTGTAGTGCATGTAGCCGATCATCAGACCAACCACCGAGTACATGGCGTAAGGAATGAAGCTCCAGTTGTGGAAGCTGCGCGCCAGGGCGAAGATCGCTGCCTCGGCGCTGCCGGGGGCGAAGGACTGGTTGCCAATTTCGCCGTAGACGTTGCCCAGGTAGATGATCGGCTCGTTGACCGAGTAGGTCACTACGCCGGTGGCGATACCGCCGGTCAGCGCCATGGCAAAGGTGGTGGCCATGGAAAACGCCGGCTTGGCATTCGCCCCGCCCAGGCGAATGTCGCCTGCCTTGGAGAAAAAGATATACGCGGTGACCGAAAGCGCGGAGATGGCCAACAGCTGGTACAGCCAGGCGAAATCGACCAGGGAGAAATAGAAGATACCCTTGGCGACTTTGACCAGGGCCGCATTGTCGACCAGCCCCACGACAACCGCGAGAAAAATGATGGTGAAAGCGGGGATGAAAACCCCCGCGTTCAGGCGTTTACGGCTATTTGTATTCATTGTTGCCTGCCTTTGCTGGGAACAGCGTTAAGAAGTCTGCCAGCGCCGCAGGCCTCCGTCGCCCGCGGCTCCAGCTGTTGTGTCCGATGCTTAGAGCATCGGCAGATCCAGGCCCTGTTCCCTGGCGCAATCGATGGCGATGTCATAACCGGCATCAGCGTGACGCATAACCCCGGTGCCCGGATCGTTGCGCAGCACCCGCCCCAGGCGGGCGCGGGCCTCGGGAGAACCGTCGGCGACGATGACCACCCCGGAATGCTGCGAGTAGCCCATGCCTACGCCACCGCCATGATGCAGCGAGACCCAGGTGGCGCCGCCGGCGGTATTGAGCAGGGCGTTGAGCAGCGGCCAGTCGGACACGGCGTCGGAGCCGTCCAGCATAGCCTCAGTCTCGCGGTTGGGGCTGGCCACCGAACCGGAGTCCAGGTGGTCGCGGCCGATCACCACCGGCGCCTTCAGCTCGCCGCTGGCGACCATGTCGTTGAACGCCTGGGCCAGGCGCGCGCGGTCCTTCAGGCCGACCCAGCAGATGCGCGCCGGCAGGCCCTGGAAGGCGATGCGCTCGCGAGCCATGTCCAGCCAGCGGTGCAGGTGCTCGTCGTCCGGGATCAGTTCCTTGACCTTGGCGTCGGTCTTGTAGATGTCCTCGGGGTCGCCGGACAGCGCGGCCCAGCGGAACGGGCCGATGCCCTGGCAGAACAGCGGACGGATATAGGCCGGGACGAAGCCGGGGAAGTCGAAGGCGTTGGCCACGCCCTCCTCTTTCGCCATCTGGCGGATGTTGTTGCCGTAGTCGAAGGTCGGCACGCCCATCTTCTGAAAGTCGAGCATGGCGCGCACGTGCACCGCCATCGACTGCTTGGCGGCCTTGACCACCGCCTCGGGCTCGCGCTTGCCGCGGGCCACGTACTCCTCCCAGCTCCAGCCGGACGGCAGGTAGCCGTGCAGCGGATCGTGGGCACTGGTCTGGTCGGTGACCATGTCCGGACGCACGCCGCGGCGCACCAGCTCCGGCAGCACGTCGGCGGCGTTGGCGCAGAGGGCGATGGACACCGCCTTGCCCTCGGCACAGTACTTGTCGATGCGCGCCAGGGCGTCGTCGAGATCGCTGGCCTGCTCGTCGACGTAGCGGGTGCGCAGGCGGAAGTCGATGCTGCTCTGCTGGCACTCGATGTTCAGCGAGCAGGCGCCGGCCAGGGTGGCGGCCAGCGGCTGGGCGCCGCCCATACCGCCCAATCCAGCAGTCAACACCCAGCGGCCCTTGAGGTTGCCGCCGTAGTGCTGGCGGCCGGCCTCGACGAAGGTCTCGTAGGTGCCCTGGACGATGCCCTGGCTGCCGATATAGATCCAGCTGCCGGCGGTCATCTGGCCGTACATGGCCAGGCCCTTGCGGTCCAGCTCGTTGAAGTGCTCCCAGTTGGCCCAGTGCGGCACCAGGTTGGAGTTGGCCAGCAGCACGCGCGGGGCGTCCGGGTGGGTCTCGAACACGCCCACCGGCTTGCCGGACTGGATCAGCAGGGTCTGGTTGTCTTCCAGGCGCTTGAGCACCTCGACGATCTTGTCGAAGCACTGCCAGTCGCGCGCGGCGCGGCCGATACCGCCGTACACCACCAGCTCCTTGGGATTCTCGGCCACGTCCGGATCGAGGTTGTTCATCAGCATGCGCAGCGCCGCCTCGGTCAGCCAGCTCTTGGCGCTGAGTTGGGTGCCGCGCGGAGCGCGGATCTCAATGTCGCGGTATTTATTGGTCTTGGTGGTCACGTCAGGCTCCTGGCTCAGAGGCTCAGCAGATGGATCAGGCGCGCCGCCACGCGGGCGGTGCGGTTGTCGATGTCGTATTCGGGGTTGAGCTCAGCGAGATCGGCCAGGCGCAGCTTGCCGCTACCCTTGAGCCGTTCGATCAAGGGCTCGAGCAGCTCCAGGCGCACCCCGCGCGCAGCCGGGGCGCTGACCCCGGGGGCCTCGCAGGCCGGCAGCACGTCGATGTCGATGGTCAGGTAGAGCACGTCGCAGCCGGCGGCAAAGGCGTCCAGCTCGGCGCCGATGGCGTCGAGGCTTGACTCGCGGATCTCGCGGTCCTCGCGCACCAGCACGCCGAGGTCGGCGGCACGCTGGAACAGCGCGCGGGTATTGCTGGCGCGGCTGACACCGAGGCAGGCATAGCGAAACGGCCAGCCGCGGGCGGCGCACTGCTCGGCGATCTGGGCGAAGGGCGTGCCGGAGGAATGTACATGGGCCGGGTCGCGCAGGTCGAAATGGGCGTCGAAGTTGACGATGCCAATCTTCGGGGCATGGTTGCCGGAGAGATGTTCGGCCAGACCGGACCAACTGCCGAAGGCCACTTCGTGACCGCCGCCAAGCACCACGGGAAGATGGCCGGCATCCAGCAGCGCACAGACGTTGCGCCCCAGGCGGCTCTGGGCAGCTTCCAGATCGCCGTCCTCGCAGACCACGTCGCCAGCGTCATAGGCCGGCGCCTGGCGGTGCCAGGCCAGGTTGGCCAGCGCCTTGCGCATCGCCAGCGGCGCGGCTGCGGCTCCGACCCGGCCATGATTGCGACGTACCCCCTCATCGCAGGCGAAGCCGAGCAGGGCCAGGCCAGGCTGGCTGTCGCCGTTGAGGGCGCGAATGCGCTGGTGCCAGCGCGAGCTGTCCGGCTCGGGGTCGGTACGCCCGCCCCAGGCCTCCATGGAATGACGGTCAGCGTGCATACACGATCTCTCCGTTGAAGATGCGCTGGCGCAGGCGGCCGGCCTGAACGGCGTAGGCCAGTTCGGCCGGGGACTGCACGTCCCACAGACACAGGTCGGCGGGCGACCCAACCTCAATCCGCCCCAGGTCGGGGCGGCCGAGGGCGCGGGCGGCCTGGGCGGTCATGCCGCTCAGCGCCTCGCGCGGGGTCAAGCGAAACAGGCTGCAGGCCAGGTTGGCCATAAGCGTCGGCATGCAGATCGGTGAGGTGCCGGGGTTGGCGTCGCTGGCCACCGCCATCGGCACGCCGTATTGACGCAGCAACTCGATGGGCGGTAGCTGGGTCTCGCGCAACACGTGGAAGGCGCCGGGCAGCAGTACTGCGACGGTGCCGGCCGCGGCCAGGGCGCGTACGCCGGCCTCGTCGAGGTATTCGATATGGTCGGCCGACAGCGCATCGTAACGCGCGGCCAGGGTACTGCCGCCGAGGTTGGAGAGCTGCTCGGCATGCGCCTTAAGCGCCAGGCCATGGGCCTGGGCGGCCTGGAAGATGCGCTCGCACTGGGCCGGGGAGAAACCGATACCCTCGCAGAACACATCCACCGCATCGGCCAGGCCTTCGGCGGCGGCCGCCGGGATCATCTGCTCGCAGACCAGCGCCACATAGTCGTCGGCGCGGCCGACGTATTCCGGGGCCACGGCATGGGCACCGAGCAAGGTGGTGGTGATGCGCACCGGGCGCAGCTCGCCTAGCCGACGCGCCACACGCAGCATCTTCAGTTCGTCGTCTAGCGTCAGGCCGTAGCCGGACTTGATCTCCAGGGTGGTCACTCCATCGGCCAGCAACGCATCGAGACGCGGCAGACTGGCGGCGATCAGCTGGTCCTCGCTGGCCGCGCGGGTAGCGCGTACGGTGCTGAGGATGCCGCCACCGGCGCGGGCGATCTCTTCGTAGCTCACCCCTTCCAGGCGCTGCTCGAACTCACCGGCGCGGTTACCGGCATAGACCAGGTGGGTGTGGCAATCGACCAGGCCGGGGGTCAGCACTCCGCCGCGGCCGACTTCGGTCGCGCCCTGTGCCTGCGCCTCGTCGAACTCGCGCGCCGGCCACAGGCCGGCGACACGCTCGCCCTCGACCAGCAGGGTCATGGGCTCGTCCAGTTGGGCCAGGCCATCGAAGACCTGCACGTCACGCCACAGTTGTTTCGGGGTTGGGAATGCCGACATGGGATTTTCCACACTTGTTTTGTATATACAATAGAGATCATCATGACGATCGTCAAGCCATGCAAAGAAACATGACCAAGGGTCAAAACGCCTTTCAAAATCGATTAATTCTGGCTGAAACAGCCTATATAGAGCTGCCAAAGCCACAGACCACGGCGGCACCGGCCACGCGCCGGGCAACGACCGCTGGTCGCCAAAACCATATGTATATACATTATGAAGGCAAGCCGTCCAGAAGACCCCATGCTCCAAACCCTGCTCGACCTCGCCAGCGCCCGCCCCATGCCTTGGAAGAACAACGACGGCGAAACCCTGGGACTGGCCATCGGGTACCCCCGAAAACCCACGGCGCTCAAAAGTAGAATTTTCCGTAAGCGGCATGGATGCCGTCGATGATGGTCCGGCTTAAATAAAGAATGGGCAGGGTAAGTAGCTGTTGCTCAATCAGGTACAGGACATTGACGATACGACCGGTTCGGTCATTACCGTAGTGGAAAGGATGAATAGCTTCGAACTGGCAATGGCTGATAGCCATTTAGCAAGAATCTATGTCGATGCGACACACATAACCTGCTCACATGCTCTGCTGCGACCGCACGGTATCCAGCTGAGCGCTCAGCACCTTGGCCACCTGCTCCGCCCTGCCTGCCATCGTTGGCGTGATGAACTCGCGACCACAAAAAAAGGCCTGCATCACTGCAGACCTTTTTGCTTGGTGCCGGCACCAGGAGTCGAACCCGGGACCTACTGATTACAAGTCAGTTGCTCTACCAGCTGAGCTATACCGGCGCGGGATGCATTATATAGGGACTGCGGTCGGTGTAAAGCCACAGACCGGTTTTCTGCGACTTCAGGAGGCTATGCACAACCATACCAAGGTTGTGAATTATTTCTCTAAAAGCGCTTGACAAAGCCCCCTCAACTCCTTGTTTTTTCTGCACAATCAACAAAGATCACTTTTCAGCCAGAGCGCTGAAAGCCTTGTAATATCTGGCTTTCACGAGGTTACCAAGACGTCACCCACACAGTTATACACAGCAAGCGTGGATAACCACAACCCAGCCATTCCTGTGGATAACCCTGTGCGCAAGCCGTGGGAAGTGTGGTGATAGGATGTTGGCAAACGCTTAGTTGCGCTCGGCAACAATCAGCAGATTGCGCGGCGTCAGCTCAGGCGGACAGAACTGGCCCAGTTGCACCTGATAGCCCTGCTCCTGAAGAAACAGCGCCCGGTCGAGCAACAGCCAGATTTCCAGCGGTCGGCGAAACAGTGCCCGCACCAATTCGAGGTTGCGCACCACGGCCAGCCGCTGCCAGCCCTGCTGTTCAAGCTCAGCCCAGCAGGCCGGCGGCTGTAGTTCCAACTGGTGATGTGCCGCCATGTCGCGGCAAAAGGCCTCAAAGCCTTGATTCAGGGCGCTCTCCGGGCGCGAGGGCGTACTGAGGTAGCTGTCTACCCCACGGGCCTGACGCTGCCAAAGATCGAAGGCCAGGCGCCAGGCCATGGACTGATCACGCAGACGTCGCACTCGCTGGCCCGAGGTCACGGTTTCCTGTAGTGGCAGACGCAGGTCCTCCTCGCTCAGGCGCAGAGCCGAGCGGGCCGCTCGTTGCGACATGGGTTGGTATTCGCTGCGGCTGATGCGGTTGTAGCAGCAGGGAGAGACCGCCAGTTGGGCACAACCCCGCGCCGCGCCTTCGCGCAGCAGCGTCATGTGCAGCTCACCGCAGGCGTGCAGTGCCAACAGACTGTGCTCGGGGCGCAGTTGCTGCCAGGCGGCCGGTTGCAGCACGTCGGCATCCAGATGCCGGGCAGCAATGCCCTGCTGCCGGCTCATGGCTGCACCGTCAAAATTGAGCTGGGGATCTCGCTCCAGACAGGTCAGCGGCAGAGCGCTTTGCCAGGCCAGCAAGCGTCCCAGATGACCTTTACCGGCGCACCAGTCAAGCCAGTGGCTGGGCGAGCGCTGCCAGCGCTGCCGGCTAACGGCGGCAAACCGCGTGATTTGCTGCCATTTGCGCCCGGGGATATGCCGGGACAGCAGTTCCGGCAATTCGGCCTTAACGGCACTGCTCCAGTCTTCGACCGCACTCAGAGCCTGTGCCTGGGCAGCCAAAGCAGGAAAAGGTGCAGGTGCCGGCAACTGCCAGGGCTGGTTGTGTTCGCGCTCGGCCTGCTCCAGGCTGCGCTCACGCAACCAGGCGGCCAATGCCGGCCAGTCGGCTTCCCAGGCCAGGGTCAGTTGGGTGAAGGGTTTGGCTCGCCAGAGCGCCTGGTGTTCACACAGCCAAGCGTCCAGTGCGGCGAACCGGGCCGCAAAGTCCATGAGATCTTAGCGCCGGCGGCTGGCGTCCACTTTCAGCCAGCGCTCGATCAGCTTGAACACCTGGGTGAAGGCCAGGGTGATGACCAGATACATCAGACCAGCGACCAGATAGAACAGCTCATACTGGTAGGTCCGCGAATTGATGGTCTGGACGGTGCCCATGATGTCCATCAGGGTGATCATGTAGACCACCGCGCTGGCCTTGAGCATCAGGATCACTTCGTTGCCGTAGGCTGGCAGGCCGATGCGGATGGCGCGCGGCAGAATGATGTACTGCAGGGCCTGACGCCGCGACATGCCCAGAGCCCGCGCGGCCTCAACCTCGCCCGGCGGCACGGCCTGAATCGCGCCACGCAGGATTTCCGCGATATAGGCGGTGGTGTGCAGGGTCATGGTGATCAGCGCACACCAGTAGGGCTCACGCAGGTAGGGCCAGAATATGCTCTGGCGCACCGCCTCGAACTGCGACAGGCCGTAATAGACCAGAAACAGTTGCAGCAGCAGCGGCGTGCCACGGAAGAAAAAGATGTAGCTGTAGGGCAGCACGCGCACATACCAGTGCCGTGAGGCCCGCGCCAGCCCCAGCGGGATGGCCAGAATCAGCCCCAGCACCACTGCCAGGCCGACCAGCTCCAGGGTCATCAGGGCGCCGCTCCACAGCTGCGGCCACCAGCGCACGACCAGTTCCCAACGCTCCAGCCAGCTCATAGCTCAGTCCTCACAAAGCCACGGTTGGCGCGACGCTCGAACCAGTGCAGCGCAATCATGATAATCACCGTCAGCGCCAGATAGATCAGCGCGGCGGCAAAGAAGAAGGTAAAGGGCTCACGGGTCGCCTGCCCGGCAATACGCGCCTGGCGCATCAGTTCATTGAGCGTAATCAACGAAACCAGTGCGGTATCCTTGAGCAGGATCAGATACAGGTTGCCCAGCCCCGGCAACGCCACCCGCCACAGTTGCGGCAGAGTAATGCGCCAGAAAATACGCAGATTCGACATGCCCAGCGCCAGCCCGGCTTCCTTCTGCCCGGGCGGAATCGACAGCAGCGCTCCGCGGAACACCTCGGTAGCGTAGGCACCAAAACACAGACCAAGGGCCAGGGTGCCAGCCACGAAGGGGCTGAAGCTGAATTCCGGATTGCCGAAATGGCTACCCAGCCAGTTCAGCGATGACACCGTGCCGAAGTAGGCCATCAGAACCCAGAGGGTTTCCGGCACACCGCGTACCACCGAGGTGTAAAAGCCCCCCAGGCCACGCAACAGCATCTTGTCGGAGATCTTGGCGCTGGCCCCGAGCAGGCCTAATACCAGGCCCAGGGCAACCGCTGCCAGGGACAAACGAATGGTCATCCAGGTCCCGTCAAGCAGGGCCGGACCAAAGCCGTGTAAATCGAACATGGGCGCTCGTCAGAACGGCCGGGCCATCAGGCCCGGCCAGCCGGATCAATAAATGCTGAAGGGGAAGTACTTGGCGTTGATCTGCTCGTAGGTTCCGTCTTCGAGGATTTCCTGCAACGCTTTGTTCAGACGCTCACGCAGCGGATCACCCTTGCGCACGGCGATACCGATCTGGTCGTTGTCAAAGACCGGCTCACCCTTGAACTCGAAGTTGGCGCCAGCATCGCTCTGCAACCACTCGTACTGCACGAAGTTGTCGGCCAGCACACCATCAATGCGTCCGGAGCTCATATCCAGGTAAGCGTTCTCCTGGGTGTCGTACAGGCGGATATTGACCACTCCGGCCAGGTTGTCTTCCAGCCACTGACCAGCGATGGTCGCCCGCTGGGCACCAATGGTCTTGCCCTTGAGGCTGGCCTCGTCGGTCTGGAAGTCGGACGACTTGGGAGCAACAAACTGCAGCTTGTTGGTGTAGTAGGGCTCGGTGAAATCAACGGCCTGCTTGCGCTCGTCGGTAATCGACATGGAAGCGACCAGGAAGTCGAAGCGGCGGGTGTTCAGTGCCGGAATGATGCCATCCCAGTCCGAGGTAACAATGCTGCACTCAACTTCCATCTTCTCGCACAGGGCCATGGCGATATCGATATCGAAGCCAACCACGTTGCCACTGCTGTCGATCAGGTTGAAGGGAGGGTAGGCACCTTCGGTACCGATCCGCAGTTTCTCGGCAGCCAGCGCCGGAGCGCTGATAAACACGGCGGCCGCAGCGGCCATCAGGATCTTCTTATAGCTTTTCATCGGTATTGCTCCTTACCTATGGCTGGACATGAACTGCTTGCAGCGCTCCGATTTCGGATGCTCGAACACTTGCTCCGGGGTGCCGATTTCCTCGACCTGCCCCTTGTGCAGAAATACCACCTGACTGGACACCTGGCGGGCAAAGCCCATTTCATGAGTCACCAACAGCATAGTACGCCCCTCGTCGGCCAGCGCCCGAATCACTGACAGCACTTCGTTGACCATTTCCGGGTCAAGTGCCGAGGTCGGTTCATCAAACAGGATCACCCGTGGTTGCATGGCCAGGGTCCGGGCGATCGCTGCCCGTTGCTGCTGACCGCCAGACAACTGGGCCGGAAAGGCATGACGCTTGTCGGCAATGCCGACCTTTTCCAGGAACACCTCGGCGGCGGCAATCGCATCGGCCTTGGACTGCCCCAACACCCGGCGCGGCGCCTCGATGATGTTGTCGAGAATGCTCATGTGCGGCCACAGGTTGAAGCTCTGAAACACGAAGCCGACCCGCGCACGCAGGCGATTGATCTGCTTGTTGTCGGCGGCAACCAGTGCGCCATCCTTGCCAGACTTGAGCTTGAGTTCCTCGCCGGCAACAAAGATCTGCCCGGCATGGGGGTTCTCCAGCAGATTGATGCAACGCAACAGGGTGCTCTTGCCGGAGCCGGATGAGCCCAGGATCGAGATCACGTCACCGTCCCGGGCGATCAGATCGACGCCCTTGAGTACTTCAAGGTCGCCGTAGCGTTTATGCAGGTTACGTACTTCCAGAGCAGGGGGTGTCACTTGTCGTTATCCAGTCGGACGCCGTTGGCGTCATGTTCATTGAACCGGAACCCGGTGCCGGCTGACCGACAGTTCCTTCTGCAATCTTCCTGTCATCCGGCAAAACTAGCACAGGCTCCCGACATGACCAAGAACCCTGATCGGGTCATGTCTCGAATTTGCATGCAAAAGTCTTTCCAGATTAAACAGGCCAGCATGGTGAACGCTGATCCATGGCAATAAAAAAAGCCCGCTGGCAAGGCCAGCGGGCTTTTTAATCATGGTGCCCAGGGACGGAATCGAACCGCCGACACGGGGATTTTCAATCCCCTGCTCTACCAACTGAGCTACCTGGGCGACAGGGCCGCTATTAAACGGTTTATGCTTAGAACTGTCAAGCGGGCCGGACAAAAATATTTTATTTTTTCAGCCGCTTAGCAGAATCACTCGGTTGGCGGCACATAGCCCTCAGCCTGGGCGTACTCTTCCCCGGACAGGAATTTCTCCATCTCCTGCTGGATGAACTTGCGATCCTCCGGATCCATCATGTTCAGCCGCCGCTCGTTGATCAGCATGGTCTGATGGGCGGTCCACTCGTCCCAGGCACGCTTGGACACGTCCTGATAGATTGCCTCGCCCTTGGGCCCTGGATACGGCGGCCGGTCCAGACCCGGCAGCTCCTGCTTGTATTTGCGGCACATCACGGTGCGTGTCATGTGAAGACTCCTCTCAAGCCTTGTCGATCAGCGGGGCGACCCGTTTGAGCAGTTTCTTGACCGGTGCGGCCAGGCCCAGGCGGGACGGTTGGCGCAGGTTATACCAGACCTGCCCGCCCTCGGCCACGCCAGCGCCAGGCCCGACCTGCAACAACAGAGGCTGTATATCCAGGTGGAAATGACTGAAGGTGTGGCGCAGCGGCTCCAGCACCGCAGGCTCACCAGCCTGCCAGCCACGTTGCTGGAGCCAGTCAGCCAACTGTGCACCATCATCGAGCTGAGGCGGGCACCAAAGCCCACCCCAGAGCCCCGAATCGGGGCGTCGCTCAAGCCAGATGTCACCACCCGAATTGACCAGCAGCGGCATTACACATTGGCGCACCGGCAATGCCTTGCGCGGCTTGGAGTGCGGATAAGCCGTAGGCTGACCAAGCACTCGGGCCTGACAGCCAGCTTGCAGCGGACACACCAGGCACATCGGCTTGCTGCGGGTACAGAGCGTGGCCCCCAGATCCATCATCGCCTGGGTGTAGTGATTGACCCGTTGCTGCGGCGTATAGCGTTCGGCCAACTGCCACAACTGGGCCTGCACCCGGGTTTCACCAGGCCAACCCTCGACCGCGTGATAACGCGCCAGCACCCGCTTGACGTTGCCGTCCAGAATCGGCGCGCGCAACCCCATGCTCAGGCTGGCGATGGCGCCGGCCGTGGAGCGGCCGATCCCCGGCAGCTCAGTCAGGGCCTCCAGGTCGTGCGGAAACACGCCGTCATGCTGCTGCACCACCAGCTGCGCGGCCTTGTGCAGGTTACGCGCCCGACTGTAGTAGCCAAGCCCGGTCCACAGATGCAGCACCTCGTCAGCCGGCGCGGCGGCCAGGGCGAACACATCCGGCAGCACCTGCATGAAGCGCTCGAAATAGGGGATCACCGTCGCCACCTGGGTCTGCTGCAGCATGATCTCCGACACCCAGACCCGATACGGGGTAATCCCCTGCTGCCAGGGCAGATCCTTGCGCCCGTGGCTGTCGTACCACTGCAATACCGCCTGGGAAAAAGCTTCAGGACTCACCGGTTGAACAGCCCGCGAATGGTCTCGCGCACGGCCGGGGCCTGATCGCCCAGGCGCTCCTGCAGACGCTCCTCAACCTTGCGCTGTGCCTCACTGCCCACCAACCGGGCAGCAATCTGGGCCACACCATCGGTATCCACGTTGCAACTGCTGGCGGCATTATGCAGATAGCCACGGCAGCGCACTGGCCACTCGATGCCAACATAGCGCTGATTGACCTGGCAGGCCGGATCCGGCATTTCCCGGGTATCGCCCTCCAGCAACAGCCCCAGGCGATAGTCCAGACGCTGCGGCGGCAGATCGATATCGCCCCGGCCCTTGACCTGGATACCCGGCAGCGCGGCGACCAGATCATCACCGCTGACCTTACCGCTGACGATCCGGAAGCTGCCGTTCAGGCTGCGGAACGGGGTATCTTCGCTGCCATGCGCTTCGCTCAGACTGCGCCGGTTGGCCAGGGCAATGGCCCGGCACAACTGCTGCTCAAGATTGACCCCGAGCAGAGCACCGTCGCTGACACTGAAACGGGCATTACCGTTCATGGTTTCGATCCAGCGCTTGATGCTGTTGCCGCTTGAGCGCGCCTCAAGGGTCAGGTCCAGCCGGCCGCGAAACTGTTCGGCGACCTCATAGGCACGTTGCACCGCCAGCGAGTCCATACCGGTCAACTGCTTGCTGACACTCAGGCTGACCGGAGTCTGGCGGGTATCGATCTCAGCAGAAGCCTTGAACTGGCCACCAAACACCCCGCCCTCAAGATTATTCAACCGGACCCGGCCATTGCGGGCCACCACAGCCGCCTTGAACGGCGCGATATCCAGCTCGGTCAGACGCACCTGCTGCAGATCCAGGCTGCCATCGACATCCAGCCGCGCCAGCAACTCAAGCGGCAATACCGGCTCATCGCTCCAGGGCTCGGGCTCAGCCGTCGAACTGCTGCCACCCGGGCGTCCGGCCGGGGCCGCCGAGGTTGTGGGCTTCTCACTCGGCGGCAGGTAGTTGTCGATATTCAACTGGTTGCCCGTCAGTTGAAAGCGCAGGGCCTGCCGCTCGAAGTCAGCTACTCCCAAACTGCCACTGAGTTCGGTGCCATCGAGCACCAGCTTGAGCTGCTCCAGCATCAGGCTGTTGCTGCTGCCATTGAGTCGTGCAGTCAGGGCCACTTTTTCCAGTGCTCGCGGGTCGGCAGTTTCCGGCACCTCCTGGCCGAGCGAGCGCAGCAACTCGCGGGCATTGAATTCGGCCACATCGAGCTGGCCACCGAGCTTCAAGGCTTTGTCCAGCTCACTGGCCCGCAGTTGCCCGGTGGCGCGCATGTCGGCCAGGCTCAGGCGCATCTGGTTCAGCTCCGCCACCTGGGCAGCCAGGTCGACCAGCGCATCACCCTGCAACTGCAGACTGACCGCCCGCCCGGAGAACGGCTCACCACTGGCGTCGATCTTGAGATTAAGCGCCTCAAGCTGGTAACGCTTGAGCCCCAGATCGAACTGCGCTACCCCCTTGAGATCGATGCGGGTGCGCATGACCGGCTGCTCGGCGAGCATCAGCCCAAGAAAGGCCAGATCGAACGGCTGACCTTCGACCAGTGCCCCGGTACTCAGGTTGACATCCTCGAACTGCAGGCGCTCACCACTCTGGCGGTCTTCGTAGTGAATCCGCGCATTGGTAATGCGCACACTTTCGATGGAAATATCCAGCTCGCCTGCAGTGGTCTGCGGCGCTGGCTGACGGGCTGGCGGCTCGGTCTCGGCTGGCGGTTGTGGCGTGCGCGCGGGCGACTCGGCCGGCTGACCGATGGACTCCCAGTTGCCCTTGCCGTCGGCATCCTTGATCAGATTGAGACTGACGCTGTCGAGGATCACGTCGCTCATACGCAACTGCCGACGCAGCAGCGGCAGAACTTCAACGCCCAGCCCCAGTGAACCGACCTGTGCCAAGGGCTGATCAGGATCATGCAGCGGCGCAACGCCAACATCCTTGAGTTCGATACCCAGCCAGGGGAACAGCGACCAGCCAATATCTCCGCCCAGGGTCAGCTCGACACTGGCCTTGTCCCGTGCGGCTTGCTGGATGTGTTCCTTGTAGTCGTTCGGGTCGAACATCCGGGTCAGGAAAAACAGAATCCCGACCGCCAGTACCACTACCCCGAACACCACCAGACCTATCAGTTTGGCCAGCGACTTCATCGCTCTCTCCTTGGTTGCTAATCAAGTGCTGTTACCGGCAACAGCACTTACACCGATATTCGTTGCTTCAGGCTCAGCCTATGAAAACACTGATTAATTGCACAAAAGCCCGCCAGCCCGGTTGGCACAGGCCTGTGTTGGACCGTTAGATGCCAAGGATGGCATCTACGAGCCCCCAGGGACGGGTTTACGGCGTGTCCAGCACAGGCCTGTGCCAACCGGGCTGACGCACCGAACCGATTTAATCAGTGTATCCCTAGCTTAAAGCCTGCCGAGCCGGACCGCGACCTCATTGGCGATGGCCAGGCTGGCGGTCAGCCCCGGTGACTCGATGCCGAACAGGTTGATCAGCCCGGCCAGGCCATGCTCGGCAGGACCTTGGAGAATGAAATCGGCAGCCGGTTCCCCGACCCCGGACAGCTTGGCGCGGACACCGGCATAACCCGGCTGCAGGCGCTCGGCCTGGCAGCCGGGCCAATAGCGCTGCACGGCCCTGGCAAACTGCTCGCGCAACTGCGGATCAACCCGATAATCAAGGCTATCGACATAGCGTACATCCGGGCCGAAACGCAGTTGCCCGCCCAGATCAAGCGTCGCATGCACCCCCAGCCCGGCGGTGTTGACCTCTGGCATCGGATAGACCAGATGACGAAAGGGTGAACGGCCGCTGTAACTGAAATAACGCCCCTGACACAGGTGCAAGGCCGGTACGGCTCGCAGCTCGACGTCAATGCTCCGGGTCAATGCCTGGGCAAAGATCCCGGCACTGTTGATCAGCCAGCGACAGCGCAGGCTAAAGGCCTGGCCTGCGCTGTCGCCCTCAACCTGCCAGCCATCTGCCTGAGGGTGCAAGCGTCTGACCTCGGTATTAAGGCTCAGCTGACCACTGCCTTGCTGCAGTGCAGTCTCGAACGACTGCAACAGGGCGTGACTGTCGATGATGCCGGTCAGCGGCGAAAACAACCCAGCCACCGCCCGCAATTCCGGTTCCAGCGCCAGCACCTCGGCACCGCTCAGCGCTTGCAGCTCGACTCCGTTGGCCCGCGCATTGGCCTGCAGCCGCGCCAACGCCGGACACTCGTTCTCCTCAACCGCCACCAGCAGCTTGCCGATCCGCTGATGCTCCACCCCACGCTCGATACACCAGGCATACAGCAGATCACGCCCCTCGCGGCACAAGCGGGCCTTGAGCGAACCTGGCGGGTAGTAGATCCCGGCATGGATCACCTCGCTGTTGCGACTGGAGGCGTGCTGCCCCGGCCAGGGCTCACGCTCCAGCACCAGCACCTCGCGCCCAGCAGCAGCCAGGCACTGGGCAATCGCCAACCCGACCACCCCGGCTCCCACTACCACCACCTCGACATCCACCATTGGTCTGCTCTGCCCCCCTGATAGTCAATCCTGATCGGCCCGCCAGTAGCCCCTATCCGGCGCAAACCGTATAATGCACGCCCTTGATAGATTATTCAGCGGAGAACTGCCATGGCTGAGCGTAAGGCCAGCGTCGAGCGCAATACCCTGGAAACCCAGGTCAAGGTGTCCATCAACCTCGATGGCACCGGCCAGGCGGACCTGGATATCGGCGTGCCCTTCCTTGAGCACATGCTCGACCAGATCGCCCGACACGGTCTGATCGACCTCAACATCCACTGCCGCGGCGACCTGCACATCGACGATCACCACACCGTCGAGGACGTCGGCATCACCCTCGGCCAGGCCTTCGCCAAGGCAATCGGTGACAAGAAGGGCATCTGCCGCTACGGCCACAGTTATGTGCCGCTGGACGAGGCGCTGTCACGCGTGGTGATCGATTTCTCCGGTCGCCCCGGCCTGCACATGCATGTGCCCTATACCCGTGCCACCGTCGGCGGCTTCGATGTCGATCTGTTCATGGAATTCTTCCAGGGCTTCGTCAATCACGCCCAGGCTACCCTGCACATCGACAATCTGAAGGGGGTCAATACCCACCACCAGATCGAGACGGTGTTCAAGGCCTTTGGCCGGGCGCTGCGCATGGCCCTGGAACTGGACCCGCGCATGAGCGGCATGATGCCTTCGACCAAGGGCTGCCTCTGATGTCCGTGGTTGCCGTCATCGACTACGGGATGGGCAATCTGCACTCGGTCGCCAAGGCGCTGGAGCACGTCGGCGCCCGTCATGTCGAGGTGACCAGCGACGCTGAACGGATTCTCGCCGCCGACCGGGTGCTCCTGCCCGGTGTCGGCGCGATTCGTGATTGCGTGAGCGAACTGCGCCAGCTCGGCCTGGATCAGGTCGTGCGCCAGGTCGCCACCGACAAGCCGCTACTGGGTATCTGTGTCGGCATGCAGATGCTGCTCGAACACAGCGAAGAGAATGGCGGTGTCGACGCCCTCGGGCTGTTCCCCGGCCAGGTACGGTTTTTCGGTGACGAACTGCGCGAGGCCGACGGCCAGCGCCTGAAAGTGCCACACATGGGCTGGAATCAGGTCAAGCAGACCATCGACCACCCGCTGTGGCACCGCATCGAGCAGGACGCGCGTTTCTACTTCGTCCACAGTTTCTACGCCGACCCGGGCAAGCACGTCGCCGGGCGTTGCCACTACGGGGTCGACTTCGCCGCCGCCGTGGCCGACGATAATGTCTTCGCCACCCAGTTCCACCCGGAAAAAAGCCATACCAATGGCCTGCAACTGCTGCAGAACTTTCTGGCCTGGGACGGGCGCTGGTAATAACCCGAGCTGCGAGCCGTACGCTCACGCTGTTTCCAAAGGAAAAACTGATGCTGATCATCCCCGCTATCGACCTCAAAGACGGCGCCTGCGTACGCCTGCGCCAGGGCCTGATGGACGATGCCACGGTGTTCTCCAACGACCCGGTCGCGATGGCCGCCAAATGGGTAGACGCCGGCTGCCGGCGCCTGCACCTGGTCGATCTGAACGGCGCCTTCGAGGGCAAGCCGGTCAACGGTGAGGCGGTCACCGCCATCGCCCGGCGCTACCCGAATCTGCCGATCCAGATCGGCGGTGGCATCCGCTCGCTGGAAACCATTGAGGAATACGTCAAGGCTGGAGTCAGCTACGTGATCATCGGCACCAAGGCGGTCAAGCAGCCGGAATTCGTTGGCGAGGCCTGCCGCGCCTTCCCCGGCAAGGTGATCGTCGGCCTGGACGCCAAAGACGGCTTTGTCGCCACCGATGGCTGGGCCGAAGTCAGCAGCATTCAGGTCATCGATCTGGCCAAGCGTTTCGAAGCCGATGGCGTGTCCGCGATTGTCTACACCGACATCGCCAAAGACGGCATGATGCAGGGCTGCAATGTCGAGGCCACCGCCGCGCTGGCCAATGCCACCTCGATTCCGGTGATCGCCTCCGGCGGCATCCACAATCTTGGCGACATCCAGACCCTGCTCGACGCCCGCGCCCCCGGCATCATCGGCGCCATCACCGGCCGCGCCATCTACGAAGGCACGCTGGATGTGGCCGAGGCGCAGGCCCTGTGCGACCGCGCACAGGGCTGAGACCTCAGCCGCCCCGGGCTGTCATGTGGGCCGAAGGCATGGCACCTGACAACGTCACCGCGAGCCGAAGGCGCGGCAATCCATGCGACCCTGGCAGCACAGACATGGATTGCCATGTCGCTGACGCTCCTCGCAATGACGCCATGCCGGACAGCCGCCAACTGTAGAATCAACCTTTTCACCCCGGAGAACTGCAATGCCCCTGGCCAAACGCATCATCCCCTGCCTCGATGTCGACAACGGTCGCGTGGTCAAGGGCGTCAAGTTCGAGAATATCCGCGATGCCGGTGACCCGGTGGAGATCGCCCGGCGCTACAACGAGCAGGGTGCCGACGAGATCACCTTCCTCGACATTACCGCCAGCCACCAGGAACGCGATACCACCCTGCACACGGTCGAGCGCATGGCCAGCCAGGTGTTCATTCCGCTGACCGTGGGCGGCGGCGTGCGCACCGTGCAGGACATCCGCAACCTGCTTAACGCCGGTGCCGACAAGGTCTCGATCAACACTGCTGCGGTATTCAACCCGGAGTTCGTTGGCGAGGCTGCCGACCGCTTCGGCTCACAGTGCATCGTGGTGGCCATTGACGCCAAGCGGGTTTCGGCCGACGGCGAGCCCGGGCGCTGGGAAATCTTCACCCATGGCGGGCGCAAGCCGACCGGTCTGGATGCCGTGGCCTGGGCCAAGAAGATGGAGGATCTGGGCGCCGGCGAAATCCTGCTCACCAGCATGGATCAGGACGGGGTCAAGAGCGGCTACGATCTGGGCGTGACCCGCGCCATCAGCGATACGCTGCACATCCCGGTGATCGCCTCGGGCGGGGTCGGCAACCTCCAGCATCTGGCGGACGGCGTACTGCAGGGCGGCGCCGATGCGGTACTGGCGGCGAGCATCTTCCACTTTGGCGAATACAGCATCGCCGAAGCCAAGGCCTACATGGCGGCACGCGGCATCGAAATGCGCCTGTAACAGGGCCAGGCGGTATCGTCCACGGCGATACCGCTCTCAGCGCGCGTACTTGCGCGCTAAAAGCTCCTCAACACCAACCACCTGCACCCCTTCACGCGTTTCCAGTTCCGGCAATACCCGCTCCAGATAATCCAGGGTTTCCGGGTAGGGATGCCCAATCAGCAGCGCCTGACCATTCTGCCGAGCTAGCCGCAGCCCCTGCTCAAAGGCCGCGGCAATCGCCTGAGGCTCACGCACATGATCGAGAAACTGATCACGCGACAGATGGCGTACACCGGCCGCTTCGGCAGCAAACGCCGCCTGGGTCGCGGCGGTGGTACGGCTATCAATGAAGAACAACTGACGCCCCTGCAGATGATGCATAAGCCGGTCCATCGGCTCACGCTCGGCAGTCAGACGGCTGCCCATGTGGTTGTTGAGCCCCTGAATCGGCACAAAGCTGTTGAGGTTGTCGCGCAGCACCCGGTCAAACTCTTCCTCGGGCATACCGCTGTAGAGACCACCCGGGCCGATATCCAGCCCGGCGCCGTTTTCCATCGGCTGATGCAGCATGACCGTGCGCCCGGCCTCGGCGGCTTCCTGCGCCAGCCGCTGGGCAAACTGGGTATGCGGCAAAATCGCCAGGGCGATTGGTACCGGCATATCGATGATCCGCCGGCCCTGGGCATAAGCATGACCAACATCGTCGATAATGATAGCCAGCACAGGACCGGGATCAGGCAGCACTGGAGCCAACACCTCGGCTGGCCGCTCGGGCCAGCCCGCATGCTCGATAGCCATCCAGTCAGCGCTATCGCCACGACCAGCAAGCGCTGGCGGTGGCGACTCTTGCAGCTCAATCTGCAGTTCCGTCTCAGCGTCGCGGGTTGGTATCTCGGCAGGGGCAGGCGCGTCCGAGCAGGCTGCCAGCAGAGCCAGCAGCCCGAACAGCAACAGCCTCATTGACGACTGCGGGTGATATTCAAGCCTTTGAGCAGATTCAGGGCCTGACTGAGTTGATAATCGGTATCCTGGCGCCGCTCACTGCGCTCGGCCTGCACCTGCCGGGTAGTGCGCTCCTCGCCGTTGATGTTGCCCAGGTGGCGCTGCAGGTCAGCCTCGCGATAACCGGCCTCCTCCCGCTCCTGAGTAACCCGGCCGCGCTCGACATGGATATCCGGCACGATGCCCTGGGCCTGGATCGAGCGACCATTGGGGGTGTAATACAGCGCGGTGGTCAGCTTCAGCGCCCGGTCATTGTTCAGCGGCAACACCGTCTGAACCGAACCCTTGCCGAAGCTGTCGGTACCCATGATCACCGCCCGGGCGTGATCCTGCAGGGCGCCGGCGACGATTTCCGAGGCCGAGGCCGAGCCACCATTGATCAGCACCACCAGCGGTACGCCGCGACTGGGATTGTTGCTGGTGGCACTGAAGCGCATCTCGGCATTGCTCAGACGTCCCTGGGTATAGACGATCAGGCCCTGATCGAGAAAGCTGTCAGCCACCTCGACCGCCGACTGCAGCACCCCGCCAGGGTTGTTGCGCAGATCCAGCACCAGTCCCTTGAGCTCGCCATTGGGGTTGAGACTGCCCAGGCTGCGACGCACCTCATCGCCGGTATTGTTCTGGAACTGGGTGATACGCAAATAGGCATAACCGGACTCCAGCTCCTCGGAACGCACACTGGCAACCCGGATCACCGCCCGGGTCAGCTCCACCTCGAACGGGCTACCGGTGCCGCGCACCAGGGTCAGGGTGACCTTGGAGCCGGCTTCGCCTCGCATCAGGTTGACCGCATCGACCAGACTCATGCCCTTGACCGGCTGATCGTCGATCTTGATGATCAGATCACCCGCCTCAATCCCGGCACGGGCCGCCGGCGTATCGTCAATCGGCGAAATAACCCGAATGAAGCCGTCCTCCTGTCCGATCTCGATGCCCAGCCCGCCAAACTGCCCGGTCGTGCTGTCCTGCAGGCCCTGGAAGGCCTCCGGCTCCAGGTAGGCCGAATGCGGATCGAGCCCTTCAAGCATGCCGCGAATGGCGTTCTCCAGCAGCGTGGCATCGTCCACCGGTTCAACATAGGCGCTACGAATCCGGTCCAGCACCTCGGCAAAGGTACGCAGTTCATTGAGCGGCAATGGCGCCGCCAACTCCTGTTCCTGGGCCTGGAGTGAGGCCACGCCAAGCGCCAGGCTCAAGCCGGCAGCGAACAGGATACGCACAACGGTCATCATCTTCTCCCAAGGCACTGTTAGCGGGGAACATTCACAACCCGCTTTATCCAGACAGCATACACCACGCCAGCGGGTCAAGGGCGCGGCCCTGGTGGCGAATGGCAAAATACAGCGCCGGGCTCGACTGCCCGCCACTGCGCCCCACGGTAGCAATCGCTTCACCGGGCTGAACCCAACTGCCAACCTCGCGCAGCAGGCTCTGGTTATGTCCATATAGACTCAGATAACCGTCGCCGTGATCCAGAATCAGCAACAGCCCGGAGCCCCGCAGCCAGTCGGCAAACACCACCCGGCCACCATGAATGGCATGTACCGGCGCGCCCTCGTTGGCACCGATCAGCAGGCCATCCCATTTAAGCCGGGCGTCCTCGCCACGCTGACTGCCGAAACGAGCCTGAACTCGCCCCTGTACCGGCAGTGGCAGCTTGCCGCGCGCCTGGGCAAAGGGCAGGTTGCCGGCGGGTGTAGGAATACTGGTGACCGCTTCGTCCAAACGCTTGATCAGATTGGTCAAAGCCTCACGCTCGGCCTCGCGGTTTTTGAGCTGCTCGCTCTGCGACTGACTGCGACTGCGCAACCCGGACAGCGCCCGGTTACGATTCTGCTGCTCGCCCTGCAGCGCCTGCTCGCGGCTGGCCAGTTGCTCACGGTTCTGCTGCAGACCGGCCTGTTCGGAAGCAATCGCAGCACTTGCCTGGCGGATCTGAGTCAGGGTGTCGGTGTAGCGCTCGATCTCATCGACCCGGGCCCGGCCGACATATTCGTAATAGCGCAACATCCGCGCCATCCGTGCCGGGTCGTCCTGATTGAGCATGACCTTGAGGTAATCCTGCTGGCCGGCCATGTAGGCGGCCCGTAGCTGCCGGGCAATCTGCTCTTGCTGGGCCTCCAGCGCCACCTGCAAGGCAGCGGCCTGGCCGCGCAGGTCACGCAGCCGGCTTTCGCCTTCGCGAATCTGGCGCTCCAGCTCACCGCTTTCGCGCCGCAGCCGGCCAATTTCGCTCTCGCTCTTCTGCAGATCCGCTTCCAGCCCGCCCATTTCCTGCTTCAGGCTGTCCAGCATTTTCTTCAGCCGGTCGATCTCCTGCTGGGTCTGACGCAGCTCGGCCCGGGCCTCGCGCGAATCGCTCGGCTCAGCCTGCAGCGCTGGCGCGCCGACCAGTGCTGCCAGCAGCAACGCTACCCCAATACGCCAGCACCATGGCCTCAGCATACGCGCAGGCTCAATTCAGACTGGCGATCGAGCGGCCAGTCATCTCCGGCGGCTGCTCCAGCCCGAGCAGGGTCAGTACGGTGGGCGCCACATCCGAGAGGATGCCACCATCACGCAGGCTGACCTGACGCGGACCAACATAGACAAACGGCACCGGCTCACAGGTATGCGCGGTATGGGCCTGACCAGTACTGTGGTCAGCCATCTGCTCAACATTGCCATGATCAGCGGTAATCAGCGCCTCGCCACCGACCTTGGCCAGCGCCTCAGCAATGCGACCAATGCAGCCATCCAGGCACTCGACCGCCGCTACCGCTGCCTCGAACACCCCGGTATGGCCAACCATGTCGCCGTTGGCATAGTTGACGATGATCACATCGTAACGCTGTTGTTCGATGGCCTCGACGATCCGGTCGGTAACTTCCGGCGCACTCATCTGCGGCTGCAGGTCATAGGTAGCGACCTGTGGCGAGGGAATCAGGATCCGCTCTTCACCTTCGAACGGCTCTTCGCGGCCACCGGAGAAGAAGAAGGTGACGTGCGCGTACTTTTCGGTTTCAGCAATCCTCAGCTGGGTCTTGCCCTGCTTGGCCAGATACTCGCCCAGCACATTGTTGAGGCTGGCCGGCGGGAAGGCACAAGGCGCCGGAATATCGGCGGCATACTGGGTCAGCATGACGAACCCCGACAGTTGCGGCACCCGGGCGCGCTCGAAACCAGAGAACGCCGGCTCAACGAAGGCCCGGGTCAGTTCACGGGCCCGGTCGGCCCGGAAGTTCATGAACACGACTGCATCGCCATCGGCCACCGCGACTGGCTCACCGATACTGGTGGCCTTGACGAACTCGTCGCTTTCACCGCGTTCATAGGCGGCCATCAAACCATCGACGGCATTGGCCGCAGTGAATTCAGCCTTGCCATCGACGATCAGGTTGTAAGCCGCCTCGACCCGATCCCAGCGGTTGTCGCGGTCCATTGCGAAATAGCGGCCGATCAGACTGGCAGTGCGGCCCTTGCCCAGGCGCTGGTAGGTGTTGTCGAGCAGGTGCAGTGAAGGCTCGGCACTCTTGGGCGGGGTGTCGCGGCCGTCAAGAAAGGCATGTACGTAAATCTGCTCGGCACCGCGCTGAGCCGCCAGCTCAACCATCGCCACCAGTTGCTGTTCATGGCTGTGCACGCCGCCCGGCGACAACAGCCCAAGCACATGCACGGCATTGCCACCGGCTACCGCCTGATCGACCGCCGCGCAAATCTGCGGGTTGCTGAAGAAGTCGCCATCGGCAATCGCCTTGGTCACCCGGGTAAAGTCCTGGTAGACGATGCGTCCGGCACCCAGGTTCATGTGACC
This sequence comes from Halopseudomonas phragmitis, assembly GCF_002056295.1. Lineage (NCBI taxonomy): Bacteria > Pseudomonadati > Pseudomonadota > Gammaproteobacteria > Pseudomonadales > Pseudomonadaceae > Halopseudomonas > Halopseudomonas phragmitis. The sequence goes on along the minus strand of NZ_CP020100.1, from coordinate 1,392,478 downwards.
GACTTCCGAGTTGCCCATCTGCCCGTCCGGCAGACCCACATCCATTCCCGACCCCGAAACCAGGGTGCGTGGAGCTTCAGCCCAAAGCCGATCCCAGACTGGGGTAGTGGCAGCCATGATGGCGTTCGACTCGGGCGACTCGCTGTAGCCAAAGCCATCCAGGATCATCAGCACCAGGGGTTTGGGGGCAACTGTGGTCATAAGGACTCAACTCGCAGATCATTAACTGAAAACGGGATGCGGGCCCGCACTCGGGACGGCCCGCCGGATTGGCCACAGTTTACTTGTCCGCATGCGGCCTGTCATGCAGCCCAGCCAATAGGGCTTATGCAGCCAGTCAATCGACACAGTCCGGCAAGCCCGGGAGCAAAGGTTCTGCACAACGTACAGGCTGTGTATACTGGCCCACTTTCTTATTCATCCGGAAACCTCTTCAATGCAGTTTTTTCAGCAACTTATCGAGTTCATCGGCAACCATTACATTCTGACCACCGCCTTTCTGGTAGTACTGACCCTGCTGATTGTCACCGAAGGGCGCAAGGCCGGCAAAGTGCTGACCACCCAGCAGGCTACTGCGCTGATCAACCGCGAACATGCCCTGGTGGTCGATGTGCGGGCGAAAAAGGAATACTCCGCTGGCCATATCGTCGATTCGCTCAACATTCCGCATGACAGCCTGGCCAAGCGCCTGGTTGAGCTGGAAAAACACAAGGACAAACCGCTGATCCTGGTCTGCGCCAACGGCCAGCATGCCGGCCCGTGCGCCAAACAGCTCAAGGCCGCCGGCTTCAACAATGTCAGCCGGCTGTCCGGCGGCATCAGCGGCTGGCGCGCCGACAGTCTGCCTCTGGTCAAGTAAGCCATGTCCGACGTGATCATCTATTCGAGCAACTATTGCCCGTTCTGCATCCGCGCCAAGCAGTTGCTCGACAGCAAGCAGGTGCAATATCAGGAAATCATCGTCGATGGCCAGCCGGCGCTACGCGCCGAGATGGCACGCCTGGCCGGGCGGACATCAGTGCCGCAGATCTGGATCAAGGGCACCCATGTCGGCGGCTGCGATGATCTGATGCTGCTTGAGCGCAGTGGCAGACTTGATAAGCTGCTGGCCTGACCCCAGATACACTAACCAACACACAATCGTATTAAGGACCGAACATGGCCGAGGAAAACCAGAACAATTCAGCCGCTAACGGCGCCCAGGGCAACCAGCCGCAGGTGCAGTTCAGCCTGCAGCGCATCTATGTCAAAGACCTGTCCTTCGAATCGCCCAAGGCCCCCGCCGTGTTCCAGAGCCAGTGGAACCCGCAGGTCAATCTGGACCTGAATACCCGTCACAATCAGTTGCAAGACGGCATCTTTGAGGTAGTTCTGAGCCTGTCGGCCACTGTCACCAATGGCGACAACAACGAAACCACCTTTATCGCCGAAGTTCAGCAGGCCGGCATCTTCGCCATCAGCGGCCTGGATGAAGCGGCCATGCGCCACACTCTGGGCGCCTTCTGCCCGAACATCCTGTTCCCCTACGCCCGCGAAGCGATCGACAATCTGGTCCTGCGTGGCAGCTTCCCTCCCCTGATGCTGTCACCGGTCAACTTCGACGCCCTGTTCGCCCAGGCCGAACAGCGCCGCCAGGCCGAGGAACAGGCCAACGCCTGATCGCCCCGACACGATTGACCGCACATGCGGTCAATCGTGTCCGAAAATGTGTCCTGAACGCATTCTTGTCACCTCGCCCGGCATGCTCTAAGGTATCCGCCAGCCCTCATACCAGACGGATGCACGCATGACCCTTCCCGCTTCACGCCCTCTCTATCTGCTGGCCTTCATCGCCTGCGTCCTGCTCATGGCCATTGCCCTGTACATGGAGCACGGCATGGGACTGGAGCCTTGCCCTCTGTGTATCGTGCAACGGGTAGCGGTAATTCTGATCGGCTTGGTCTGCCTGGCGGCAGTCATCCATAACCCCCAGCCCAAGGCCGATGGCCGGCGCCGCCTGGCCTCTCGCGGCTACGCCCTCGGCACGCTAGTGTTCGCACTGTTCGGCGCTGCCATCGCTGCTCGCCAGGTCTGGCTGCAGTACCTGCCGCCCGACCAGCTCCCGGCCTGCCTGCCCAGCCTGGACTACATGATTGACGTGTTGCCGTTTCAGGAAATGCTGAGCTTGCTGCTGAGCGGTACCGCTGACTGCGCCGAGGTTTCCTGGACTTTTCTCGGCCTGAGCATCCCCGAAGGCACGTTGCTGGGCTTCATTGCCTTCAGCCTGTTCGCACTGGTGCAACTGCTACGTCGCCAAGACTGACGTTCGTAGCTTGATGAGTGAGGCGCCAGGGCATATCCTGTTGCGACAGGTAGAAGAACAGCAAATCAACCCGGTCGACCGACCTGCGGCCGACCGACCTTGAAGAGACCGAGGTGGAAGATGCTGGAGAGCTGCACTACATCCCAGGAACGCTGGGGCGGTGTTCATCAACTGATCGACCGCTGGCTCGCCGAGCGCAAGCAACTGGTGCTCGAATACACTACACTACGTGACCGCCCAGCCCCCGACCAGCACCCCGACCGCATTCTCGAGTCGTTCTGCGACATACTCGTTGACTACACCTCGGCTGGACATTTCGAAATCTACGAACAACTGATCCGCGAAGCCGAAGACTTCAATGACGAGGGCGCCCTGGCGCTGATCAAGCAGGTTTATCCCCGGATCGAAACCATCACCCGTACCGCCGTAGCCTTCAACGACCGTTTCGGCGATGCCGCGACCCTGGCTGAGGAAACCGAGCTGCAGAGCGAGTTACGCCAGCTCGGCGGGCTACTGCATGAGCGCTTCGAACTGGAGGACTGCCTGATCGAAGTGTTGCATACCGCCCACAAGGACATGCTGACCACCTGAGTGCAGGAGCACGCCGTGACCGAGCAAAGCAAAGGCCGTAAACCCCGGGTCAGCACCCCACTGCATCTGTTGCAGACCCTGACCCGTACTCTCAACGAACACCTGGCCGAGGCTTGCGAAAAGGCCGAGCGCGATGCCCGCAAGGCGCTGGAGAAGCTCAACCAGCAACACGCCAAGCTCGACGGCAAGCTGGCCGAAGCCCGGGAAAAGCTGGCCGAGCGCGAGCAGCAGGATGCCGGACGCAAGAGCCTGGACAAAGCCAGAACCAAGGTCGCCGAATTGCAGGCTGCACTGGATCAGTTGCACAGCTCACGCAGCGCCGCCGAGCAGTACACCCGGCAGTTGCAAAGCGACGTACGCCAGACCCTGCGCCTGGCCAAAAGCCTCGACCGGCTCGACACCCAGGTGACCCAGGCCATCGACAAGCGCGATGCTCCAGTCAAACCACGCCCCGCTCGCGCCGCGAAAAACCCCACGACAGCCGCCTGAGCGGTAGCCGCGCCTAGCCCGTCTAATCAGACAGCTCGCGGCACAACTCGGCCAGGCGCCACAACTGCGCCCGGTCGGGCTGTGATCCCTGAGCCTGACAACAAGCGTGCAACTGTGCCAGCCAGCATGGACTATCCGCCCCCGGCAAGCTCTCCAGACTGGATGCCAAGCGCCGCAACTGCAGCCACTCGGCCTCCAGTTCACAAGCCTTGACCTGCGCTCGCAGCAACTCCGTTCCCGACTCACCCTTGAGCAAGCGCCGCAACTGACGCAGCGGTTCAATCAGTTCCTGGCGCCAGGGCTGACAGCGCCCAGCCAACGCAACCCAGTCCACCGCTGCCGGCGCAACACCTCGCGCACCCAACCAGCAGGCGCTAAGCAACAGCAATACATCCAGCCCCACCTCGTCCTGCAAGGCCAACAACAAGGGCTCAACCCCCTCGTGCTGATACAGCCTGACAGCATAGCCCTGCAAGTCATCCATCATCTCACCTCCGCTATAGGGCCTGCTTCACCACGCCTGATATACTCCGCGACCATGATCAAGATCGAAAACCTCATTCTTCAGCGCGGCGCCATGCGCCTGCTGGAAAACGCCAACCTGACCCTGCACGCCGGCCAGAAAATTGGCCTGCTCGGCACCAACGGTGCAGGCAAATCCAGCCTGTTCGCCCTGCTGCGCGGCGAACTGCACGCCGACGCTGGTGACTGTCAGGTCCCCGCCGACTGGCGGATCGCCCATATGCGCCAGGAAATCGAAGACCTGGAGCGCCTGGCGGTCGACTACGTGCTCGACGGCGACCAGCGCCTGCGCGATATTCAGCGCCGACTGACCGTCGCCGAACAGGCCCATGACGCCAACGCCCTCGGCACGCTATATGCCGAACTGGAGGCCCATGGCGGTTACAGCGCTGACAGCCGGGCACGCACCCTGTTGGCCGGCCTGGGCTTTACCCCAGCTCAGTGCGAGGCGCGCGTCGGCGAGTTTTCCGGTGGCTGGCAGATGCGCCTGAACCTGGCCCAGGCCCTGATGTGCCCCTCTGACCTGTTGCTGCTGGACGAGCCGACCAACCACCTGGATCTGGACGCGATTCTCTGGCTCGAAGACTGGCTCAAGGGCTACAGCGGCACCTTGCTGCTGATCTCCCATGACCGCGACTTCCTCGATGCCGTAGTCGAGCATATCGTGCATGTCGAATCCCGTCAGCTCAACCTCTACCGCGGCGGCTACAGCCAGTTTGAGCGCACCCGTGCCGAACGTCTCAGCCAGCAGCAGGCCGCGTTCGAGCAACAGCAGGCCCAACGAGCCCACATGCAAAGCTACATTGCCCGGTTCCGCGCCAAAGCCAGCAAGGCGCGCCAGGCGCAGAGCCGGCTCAAGGCCCTGGAGCGCATGGAGGCCCTGAGCCCGGCCCATATCGACTCACCGTTCGAGTTCAGCTTCCGCGAGGCCGACCAGCAGTCCACCCCGCTGCTAGACCTGCAGCAAGCCACTCTCGGCTATGGCGCCAAACCGATCCTCAGTGACGTCAAGCTGCAACTGGCGCCCGGTGCCCGGATCGGTGTGCTGGGCCCCAACGGCGCCGGCAAATCAACCCTGATCAAGACTCTGGCCGCCGAACTGCCGCTGCTGGCAGGCGAACTGAAGACCGGCGAGCACCTGGCCATCGGCTACTTCGCCCAGCATCAACTGGAAAGCCTGGACCCCGAGGCCAGTCCACTGCTGCATCTGGCTCGGATTGCGCCACAGGAACGTGAACAGAGCCTGCGCAACTTTCTCGGCGGTTTCGACTTTCGCGGCGAGCGCATCGATCAACCGGTCAGGCACTTCTCCGGCGGCGAAAAGGCACGCCTGGCACTGGCCCTGATCGCCTGGCAAAAGCCCAACCTGCTGCTACTCGACGAACCGACCAACCACCTGGACATGGACATGCGCCATGCCCTGACCATTGCCCTGCAGGCATTCGAAGGCGCCATGCTGCTGGTCTCCCACGACCGCGCCCTGATCCGTGCCACCACCGACGAGCTGTGGCTGGTGGCCGATGGCAAGCTGCAGGACTACGATCAGGACCTGGACAGCTATACCCGCTGGCTGGCCCAGTTCCGCCAGCAGCAGGCTAAAAACGCCCAGCCGGCCGAGACCGGCAACCCGGCAGCGCGCCAGGACCCCAAGGCCCTGCGCCGGCAGGCCGCCGAATTACGACAGAAGCTGGCACCACTGAAAAAGTCCGCCGACCAGCTGGAAAAACAGCTGGGCCTGGCCCAGGAACGGATGCACGCGCTGGAGCAGGCGCTGGCTGACAGCAGCATCTACAGCGCCGACAACAAGGATAAGCTGAAAACCCTGCTGGCCGACCAGAGCGCCTGTCGCCAGCAAATCGACGAACTGGAACTGCAGTGGCTGGAAGCCCAGGAAGCCCTGGAAAGCCTGCAAGCCGAACTCAGCAGCTAAAGGAGCGCACATGACCCTGTGGATAGATGCCGACGCCTGCCCGCGCCCGATCCGCGAGGTGGTCATGCGTGCCGCCAAACGCCGGCAGTTGGCACTGGTACTGGTGGCCAACAGTTCACTGGGGCTGCCGCCCGCACCCGGCATGCGTCAGGTCGTAGTGCCCGGCGGCGCCGATGCCGCCGACCACTACATCATTGAACACGCCAACGCCGGCGACCTGGTGGTCACCGCCGACATTCCGCTGGCCGACGGCCTGGTACGGCGCGGCATCACCGCCATCAACCCGCGCGGCCAGGTCTACGACAAGGCCAGCATTGGCGAACGCCTGGCCGTACGCAACCTGATGGATGAACTGCGCGGCGCCGGGCTGGCCGGACGCGGCGGTCCAGCACCGTTCAGCGAAAAGGACAAGCAAAGCTTCGCCAACGCTCTGGATCGACTGCTGGCCAAGGGTCTGGGTGCATCAACACCCCGCTGAGCACCCCCGCTGTAACACTTGGGAGTTACGCTCAGGCTCACAGATCACACAAACAGGACACGGTATCCTGCTGGGTAATAGCCACCGAGCGCCCCTGCAGCAACGCCACCAGCACCGGCTCGATAAAACTGCTGTCGCTGTTGCAGTGCGCGCCGTCACTGTAAGGGCCGACATAGGCCAGGTGACCTGTCGCATCCCAAATCGCCACCGCCGGCGCACCCGGCCAGTTGGCCCACGCCTCGGGTATCGGCCAATAGGGAAGATCCTTGAGCACCCCGCCCAAGCCAGGATCATCGGCCAGACCGGCTCGGGCGAAGCGCACGCCTTGGGCGGCGAACCGCTCGCTCATTTCATTGACATAGTCCTGATGCCCGGCATTGCAGGGACAGCCTGAACGCCAGACATGCACCACCTGCACCGCACCAGTGGGAAACGGCGGCGTCACTGTCACACCGTGGAAAAAGGCCGGTCGATCAAAGGTCTTCACATAGCGCCCCTCGAACCACCAGAAGGCCCAGGCCAGACCAGACAGCCACAGACCGATCAATCCACCCGTCAGTACATTTCGTTGCCACACTCGCATAGAACCTTCCGCCATGACCGCCGGTCAAAAAACAGGGCGAGCATTATATCCAGGCGAACCAACGCTCTCCCATGCAGTCTTTGAGCGTAGTGGAATGCAGCCGTTTTGTAGACCACCGCACACTTTGCCAACAACAGGGCGCCAGGCCGCTTTCCCCAATACCGTTCAGCGACTAGGCTGAATAGGTTGTAGCTCCTGGCCGCTTGCAGCGATCCGGTTAGCTCCGGACAAGGATGTGTCCGCATGTCTGTGGAACTGGATATCACCACTCTGGCGATAACCCTGTCACTGGTCACCCTGAGCATGACCCTGCTGCTGTGCATGGCCGCTTGGCATGCCGACAACCAGCAAGGGCTACGGCATTGGGCGTTGGGCAATAGCGCCTTGATGCTGGGCCTGCTGCTCAACATCAATCAGGATTACCTGCATCACGGCCTGTCGGTCATCCTCGCCAATGGCCTGATGGCTGGCGGACTGGGCATAATCTGGCTCGGTATCCGCGCATTCAAAGGTCTCAGCCAACCCCGAGCCGTGCCCATTGCCAGCGCACTACTGATGATGCTCCTGCTCTGGCTGCTGCGCTTTCCCATCGACAGCCTGGTTGCCCGGGTCAGCATCAGCTCGCTGGGTTTTGCCCTGCTCTGCCTGCTATGCAGCCGCGAACTGCTGATCAAGGTTGAACCGCCCCTGCGTGGCGCCTACTGGTTCACCGGTATTCTGACCCTGTTATGTTGCTTTGGTCTGATGGTCCGGGCGATCGCCAGCCTCAACGATGCCATGCCCGCCCAGCCGATGGCCGATAGCCCGTTACAGCACCTGACCCTGCTGGCCGTGATGGTGGCCCAGATCGGCATTGCCGGCGGCTTCATCCTGATGAGCCACTATCGCAGCACCCTGAACCTGCGCCGACTATCCGAACGCGACGCCCTGACCGGCACTCTCAACCGCCGCAGCTTCTCGCAACAGGCCCAGGCTCAGCTAGAACACGCCAGCCAAACCCAGCAGCCGATTACTCTGATCATGCTCGACGCCGACCACTTCAAACGGGTCAATGACCAATTCGGCCATCAGATCGGCGATGCAGTGCTGTGTCATATGGTCGCACGCATCCGTCAGCAATTACGCAGCGACGACCTGCTCGGCCGTTTTGGCGGCGAAGAATTCACCCTGATCTTACCCGGCCTGAACACGCACAGTGCCGGTCAGGTGGCCGAGCGCATCCGCCGCAGCGTCGGCCTGCAGCCCCAGGAACTGGCCGACCACGAGGTGCCACTGAGCATCAGCCTCGGCGTGGCCTGCTCGGAACATCATGGCTACGCTTTCGAGACGCTGCTGGCCGCTGCCGATGCGGCGCTTTATCGCGCCAAGGCAATGGGTCGCAACCGGGTCGAACTCGCCCGCCATCCCAGCACCGACCAAGAGGACCAGATGGCCTTACGCTTGCTGTCGCAATTCCGTCATAATCTGGACGTATAACGTAAACCAGACAGGTGTCTGTGACACCCCGGGAGTTCCAGTGAGTTTCGAACCAGCCAGCCGCCAGTTTCCGTTGAGCCGCCTGCGTCGCAATCGCCGCGATGACTTCACCCGCCGCCTGGTCCGCGAGACTTGCCTGAGTGTCGACGACCTGATTTACCCGGTATTCGTGCTTGAAGGTCGCAATCAGCGCGAAGCAGTAGCCTCTATGCCCGGTGTTGAGCGACTGTCGATTGATCTGCTGCTGGAAGAGGCCGCCGAACTGGTCAAACTGGGAATCCCAGCCGTAGCGCTGTTTCCTGTCACACCGCTGGAGCGCAAATCTCTGGATGCCGCCGAGGCCTACAACCCGGACGGTCTGGCTCAGCGCGCAGTACGCGAACTCAAGGCCCACTTCCCCGAACTGGGGGTTATCACCGACGTGGCCCTGGACCCGTTCACCACCCACGGCCAGGATGGCATCATTGATGAAAACGGCTATGTGCTTAACGACATCACTGTCGAGGTACTGGTCAAACAGGCGCTTTCGCATGCTGAAGCCGGCGCCGACATTGTTGCCCCCTCGGACATGATGGACGGCCGGGTCGGCGCCATGCGCCAGGCCCTGGAAGCCGCCGGACACGTCAACACCCGGATTCTGGCCTACTCGGCCAAATATGCCAGCGCCTACTACGGTCCGTTCCGTGACGCAGTCGGCTCAGCCGCCAACCTCGGCAAGAGCAACAAGGCGGCTTACCAGATGGACCCGGCCAACAGCGACGAAGCGCTGCACGAAGTGGCCCAGGATTTGAGCGAGGGTGCCGACATGGTCATGGTCAAGCCGGGCATGCCCTATCTGGATATCGTTCACCGGGTCAAGAACACCTTCAAGGTGCCGACCTTCGTCTATCAGGTCAGCGGCGAATACGCCATGCACCAGGCCGCCATCGCCAACGGCTGGCTCAGCGAAGCGGTGATTCTCGAATCTCTGACCGCGATCAAGCGCGCCGGGGCCGACGCGATCCTGACCTATTTTGCCAAGACTGCGGCCCGCCAGTTGCGCGACCGCGAGTAACCCAAGTTATCGAGGATGTCATGCAGGAACTCAAGAGCGTACCCACTGACCAGGACGAACTGGCTGCAACCAGTGAGCTAGAGACCAGTGAGGCGCCAGCCCGGGTGGTCCACAGTGTTTCCGCCCCAGCAGCGGTCGAACCGGTAACCCCGGCCGACATCAATGCCCCGGAGCTGTATATCCATCGTGAACTGTCGCAGTTGCAGTTCAATATCCGGGTATTCGAGCAGGCACTGGATGAATCCTATCCGCTGCTCGAGCGCCTGAAGTTCCTGCTGATTTTTTCCAGCAACCTCGACGAGTTCTTCGAAATCCGCGTCGCCGGGCTGAAAAAGCAGATCACCTTCGCCCGCGAGCAGACCGGGCCCGACGGTCTGCAACCGCAACAGGTACTGAGCAAGATCAGCGAAATCGCCCACCAGCAGGTGGCCCGCCAGTACGCCCTGCTCAACGACGTACTGCTGCCGCAACTGGCCGAACACGGCATTCGCTTCGTGCGCCGGCGGCAGTGGACCCACAAGCAGACCCTGTGGATCCGCCGCTACTTCCGCCAGGAAGTGGCTCCGATCATCAGCCCGATTGGCCTTGACCCCACCCATCCGTTCCCGCTGCTGGTCAACAAGAGCCTGAACTTCATCGTTCAACTCGAGGGCGTGGACGCCTTCGGCCGCGACTCGGGGTTGGCGATCATCCCGGCACCGCGCTCACTGCCACGGCTGATCCGCTTGCCAGACGAACTGTGCGACGGCGGTGACAACTTCGTGTTCCTGTCCTCGATCATTCACGACCATGCTGACGACCTGTTCCCCGGCATGAAGGTGCTGGGCTGCTATCAGTTCCGTCTGACCCGCAACGCCGACCTGATCGTCGACCCGGACGAGGTCGATGATCTGGCCCGGGCCCTGCGCGGCGAACTGCTGTCACGTCGCTACGGCGATGCGGTACGTCTGGAAGTCGCTGACAATTGTCCCAAGCCGCTGACAGACTTTCTACTAAGGCAGTTCGGTCTGAGCGAGTCGGAGCTGTACGAGGTCAACGGCCCGGTCAACCTGACCCGACTATTCTCGATCACCGGCCTGACCAACCACACCAATCTGCAATTCCCATCGTTCAGCCCGGGGATTCCCAAGCTACTCTCGAGTGCCGACAACCTGTTCCAGGCAATCAGCAAGCAGGACATCCTGCTGCTGCACCCCTACGAATCGTTCAGCCCGGTGGTCGATCTGTTGCGCCAGGCCGCCCAGGATCCCAACGTACTGGCAATCAAGCAGACCCTGTATCGCACCGGTGCCAACTCGGAAATCGTCAACGCTCTGGTCGATGCCGCACGCAATGGCAAGGAAGTCACGGTGGTGATCGAGCTGCGTGCACGCTTTGACGAGGAATCCAACCTGCAACTGGCCAGCCGCTTGCAGCAGGCTGGAGCGGTAGTGATCTACGGCGTGGTCGGCTTCAAGACCCACGCCAAGATGATGCTGATCCTGCGCCGCGAGGACAAAACCCTGTGCCGCTATGCCCATCTTGGCACCGGCAACTATCACGCCGGCAACGCCAGGCTGTATACCGACTACAGCATCCTGACCTCAGACCTGGCCCTGACTGAAGACGTGCACAAACTATTCAACCAGCTGATCGGCATGGGCAAGACCCTGCGCATGAAGAAACTGCTGCAGGCGCCCTTCACCCTGAAGAAACGACTGCTTGAGCTGATCAACCGCGAAACCCTCAATGCCCAGGCCGGCAAGCCCGCGCACATCATCGCCAAGGTCAACGCTCTGACCGATGCCAAGGTGATCAAGGCGCTGTTCAAGGCCTCGCAGGCCGGGGTCAAGGTCGATCTGATCGTGCGTGGCATGTGCTGTCTGCGCCCGGGCATTCCCGGGGTGTCGAACAACATTACGGTCCGTTCGATCATCGGTCGGTTCCTGGAGCACAGCCGGGTCTATTACTTCCTCAATGAAGGCCAGGAGCAGGTTTGGTTATCGAGCGCCGACATGATGGAACGCAATCTGGATAACCGGGTGGAGACCTGCTTCCCGCTGGAAGGCAAGAAACTGGTCAGCCGCGCCAAGCAGGAGTTGCAGGTGTTTCTCAGCGACAATACCCAGAGCTGGATTCTGCAGCCTGACGGCAGCTATCTGCGTTCAAGCCCGACCGGCAATCAGAATCCGCGCAGTGCACAGATGACACTGCTGGAAAAGCTGGCCAGCTCGCCTCAGCGCACTGTCAGCGTATAACCAATCTTGGCCCAGAACTGGGCCTCTTGAGCGAAATCGGCCTGGGTCAGGGGATTACTCTCGAGCCAGCCGTCCGGGAAGTTCAGAATCAGGAAGTCATCGCCGGCCTCGACCGTCAGGGCCGGCATATCCTGAAAGCCTCGGATGTGGTGATAGAGGATGGCCAGACGCAGCAGCATACAGAGCCGCAACAGCCAGCCAGAGTCATCGCCGAACTCGCTCAGCCGCTCAGCCGATGGCAAATTGCGCCGTTGACCACGGATCAGTAACGCCAGCGCCTGCTGGTCCTGGCGTGAAAATCCCGGCAGGTCGGCATGCTCGATCAGATAGGCGCCGTGCTTGTGGTACTGATTGTGGGCAATATCCAACCCCACTTCGTGAACCCGGGCAGCCCAACGCAGCAGCTCGACCTGCTTGGCATCGAACGGTCCCCAGGCCCCGTTGACCTTACCCAGCAAGCTGATGGCCTTGGCCTCGACCCGGGCTGCTTGTTCCAGATCGACATGACAACGTTCGACCAGCGCATTCAGGGTTCGCTCACGCACATCCTCGTGTTGGTGGCGGCCTATCAGGTCGTACAGCACGCCCTCACGCAACGCCCCTTCTGAATGTGTCATGCTTTGTACCCCCAGAGCGTCAAACAGGGCTTCAAGGATCGCCAGACCGGCCGGCAGAATCGGCCGCCGATCTGGCTTGAGCCCATCCAGCTCCAGCTTGTCGACATGGCTGGCCTTGAGTACCTTGCGCTTGAGCCATTGCAAACCCTCAAGCGTTACCTCGCCCTGACCACGCCCGGCCGCCTGAATGCACAAGCCCACGGCACGAATGGTCCCAGATGCGCCGACCGCCTCCTGCCAGCCCAGACGGCTGATGGCCTGTTCGATATTCATCAGCTCCAGGCGCGCGGCGGTATAGGCCTGGGCGTAACGGGCAGCTGAAATCCGCCCGTCGGCAAAGAAGTCACGGCTGTAGGACACACAGCCCATATGCAGACTTTCACGCAGCAGCGACTCAAAGCGCTCACCAACGATGAACTCGGTACTGCCACCACCGATATCGACTACCAGGCGCTTGCCGGCATCATCGGCCAGGGTGTGCGAAACCCCCAGATAAATCAGCCGCGCCTCTTCGCGCCCGGAAATCACCTCAGCCCGATGACCGAGAATCTGCCGCACCTGACGAATAAACTGAGCCCGGTTGCGCGCCTCACGCAGGGCATTGGTACCGACGATCCGTACCGCACCATCGGGCAGGCCGCTGATCAACTGGGCGAAACGGCGTAAACAATCCAGCCCACGCTGCATCGCCTCTTCACTCAGTTCGCCCAGCTCATTGAGCCCGGCGGCCAGTTGGACCTTTTCCCCGCGGCGCTCAAGAATTCGGATCTCGCCGTGATCAACCCTGGCCAGCACCATGTGGAAACTGTTGGAGCCCAGGTCAATTGCGGCGATCAATGGAAAGTCGGCCAGTTCTGTCTGTGCCATACCAATGTCCCTTGAAAAGTCTGTCCGGATTCTAACACTGCAACCCGCGCCTTTGCCCACTCGCTGCAGCAAACCGACTCGCCTTCCGCTTGGCCGCACGGTGGTGCTATGATGCACGCCATTCCAACCCTTATTTCCCTTGGAGAGACACATGAGTGATTTGATCGTGCATGTCACCGACGGCAGCTTTGAGGCCGAAGTCCTCAAGTCCGACGCCCCGGTACTAGTCGACTACTGGGCAGAGTGGTGTGGCCCGTGCAAGATGATCGCACCGGTCCTTGACGAAATCGCCAAGGATTACGAAGGCAAGCTGAAAATCTGCAAGCTGAACATCGACGAAAACACCGATACCCCGCCCAAGTACGGCGTGCGTGGCATCCCGACTCTGATGCTGTTCAAGGACGGCAATGTCGAAGCTACCAAGGTCGGCGCCCTGTCCAAGTCACAGCTGGCTGCGTTCCTCGACAGCAATCTGTGACCCGCTTCTCCCCGGCTTCGGCCGGGGATTATGCATACAGGCTGGACGTCGTCGCCTGGCAGTGTTAGATTTGCCCAATCCCTTGCCGCTCCCTGCGGCTGTGGCTTCCCTACTTAGCATCCTTTGAATCACTGTCCCCCATTCACCTGGGCGACTTCGGACAAACCCGTCCTGCCGAAAACTCACTATTTAACCGACCCTATGAATCTGACTGAACTCAAACAAAAACCCATTTCCGAACTGCTTGAAATCGCCGACCAGATGGGCCTTGAAAACATGGGCCGATCACGCAAGCAGGATGTGATCTTCGCCATACTCAAGAAGCACGCCAAGAGCGGCGAAGATATTCACGGCGATGGCGTTTTGGAAATTCTGCAGGATGGTTTTGGTTTTCTCCGCTCGGCCGACTCCTCCTACCTCGCCGGCCCCGACGACATCTACGTTTCTCCCAGCCAAATCCGCCGCTTCAACCTCCGCACTGGTGACACCATTTCCGGCAAGATTCGCCCTCCCAAGGATGGTGAACGCTACTTCGCTCTGCTCAAAGTTGACTCGATCAACTTCGACAGGCCGGAAAACACCAAGAACAAGGTCCTGTTCGAGAACCTGACCCCACTGTTCCCGGACGAACGGCTGAAGATGGAAGCCGGCAACGGCTCAACTGAAGACCTGATGGCACGCATCATCGATCTGTGCGCCCCGATCGGCAAAGGCCAACGCGGCCTGCTGGTAGCCCCGCCGAAGGCCGGTAAGACGCTGATGCTGCAGAACATTGCTTCGAACATCGCACGCAACAACCCCGAATGCCACCTGATCGTACTGCTGATCGACGAGCGCCCGGAAGAAGTGACCGAGATGCAACGCACCGTGCGCGGCGAAGTGGTCGCCTCAACCTTCGACGAGCCGCCGAGCCGCCACGTCCAGGTTGCCGAGATGGTAATCGAGAAAGCCAAACGCCTGGTCGAGCACAAGAAAGACGTGATCATCCTGCTCGACTCCATTACCCGTCTGGCCCGCGCCTACAACACCGTGATCCCGAGCTCCGGCAAGGTCCTGACCGGTGGTGTCGACGCTCACGCCCTGGAAAAGCCCAAGCGCTTCTTCGGTGCCGCGCGTAACATCGAGGAAGGCGGCAGCCTGACCATCATCGCCACCGCGCTGGTCGATACCGGCTCGAAGATGGACGAAGTGATCTACGAAGAATTCAAGGGCACCGGCAACATGGAGATCCACCTGGATCGCAAGATTGCCGAGAAACGCGTATTCCCGGCGATCAACATCAACCGCTCGGGCACCCGCCGCGAAGAACTGCTGACCAGCGACGACGAACTGCAACGGATGTGGATTCTGCGCAAGATCCTGCACTCCATGGATGAAATCGCCGCCATCGAATTCCTCCTCGACCGTCTGAAAGACACCAAGACCAACGACGAGTTCTTCCAGTCGATGAAGCGCAGTAAAAACTAAGCTGTACGCCCAGTCACAGGCTGCAGGTGTTAACCGCACTTGCAGCCTGTTGCACTTTCTGCCACCCGGCAGACCGCTTTACCGGCATAATGCGCATCTGACCACCCCCAAGCTGGAGCGATCCACGGACTGCTTGCAGCTTGCCGCTTGAGGCTTGAAGCTGAGATGCAATATTCCGACCTGCGCGATTTCATCAAGGGCCTGGAAAAGGCCGGTGAACTGAAACGCATCCAGACCCCGGTTTCACCGGTGCTGGAGATGACCGAGATCTGCGACCGCACCCTGCGCAAGGCCGGCCCGGCCCTGCTGTTCGAAAACCCCATCGGCTTCGACATGCCTGTACTTGGCAACCTGTTCGGTACCCCCGGGCGGGTAGCCATGGGCATGGGTGCCAGCGACGTTAGCGAACTGCGTGAGATCGGCAAGCTGCTGGCGTTTCTCAAGGAACCCGACCCGCCCAAGGGCCTGAAGGACGCCTGGTCGAAACTGCCAATCTTCAAGAAAGTCCTGTCCATGGCGCCCAAGGTGGTGCGTGATGCCCCCTGCCAGGCGGTAATCGAAGAAGGCGATGACGTTGATCTGGGTCGCATTCCAGTGCAGACCTGCTGGCCAGGCGATGCCGGCCCGCTGATCACCTGGGGCCTGGTCGTCACCAAGGGACCGCACAAGGAGCGGCAGAACATGGGCATCTACCGCCAGCAGGTGATCGGTCGCAATAAGGTCATCATGCGCTGGCTCAGCCATCGCGGTGGCGCTCTGGATTTTCGCGAGTGGCAGCAAAAGCACCCCGGTCAGCCGTTTCCGGTCGCGGTCGCATTGGGCGCCGATCCGGCAACCATTCTCGGCGCGGTCACCCCGGTGCCCGACAGCCTGTCCGAATACGCCTTTGCCGGCCTGCTGCGTGGCCAGCGCACCGAACTGGTCAAGTGCCGGGGCAGTGAGCTGCAAGTACCGGCCAGTGCCGAAATCATCCTCGAAGGGGTGATCCACCCGGACGAGATGGCCGAGGAAGGCCCGTTCGGCGACCATACCGGCTATTACAACGAAGTCGACAGTTTTCCGGTGTTCACCGTTGAGCGCATCACCCGCCGCGAAAAACCGATCTACCACAGCACCTACACCGGCCGCCCGCCGGATGAGCCAGCGATCCTCGGCGTGGCCCTGAACGAGGTGTTCGTTCCCATCTTGCAGAAGCAGTTCCCGGAGATCACCGACTTCTACCTGCCGCCGGAAGGCTGCTCCTACCGGATGGCGGTGGTGTCAATGAAGAAGCAGTATCCGGGTCACGCTAAGCGGGTCATGCTCGGAGTTTGGAGTTTCCTGCGCCAGTTCATGTATACCAAGTTCGTAATCGTGGTCGATGACGACATCAACACCCGCGACTGGCACGATGTGATCTGGGCCATCACCACCCGCATGGACCCCAAGCGCGACACGGTGATGATCGACAACACCCCGATCGACTACCTGGATTTCGCCTCGCCAATTTCTGGCCTGGGGAGCAAAATGGGTCTGGATGCCACCAACAAGTGGCCCGGCGAAACCACCCGCGAATGGGGTGTAGCCATTGCCCAGGACCCCACCGTGGTGCAACGAATCGACGCACTCTGGGCCGAGCTGGGAATCGATTGATGAAAGTAACCCTGCAACCCTCGGGGCACGTACTGGAACTACAACCCGGCGAGCGCATCATTGATGCGGCGCGGCGTCTGGGTTTTGATGCACCGCAAAGCTGTCGCAATGGCAACTGCCACATCTGCGCCGCCAACCTGATCAGCGGCCGGGTGCGCCAGGGCGACTCACAGCTTGCCCAAGGTGAACTCTTCACCTGCCTGGCCGAGCCATTGGAAGACTGCGAACTGCACTGGGAAGGCGTCCTGGCCCCCGGCGAGCTGCCACTGCGCAGCCTGGCTTGTCAGCTCGAAGAGCTCCAGGAACTCGGCGGCGATGTCTGGCGCGTGCGCTTGCGCACCCCGGCCGGCAAACCCCTGCACTACCATGCCGGCCAGTATCTGCTACTCGAGCGCGACGACGGCGAGGCCTCAGCCTTCTCCATCGCCTCCGCACCATCGGAACCACGGCTGCTGGAGTTGCACATCCTGAGCCGGGAAGCTTCGGCCCAGCAACTGATAGAACAGTTGCAGCAACAGCGTCTGGCCCGGGTCAAGGTTCCCTTTGGCAACTGCCACCTACTGGAGCTGCCCAACCGCCCACTGGTACTGATTGCCGCTGGCACCGGGTTGGCACAAATGCAAAGCCTGATCCAGGATGCTCTGAACCGCGGCTTTGAACACCCGATCCATCTGTACTGGGGAGTGCGCAAGACCGCCGACTTGTATCAAGCCCCCTATTGGGAACAGTGGCGAGCGCATCCCAACTTGTATCTGGAGCAGGTGGTTAGCGACCAGCCGGACTGGCCCGGACGCCAGGGCATGCTGCACCAGGCCGTCTGCGAAGACCTGGCAGACCTGGCCGATTACGAGTTCTATGTGAGCGGCTCACCAGTGATGGTCTATGCCACGCTCGACGCTCTGGTGGCTGCCGGAATGCCTGCCGAACGCATGCACGCAGACGTGTTCGCTTATGCACCAAGAGGTCATTGAAAGACCAAAAGCGAATTAATTCTCCATCAGGGCTTCACCAAACCAACTTTTAGGTCGCACTATAAAGCCACAAACTCTTTCCACCATTTGGGAAGCCCACGCCATTTGACAGTATACGGACAGACTGACAACGCATGCGCCTGATCAGATCATTGCCTCTGCTGCTTCTGATGCTGGGCCTGAGTCCTGGCCTTCTGGCCCAGGGCAACCAGTTGAACCTGACCAGCCTGAACTGGCCACCGTACAGCGCCGAGTCTCTGCCTGGCCAAGGCAGCATCACCAGCCGGATTCGCCAAGCGCTGGCCAACTATGACCTTGATCTGGCAGTTCGTTTCCTGCCCTGGAACCGGGCGGTAAAGCAGGCGACCGAAGACCCCCACTACCTGGGCTACTATCCCGAATACCTGTCCCCGAATTCTGACTGCCTGTACTCCAAGGCTCTGGGTACCAGCTCGCTGGGCCTGGCCTACCATAGTGACCAGGCCCTGCACTGGGAAACGCTGGAGGATCTAAGCCCCTACCGGATCGGCGTGGTCAGCGGTTATCACCAAACCCCGGCCTTTGATCAGCAGGTCGCGGCAGGCCTGCTACAGGTCGAAGAAGGGGTCAACGACCAGATCAACCTGCTCAAGTTACTGTATCGGCGAGTTGATTTGGTAGTGGTCGATCGTGAGGTCATGCGGCACTGGCAGAATCAGCTACCAAGCCTGCGCCGGGCCCGAGACCAGTTACAGTTTCACCCCCGACTACTGGGTGAGTTGAGCCTGCATGTCTGCTTCAACAACACCCAGGCCGGCCGCGCCGCCCGAGACAAGCTGGACCGTCAACTTTAGGCCGAACGCGACTTGGGCGTAGGCAGTTGCGGCAGATCGTGCAGCATCAGCTCAAAGCCCTCCTGCAGCGTACGCTGACTGGCCTGGTGCTCACCGATATGCTCCAGCATGCGCGCCAGCTCGGCGCAGGTCTGAATATCCTTGCGACTGGCAAAGCTGGCCTCCAGATACTCTCGAGCCTTGCCCCACAGGCTGTTACGCAGGGCCAGGCGGCCAAGCGCCAGCAACAGGGTCGGATTATGCGGGTGTTCGGCCAACCAGCGCTCAGCCCCAGCCAACTGCCGTGCAGGATCTTTACCCTGGATCAAACCATAAAGGTGTACCAGCCGGTCGTGATAATGCTGGCGCAGACTCTCGCGCAGCAGTTCCTCAGCTTGCGCCTCTGCCCCGATTGCACGCAGTTGCAGAGCATAGGCCTCAATCAGCGCCGGGTCCTGACGCAACTCCCTGGACAGCTTCTCCCAGACCTGGCTGAGCGGACTGGACTGACCGGCATCCAATTGACGGCTACGCTGACCGGCCTGGCTCAGCAAGGCGACGTAAACCTGATGTTCCAGTGCCTGCTGATCAGTAGCCTTAAGCACCTTGTGCCGGCGCAGGTCCGGCAACAACTGCTCAAGCCGGTCCCAGTCCTCAAGCCGCAGGTAGAGCTGACTCATCAGCTTCAGGGCATAAAGATGCTTGGGATGCTGCTTGCGCAGCCGGGTCAGGGTAGCCAGAGCCTGCTCCAACTGACCACGGGCAATCTGCAGTTGAGCCTGGGTTACCGCGATCGCCACATCGGCCTTGGGATTGCTTTCGTAGGCTTCGCGCAGCAGGCTGTCGCACTCGGCATAATCTTCCATTTCATGCGCAGCCCGGGCGGCGGCCAGATAATTGATCAACGGCAACTCGGCCTGCGGAGCCGAACGCTTGAGCAGACGTAAGGCAGTCGCCCAGTGGCCCTCGGCGAACTCCAGCAAACCCCGGGTAGCGACCTCGTTGGCCCGACGCTGGCGGTTGCGGCGTGACCAGGGATTGATTCGCCGGCCAGAGGCATTGAGCAGGCGAACCAGAGCCCGCAGCAGACCGTACAGCAACCACAGCGCCAGCAGAAAACCGACCCCAACCCAGATACTGGTCTCAATCGACATGTTGCGCCAGGCGATCAGCAGATAGCCAGGATCTTCAGCCACTGCCATGCCCAGCAGCGCGGCGACCAGCAGGACCGCCAGGACTGCCAGATAGCTCTTGCTCATCAGTCAGCCTCCGCGTTACCAGTCGGCAGACTACGGCGACTCTGAATGTAGGCCGCCAGCCCCTGCTGCAGTGGCGCCAGGTCAGGCGGCTCGATACCAACTGGCACATCGATCAGGCCAGCCAACTGGCCCTGCATCGCCCGCACCTGGGGGTTATCCAGCTCAAAGAACTGCTGCAGGATGGCGTCGGCCCGCTCCAAACTATTGCGATAAACCTGACTCTCGCCGCGCAGCGCGGCCCACTGGGCCAGCTCCAGGGTCAGCTGCAGAGTACGCTGCACCCGCTGCATCTCGGCTTCGTCGAGTAGCGGAGTGATCACCTTGCCGCGTTGGAAATCGACCCGCACATAACGTTCCAGACGCATCAACACCCGCTCCCAGCGGTCGCGCCGG
Organism: Halopseudomonas phragmitis; assembly: GCF_002056295.1. Classification (NCBI taxonomy): domain Bacteria; kingdom Pseudomonadati; phylum Pseudomonadota; class Gammaproteobacteria; order Pseudomonadales; family Pseudomonadaceae; genus Halopseudomonas; species Halopseudomonas phragmitis. Next base: position 1,372,320 of record NZ_CP020100.1, on the reverse strand, counting down.
GCCAGTCGGTCTTCATACTCGTCTTCCACGGTGACCTCATCCGGGTCGAACACCGGTACCGGGAGCGCGACCAGCCGGCCGACCTGATCACGCAGAGCACTCAGGCGCAGGAACAACCCCGGGCGGTCAAGCACTGGCAAAGCATCGAGCTGGGCCTGATAACCGGCCAGTTGCTCGCGCACGGCGAACACGCCGCTATCAGGCTGACTTTGCAGGATTGCATCAACCGCCGTCAGCAACTCACGGGCCGAAGCTACATCCTGAGTGGCCAACAGGCGCAACGACGCCAGACGCAGGAGAAACTCGGCTTCAGCCAGTTTCCAGTCGGCCCGTGCGTCACCCTGCAAGGTCTCCAGACGCTGGCTCAGTGCTTGCTGACTACGCTGCAGATCAGCCAGCAGACGCTCAGATCGCTGCCAGTCGGCCGCTTGCGGAAGGCCTTCCAACCGGCTGGCCAACACCTGCTCATTGTGTTGCTGAAGTTCAGCCAGACGCTCAAGCTGCGCATCCACCGCCACCTGCTCAGCCATGAAAGCCTGAGTCTGATACCAGTGCCAGGCGCTCAGCCCCAGGGCCGCCAACGCTACCAGCAGGGCCAGCATGCCCAACCCGCGTCCACTCTTGCGCTCACTGGCGACAGGCTTGGGTGACGTTTTAGGCGGTTCGGCCTTGCCTGCGCCGGCTACCGGGGCTGTCGTTTTGGCCACCGGCTCGTCCGGCTGCCCCCCTTCCCGGGTTTCCCTGTTGTTCTGATCAGTCGGTTCCACGCTGTTCCCCTATTTCAGCCCAGCGGATGAGCAGCCAACGCCGCTACCACCGCCGCATCATCCGCGCCATGGCACACAATCACATCATCACAGCCCAGGGCCCTGGCCCGTTCGGCCACCCGCGCGCCCGGCACCCAGCAGCGCCAATGGCGCTGCTCTGCCCAGGTTGCACCGGCAGCCTGATGCCAGAACTCCAGCGCCTGGACGCTCAATATCAGTATTCCCCGCACACCGGCCGCCGTCGCAGCCGCCAATTGGCGGGGCAAGTCCGGTACAGGCAAACGCCGATACAGCTCCAGGTAATCCACCGTTCCGCCTGCCGCACGCACCTCGCCGGCCAACAACTCACGGCCACCAACGCCGCGCCAGATCAGCAGCCGCGGCTCAGGCGCGGCCAAGACCGCACGCCACGGCGCCAGACGCATCAGGGCTTCGCTGTCCTGGCCGTCCTGCGGAATATGCACACGCAGGCCATAGGCCTCAAGCTCGGCAGCCGTCGCAGCGCCTACGGCAAACCAGTCGATCCCGACCGGCACCTGGGGCCAGTAGCGATCCAGGCGCTCCAGCCCCAGCCGGGCGGCCACCGGGCTGACTACCATGACTGCCCGATAACGATCCAGTTCCAGCATCAGACTGCGCTGCTCCGGAGTTTCCGGTTCTGGTTCTATATGCAGCAAAGGCATGCTCAGACTACTGATCCCTCGCTGCTCAAGCTGACCGGCCAGGCGCTGGTTATCCGCCTCGGCCCGGGTCAGCAGAACCAATGGCGTCACTGCGCGTAAACCGCGTCCAGAATCGCCTGGGCCCCTTGGGCCAGCAATTGCTCGGCAACCGCCACACCCAGCGCTTCGGGATCCTGCTCATCGCCGCGAGCCTCGGCGCGCAGCAGTTGCTTGCCATCCGGGTCGCCAACCAGCCCACGCAGCCAGAGCTGGCCATTGGCGCGCTCGGCATAACAGGCAATCGGCACCTGGCAGCCACCATTCAAACGCCGGTTCAGCGCCCGCTCAGCACGCACCCGTAGGGCGCTGTCCTGATCATTGAGCGGCGCCAGCAGCGCCTGCAGTTCGAGATCATCGCTGCGGCACTCGATGCCGACCGCGCCCTGGCCACCGGCCGGCAGACTCTCTTCCGGCGGCATGGCGTAGCGAATGCGTTGCTCGAAGCCCAGGCGCATCAGCCCGGCGGCGGCGAGGATAATGGCGTCGTACTCGCCGGCATCCAGCTTGGCCAGCCGGGTGTTGACGTTGCCGCGCAGAAAGCGCACCGCCAGGTCCGGGCGGCGGGCCATCAACTGCGCCTGCCGGCGCAGACTGGAAGTACCGACCACGCTGCCCTCAGGCAGGCTGTCCAGACTGTCAAAATGGTTGGAAACGAAGGCGTCCCGCGGGTCTTCACGCTCACAGATGACATACAGGCCCAACCCCTCGGGGAACGCCATGGGCACATCCTTCATCGAATGCACAGCCAGATCCGCCTCACCCTCAAGCATGGCGGTTTCCAGCTCCTTGACGAACAGTCCCTTGCCGCCGATCTTGGCCAGCGGGGAGTCCAGCAGCTTATCACCCCGACTGACCATGGGGACCAGGCTGACACTCAGCTCAGGATGCAGTTGTTCCAGGCGCGCCTTGACGTATTCGGCCTGCCACAGGGCCAGGGCGCTCTTGCGGGTGGCAATTCGCAGATGTCGAGTCATGGGATTCTCATTCAAAGCCAAGGGGCATGATACGCCATGCCCTGCCCTGCATCCACGCGGGCGGTTGCCGCAGAGATCTCACAGCTTCTCCATCAACTTGCGAACCCCGGGCACATGCCGGCGACTGACCGTCAGGGTTTCCTCGGGCAAGCCCTTGAGATACAGATGAAAGTGGCCAACGGCACTGCGCTGCAAACGCTCGATCCGGGCACGGGCCACCAGCGCATTGCGATGAATCCGGACAAAATAATCGCCAAACTCTTCTTCAAGGGCCTTGAGCGGCTCGTCCAGCAGCACTTCACCACCGCTGTGACGCAGAGTGACGTATTTGTGGTCGGCAATGAAGTACAACACATCCTCGATCGGCACCAACTCCACGCCCTTGCGGGTGCGGGCGCTGATATGACTGCGCACCAGTCCTTCCTCGGCCAAGCCGTTGGACTTGCCAAGACTGGCCAGTTGCATGCGATTGAGCTTCTGCGCCTTGGCCAGCGCCTCAGCCAGCGCCTCACTGCGCACGGGCTTGAGCAGATAGCCCACAGCACTGACATTAAATGCCTCAAGCGCGTACTCACCATGAGCGGTACAGAACACCACCGCGGGTGCGTCATTGAGCTCACATAGCCGGGCGGCCACCTGCAGGCCATCGAGTCCGGGCATGCGAATATCCAGCAAAACGATGTCCGGGTGCTGTTCGCAAACCAGTTGCAGCACCTCATGACCATTACAAGCCATATCCGGCAAAGCACTGTAGCCCGGCATGGCCGACACCAGGCGAGCCAGCCGTTCACGGGCCAGGGGTTCATCATCGGCGATCAGTACTTTCATGCCTCAGTGACTTCTCTGCGATAAATGAGAGGGTTGCTTACAAGCATAGACCAGCTTACTAAAGAAGCGCGGCCCTTGGCGCCAGGCTTCAACCCGCGCCGATGCGCCAAACAGCGCCACCAATCGGGCCCGGATATTATCCAGCGCCATCCGCGCCCCCTGATGGCTGTCATCCTGTAATGGACAACTGTTTGAGACTTCCAGTTCGACCTGTCCGTCATGCCAGTGGCCGCTGATCCTGATATCGCCACCGCTGACGCTGGGCTGCAAGCCATGCAGGATAGCGTTCTCCAGCAGCGGCTGCAGAGTCAGTAGAGGCATGGGGGTGTCCGGCGGCAGTTGCTCGACCTGCCAGTCCACCTTGAGCCGGTCACCCAGGCGATATTGTTCGATACGCAAGTAGCCTTCGCACAGCCGCCGCTCAGCCGCCCAGTCGGCCAGCCCGTCGGCGTCGGACAGATTGGCCCGGAACAGATCGGACAGATCCAGCACTGCGTTTTCCGCCTTGCGTGGGTCAGAGTCAATCAGACTGACAATGCTGTTCAGACTGTTAAACAGGAAATGCGGGCGAATACGCGATTGCAGCGCCTGCAACCGGGCCCGGGTCTCGGCCTGGTTCTGGCGCTGCCACTGCTGTTGCAGGTAAAAGTAGCGTAGCAGCAGGCTGGTCATGATCAGTGCAATCACGCCATGGCGCAGCAATTGCTCGGGCTGCCAGCGCAATGGGCCGAGCATGCCCTGCTGCAGCCACTCGCCAAGAATGGTAAACGCAAGGGTCAGACCAATGACCACCGCATAACAGACCGCAATCGCCAGCCCCAGAGCCCGGCGCTGCATCCAGCCGCGCAGCCGGCACAGTACCGCCGCCGACAACAGCACTATCCATTGCACGAACAGCGAAGCCATGGCCAATCCAAGCCAGTCGAAACCACCGGTTGCCGGTTGCGCCAGCACCCACAACAGCACCACCAGCTCGGCCAGCACCACCAGGGTGAAGACCGCCAAAGATGAGCACAGATCGGGGAGGAAAAAATCCTCCCCGACATAGGGCTGTTTGAGCAGTTTCCAGAATCCGTTCGCCATTCGCGCAGTGTCCGCCAGCCGGGCGCCCTCGCGCAAGCCTGAAGTGGTATGCTATGGCGCTTTCATCCAGTGTAATGCGGGATCTTCCGGACATGAGCCAAGACAAGACAACCAACCAATCCTGGGGCGGCCGCTTCAGCGAGCCGGTCGACGCCTTCGTCGCCCGTTTCACCGCCTCGGTGGACTTCGATCAACGCCTGTACAAACACGACATCCAGGGCTCGATCGCCCATGCAACCATGCTTTGCAAGGTTGGCGTGCTGAGCGAAGCCGAGCGCAACGCGATCATCGACGGGCTGACCGAGATTCAGGCCGAGATCGAGGCCGGGCAGTTCGACTGGCGGGTGGATCTGGAAGACGTGCACATGAACATCGAGGCGCGCCTGACCGCGCGTATCGGCATCACCGGCAAAAAACTGCACACCGGCCGTTCGCGCAACGACCAGGTCGCCACTGATATCCGTTTGTGGCTGCGCGAAGAAATTGATGTCATCGTCACCGAGCTCGAACGCCTGCAGCGCGGCCTGCTGGATCAGGCCGAGCAGCACGCGGCAGTGATCATGCCCGGCTTCACTCATCTGCAAACCGCTCAACCGGTCACTTTCGGCCACCACCTGCTGGCCTGGTTCGAAATGCTCCAGCGCGACCGTGAGCGCCTGCAGGACTGCCGCAAGCGGGTCAACCGCATGCCGCTGGGCTCGGCGGCATTGGCCGGCACCACCTACCCGATTGATCGCAGCATCACCTGCGAACTGCTGGGTTTTGAGGCTGTCTCGGGCAACTCGCTGGACGGCGTTTCCGACCGCGATTTTGCCATCGAATTCTGCGCCGCTGCTGCCCTGGCGATGATGCACCTGTCGCGCTTCTCCGAAGAGCTGGTGCTATGGACCAGCGCCCAGTTCAACTTCATCGAACTGCCCGACCGCTTCTGCACCGGCTCTTCGATCATGCCGCAGAAGAAAAATCCCGATGTGCCGGAGCTGGTACGCGGCAAATCCGGCCGGGTTTACGGCCACCTGATGGGCCTGCTGACTCTGATGAAGAGCCAGCCACTGGCCTACAACAAGGACAATCAGGAAGACAAGGAACCGCTGTTCGATGCGGTCGACACTCTGCGCGACAGCTTGCGCGCCTTCGCCGACATGATCCCGGCGATCAAGCCGCGCGTGGACGTGATGCGCGAGGCGGCACGGCGTGGCTTCTCCACCGCTACCGACCTGGCTGACTACCTGGTGCGCAAGGGCATCCCGTTCCGCGACTGCCACGAGATCGTCGGCCACGCGGTGAAATACGGAGTGGACAGCGGCAAGGATCTGGCCGAGATGAGCCTGGATGAGCTGCGCCGCTTCAGCGACCAGATCGGCGAGGATGTATTCGAAGTGCTGACTCTGGAAGGCTCGGTCAATGCCCGCGACCATATCGGCGGCACCGCACCGGCTCAGGTGCTGGCGGCGGTAGGCCGTGGACGGCAACTTCTGGCGGGCTGAGTAACGCGCCGCCCTGGCCAGTCGCTTCGCGGCGGGCCAGGGCGTTCAGATAGCACCGGGCAAATAGCCTCGGTCGCTCGTTTAGCGCGCCTCAACCAATAACAGATAATCGCCACTACCCGAATTACCGTAGGCCGAGCCGATCAGTTGATAGTCGCCCGGCTCAAGATGCAGGTTCAGACCAGCATTGGTCCCACCGGCACCATCATCATCCTCTTCCTGACGACCATTGCCCTCCAGCTTGAGATAGGCATCGAAGGCACTTGAGTACAGCTCAATGCGATAGCTGCCAGCCTCGCTGATACGCAGCGTGGTGGTCGCCGTACGGCCATTGCTCAGAGACCCGGCCACGGCATCCCCCGGCCGCACCAGACTACCGACCGAACGCACCGGGCTCAGGCTGCTGCTCAGGGTAAACAGGCCGCTGTCGCTGCCGACACTGGAGGCCTTGACGCTGTAGCTGCCCGGCTCAACCAGGGTAACGATCTGGGCGTCATAGCCCTGGCCGGCACCGTCATCGTCGGTCACGTTCAGCCCCTGACCTTCAAGTTGCAGGTAGCTGTCGACCTCAACCGAACTCATGCGCAAACGCAGCATGCCGCGGCTGGGCACATTCAGGCTGTAGGTCCGCGCCTCGCTGGTAGCCAGGCCAGTGATTTCATCACCCAGACGCAAGGCGCCCTCATTGACCAGCACCAGATCGGCCGGCAACGTCCGGCGATTCAATGCCAGGCTGTAGACACCCGCTTCCGAGTCACCCCAACTACCGGCGATAACCTGATAACTACCGGCCTGCAACAGGGTCGACAGCCGAGAGTTGGTGCCAGTGCCGCCATCGTCATCCTCCAGCTCCAGGCCATTGCCCTGCAGCTTCAGCACTGCGTCGAACTCATCGGAATCCAGCGTCAGCTCGTACAGGCCGGCCTCGCTGACCGTCAACTGATATTGGTTGGCACTGCCCGTCAGCACCCCGTGGATCGGCTCACCCACGACCAGCTCACCCTGATTGTGCGGGATCACCGGCTCCAGGGTCAGACGAAAGGGGCCATAGGCACTACTGTCGGCACCGCTGACAGTCAGGGTGTAGCGTCCATCGGCAGGCGGCGTCAGGTACAGCGTTCCGGGGCGCGGGCCATTGATCAGTTGTTGCTGCTGGTCGAGCAAAGTGAACACCGGGGCGCTCAGCGCACCTTCCTGGCTGACCCGGATCATTTCGCCCTGACGCAGATTGAGAGTAAAGCTCTGGTAGCGCGTACCGTCCTTGTGGTTAACGGCGCTGCGCGTGGTGATTTCACCAGCCAGCGTCCTGACACCATCTGCCGGGGTGGTAGCTGTTTGAGTCACGGCACAACCGGACAACGCCAGACCAAGAACCAGAGTGCCTAGCGGAGCAAAACGAAAGAGGGATATGGAGTGCATGCTAATCCTTACAATGCAAGATACTGGTCCGCTCTTGGACCTGAACAGCGCCACACCGAACGGGGTGGCGCTGGCAACACGGGGCTGGCCCCGGCCTGACTATAACCGAATTCAGGACCGGGGTGGTGTCAAGGCTGAGGTTGTTGCTGAGTAATACAGTGGATATTGCCGCCGCCGAGCAGAATTTCCCGCCCCGGAACCATCACGACCCGGCGTTCGGGAAACAGCTGGGCCAATATCTCGCGGGCCTGTTCATCGGCGGGATCAGCAAAACTGGGGGCGACGATGCCACCGTTGACGATCAGGAAGTTGACATAGGACCCGGCCAGGCGGATCGACGGATCACGCGGCTGAGTGCCGACTACCCGATCCACCCCGGCGCACTCTTCGGCCGAGGCCTGCAGCGGCCCAGGAATCGGCATCCGATGCACCAACAGCTCCCGGCCCCTTGCATCGCGACTGGCCTGCAACACCTTGAGCGCAGCCTGGCAACGCGGATAGTTGGGATCAGCCTCGTCATCGGTCCAGGCCAGCAGCACTTCACCGGGCCGCACGAAGCAGCAGAAATTGTCGACGTGCCCGTCAGTCTCGTCGTTGTAAAGCCCCTGCGGCAACCAGATCACCTTGTCGATGCCCAGGTAGTCGCTGAGCCGCAGCTCAATCTCCTCGCGCACCAGATGCGGGTTGCGGTTGGGATTGAGCAGGCATTCCTCGGTGGTAATCAGCGTACCCTCGCCATCCACATGAATGGCGCCACCCTCCAACACAAAACCGTCAGTACGGTAGCGCGGGCAGCGCTCCAGCCCGAGGATCTTGCCGGCCACCTGATCGTCACGCTGCCAGGGCCAATACAAGCCGCCATTGAAGCCGCCCCAGGCGTTGAAGGTCCAGTCGACGCCACGCAACCCGCCCTGACCATTGATGACAAAGGTCGGCCCGGTATCGCGTACCCAGGCATCGTCACTGCTCATCTCCAGTACCCGAATTCCCGGATGGTCGAGCTGAGCGCAGGCATTTTCGTACTGGCCGGCGGAGACGCAGACACTGACCGGCTCGAATCCGGCAATCGCCTTGGCTACTTCGGCAAACGCCGCCTGAGCCGGCTTGGCCCCAAGTCGCCAATTGTCCGGGCGCTCTGGCCAGACCATCCAGGTCTGGCCGTGCGGCGCCCATTCGGCGGGCATGTAAAAGCCATCGGCCCGCGGGGTGGAATGCAGGGTATACATGTTCAGGACTCCAGCGAACCATCCAGGGTCTTGATCGGCCCGTACAGATTTGGCCGACGATCACGGAATACACCCCAGGCGCTGCGGATATGTTCCAGCTGATCGAGATCGAACTGCTGGACCAGCACGCCCTCCTCGGTCTGGTTCAGCTCCTGAACCTTCTCGCCCAACTGGTTGGCAATAAAGGAAGAGCCGTAGAAGCTGATGTCGTAATCGCCCTGAACCTCCTTGCCGATCCGGTTGCTGGCCACCAACGGCATCAGGTTGGCACCGGCATGGCCCTGCTGGACCCGCTGCCAATGCTCCCGGGAATTGATGTTCGGGTCATGCGGTTCGGTGCCGATCGCAGTCGGATAGAACAATACTTCCGCGCCCAGCAGCGCCATCGCCCGGGCGCATTCGGGGAACCACTGGTCCCAGCAAATCCCGACCCCAATCCGTGCATAGCGGGTATCCCAGACCTTGAACCCGGTATCGCCGGGGTTGAAGTAGTACTTTTCGTGATAACCCGGGCCGTCGGGAATATGGCTTTTGCGGTAGACCCCAAGGTTGCGTCCATCGGCATCGATGATCGCAATGCTGTTGAACCGGGCCCGACCGGCCAGCTCGAAGAAACTGATCGGCAGCACTACTTCCAGCTCCCGGGCCAGTTGCTGGAAATGCGCAATAGCCGGATTTTCATCGACTGTGGTCGCTAGTTGCAGGTAGTCGGCATTGGGTTTCTGGCAGAAATACGGAGTCTCGAACAACTCCTGAATCAGGATGATCTGCGCCCCCTTGGCGGCGGCCTCACGCACCAGGCGTTCGGCTTTGGCGATATTGTCCTGACGATCCCAGCTACAACTCATCTGGGTGGCGGCAACGCTGACGAGACGAGACATGACAGACTCCTAGGTGAGAGGATTTCAACCTTTATATTCGATAAATATCTGCCTTACAAGCTAAAAAACACACTACAGCTTTCAAGTGACAAAAAAATGCCGATTTTTATCTGCAAAAAACCTGATCTGCTGCATTCAGAATAGTCGCTAAGGCCGCGTACGCCGAACCGAGCAACAGGCCAGTAAATCGCGTCGGGCACTACCGCGGTTGCTGGCGGTAAAACGCGCACAGATGCTGATAGACCCGCGGCCAGGCCTGATGCAAGGGTGCGGGGTTTTCAAAGAAACTTTCCGAGAGTACCGCGAAGAACTCGGCCGGATCTTCCAGAGCGTATTCGTCGACCGGCAGCCAGTCGCCCTGCTCAGCTCGCCGGGCCAGATCATCCCAGGCGGCCTGCATATCGCGCTGCCAGGCATCGGCATCCATCCCGGCATGCAGCGGTGGCGCGCCATTGGCGCCGGACTGGCGCATATCCAGGGTATGCGCCAACTCATGGATTACCACGTTGTAGCCCTGGCCCTGACCAGAGGCCAGGACATCGGCCAGAGACAACACCACCGGCCCGCGCTCCCAGGCTTCGCCGCTGCGTTCACTGAGTTCCTCATGGACCACGCCAGCCTCGTCCATCCACTGGTGCTCGGTAACAAACGGCCCGTCATAAATGATCAGAGTGTGCCAGCCGGCATACCAGTCCAGGCCCAACTCCAGCACCGGCAACGCCGCCATGCCAGCAATTCGCAGGCGCAACCGGTCATCCAGCTCGGCGCCCTGCACGGCCACCAGATGCTTGCGCAGCAGAAAGCGCAGAGCCAGATCCTGCAGACGCTGGCGCTGCGGGGCCGGCAAACGTTGCCAGGCCGGCCAGTCACCCAGCGCCCGTTGCCAATCCTGCGGCCCGACCTGCAAACGGGCCAGACGCTGATTTTCGCGCCAGAGCTTCCAGCGCCGCCACAGCCCCATCAGTCAGCTCGCACCGGCGCCAACAGCGGCGGCAGATACAGGCCCAGATAGGCCAGCATCATGCGGGTCGCTTCCTGACACATGGCTGGCGTCAGGCGCCCGTGCTGCTGGTAATCGACCGCCAGCAGCTTGTCCGCTGCCTGCATGGCCAGGGTAAAGATATCAACCTGCTCCGGCAGCACCGGCAGCTGAAAATGACGCTCCAGGCATACCCGCAGGCTATCGCCCAACTGCCGGTCATGCTGGCGGTCGGCCTGACGGATCGCCGCCAACTCATAGGCACCGAGGATCAGTTCACAGGCTGCCGGATGGGTTTGGTAGTAGTGCTGAAAACGCGCCTCCAACTGCTCGACCAGCGCCATCCAGGTGGCAGGAGCCGGCTGCTGGAACGGTGCATTCAGCACTTCATCCAGCTCGGCAAACACCCGCATAGCCAAAGCCGCCAGCACATCACCCAACTGCGGGAAGAAGTGATAGACCGATGAAGGTGGTATCTCGGCCTCCTCGGCGATGGTGTAGATCGACAGCTCCGCCAGGCTCTGGCGGCTGAGCAGGCGCACAGTAGCATCGAGAATCCGTTCGATCCGATCCTGGCTGCTGGCTCGACGTTTCGGGACTTTGGGCTTGGTCATGGTTTGGCCGCTTTATCGCATATCGCGCAGACGATACCACAGCAAGGCCAAAGCCCGGACCGCCACCTGCAACGGTGCCCCCGGCGGCACCAGCGGATGCCGCAGCCGGGCAAACAGATCAAAGCCCTGAGCCCGGCCGATCAATGCCTGGGCCACTAATTGTCCGGCCAGCCCAGCCAGCGCCACCCCCTGCCCCGAATAACCTTGGGCAAACAGCACCCGGCTGCCGATGCGGCCAAACTGCGGCGCCTTGGTGGCGGTCATCGCCACCTGACCGCCCCACAGATATTCGAAGTCCTGCTCGGCCAGCGCCGGAAATACCTGCGCCATGCGTGTGCGCATGACCGCCCGCAAGCGGTTCGGATGGCCGTCGCGGGCACTGGCCCGGCCACCGAACAGCAGCCGGTTGTCGGCAGTCAGGCGGTAATAGTCGATCAGATGGTTCATATCGCAGACCGCCGCGCGCGACGGAATCAGTTGTCCGGCCAGATCTCCGAGCGGCGCCGTGGCACCGATATAGCTGCCGATCGGCATGAAGCGTCGCTGGGTCCAGGGCAACAGCTTTCCGACATAGGCATTGCCGGCCAGAATCAGTTGCTCGGCCCGTACCTGCCCGTGCGAGCTGCGTACAGTCACCCCCAGAGCATCCTGCTGCCAGTCCAGCACCCTTGAGCGCTCAAACAGCTCGGCACCGCACGCCTGCGCCGCACGCGCCAGGCCCAATAGATAATTGAGTGGATGCAGGTCACCACCCCCCCAGTCCATGACCCCGGCCTGATAATCGGCGCGCAGCAACTGCTGCAGACTGGCCCGGTCATAAAACTCCAGCTGCTGGTAATCCAGCGCCTGCAACGAGGCCTGCCATTGCTGCAGTTCATCGACCTGGCGGAGTTTGTTGGCCACCAGCAGGATGCCGGCCTTCAAATCACAGTCAATGGCATGCTCGGCCACCCGCCGGCGCAACAGTTCAACCCCCTCGACCGACAAGGCCCAGACCTTGCGCGCATCGGCCGCGCCCAGTTGACGCACCAGGGTTGCATAGTCACAGGCCGGCCCGGGGTTGATCTGTCCGCCATTGCGCCCGGAGCAGCCCCAGCCGATCTGCTCGGCCTCCAGCAGGATGACCCGGCGCCCGGCCTGGGCCAGTTCCAGCGCTGCCGAGACCCCGGTAAAGCCACCGCCGACGATACAGACGTCGGCGCGGCGCTCGCCGCTGAGCGCTGGATGCGCCGGTGCTGAATGGGCACTGGCCTGATACCAGGTAGGTTGAGCGATCATAGGTTTTTCCTTGAGCAAACGATTAAGGAAACACTGATTAAATCAGTTTTGGTGTTGGCCCCAAGCAATGGCACGGACCATCCGGGGGGACACAAAAATCCCGCCACGCAGGCGGGATTTTCGTATCAGCAGCAGGCCACACTCAGACCGTATGCAGATACCACATATACTCCAGATCAGAGATGGTTTTCTCGAACTCGTCCAGCTCGCTTTCCTTGCACAGCTCGAACACGTCCAGATACTCCTCGCCGATGTAGGCCTTCATCACCTCGGAGTTTTCCAACTCCCGCAGCGCATCACGCAGGTTGGTTGGCAGCGACACCTCGTGCTGCTCGTAGGCATTGCCCTCAGTCATCTCTGGCGGTTCGATCTTGTTGCTGATGCCGTAGTGGATGGCGCTGAGCAGCGCGGCCATGAGCAGATAAGGGTTGGCATCGGCACCGGCCAGGCGATGCTCGATCCGCATCGCTTCCGGCTCGCCACCGGGCACCCGAACTGCCACGGTACGGTTGTCGATCCCCCAGGTCGGCGCACAGGGCACATAGAAGCCGGCACTGAAACGGCGGTAGGAATTCACGTTCGGGCACAGGAACGCCATGTACTGCGGCAGGCACTCGAGCAGACCACCAATCGACCAGCGCAGCAGATCACTCAGACTGCCATCGGGATTGGGCGCGAACACATTGCGGCCATCCTTGTCGACCAGGCTGATGTGCACATGCATGCCATTGCCTGCCTGATCGTAATAAGGCTTGGCCATAAAGGTGGTGTCCATCTCGTGATCATAGGCCACGCTCTTGATCACCCGCTTGAGCAAGACGTTGTAGTCACAAGCCTTCACCGGATCATCGACGTGATGCAGGTTGACCTCGAACTGACCAGGCGCCGATTCGGCGACGATGGCGTCAGCGGGGATGCCCTGTTCGTGGGCAGCTTCGATGACGTCCTCGAGAAACTCGGCGTACTCATCCAGATCATCCATCGAGTAGACCTGAACCGAGTTGGGGCGCTTGCCGGAAATAGGGGAACGGGGGGGCTGAGGGCGACCGGTAATGTTCTCTTGGTCGATCAGGTAAAACTCCAACTCAAAAGCTGAAACAATTTTCAGGTCAAACTCTTCGAAGCGTTGGGCGATGCGTTGCAGGACATAACGGGGATCAGCGAAGAAGGGCGTCGTTCGATCCAGCTCGAACATGGTCATCAGCAACTGTCCGGTTGGACGCTTCTGCCAGGGCTCGATGCTCAGCGTCCCGGGGATTGGCATACAAATGCGATCAGCATCACCGATTTCCAACCCCAGCCCGGTTTCTTCAACCGTTGTGCCCTGAATGTTCAGGGCAAAGATCGAAGCCGGCAGGGCAATGCCCTTTTCATAGGCCTTGACCAGGGCGGAGCGGTCGATGCGCTTGCCGCGCACGATGCCGTTCATATCGGCGATCAATAGATCGATGAAGTGGATTTCCGGATGCTTGGCGAGGAACGCCTCAGCTTCCTGGACACTGGCAGGCTTGATGGCGGCTGCGACAGCCTTCACTGCGGTAGCGTCCGTTCCGGCTTGGGCTTGCATGGTTTGTCACCTGTTATTTGTAAAATATATCAATCACGTTAGCTCTAAGATGAGAGTAAATCCGAAAGGCCTTGGGGAGTCAATAGAGCCGCACCCGCCCAATCGCGGTGCACACTGCACCATTTAGGCCCATTAGGATCCCTAACACTCACGGCAAAGCGGTTTTATCTGTCAAAAAAAACGGGCTTTGTGTTAATTATTTTTTATTGCTATTGTGTAAAAAATCGAACAACAATGACGTCATGTCAGATATACAACACAGACTCAGCATCATGTCCACGACACGCAAACCCCTTATCGGCATCTCCTGTTGCACCGACCAGCTTGGCCTTCACCCGTTCCACATCGTCGGTGAGAAATACATTCTCGGCGTGGTCGATGGTGCCGGCGGCCTGCCTCTGCTGATCCCGGCACTGGGCGAGCGCCTGGATGCCGAGCAACTGCTCGATAATCTTGACGGACTGCTGTTCACCGGCTCGCCCTCGAATGTCGAACCGCATCACTATCAGGGCCCAGCCAGTGTCGAGGGCACCAAACATGATCCCAAACGCGATGCCACCAACCTGCCGCTGATCAAGCGCGCCGTCGAGCGCGGCATCCCGGTGCTGGGTATCTGTCGCGGTTTTCAGGAAATGAATGTCGCCTTTGGCGGCAGCCTGCACCAGCGCCTGCACGAAGTCGGTGGATTCATCGAGCATCGTGAAGACAAGGAGCAGCCAGTTGATGTCCAATATGGGTTGTCCCACGAGGTTCAGATCGAACCGGGAGGACTACTCTATGAACTGTCAGGCCGCAACTCGGCACAGGTCAACTCCCTGCATACCCAGGGCGTGGACCAGCTGGCGCCCGGATTGCGGCCCGAAGCAACTGCGCCCGATGGACTGATCGAAGCCTTTTCGGTCAGCCAAGCTCCCAACTTCGCGCTGGGCGTGCAATGGCATCCAGAGTGGAAGGTCACGAAAAACCCCTTCTACCTGTCGATATTCAAGGCGTTTGGCGACGCCTGCCGGGCACGTGCAGCCAGGCACTCCTGAGGATTGTATGGACAAGATTGAAGCATGGCTCAAGGAACACAAGATCACTGAGGTGGAATGCATGGTCTCGGATTTGACCGGCATTGCCCGCGGCAAGATCGCGCCGACGATGAAATTCATCTCGGAAAAAGGCATGCGCCTGCCCGAAAGCATTCTGTTGCAGTCGGTGACCGGTGACTACGTCGAAGATGACATCTATTACGAGCTGCTCGACCCGGCCGACATCGACATGGTCTGCAAGCCGGATGAAAGCGCCATCTATCTGGTGCCGTGGGCTATCGAGCCAACCGCACAGATCATCCACGACTGCTATGACAAGATGGGCAACCCCATCGACATGTCACCGCGCAACATCCTGAAGAAAGTGCTCAAGATGTATGCCGACAAGGGCTGGCAGCCACTGGTGGCGCCGGAGATGGAGTTCTACCTGACCCGCCGCAACGAGGACCCGGACCTGCCGCTGCAGCCGCCGATCGGACGTTCCGGACGCCAGGAAACCGGCCGGCAGTCGTTCTCGATCGACGCTGCCAACGAATTCGATCCGTTGTTCGAAGACATGTACGACTGGTGTGAGGCCCAGGGCCTGGATCTGGATACCCTGATCCACGAAGAAGGCACCGCGCAGATGGAGATCAACTTCCGTCACGGCGACCCACTGTCACTGGCCGACCAGATCCTGGTGTTCAAGCGCACCATGCGCGAGGCTGCACTCAAGCACGACATGACCGCCACCTTCATGGCCAAGCCGATCACCAACGAGCCGGGCAGCGCCATGCACCTGCACCAGAGCATCATCGACCGCAAGAGTGGCAAGAACGTGTTCTCCAATGCCGACGGCACCATGAGCGAACTGTTCTTGCATCACATCGGCGGCCTGCAGCGTTTCATCCCCGAGGTGTTGCCGCTGTTCGCCCCGAACGTCAACTCATTCCGCCGCTTCCTGCCCGACACCTCGGCACCGGTCAACGTCGAATGGGGTGAGGAGAACCGCACTGCCGGCCTGCGCGTGCCGGACTCCGATCCGCAGAACCGCCGGGTCGAGAACCGCCTGGCCGGGGCCGACGCCAACCCCTATATCGCCATTGCCGCCAGCCTGCTGTGCGGCTACCTGGGCATGGTCAGCAAGATCACCCCATCGGCGCCGGTCAAGGGCCGTGCCTATGAGCGCCGCAACCTGCGCCTGCCGCTGACCCTGGAGTCGGCACTGGAGCGCATGGAGCAGTGTCACGAGGTCCAGGAAGTGCTGGGCGAGAAGTTCTGCCGTGGCTATGTCGCGGTCAAGCGGGTCGAGCACGAAAACTACAAACGTGTAATCAGTTCCTGGGAACGTGAGTTCCTGCTGCTGAGCGTATAAATAGAAGCGCCCGGGCCGGGCGCGGTTGAAGGCAACTTGCCGGCGTATCGCCCTGGGCCGGCATGGAGGAAGAATCAATGAGCAGTCAGATCCGACATACCACCGCCGAGCTGCAAGCCATGGATGCCGCCCATTACCTGCATCCGTTCACCGACCACAAAGACCTGGGCGCCCGGGGCGCGCGCATCATCGAGCGGGCTCAGGGGGTTTACCTGTGGGACAGTGAAGGCAACCAGATTCTCGATGGCATGGCCGGGCTGTGGTGCGTCAACATCGGCTACGGCCGTACCGAACTGGCCGAGGTGGCCTACAAGCAGATGCTTGAGCTGCCCTACTACAACAGCTTCTTCCAGTGCGCCAACCCGCCGGCGGTACAACTGGCCAAGGCGATTGCCGAGATCGCTCCGGCGCACATGAACCACGTGTTCTTCACCGGCTCGGGCTCGGAGTCCAACGACACCGTGCTGCGTATGGTCCGCCGCTACTGGGACCTCAAGGGCAAGCCGGGCAAGAAGACCATCATCAGCCGGATCAACGGCTACCATGGTTCAACCGTGGCCGGCGCCAGCCTCGGCGGCATGTCGGTGATGCACGAACAGGGCGACCTGCCGATTCCCGGCATCGTGCATATCCCGCAGCCGTACTGGTACGGCGAAGGCGGTGATATGGATCCCGAGGAGTTCGGCCTGTGGGCTGCACGTCAGCTCGAGGCCAAGATCGAAGAACTGGGCGAGGACAAGGTCGCGGCCTTTATCGCCGAACCGATCCAGGGCGCCGGCGGGGTAATCATTCCGCCATCGACCTACTGGCCGGAGATCAAGCGGATTCTCGCCAAGTACGACATTCTGCTGGTGGTAGACGAAGTGATCTGCGGCTTCGGTCGCACCGGCGAATGGTTCGGCAGCCAGTACTTCGACCTCAAGCCGGACCTGATGCCGATTGCCAAGGGTATGACCTCCGGTTATCTGCCCATGGGCGGAGTGATCGTCGGCGACCGGGTAGCCAACACTCTGATCGAACACGGCGGCGAGTTCTTCCACGGCTACACCTACTCCGGACATCCGGTGGCGGCCGCAGTCGGCCTGGAAAACCTGCGCATTCTGCGCGAAGAAAAGATCGTCGATTACGTCAAGCAGGAAGCGGCACCGTATTTGCAGAGCAAAATCGCCAGTCTGGCGGAACACCGTCTGGTTGGCGAGGTACGCGGTGTTGGCCTGCTCGGCGCTATCGAGTTGGTCAAGAACAAGGCTACCCGGGAGCGCTTCGCCGAGAAGGGCAGCACCGGGACCTTGTGTCGTGACCTGTGCGTACGCAACGGCCTGGTGATGCGCGCGGTCGGTGACACCCTGATCATGTCGCCGCCGCTGGTGATCAAGCCGGAGGAAATCGACGAGTTGGTCGCCAAGGCTTGGCGTTGTCTGGATTTGGCCGCCGAACAGCTCGGCGTCTGAGCCAGGGCCGGACCAGCGACTACACTGGAGCATGCCCGGTCCCCGGGCATGTGCTGGGGAGGGAGCGTGTCGCACACGGCACCGCGTTTACAAAACGGATGGAGAGAAGAACCAATGCAAAAGCATCTGAGCAAGACCCTGCTGGCCAGCGCCATGGCATTGACACTCAGTGCCGGCGTTCAAGCCCAGGGCGTAGTAAACGTATACAACTGGTCCGACTATATCGCTGAAGACACTCTGGCCAACTTCCAGGCCGAGACTGGCATCCGGGTGGTCTACGACGTCTTCGACAGCAACGAAGTGCTGGAAGCCAAGCTGTTGTCCGGTAACTCCGGCTTCGACATCGTGGTGCCCAGTGACAGCTTCCTGGCCAAACAGATCAAGGCCGGCGCTTTCCTGCCACTGGATCGCAGCAAACTGCCGAACTGGGAGCACCTTGATCCGGTCCTGCTCAAGGCCCTGGAAACCAATGACCCTGGCAACCAGTTCGCCTTCCCTTACCTGTGGGGCACCACCGGCATCGGCTACAACGTCGACAAGGTCAAGGCCGTGCTGGGTGAAGACGCCCCGGTCGATTCCTGGGATCTGGTGTTCAAACCGGAAAACATCGCCAAGCTGGCCTCCTGCGGTGTCGCCTTCCTCGATGCACCGTCAGAGATCACCCCGGCCGCACTGTTCTACCTGGGCCTGCCGCCCAGCAGCACCAATGCCGATGACTATGCCAAGGCCGAAGAGCTGATGATGAGCATTCGCCCACACATCACCTACTTCCACTCGTCCAAGTTCATCACCGATCTGGCCAATGGCGACATCTGCGTAGCCGTAGCCTGGTCAGGCGACGTGATCCAGGCCGCCGACCGCGCCGAAGAGGCCGAGAACGGCCAGGTCATCGAGTACGTGATTCCCAAGGAAGGCGCACCAATGTGGTTCGACATGATGGCCATTCCCAGGGATGCACGCAACGTCGACAACGCCCATGCGTTCCTGAACTACATCATGAAACCCGAAGTCATTGCCGAGATCAGCAACTATGTCGCCTACGCCAATGGCAACCTGGCCTCCAAGTCGCTGATTGACCCTGAAGTATTAAATGATCCGAGCATCTATCCGCCCGAAGAGACCTTGAATAAACTCTTCACCCTGGCCGAACTGCCGGTGAATATCGAGCGCGTACGCACCCGCTCATGGACCAGGATCAAAGCCGGACGCTGAACCCATTTACCCTGAAACGGCCGGGTTCAGCACCCGGCCAACACCAACAAGGCAGACCAGGCCACAGGCGTTGGCTGGAGTCTGCAACAGGAGACACCATGAAACAACCAATGCAGAAGACGTTGCTGGCCCTGGCCACCGCTGGCCTGTTCGCCGGTGCAGCCCAGGCCGCTGGCGAGCTGAAGATCTATAACTGGTCGGACTACATCGCCGAGGACACCATTGCCAACTTTGAGAAAGAGACCGGCATCAAGGTGACCTACGACGTGTACGACTCCAACGAAGTGCTCGATGCGCGACTGCTGACCGGTCGCTCCGGGTTCGACATCGTGGTGCCGTCCAATCACTATCTGAGCAAGCAGATCGAGGCTGGCGTCTACCTGCCGCTGGATCACAGCAAGCTGCCCAACATGGCCAACCTCAACCCGGCCCTGATGGACGACCTGGAAACCGTGGACCCGGGCAGCACCTACTCTATCCCCTACCTGTGGGGCACCAACGGTATCGGCTACAACATCGACAAGGTCACCGCCATCCTCGGCGAAGACGCGCCGCTGGACTCCTGGGACCTGGTATTCAACCCCGAAGTGGTCAGCAAGCTGTCGAGCTGCGGTGTGTCTATGCTCGACTCCGGTGATGAAATGCTCACCTCCGCGCTCAAATATCTGGGCCTGGACCCCAACAGCAATGACGCCGACGACCTGAAAAAGGCCGAAGACCTGCTGATGAGCGTGCGCAGCCACGTCACCTACTTCCACTCCTCGCGCTATATCTCCGATCTGGCCAATGGCGAGATCTGTGTTGCCGTCGGCTACTCCGGTGATGTATTCCAGGCCGCCGACCGCGCAGAGGAAGCCGGCAACAACGTTAACATCGGCTACACCATCCCCAAGGAAGGCACCGCACTGTGGTTCGACATGATGGCGATCCCCAAGGATGCACCGAACGCCGAAAACGCCCACATCTTCATCAACTACATCCTGCGCCCGGAAGTGATCGCGCCGATCACCGACTATGTGTCCTACGCCAATCCGAACAAGGCGGCTGACGAACTGGTCGATGCCGACATTCTGGCGGATGAGTCGATCTACCCGACCGAAGAGGTGATGGCCAATCTGTATGTAGCCAAGCCCCGGCCATTGGCCAGCCAGCGCATCATCACGCGCTCCTGGAACCGGATCAAATCCGGTCGTTGATCCACCTCGAGGGGGTTGCCACTGGCAACCCCCTCGCGGTCAGGCCATGCCTTTTCAACTGAAACCATCTCCATCGCCGCCTGCATGATGACGGGCCAGGTAACGAGAGAAAGATAAGAAAGCTGTTAGCGGAGAAATCCTATGGTTGGTGCAGCAGGTGCCATGAAGCAAGCCATGGCCAAGGTAAAACCCGATGAATTCGTCAAGATCGACCGTGTCAGCAAGCGTTTCGACGAAGCGCTGGCCGTCGATGATGTCAGCCTTACCATCAACCGCGGGGAAATCTTCGCCCTGCTCGGCGGCTCTGGTTCCGGCAAGTCCACCCTGCTGCGCATGCTGGCCGGCTTCGAGCGACCAACAGAAGGCCGAGTCCTGCTCGACGGCCAGGATATTACCAACCTGCCGCCCTACGAGCGGCCAATCAACATGATGTTCCAGTCCTACGCCCTGTTTCCCCACATGAGTGTGGAACAGAACATCGCCTTCGGTCTCAAGCAGGACAAGCTGTCCAAGACTGAAATCCAGGAGCGGGTGGCAGAAATGCTCAAGCTGGTGCACATGACCGAATACGCCCGGCGCAAACCGCATCAGCTCTCCGGTGGCCAGCGCCAGCGGGTGGCCCTGGCACGTTCACTGGCCAAGCGGCCCAAGCTACTGCTGCTCGACGAGCCCATGGGCGCACTGGACAAGAAGCTGCGAACCCAGATGCAACTGGAGCTGGTGGAAATCATCGAACGGGTCGGCGTGACTTGCATCATGGTCACCCACGACCAGGAAGAGGCCATGACCATGGCCCAGCGCATCGCCATCATGCATCAGGGCTGGATCGCCCAGGTCGGCACCCCGATGGACATCTACGAAAGCCCGGCCAGCCGTCACGTCGCCGAATTCATCGGCAGCGTCAACATCTTCGAGGGCCAGATCACCGCAGACATGGAAGACCATGCGATCATCGAGTGCCAGCAACTGGATCGCCCAATCTATGTCGGCCACGGCATCACCACCCGCGCCCAGGAAAAAAGCATCACCTACGCCCTGCGTCCGGAAAAGGTCATGGTCAGCACCGAAAAGCCCGAGCAGGAGTACAACTGGGCGCACGGAAAGGTCCACGATATCGCCTACCTGGGCGGCCATTCGGTGTACTACATCAAGCTCGACAGCGGGCTGATCGTCCAGGCCTTCTTCGCCAATTCCGAACGCAGGCTCCCACGCCCGACCTGGGAAGATAAGGTCTATGTCAGCTGGGACGATGACAGCGGGGTGGTACTGCACTCATGAACAAGATGCTCTCCAGACTGTTGCCGCGGGGACGCTTCTGGGTCATCAGCGTTCCCTATCTGTGGCTGTTCCTGTTCTTCCTGCTGCCCTTCGCCATCGTGCTGAAGATCAGCTTCTCGCAGGCCGCCATTGCCATTCCACCTTATGAGCCGATTTTCCAGTACGCCCAGCAGTCGCTGAATATCGTGCTGAACATGGGCAATTACCTGTTCCTGACCCAGGATGCGCTGTATTTCTCGGCCTATCTGGGCTCACTGAAGATCGCCTTCTACTCGACCCTGGTTTGCCTGGTGCTCGGCTACCCGATGGCCTATGCCATCGCCAAAGCCCCGCGCGACAAGCAATTGGTGTTTCTGCTGCTGATCATGATGCCGACCTGGACCGCGATCCTGATCCGGGTCTATGCCTGGATGGGCATCCTCAGCACCAACGGTCTGCTCAACTCGACCCTGATGTCGCTGGGCCTGATCAGCACCCCGATGCAGATCCTTAACACCAATACCGCAGTGTATATCGGCGTGGTCTATGCCTACCTGCCGTTCATGGTTCTGCCGCTATACGCCAACCTGGTCAAGCATGACGACACGCTGCTGGAGGCGGCCATGGATCTGGGCGCCAGCAAGATCAAGGCGTTCTGGAAGGTCACCGTGCCGCTGTCCAAGACCGGCATCATCACCGGGTCGATGCTGGTGTTCATCCCGGTGGTCGGCGAGTTCGTGATTCCCGAACTGCTGGGCGGCCCGGAAACCCTGATGATCGGCAAAGTGCTGTGGCAGGAGTTCTTCAACAACCGCGACTGGCCGGTGGCTTCGGCGCTGGCGATCGTGATGCTGCTGATCCTGCTTATTCCAATCATCTTCTTCCACTATAACCAGGCCAAGGAAATGGAGAAGAACGCATGAACAGTTCACGCTTCAGTTTCTCCACCATCATGCTCTGGGTCGGGCTGGCGTTCATCTACATCCCGATGGTCATTCTGGTCATCTACTCGTTCAATGCTTCACGGCTGGTAACCGTCTGGGGCGGCTGGTCGGTGCACTGGTATGTTGGCCTGCTGGACAACACCCAGTTGATCAATGCGGTCAAACGCAGCCTGCAGATTGCCTTCTACACCGCCAACGCGGCGGTGGCGCTGGGCACCCTGGCCGCCTTCGTGATGACCCGGATCAAGCGTTTCAAGGGCCGCACACTGTTCTCCGGCATGGTCACCGCGCCGCTGGTCATGCCCGAGGTGATCACCGGTCTGTCGCTACTGCTGCTGTTCGTGGCCATGGCCCAGTTGATTGGTTGGCCGGCCGAGCGCGGCATCATGACCATCTGGATCGCGCATACCACCTTCTGCACCGCCTATGTCGCCATCGTCGTCAGCGGCCGGTTGCGCGAGCTCGACCAGTCGATCGAAGAAGCGGCCATGGACTTGGGTTCGCCGCCGTGGAAGACCTTCCTGCTGATCACCGTACCGATGATCGCGCCGTCGATCGCCGCTGGCTGGCTGTTGTCCTTCACCCTGTCACTCGATGACCTGGTACTGGCCAGCTTCGTCTCCGGTCCCGGTGCCACCACTCTGCCGATGGAGGTGTTCTCCTCGGTGCGTCTGGGGGTCAAGCCGGAGATCAATGCGATTGCCAGCCTGATCCTGCTGGCGGTGGGCCTGTTCACCCTGCTGGCCTGGTTCCTGATCCGCAGTGCCGACAAGCGCGCACGCATGCCACCGCCGGAAGATGATCCGGTGACCTGGAAAGCGGTCGTCGAAAGCCGCCGCAACTGAGCCTCGGCTCAACTCCCAACGGGGCGCCTGGCGCCCCGTTGTCATTTACAGCCTCTGGTCAGGAAAACACTTGGCAAGCCCGGGCTCAGCGATTACCCTTCCTATATTGAATGAACATTCATTCATAAACACAACAACCAGGAGAACACCATGCCTCAAGGTAAAGTCGAGCTGTACGATCTGATGGCCTGCAACGTCTACATGGACTTCGAAAACACCGGGCTGCCCAAGGAACAACACAAGTTCCTGATCGCCTTCTATCCCACCGGCGGCGACCCGGTGCATGAGCTGATCGACAGCATCACCGCCCGCGGCCCCAACGGCTACGTGGCCGAAGTCGCCAACCAGCCCTATACCATCAGCAACCTCAACGGCCATATCTTCGACCGCACCACCAACTCGCACTGGTACATGATCAACCTCTACAGCGGATTCATGGAGCCCGGCGAGTACGTCATCGAAGTCAAGTGCAAGGATGGCAGCGTCAAGACCATTTCCCGGGTACAGGACAATGCCCCGTCAGACAAACTGATGGCCGCCTATCTGCCGCAGCGCGAACGGCTCAAGGCCAGCTATCAGCCCGGCCAGTGCCAGCCGCTGCCGGCCGGCACTGCGCTGACCGGCGTCGAAGTGACCTGCGACTCGCTCAAGGAACTGAGCGGCGTCGATTGCTGGACCGTCTTCCGCATCTGCGAGGCCAGCAACAGCAAGGAGTTCGATCCGCAAAACCTGTACTGGTGGGACAACATCTTTCTTGAGCGCTTCAGCAACCCGGAGGCCGGCAAGAACCGCAACCGGATTCGCATCCCGGTCGAACTCAAGGCCGGCAGCGCCTTTACCTATTTTTCCGAGTTAACCGACGGCAACACCATGGGCGGCACCAACATCTGCATTTTCCAGCCCTACCAAACCTTCTACACCTGAAACCCAGGGGATGGACAGACGGTCAATTGCAGGTAGAATGCGCCAATGAATACTCGTTCAGCAGCTACCCGCAAACCCCGCCCACGAATCAAGGACAAGCGCACCGCCATTCTTCAGGCGGCGCTCAAGGTCTTTGCCGAAGGTGGTGTCAATGGCGTACCGATGCCGGTATTGGCCGAACAGGCCGGTGTCGGCACCGGTACCATCTACCGGTATTTCGACAGCAAGGAAACCCTGGTCAACGAACTGTTCCGCGAAGAAAAACAGGCCCTGCACCTGAGCCTGTACCGCGACCTTGACCTGAGCCGACCGGCGCGAGAACTGTTCGATGTGATCTGGCAGCGCATGCTGGCCTTCACCCGTGAAGCACCGCACGCCTATCGTTTCCTTGAGCTGCAGGACCATCGTCCATATCTGGACGAGGCCAGCCGCACGCTGGAGCACGAGCTCCTGCGTCCGATACTGGCCCAGTACCGCAGCCTGCAACAGCAGGGCATCTTCCGCCAGGATGTGCGGCCGGAAGTGTTGATGTCACTGGTCTGGGGGGCCTTCGTGCACCTGATCAAGAGCGAGCGCGATGGCCACATCACGCTCGATCAGGCCGACATCGATGCGGCCCGTGATGCTTGCTGGAGTCTGTGTACCGGTTGACCGTCCGTTCATGCCCCGTCACAACACGAGGACATGACATGAGCAAGACCCGCAAAACCCTGACCGCACTCGGCCTGAGTGCCGTCCTGAGCAGCCCAGCCCTGGCTGATGAACTGGAGCAGCGCTGGCTGGAGATGATCGCCAGCGGCCAGGCCTACCCGGCCGAGACGCTGATGCCGCTGTTCGAGCAGCTCGAACCGGTCAGCCCCGAGTTCATGCTCGGTACTTGGAAAGGCGGCAAATTCGACGGCGGCGCTGAACCGGACCCGATCAACTGGTACGGCAAGCGCTTCAACTCCCTGACCGATGTCGAGCCCCTGCTGGTCCATGGCCCGGACGGCACCGTAGTCACCTTCGAGGGCCTGGGCCGGGCCCAGATGCGTGAAATGAAATACGCCGGAGTGGTTTCTGCGGCGCTGATCTACGACCAGCAACCGATCATGGACTACTTTCGCAAGGTCAATGACGAGGTGGTCATCGGTCTGGGTGACATCAAGGGCAAGCCGACCGACTTCTTCTTCCATTTGAGCCGCGAACAGGACTGATTCCTGCGGCAAATCAGGTTAGGATGTGGCATCAATGCCCGGGCAAGCCCGGGCGTCTTGTCCGTCTGAATCCGGAGAATGCCCGTGTCCAAGCTGGTTCCCGCCATCGACCCTGAAGGCCTGCTCGAATACTCGGTGGTTTTCACCGACCGCTCACTGAACCACATGTCGCAAACCTTCCAGCAGGTCATGCGCGACATTTCTGGCACCCTCAAAGATGTCTACAACGCCGCCGCCGTAGCCGTAGTACCCGGTGGCGGAACCTATGGCATGGAAGCGGTAGCCCGCCAGTTTGCCCAGGATCAGCGCTGCCTGGTGATCCGCAACGGCTGGTTCAGCTACCGCTGGAGCCAGATCTTCGAAATGGCTCGCCTGCCGGCCGAGGAAATCGTGCTCAAGGCCCGCCAGATCGAAGCCGGTGACCAGGGTGCCTTCGCCCCCGCCCCGATTGACGAGGTGGTGGCCGCAATCCACAAGCACCAGCCAGCCGTAGTCTTCGCCCCGCATGTGGAAACCGCTGCCGGGATCATCCTGCCCGATGACTACCTGCGCGCGGTAGCCGATGCGGTACACGAGGTCGGCGGCCTGTTCGTACTCGACTGCATCGCCTCCGGCACGGTCTGGGTCGACATGCAGGCCTGCGGCGTCGACGTCCTGATCAGCGCCCCACAAAAAGGCTGGAGCGCCTCACCCTGCAGCGCCCTGGTGATGCTCGGCGAACGCGCTCTTGAAGCGATCCAGGACACTACCAGCAACAGCTTTGCCTGTGACCTGAAAAAATGGCTGCAGATCATGCAAGCCTATGAGAACGGTGGCCACGCCTACCACGCAACCATGCCCACCGATGCGCTCAAGCAGTTCCGCGACACCATGCTGGAAACCCGCGACTACGGCTTCGACCAGGTCAAGCAGGAGCAATTGGCGCTCGGCCAAGCGGTACGCCAGTTGCTGGCTGAAAAAGGATTCAAGAGTGTTGCCGCCGAAGGCTTCGGCGCACCGGGCGTAGTCGTCAGCTATACCGGCGACGAACGTATTCACAATGGCAGCGCCTTCCTGGCCCATGGTCTGCAAACCGCCGCCGGTGTACCGCTGATGTGCGACGAGCCGGCCGGGTTCCGCACCTTCCGCATCGGACTGTTCGGGCTGGACAAACTGCACAACCCTGACCGCACCGTCGCCACCCTGCGTGCGGCGCTGGAGTCGCTGTAGTTTGAGACTGATCTGACCCAGAACCTGTTTAACGACCTAGCGAGCTAGAGTCCTGTTTTTAACGACGCAGGGCCGACGCGCAGCAGGTCGTACACAGGTTCTCAGGCTTTTTCGGTCAGATGCTCGGCCACAATCTCTTCCATCTTCAGCCCGGTCAGGCCGTGGATGGTGCGCCACAGGTAGAACAGGATGAGCATCATCATGATCATCGACGGAATCGCGATCATCGGATAGCTGACCAGGGTCATCTTGCCCAGCTCTTCATTGAACGCCTGGGTGCCGGCTGGGCTGACCACGATCCATTTGGCGACAATGTAGTTCATGGTCGAGGAAAAGAAGAAGGTGCCGGCCAGGAAATAAGTGGCCTTGAGCAGACGCGCTTCGAACACCTCGACCAGTCCGCGCTCGACCAGACGCTCGTGGATCAGCTCAACGTTGAGCACCTTCTTGTTGTACAGCAGGGTTCGAATCAGCGGATAGCGGGTGCGGGTCGAGATCAATACTGCCAGGCCGATGATGCCTGGTACCGCCGCTTCCTTGATCGCCAGCCACTGCGGATCAAGCTTGAGCAGGCCGATACCGCCGGTCAGACCGACGCTGATAAGCCCAAGCAGGGCAATGAAGTTGTACTTGCGGTAGCGCACCAGCTCGAACAGGCCCCAGCCCAACGGAAACAGCAGCGCCACCAGCAGGCCTTGCGTTGGCCCCAGGTGCTGCTCGCCACTGAATTTCATCAAAATCACCGAAGGGATGACGATGCTGACCAGCAGGTCGATCATCGGCCGGGGTTTGTGCTGCGGGGTGGCGCGGCTACTGTCAGTCATATCGCTCAACGGAATCACACTCCAGGCTGTTCAGTGAGGCATGATACACGGGGCCGCCCCCTGAGCCCCAGTCAAGCCGACCAAAAGTCATACCGGATGCTTCAAGCTTTGACTGCAGAGCTCAGGGACTCAGGATGGTTGAAACCAGATAACCGCTGTAGCCGATATACACCGCCAGCAACAGCCCACCTTCCAGGCGGCTGATCCGCCCCTGCCGGCCTTTGAGGCCAAAGCCCATAGCAAACAGCGCCACAGTCAGGCCAGCCATCAGCACCCAGTCGCGATACAGCACCGCCGGCTCAACCGCCAACGGCATGATCCCGGCAGCAATCCCGACCACCGCCAGGGTATTGAACAGGCCCGAGCCAATCACGTTACCCAATGCCAGATCGTGCTCGTTCTTGCGGATCGCCGCCAGTGACGAGGCCAGTTCCGGTAGCGAAGTGCCAACCGCGACTATGGTCAGACCGATAATCAGATCACTGACTCCCAGGCCTTGAGCGATGCTGACCGCACCCCAGACCAGAATCCGCGAACTGACCACCAGCAAGACCAGGCCGAACAACAGCCAGAACAGCGCCCGCCCCAGCGGCATGGCATGGTCCTTGACCTCGGCTTCCAGATCGCTGCCCAAGGCATCGCCACGGCCACGAATGCCCTGCCAGACCGACCAGCCCATCAGCAGAAAGAACGCTGCCAGCAATACCCAGGCATCCAGCCGGCTGAGCTGACCATTGAGCAGTTGCCAGCCGGCCAGCGCGGTGACCCCGAGCAGGATCGGCAGCTCCTTGCGAATCACCTGAGAGTGCACGGTAATCGGACTGATCAGCGCCACCAGACCAATCACCAGGCCGATATTGGCAATGTTCGAGCCATAGGCATTGCCCAGCGCCAGGCCAGGATTGCCCTGCATCGCCGCCAGCGCCGAAACCACCATCTCCGGCGCCGAAGTACCAAAACCGATGATCAGCATGCCGATCAGCAAGGGCGGCACACCGGCATGGGTAGCCGTTGCCGAAGCACCATCGACAAACCGGTCGGCACTCCAGACCAACAAGGCCAGTCCGACAATCACTGCACCCAGAGCCAGCAACATGAGCGATCCATCTCCCGGATAAAAGTCGGCATTATGCGGCAAAGCCTGGTAGCCCGACCAGCGGTCTTAAGTACCACCAGCGGTGGACGATAATCAGACAACCTCGATGTTTATAGGTATGCTGCGCGCCCTTCGCTCCCTGCTACAGGAATCCAATCATGAGTCTGACTTCCTCCTTACGCACCCAAACCCTTGCGTTGTTGAGCGGCAGTCTGGTGCTGGTGCTGCTGGTATCACTGGCCAGCTTCAGCGTGTTGTCCTCCAGTCTTCAGGCTTACCGTGTCCTGCTCGACGGCCCGCTGACAGCCACGGCGCTGATCGGCGATGCCAACCTGGCGTTCAAAAGCCAGGTACAGGAATGGAAGAACGTCCTGCTGCGCGGCGCCAACCCCCAGGAGCAGGAGCGTTACTGGCGGCAGTTCGAAACCCAAGAACAGGAAGTTCAGCGCGTACTGGGCGAAATCAGTAGGCTGGAGCTGGACAGTGAAACCCTGCGGCAAATCGGGATATTACGCCAGGAACACCAGAGTCTGGGTCGCGGCTACCGTGAGGGGCTGCGCAGCTTCCTGGCCGAAGGTGCCGACCCGGCAGCAGGTGACCGCGGTGTGCGCGGTATCGACCGGGCAACCAGCGAGCAACTGGAGGCCCTGGCTGATCAGTTGACCCTGCGCGCCACTGCGGAAGCCTCTCAGATCAATCAGCGCGCCAATCAGGCCATTTGGCTCGCAGTGCTGATTCTGGTTGGAGCCGCGGTGACGGTCGGCCTGCTCAGCCTATGGCTGGTTAATCGCCGCTTGGTCAACCCGATCACCCACCTGATCCGCCAGGTCGAGCTGCTCAGCCAGGGCCGCTTCGGTCAGCAGATCAACAGTGACCGACGTGATGAGCTAGGCACCCTGGCCCGCGCGGCCAACCAGTTGCGCGGTTTTCTCGCCGACACCTTCAACCGCCTTCAGCAAAGCACTCAGGAACTGGATCGCGCCAGTGGAGAACTCAACACCATCGCCACCCGCATGGCCACCGGCACCAGCGACCAGTTCTCGCGCACCGATCAGGTTGCGACCGCCATGCAGGAAATGTCGGCCACCGCCGGCGAAGTAGCACGCCATGCCGCCCAGGCCGCAGAGGCCGCCAGTCAGGCCGACAACAACGCCCAGGCCGGCGAGCAGGTGATGCAGCACACTATCAGCGCCATGCAAGGCATGCTGGTGGAAATTGAGCGAACCACTGCCGTGATCCGCCGCCTGGAAGGCGACAGCAACCGGATCGGCAAAGTGCTGGAAGTGATTCAGGGGATCGCCGAACAGACCAACCTGTTGGCACTCAATGCCGCGATTGAGGCGGCACGGGCCGGCGAAGCCGGACGCGGCTTTGCCGTGGTGGCAGATGAGGTGCGTACCCTGGCACAGCGTACCAGCGCCTCGACCAGTGAAATCCAGCAGATCATTCACAGCGTTCAGCAAGGTTCGCTCGAAGCGGTCAAGGCGATTGAAAGTGGGCAGGCCAGCAGTGAGGCCGGCATGCAGCAGGTCAATCTGGCCGGCGACCGTCTGCGTCAGATCACCCTGGCAGTGGAATCCATTCGCGACATGAACCGGCAGATCGCCACGGCGGCCGAGGAACAGACCAGCGTAGCCGAGGACATTACCCGCAATATCACCGAAATCACTCAGATTGCCACCGCCAACCAGGATGATGTTGAACGAACCACCCAGGCCAGCCAGGGTCTGCAACGGCTGTCAGGCGATCTCAACCAGTTGACCAGCCGGCTATCGGCCTGAGTCCTGCGCCGGCAGTTGCCGCAGCAATTGCCGGGCCCCCGGGTGTTCCGGCTCCAGCGCCAAAAGCCGCTCGGCATAGTCACGGGCAGCCGCCAGCTGTTGGTGCCTGACGCTGAAGCTGGCCCCGGCCCACAGCAGGTTGCGGTCGAACGGGTGACGTTCGCTGGCCTGCGCCAACAAGCTCAAGGCCTCCTCGGGACGCTGCGGCTCCAGTGCTACGGCCAGCACATACCCCATGCGTGGATCCTCAGGGCGCAACCGATAGGCCTGGCGTAGCGCGGCGATAGCTTCATCGCTACGCTGCTGACGAACCAGCGACAGCCCCAACGCATAATGCAGCAGCCCCTCTTGCGGCTGCGCCAGCAGCCCATCACGCAGCAACCGGTCAACCGCCAGCTCACGGCCCTGAGCCCGTAACAGGTCGGCCAGATTGAGGCGGCTGGCACTATGCTGCGGATCACGGCGCAGCGCCTGATCCCAGTACTGCTCAGCCTCACCGGCGCGGCCCTGGCGCAGACGCAGCAGGCCGAACTGGTTCAAATAGTCGGCCCGGTCAGCATGCAGTGCCAGTTCAGCCTCGTACTCCGCCAGCGCCCGAGCGAAAGCCGGCTGCCCGACCGCGGGCAAGAACACATCGGCCAGCAGCCTGGCGGCACTGGCCCGCAGGCTACGTTGTGGGTCTTCCAGCAACGCTGGCAACCACTGCTGACGCGGCTCCTGCGGCGCATTTTCGAACGCTTCCAGCGCGCCCTGGCGCAGCAGCGGATCATCACTGCGCAGTTGCTCTGCCAGCAGGGTCCAGGCCTGCGGGTCTGTGCCGGGAAGCAGACGCCGGGTAGCACTGGCGCGCACCACCGGGGCCAGCGCCGGATCTCGCACCAAGGCCTGTAAATCAGTCTGGGCCGCCGGATCACCGGCGTCGGCAGCGGCGAACGCGCTGGCGAAATGGGCCTGACGCCACTGGCCGGAGGGGAACCAGTTTTCAATATGTTGCGCGGCCCAGTCCGGCGTCTGATCGCTATGACAGCCACTGCAGGCATTCGGCGTGCCGAGCGCCAGGGTCAGGTCCGGACGCGGCACACTCAATTGGTGATCGCGCCGCGGGTCGATGACCATGTAAGTGGTTTGCGGCATATGGCAGTTGACACACTGGGCACCGGGTGAGCCGGGCGAATGAAAATGATGACTGGGCTGATCGAAATGCCTGGGGCTGTGGCAGGTAGCACACAGTGCGTTGCCATCGGCGCGCAGACGCTGGCTGTGTGGCTCGTGGCAATCGCTGCAGGTGACCCCGGCCGCATGCATCCGGCTCTGGGCAAAGGAGGTGCTGATGAAGACCTCTTCACGTTGCTGGCCGTCGGCATGATAGAGCGGATCGCGCAAAAGCTCCGGGCGGTAGTGATCGAGCAGTGACCCGCCATGCTGAAAACCTTCGGCCACCTGGCTGCGCATGCTGTGACACTGGGCACAGACTGCCTGTTCAGTGCGCTCGCCCGGCACCACACTGCGCCGCGCAGTGACCCGTTCCAGCTCATACAGCCAGTGCATGTCGCGGCGCTCGCTGAACTGGCGCAGCAACCCCTGATCCTGATGTTCCAGTTCGCCAGCGGCCCAGGCCAGATGCGCGCTGCCGGGACCATGGCAGGCCTCGCAGCCGACCCCGAGTTCGGCCCAGGTGCTGGCGAAACTGTCGCTCTGGGCATCGTACTGCTTGCGAAAGTCGGTGACATGGCAGTCGGCGCACATGAAGTTCCAGTTCTGGCTCGGCCGGGTCCAGTGCAGCGGGTCACGATGGCTGATCGCCTCATCCGGATAGATGTGGAACCAGCGCTGCCCGCCCTGCTCTGCCGGGCGCGTGTCCCAGGCAATCGACAGCGCCTGCAAGCGGCCAGCGCCAAGATCGACCAGATACTGCTGCAACGGCTCCAGGCCAAAGGTATAGAGCACCTCGAACTCGCTCAGACTGCCGTCGGGACCATCGGTGTTGACGAAAAAACGGCCGTCACGCTGACTGAAGCGCGAGCGCACACCGGCATAGTCGAAATGCTGATCGTTGAAATTGCCGAGCACCGTCTCGACGCTGGCGTGGGCCATCGCATGGGCATGCTGGGACGCCTGCCAGGCGCTGTGCTGCTCGGTGTGACAGTTGGCGCACGTTTGGCTACCGACGAACTCGGCGGTCAAGGGTGTCGGGTTAGCCGCGGCCGGGTCGGCCGGCACCGATTCGGGCTGGGACACCGTTACCGGCGACCGTGGGCTCTGGGTCCACCACCAGCCGGCAATCGCCAGCCCCAGCAGCAACAGTGCCAGCATCGGGGCCAGTGAGCGTGACCAGCTGGAATGAGCCATCAACCGAATGCCTGTGGGTTATTGTTTGCAGGCATGGTCGCCGGTCAACGGCTCTGCGTCCAGCCCGGCGTCAGCAAATCTTGCGCGCTGACGCAAGGCCGGGCGCTCAGGCGCAAGCCTGACTGCGCTGGCGCTCCTCGTCGACCAGTTCCTTCTTCGACAGCTTGCCCACCGGGGTCTTGGGCAACGCTTCGCGAATCTCCATGGCCGCCAGCCGTTCATGCTTGCCCAGACGCGACTCAAGAAACGCCTGCAGCGTGGCGAAGTCGAATGCCTCGGCACCAGCCTTGAGCTTTATAAAGGCCTTGGGTGCCTGACCGCGATAGGGATCGTCGATACCGATCACCGAAACCTCCTCGACTGCCGGATGTTCGTAGATGGCTTCCTCGATCACCCGCGGGTAGACGTTATAGCCACTGCACAGAATCATGTCCTTGGTGCGGTCGACGATATACACCCAGCCGTCGGCATCCATATAGCCGACATCTCCGGTCCGTAAAAAGCCATCGGCGGTCATGGCCTCGGCGCTGGCGTCGGCCCGTTTCCAGTAGCCAGCGGTGATGTTCGGACCACTGATGCATACCTCGCCGCGCTCACCCGGTGCCAGCTCACGATCGCTGCCATCCAGCGGCAAAATCCTGATCCGGCAGCCCGGCACCGGCAAACCACAGGAGCCCGGATGCGGCTCGGCATCCTTGGGCGTAAAAGTCCCGGTGGTGGTGGTTTCGGTCATGCCCCAACCCTCACGCAGAGCGCAACCGGCGACCTGCTGGTAACGCTGCTGGACATCCAGCGGCAGCGGCGCACCGCCGGAGTTGCACATCTTCAGCGAGGTCAGATCCAGCTCAGCGGTCAGCGGATGGGCCAGCAGACCGATGAACATGGTCGGCACCCCGGGGAAGGTGGTGATGCGATTGCGGTCGATCTCGCGCAGGACCGTCTCGGCATCGAAGCGCGGATGCAGGTAGATCTCGGCCCCCAGGTGCAGACTGAACACCATGTTGATCATCAGCGCATAGATATGGAATGGCGGTAGCACCGCCAGCACCCGCTCCTGGCCCGGCTGCAGATAGCTGGCGAGAATCTCGCGCAATTGCGCGCAGGAACTGCTGATATTGCCGTGGGTCAGCATAGCGCCCTTGGGCAGACCGGTGGTGCCACCGGTATATTGCAGCACCGCCAACACGGTTTTCGGATCATCCAGCGGATGGGCCTTGAGCTCGCCGTGGTTATCCAGCAGGGCGGTGAAGCGCTGACAATCGGTGCCATAGGTCACCTCGGCAGACGGCCCCAACTGGGCCGCGACCGCCGGCTCAACCGCCGTATTGAATTCGGTCAGTTGGCCCACCACCAAAGCGCGCAGACGGCTGCTGGTTAGCAGCGCAGCCATTTTCGGGTAGAACGCGGCCAGATCCAGGGTGACCATGATGTCGGTCTGACTGTCCTCGATCTTGTGCGCCAGAGTACGCTCGGCATCCAGCGGCGAATAGTTGACTACCGTGCCGCCGGCCCGCAACACGGCAAAGAAACTAATGAAGTAATGCGGGCAGTTGGGCAGATACAGCCCCACATGCACGCCGGGGCCGACGCCCAGGCGCTGCAACCCACAGGCGGCCCGCTGGATCAGTTGGTCCAGCTCGGCATAGCTGAGCTTGCTGCCGAGAAAGTCGAGCGCCGGGCGTTCGGCATAAGCCGCTACCGCCTCGGCCAGTAGCGCATCGACGCTGCGCTGTGGCAACGGCGCGTCCCAGCGCACACTATCGGGATAGGCATTCAACCAGCGCAGTTCTGAGCTCACGACACGCCTCCATGGAGTGATGTTGTTCTTGTATATGCCCGAAAGTAGCGCGCCCATGTCTCGTCGAGAAGCCATATCGACCGCGGATATGAGCTGCCATAGCGCAGCTTGTTGCGCAGCGTCGCAAGTAACTGCGCACTGGCGATAACGCCGGCTCAGTCCACGCAGGATACTCAAGGTCCCGATAACAACAATGATGGGACCACAAGCACATGCGTACCTTGATTACTGCCCTGTCCATCCCTGCCCTGCTGGTAGCTGGCGCCGTGAGCCCGCCGGCCCAGGCCCAGGCGCCAGGCGCTAACCCGCTGGAGCAGAGCCGGCCGCTACGCCCCGGCCTGCCGCGCTGGCTGGAGGATTACCGCTTCCTCGACGACCCGGCCAAACGTACCGACTGGTTCGACAACTACCGTTACCACCGCCTGAGCGACTCGGCCTGGCTGCAACTGGGCGGCGAGCTGCGCTACCGGGCCGACAATGTGCGCCAGCCGCTGTTCGGCCTGACCCCGGTGCACAAGGACAATTACCTGCAACAACGCGCCCAGCTGCATGCTGACCTGCACCTGCTGGATGACCGCCTGCGCGCCTTCGTACAACTGGAAAACACCCGCAGTTGGGGCAAGGAACTGCAAAACCCGCGCGATGAAAGTCGTAACGACATTCATCAGGCCTTCGTTGAAAGCAACCTCGATCTGGGCCAGCAGCGCCTGCGGATTCGCGCCGGACGCCAGGAAATGGCCTATGGCGTGCACGCGCTGGTGACTTACGCCGAAACCCCGAATATCCGCCAGACCTTCGACGGCCTGCGCCTGACCCTGAACGGTCAGGGTGGTCGCACACTGGACGCCTTTGCCATGCGCACCGTGCGCCACGAAGATGGCAACTTCGATGACAAGTCCGACAACAACACCCGTTTCTACGGCCTCTACGCCAGCCTGCCGCAAGCCCAGGTTACCGGCATCGACCTGTACGCCATGGGTCTGGAACGCAAGCAGCGGCCACTGTTCGGCACGCTTGGCCGGGAAAAGCGCTATACCCTCGGTACCCGGCTGTTCGGTCGGCATGACGGCTACGACTGGAGCTGGGATTTCATGCATCAACGCGGCCACTTCGCCGGTCAGTCGATCCGCGCCTGGGGGATCTGGAGCGAGTCGGGCTACACCTTCGACCAGGCCTGGAAGCCGCGTCTGGCGATGCGGCTCGATCTGTCTTCCGGTGATGATGACCCCACTGACGGCCGCGCCGAGACCTTCGATCCGCACTTCCCGCGTGGCGGCGTGTATGGCGAGGCGGGCCTGACCAATCCGGCCAACCTGCTGCTGGCCGGCCCGATGCTGGCCTTCTCGCCCCGCCACGACCTGCGTATAGAGCCGGCGATCTTCAAGCACTGGCGCCAGAGCAGTGCCGACGCCATCTACCTGCCCGGTATGCAGGTAGTCCCGGGCAGCACCGCCGTCGGCGGTCGCGACATTGGCACCAACTACCGACTCAACGCCCGCTGGACCCCGACCGCCAACCTGACCCTGGACCTGGACTACCAGTACTTCAAGGCCGG
Organism: Halopseudomonas phragmitis; assembly: GCF_002056295.1. Lineage (NCBI taxonomy): Bacteria > Pseudomonadati > Pseudomonadota > Gammaproteobacteria > Pseudomonadales > Pseudomonadaceae > Halopseudomonas > Halopseudomonas phragmitis. Next base: position 1,336,470 of record NZ_CP020100.1, on the reverse strand, counting down.
CAGCGTGGTCCGCAGCGCCGGCGGGCAAAGCACCCAGTTCGTTGCCCTGCGCAGTTCATTCCGTTTCTGAGTCACAACAACAAGAGAGGACACCTCGATGAAGTTCAAGCATCTGGCCCTGGCCGCCCTCACCTGCGGCCTTATCAGTGCCACCAGCCACGCCGCCGAACGGCCCAACTTTCTGATCATCATGGCCGACGATCTGGGCTACAGCGATCTGGGCAGCTACGGCGGCGAGATCGACACCCCCAACCTCGATGCTCTGGCTGGCGAAGGCCTGCGTCTGACCAACTTCCACACTGCGCCGACCTGCTCGCCAACCCGGGCCATGATGATGTCCGGTACTGACAGCCATATTGCCGGGCTGGGCAACATGGCCGAACTGATGCAGCCGTTCCAGCAGGGCCAGCCTGGTTATGAGGGCTATCTAAATCAGCGCGTGGCCAATCTGGCCGAAGTGCTGCAGGACGCCGGTTACAGCACCTATACCACCGGCAAGTGGCACCTGGGCCGCACTGAAGAACTGAGCCCGAAAAACCGTGGTTTTGACCGCTCATACATTCTGGTCCAGGGCGGTGCCAGCCATTTCGACGACATGACCGCGATCATCAGCGTCGACCCCAAGGCCATCTACCGCGAAGACGGCCAGCAGGTCGAAGTGCCCAAGGGCTTCTTCTCCACCGAGTTTCACACCAACAAGCTGATCGACTACATCGAAACCGACCGGGAAACCGGCAAGCCGTTCTTTGCCCTGCTGTCCTATACCGCACCACACTGGCCGCTGCATGCCCCAGATGAGTGGCTGGACAAATATGAAGGGCGTTATGCCGCCGGCTATGAAGCGATCCGCCAGCAGCGACTGGCAAACATGCAGCGCCTCGGGCTGATCGATGCCGGTATCGAACCGCACCTGCCGATGCAGGGTGTACTGCCGAGCTGGGATCAACTCAGCGACGAGCAAAGAGCCCGCGAAGCGCGCAGCATGGAAGTTTACGCGGCAATGGTCGACAACATGGATCATCACATCGGCCGGCTGTTCGACTACCTGAAACAGACCGGGCAGTACGACAACACCTTCATCATCTTCCTGTCTGACAACGGCGCCGACGGCAACAGCCCGCTGGGCCTGCCCGGCAACGACGTGTGGATGAACGAGGCGTTCGACAACAGCCTGGAAAACATGGGCCGAAAGGGTTCCTACATCGACTACGGTGCCCAGTGGGCTCAGGTCGGTTCGACCCCGCTGCCGTACTTCAAGGGTCTGACCACCCAGGGCGGCGTGCAGGTGCCGGCGATCATCCGTCATGCCAGCGTTGGCCAGCCCGGCGGCATCAACCGCGAGATCATGCACGTGATGGACCTGATGCCGACCTTCCTCGAACTGGCCGGGGTCGAGCATCCAGCTCCCGAGTTCAAGGGGCGCCCGGTCGAGCCAATGCAGGGCATCTCGATTGTGCCGGCGCTGCAGGGCCAGAGCCTGCCGGAACGCGCGATCGGCTGGGAACTGTTCGGACGCAAGGCGCTGCGCAAGGGTGACTGGAAACTGAGTTGGATGACCTCACCCTACGGCAAGGGCGCCTGGCAGATGTTCAACCTGGCCGACGACCCGACTGAGCGCAACGACCTGGCCGAGGCCAAGCCCGAGAAGCTGGCCGAACTGCTCAAGGACTGGGACGCCTACGTCGAGCGCAACAACGTGCTGGAAGGCGAATTCAACATCCGCTACGGCTTCGAGACCTGCCTGTTCGAGTACTGCTTCAAGTAAACAATTCGACCGGCACTAACGACAACACCCGGCCTGGCCGGGTGTTGTCGTCTAAGGAAACACTGATTAATTGCACGCAAGCCTTGCAGCCCTGTTGGCGCAGACCTGTTCTGGACTGTCGATGCCCCGGACGGGCATCGTCAAGCCCCCATGGATGGGTTCACGGCGTGTCCAGAACAGGTCTGCGACAATTGGGCCAGCACCGGAACTGATTTAATCAGTGTTTTCCTAACGCGCCAATGTCTGCGACGGTAGTTCGCCAAAGGCCTGCTTGTAGGCGGTGGTGAAATGACTAGGCTGGGAGAAGCCAAAGCGAAAAGCCACGTCGGCCAGTTGCAGCTCACCGGGATGGGCCTGACGCAGGCATTGGTGGGCCGCCTGAAGCCGGCAGTGCAGAACATAGCGCATCGGGCTGGTCTGCAGGCTGAAGCGGAAAGCCTGTTCCAGGCTGCGACGGCTGGCACCACTGATCCGCACCAGATCATCGATACCCAGCGGTTGATCCAGATGGGCATGAATGAAATCCACTGCACGCTTGACCAACCCGGGCAAGACCTGGCGCTCGGGCAGAGCCTGCAACTCCGGCACCAGTTGCAGCAGCGTCTCGCAGAACAGCGACTGGAACTGGCGCTGCGCCAACGCCGAGTTCAGCAGGCCGCCGCCCTGACGCAATTCGGCATCGGTCAATTGCAACAGATGACCAAGACTAGCCAGGGCCGGATGCTCGCGGCCAATGCTCAGCACCCGCTGGCGCACCTGCGGCAACTCTAGCTGATATTGGCTTGCCAAATGCTCGCGCAACAAACCGGTGTTCAGCGCCATGACCACCGCACGGGTGTCGTCATGCCAGGTAATGTCGATCTCATGTTCGGGGGCAAACAGCAGCAGTTCGCCGGCGCCAGCGCTCTGGCCACCCTGACGACAACTGACGCCGCCGGTCAACGGCAAAATGCCGTGCCAACAGGCCAATGGCGAGGAACGCACGGTCACGGCATCGCCCCAATGGGCACCGAACAGCTTGATTTCAGACAGGGCTTGCAAGGTGATCTGAATGTCGGCCTGGGCCCGCGCCCGGCTGGGCAGCACGCTGCGCTGCTCATTGAGATTGCTGTTGATCAGCGCTTCGGCCTCGGCATAATCGGTCGAAGCCAGAATGCTGCGGCTGGCGAAAGGCAGTTGGGGTAGCGGATGGGTAGCCATGCTCCCTCCTTGTCATTGTTGTTATGGGCTGTGTGGTCCAGCCAAAACGGCAATAGGCCCATGGTACGCCCATGGACCTGAGTCGATATACTGCGCTGACCGACGGTCAGTCGCTCTCCAGACCGATAGCCCGCAGCCCGGCCCGGGCGCAGGCCTCGTCCTCGGCTTCCGAACCACCGGAGACACCGATACCGCCAACGCACTGCCCCTGGACCAGAACCGGCAGCCCTCCGCCAAACACCACCAGCCGGGGGCGCTGGGGAAAACCCAGACGCATGGCCGGGTTGGCCTCGAGAATGCCGAGCCAGGCGCTGGTCGGGAAACCGAAACCGGCGGCGGTATAGGCCTTGTCACGGGCGATATCGGCCGAATGCAGGAATGCGTCGTTGTGGCGCAGATAGGCCAGTTCCAGCCCGGCCCGGTCCACCACGGCAACATGCACCTTGATGTTCAGCTGTCGGGCATGCGCCATTGCCGCCTGGGCCGCCGCCAGCGCCACCTCCCAGTGCAAGCTGGACTGCTGACTCAGTTCAGCCATACAGACCTCCTCAGTTCATCCAGCCGTAACCGGCCAGAGCGCGTTGATGATCATCCAGGTCGAAGCCAAACAGGCGCTCGGGCATATGCTGACCACCCAGACCGAATGCCGCCTGCAACAGGCACAAGGTATCGGTACCGTCATCGTCGAACCCCGACTCATAGGCCAGCTCGACATTGCCGCTCATAGCCTGCTGCCATTGCTGCTGCTCGACCCAGTGACTCATCAAGCCACGCCAGTACGGGTCATGCAGCGGTCGTTGGGCTTCGGCCCGGGCGTCTTCGCACACCCGATCCAGACACACCAGCAAAACACGGTCATCACGCCAGGTACTCAGGGCCTGACCGACCTGGCGACACCGCCATGCGCCCAGGTCCCGGCTCAAACACAGCTCGATGCATTCACCCGGGGCCGGTTCACACAACTCCGCCGCGACATCCGCCAGCGCCGGATGCGGCAAGCGTTCGACCTGGACCGCAAGCCCCTGCTCAGCCAGCAGATTGGCCAGGCTCTCTAGCCGCTCACTGCCGGCAGGGCCGGCGGACAGCCGCGCACCACACCCGGTGTGCTCAATGGTGATGAACACCACAGCCTCGACCGCCGTGCCCGGCTCGACCAGCCGACTGATCAACGGTGCCGGACGAGATACTGCAGGCCGGCCATCGCGGCAGGACAGAAACAGCGCCGGTAACGTGCGCGTGGATGCCATAGCTGCCTCCCGGAGCCGTCTTAGCGTCTGACCTTGCTCGCCGGCTCGCCACCAATCCCGAAATGTGCTTTCGGCATCTCACTGATGATTACCCGGACACTCGGCAGCGGCGCATCCAGCGCCCGGGCGATGGCTTCGCTGACCTCGCGGATCAGCGTTTCCTTCTGCTCGTCGCTGCGGCCTTCAAGAATGTGCAATTGTGCAATCGGCATAGTTCTCTCCTCAGACAAACCGGCAGGTCACACTGCCCAGCCCCTGGTAACGCACACTGATATTGTCCCCGGCCTCGACCGTGATCGCCGCGGTGATGCCGCCGGTCATGATGAAGCTGCCAGCCGGGATGTGTTCGCCGCGCTCGGCCAGCAGGTTGGCCAGCATGGCGACGCTGGAGGCCGGGTGCCCGAGTACTGCGGCACCGGCACCGACATCGACTACCTCACCGTTCTTTTCCACCACCACACCGAAGTTCTTCAGGTCGACGTCTTCGACATTGGCCATCTGCCCGCCGGTAATGAAACGGGTCGAAGAAGCGTTATCGGCCACCACGCTGATCAAATCGAACTTGAAGTTCTCGTAGCGTGAATCGATCACCTCGACAGTCGGCACCACATAATCAGTGGCTGCCAGCACATCACCGATATGACAGCCCGGGCCCTTGAGCGGAGCCTTGGTAACGAAGGAAATTTCTGCCTCGATCTTCGGGTGGATCAGTTCTTTGGTATCCACCACGCCACCATCCGGCACACTGAAGTAATCAGCGAGGAACCCGTAGATCGGGGTTTCCACGCCCATCTGCGCCATCTTGGCCCAGGAGGTCAGACCCATCTTCAGGCCGACGATCTTGTTGCCGCGGGCCTCCTTGCGCCGACGGATTTCCCACTGGATATCGTAGGCGTCGGCAAAGGTCATGTCCGGGTAGTCATTGGTGATCTTGTGAATGTCGTGGGCCTGCAGTTCGGCATTCTCGATATGCTCAGCCAGCGCCAGCACCTGCTCACGGGTCAGGGTTCTTTTTTGCTCTTTCATGCCGATTGCTCCTGTTTTTTCAACAGATCCAGTGCCACATCAACGATCATGTCTTCCTGGCCGCCGACCATCCGGCGCTTGCCCAGCTCGACCAGAATGTCGACGGTCTTCAGCCCATACTTCTGTGCCGCCACTTCCGAGTGACGCAGGAAGCTGGAGTAGACCCCGGCATAACCGAGGGCCAGGGTTTCGCGGTCAACCCGCACCGGGCGGTCCTGCAGCGGCCGGACGATGTCATCGGCGGCGTCCATCAGGGTGTACAGATCGGTGCCGTGCTCCCAGCCGAGGCGTTCGGCGGCGGCAATAAAGACTTCCAGCGGTGCGTTGCCGGCCCCGGCACCCATGCCGGCCAGGCTGGCGTCGATGCGGTCACAGCCCTCTTCCACTGCGGCGATGGAGTTGGCCACCCCGAGGCTGAGGTTGTGGTGGGCGTGCATGCCGGTCTGGGTTTCCGGTTTGAGTACATCTTTCAGGGCGCGGAAGCGGTCACGGATATCCTGCATGCCCATGGCGCCGCCAGAGTCGACCACATACAGGCAGGTGGCGCCGTAGTCTTCCATCATCTTGGCCTGCTGGGCCAGACCCTGCGGGGTCTGCATGTGGCTCATCATCAGAAAGCCGACGGTGTCCATGCCCAGCTTGCGCGCGTGCTCGATGTGCTGCTTGGACACATCGGCTTCGGTGCAGTGAGTGGCGACGCGGACGATGCGCGCACCAGCGTTATAGGCGTTATCCAGGTCGTGGATGGTGCCGATGCCGGGCAGCAACAGGGTGGCGATCTGGGCGTGGGTCACTACTTCAGCTACCGCTTCGATCCATTCCAGATCGGTATGCGCGCCGAAGCCGTAGTTGAAGCTGGAGCCCTGCAGGCCATCACCGTGGGCGACTTCGATCGAGTCGACCCTGGCCTTGTCCAGCGCGCGAGCGATGTCCTGCACGTTCTTGATCGAATACTGGTGGCGGATGGCATGGCTGCCGTCACGCAGGGTGACGTCAGAGATGTAGAGTTTCTTGCCGGGATTGAAGGTCATGATGGTCTCCTCAGGCCTGGGTCATCGACTGCGCCATGCGCTCGGCGGTAGCCAGCGCAGCGGAGGTCATGATGTCGAGGTTGCCAGCGTAGGCCGGCAGGTAATGGGCAGCGCCTTCGACTTCGAGGAAGATCGAGGTTTTCAGTCCGCTCAGGTGGCCGAGGCCAGGGACGTTCAGCGGCTGGTCTTCGGGGATGACGTCAAACTGCACCTTCTGCTTCAGGCGGTAGCCCGGTACGTAGCTGTTGACCGCCTGGACCATTTCTTCCACCGAGGCTTCCACCGCGGCCTGGTCGGCCAGTTCGCTCAGCACATAGACGGTATCGCGCATGATCAGTGGCGGCTCGGCCGGGTTCATGATGATGATTGCCTTGCCACGCTTGGCACCGCCGATCACTTCAATCGCCTTGGCGGTGGTTTCGGTGAACTCGTCGATGTTGGCGCGGGTACCCGGGCCGGCTGACTTGGAGGAAATCGAGGCGACGATTTCGCCGTAGTGCACCTTGGCCACGCGTGAGACCGCGGCAACCATGGGGATGGTGGCCTGGCCACCACAGGTGACCATGTTGACGTTGGTTTCGTTGATATGCTGCTCAAGGTTCACTACCGGCACGCAGTAGGGCCCGATGGCCGCCGGGGTCAGATCGATGATCCGCAGGTCCGGCTTGTGGCCGCGCAGAAACACCTCGTTGTGCCGGTGGGCACCGGCGGAGGTGGCATCGAAGATAAAGTCGATGTCGGCAAATTCCGCCATCTTGACCAGGCCATCCACCCCTTCGTGGGTGGTAGCCACGCCCATGCGCGCAGCGCGCGCCAGGCCATCGGATTCGGGGTCGATGCCGACCATGGCGCCCATGGCGATATGCTCGCTGTTGCGCAATACCTTGATCATCAGGTCGGTGCCGATATTGCCCGAGCCGATGATCGCGGCTTTCAGTTTCTTGCTCATCTTTATGCCCTCGTTGGGGTAATACTTGTTCTGTTGTGGTGGCTGGCATTGCCTGCAACATGGATTGCTTCGCTGCGATCGCAATGACGGCGGAGAGGCCGGTAGCACTAGCTCGTCATTGCGAGGGCCGCAGGCCCGTGGCAATCCAGTCAGGTAAAGCGCACGCTGGCTGTACCCATGCCGCCAATGCTGACCTGCATGAAGTCACCAGCCTTGACCGGCTCCAGCGGCACCAGCGAACCGGACAGGATGACTTCGCCGGCCTTCAGCGAAATACCGAACTGGCCCAGGGTGTTAGCCAGCCAGGCGACGCAGTTGACCGGTGATCCCAGCGCGGCAGCGCCGGCGCCGGTGCTGATGATCTGGCCGTTCTTTTCCACCACCATGCCGCAGGTCACCAGGTCGACCTGGCGCGGTGAGACGGCTTGGTCACCGAGTACGAACAGGCCGCAGGAGGCGTTGTCCGCGACGGTGTCCTGAATGGCGATCTTCCAGTCCTGGATGCGCGAATCGACAATCTCGAAGCAGGGCATCACGCACTCGGTGGCGGCCAGCACGTCGGCGTTGGTGACGCCCGGGCCGGTCAGGTCCTTTTTCAGGATGAAGGCGATTTCACCCTCGGCGCGGGGTTGCATCAGCTTTTCACTGATCGGCATGGCTTCGCCGCTGTTGTAGACCATGGCATCGGTCAGGTAGCCGAAGTCGGGCTGGTGCACGTTGAGCATGTTCTGCACCGCCTTGCTGGTGACGCCGATCTTCTTGCCGATCACCCGCTCACCGGCATTCAGCCGGTTTTGCAGCATGCGCAGGGAAATGTGGTAGGCGTCTTCGACGCTGATATCGAAGCCACGGCTGGTCAGTGGGCTGACCGCTTCACGCTTGAGCATGGCCTGGTAAAGCTCGTCGCCGAGTTGATTGATCTGAGTCTGATCCATGGTCACTGTGCTCCTGAAGCGCTGTCGGCTTCGCTGAGAAAATCTTCCACCAGCCGCGCGAAGCGACCGGCATGTTCGATCTGGGTCCAGTGGCCGCAATGGCCGAACACATGCAACTGGGCGTTGGGGATCAGCTCAGCCAGTTGCAGTGACGCCTGTAGCGGGATCACCTGATCCTCGCGGCCGTGGATCACCAGGGTTTCGTGCGGCAGGTTGCGGATGTCGGCCTCGGCACTGGCCAGCCCATCGACCCAACGCTGGCGCGGAGCCGGGAACATCTGCGCGAAGGACTCCTGGAAACCCGGACGGATGCTGGCCTGATAGCGCAACTCGGCCAACTCGTCAGTGACCAGACTGCGATCGTAGGCGAAAGTGTCCATCAGTCGGCGCATGGTCTCGAACGACGGTTCATAGCCCCAGACCTCATCCAGGCCGGGAGTAATCGGGAAGCTGACCCCAGCGCTGCCCATCAGTACCAGCCGACGCACACGCTCGGGGTACTTGATCGCCAACGCCAGGGCGATGCCGCCGCCGAAGGAGTTGCCGACCAGATCGGCCTGTTCGATACCCAGGGTATCGAGTACACCGATGGCGTGCTCGACCCAGACATCGCGGCGGTAGTCAGGCTGCTCCGGGCGTTCGCTGTAGCCGAAGCCGAGCATGTCCGGGGCAATGACACGGCGCGACTCTGCCAGTGTCGGCATGATCAGGCGCCAGTTGGCCCAGGCAGTCACGCCGGGCCCCGAGCCGTGAATCAGCATCAGCGGAAAACCTGTGCCGCTGTCGTGCAGGTTGGTCTGGAAACCGGCAGCAGTGATGCTGCGACCAACTTCCGGGCTGTTGACAGGTACAGTCATGGGCGCCTCACAGCTTCACGCAGATGTTTTTCAGTTCGGTGTAGAACTCCAGCGAGTGCACACCCCCCTCACGGCCGATACCCGACTGCTTGCTGCCACCAAAAGCGGTGCGCAGGTCACGCAGGAACCAGCTGTTGACCCAGACGATGCCGGCTTCGAGCTGCCCGGCCACCCGGTGGGCGCGGGTCACGTTCTCGGTCCAGAGCGCCGAGGCCAGGCCATAGGGCAGGCTGTTGGCCAGCTCGATGGCTTCGGCTTCGGTATCGAACGGGCGGATATGGCAGCAGGGGCCGAAGATCTCTTCGGTGACCACCGCTGAGTCGTCCTTCAGTCCGGTCCAGATGGTCGGCTGCACCCAGGCGCCATGCGCCAGTTCGGCCGGCATGTCCGGCACGCCGCCGCCAGTGATCACGCTAGCGCCATCGTCGACCGCCTTCTGGTAGTAGGACAGTACTTTCTCGCGGTGCTTGAGACTGATCAGCGGGCCGAAGTTGCTACGTTCATCGTCCGGCGGGCCGATCACCAGCTCTTCAGCGCCGGCCTTGAGGCGGGCGACGAACTCGTCGAAGATCGGTCTCTGCACATACACCCGCTCGGTGCCCAGGCACACCTGACCGCAGTTGGCGAACGCCGAACGCAGGGTGCCCTCGATGGCCTTGTCCATGTCGCAGTCAGCGAACACGATGCCGGCGTTCTTGCCACCCAGCTCCAGCGATACCTGACGCACGCCGTTGGCGGCGGCCTTCATGATGGTTTCGCCAGTGCCGGTCTCGCCGGTGAAGGTATAGGCATCAACATCCGGGTGTTCAGTCAGGAAAGCGCCGGCCGAGTTGCCGCCGAAGCCATGCACCACGTTGTAGACTCCATCAGGCACGCCGGCCTGCTTCATCACCTCGCCCAGCAGCGCGGTGGTGGTCGGGGTTTCCTCCGACGGTTTGACCACCACGGTGTTGCCGCAGGCCAGCGCCGGGCCGACCTTCCAGGTCATCAGCAGCAACGGCAGGTTCCACGGGCTGATCACCCCGATCACGCCCTTGGGCCGGCGTACCGCATAGTTGAGGGCGCCGGTGCCATCGGGGGTAGCCATTTCGAAGGCCTCGGCGGCGACGTTCTTGATCAGGTCGGCAAACACCTTGAAGTTGGCCGCACCACGCGGAATGTCGATGTGGCTGGCCAGCGATTTGGGCTTGCCGGTGTCCTGGCATTCGGCCTCGAGGAACTCGTCGAAGCGGGCGTTGATGCCGTCGGCAACCTTGTGCAGGATCGCCGTGCGCTGCTCCACCGTCATCCGCCCCCACGGGCCGTTGAGCGCTGCACGCGCAGCCTTGACGGCAGCGTCGACTTCTTCGCGGCCGGCCTCGTGCACCCGGCTGATGACCTTGCCGTTGGCCGGGTTGACGTTGTCGAACAGCCGGCCATTGGCCGAGCCGACGTATTCACCGTTGATGTAATGCTTGATCTCTTTCATGGCTGCGCAAGTCTCGTCGAACAGGGGTGTATCAGGTCAGCACGCTGAGGAAACGCTCGTTGAGCTGACGGTCGTGGTAGAAAATCGCCTTGCCCAGATCCTTGGCCATCCAGGTCACCGGCTTGTGGTCGGGGTAGTGGTAGTCGCCGCCACAGAACACTTCGTTGCGGTTGCCGGAGGGATCAAAGAAATAGATGGTCTGTCCGTGGGTCAGGCCGTGGCGGGTCGGGCCGATATCGATCGAGGTATCGGTCATCGAGATCAGGTCGGCGGCGCGCAGGACCTGCTCCCAGGTGTCCAGGTAGAAAGAGGCGTGGTGGAACTTGCCCTTTTCCGGGTGCATGATGAAAGCCACATCGTGTTCTTTCATGGATACGGTGAGGAACTGGGCAATACGGTCACCGTTGTCGTCCAGCACCTGCTCGGCCAGATAGAAACCCAGCACGTTGACAAACAGGTCATAGGTGGCTGCCAGTTCATCGCCATACAGCAGGCAGTGATCAAAACGCACTGCTTTCATACCGGTCAGGTCACGCGGCCAGGCTTCCGGGTTGACGTTGGAGACGCCCCACTTGCCGGTATATTCCTTCTCCGCGTAGAGCTCGAAGAAATGACCGCTGGGGGCCTGGAAGCGCAGACGACGGCCGCAGCCCTTGAGTTCTTCGGCGGGGATTTCTTCCACTGCACAGCCCCAGGCTTGCAGGTCCTTGCCGAGCTGCGTCAGGGTGGCATCGTCGATCACCTTGAAGCCCATGAAATCCATGCCCGGCTCGTCATCGGGCCTGAGTACCACGGAGAATTTGTCGACTTCGGTCCAGGCCTTGAGGTAGACCCTGCCCTGGTCGTCGCGGTCCATCTCGATCAGCCCCATCAGGTCCGCGTAATGGCGGACCGCTGCATCGATATCCAACACCCGGAGCTGTACGTGGCCGGGACGCATCACACCTTTTTTCATGACATCACCTCATTGGACTTGTTGTTGGGTGCTGGCCAGCTCGGCGGCCGGCCGGTATTCAAAGGTCAAATCGGTCAACGGGTAGACCCGGCAGGCCAGCACCTGACCACAGCGGCGGGACTGCTCATCGACATGCTTTTTGCTCATCGGGCCGCAACTGAATTCGCCGCTGACCACCTGCACCTTGCACAGGCCGCAGCCACCGCCGCGGCAGCCGACCGGGATGCAGCGCTTGCCGGCCAGCTCCATGGCTTTGAGCAGGGACTGCTCACGTGAGCAACTGAAGTGCAGGCCCTTGACCAGCTCGATCATTTCGAATGTGTCAGTCATGGTTGTTGTTCTCGACTGCCGTTCGTATGGTTGGCACACCAGTCTGCGAAAGCTGGCGTGCCGGCGGTTATCGCGGCTGCGCAGACACTTGCGCACCCGCGCAGCTTTGTTTTAGATGCGCTTGAACAGGGCCGAGCGCTGAGTCTCCCCGGCGCCATCGGCGGCGGTGTAGAAGCGTTCCATGAAGATGTCACGCTCAAACAACCGGCCCTGCATCAGGGCAGTGATGGCAGCATCGATCATCGGCGGCGGCCCGCACAGGTAAGCCTTGTGGCCAGCAAAACGGCCGTCGAAATGGGCCTTGGCAGCGTCATGTACATAGCCGCGGAAACCATGCCAGTCGCTGTCTTCGGCGGCCTGGCTGAGTGCCGGGACATAGGTGAAGTTGGCATGCTCGGCGGCCAGGCGCTCGAACAGCTCGCGGTTGTACAGCTCGGCCCGATTGCGCGCGCCCTGAAACAGGGTGATCTGGCGCGTATCGCCCTGCGCCAGCAGATCGAGGATCATCGATTGCGGACTGGACAGCCCGGAACCGCCAGCGATAAAAATCAGATCGCCGGGCTGCGAGCTACGCACGAAGAACATGCCGTAGGGGCCGGACAGCTTGAGGCTGTCACCAACCTTGAGCTGCTGATGGATATGCGTGGTAGCGGCACCGCCTTCGACCAGGCGCACATGCAGCTCGACCTCGTCGGGCCGGCTCGGCGGGTTGGCCAGCGAGAACGCCCGGCTACCCTCGATGCCCGGCAGCTCCAGGTTGATGTACTGCCCGGCCTGGAAGGTCATGGGCCGGTCCAGCGTCAGGCGAACACCGAGGATGGTCGGCGACAGCTCGACCAGTTCGCTGACCGTGGCCTGATAGTCCTCGACCGGATAGCCCTCGAAGTCTTCATCAACGTCGATGTCGGCCTCGATGGTCACATCGCTCTGCACCGTGGCGCAGCAGGCCAGCACCTTGCCTTCGTCACGCTCGACATCCATCAGCGCGAACGGTGAGGCCTCGCCGATATCCACATCGCCGTCCAGCACCTGGACCTTGCAGGTTGCGCAGGTACCGTGGCCACAGGCAAACGGTAGCCAGACGCCCTGACGCAGGGCAGCCTGAAGAATAGTCTGGCCGTCATCGACCTCGATCTGCTCGCCGGTGGGCTCGATGGTGACTGTGTAGCTCATGGCAATACCCTCAGGTTGCGCTGCCGCCGATGCCTTCCAGGCCCGGGGTAGTCAAAGTCAGCATGCTCTTGTGGCCGATGCCGCTGTCCTTGAGGCTGGCCGCCAGATCCGGGGTAAACGGCTGGTCATCCAGTTGCCACTCGACGCGGCTGAAATCCAGTCCGGCACTGTCCGGATGCGCGGCGATGGCCGGGCCCAGGACCTGCTCGAAGAAGTCACCCAAAGGCATGTCCGGCGCCGCCAGAAAGGCGAACGGCGAGCAGAACATAAGGTGTTTGCGCCAGTAGACGTAGACCAGTTGCATGCCGTTGAAGTTGGCCTGCAGGTCCTTGGGTTCGGCACTGTAGGGATAAAGGGCTTTTACGCTCATGGGGTGTCACCTTGTTCTTGTAGTGGCCCCGGCCGGTGACCGGGGCGGCGGTTCAGGTTCTGGTTTCAGGCGGCATCCTTGGAGTCACCGGCACCCAGCGGCTTGTTACCCTTGATCGCCTGCCAGCGCCGGTGATCGGGCGAGCCGAGGTACTCGAAATTGTCCTGGCCGATATTGATGTGGTAGTACTTGGCGACCACGGTCGCGACATCCGCACCCTCGCAGTTGCCCTGATAGATCTGATGCACCGGCAACCAGGCCTGGATGTACTTCTCCGGCTCGTGTTTGAAGATGTCGCAGCAGCCATCGGAGCAGAAGTGATAACGCTCACCGTCGTGCACCAGGCTGCGATGACTGAGCTGGGTCGGGTCATCCGGCTCGGTAAACAGGGTCGGCACCTGACAGACCTGGCACAGTTGCGGCAAGGTGTTGTTATAGAACCGCTCACCCTGCTCCTGCTGTTTCTGCCAGTGCTCGAAACGCGGCCGGTAGTACTTGTCGAAGGTGTCCGGATACTGCTCGGACAGCCAGTTCATTTCCGCCTCGCTGGGGATCCAGGTGTGGAAGTTGGTGGCCTGGCTGTACTGGTAGAAGGTTGACCACAGCTGATGGCTGATATGGTGCTTGCCCTTGTTGGCCTCGTCCTGGTACTTGGGCGGACGGATGCCGTAGCGCTCCAGATCCTTGAACAGCGCACCACCGTTCTGCTCGTAATAAACTTCCCAGGCGTCCTTCCAGGACATCACCTTGTTCGGCAGCATGTAGTCCATCATCATGCTGACCAGGCTCAGCAGCCGGTAACCGCGCCAGAACCACTTGTCGATCCAGTGCTGGACGATCGGCACGTTGTCTTCATGTTGTTCCAGCATGAACTTGATCACTTCCAGACCCAGGGTCATGTGCCGGGCCTCGTCGGACTGGGCCGAGAAACCGAAAGTAACGGTGGCCATGTCGCCGTTGTAGGCGGCACCGGACATGAAGGGCACAAACAGCAGGTTAGTCAGTACGTACTCGAAGGAGAACGAGATCGCGGTAAGGAACTCGAACGGCCCGGCCGAGCGGGCATCGTCGAAGAACGACTTGGGCACCGACAGGAACCACACCCGGTCATGCATGTGGGCGAAGTCATGCAGGCCGTTGAAGTGCTTGTTGTAGTGGCTCATGGCGTGGATCTGGGTCTGCACGTGACGCAGTTCGTCGATCGACTGCATCTGGCAGGCCACTCGCGCGCCGGCGCCACTGAAGTGCCGGCCAACCTTGGCGTAGCCCTGGAAAGCCCCGTACTCCAACGGCGACACTCCGGTCAGGAACAGCTTCAGAGCGTTGACGTAACGGGCATCGGAAATGTTCTGGTGGCCGTTGTTCTGGGCAAAGGCGTCGAAGATCGCATACAGCTTCTTCTCCTTCTCGGCCTGATACTTCCAGTAGGCGTCCATGGTCAGGCGGAACGGGTCTTCCCACTTGTCCCAGTCGGTGATTTTGATGCCCTCGAAGCGCTCATAGGGGAAGATGTCTTCCTTCTTCTGATAGCTAGGCTCCCAGGCCATGTCGCGGGTCAGGTACTGGTACTTGTCTTTGAGACTGAGTTTCTTGTTCTTGGTCGCCATGACGAATCTCCTAGTTTTTCCACTCGAGGATGAAGTGATCGTCATCCTCATCCACGTTGCCGCCGATACTGATCACGTCCAGGAGCATTTCCTGCACGTCCCACTCGCGGCCGATCTTTTCTTCAACCGTGTGGCGGTTGATCACCAGGCGCTGCTCGGCCTGAATGCGGATCATGGCCGGGTGGTGCTGCACTTCGGCGTGGGGGTTGTCCTCGGCAATCGCCTCGACCAGATAGCGGGCGTTGTCGTTGTCCTGAAACACGATGAAAGCGAGCTGGCTCATGCGACGATCTCCTGTGCAGCGAAACCCTGTTTCTTCAGGCGCGCAGCAAACTGGGCTGCTACCTCGGTCAGCGCCGGGGCACCAACACTGGCCTCAGCCAGCGGCGCCAGCGCAGCGATCACCCGCGGCTGCCAGACCTCGATCCAGGCCTGCAACTGCTCGGCGTTGGCCTCGCTCTCGGCGCGCACGGTTTTGACCATGGCATCGACCCAGCGACTGGACTCGCTGAACCAGTCGCGCATGAACTCGGTGAGCATCGACACATCCTCGGCACCCTGTTCGGCCAGCCACTGATCGAAGTGCTGATACATCAGCGGATACAGGTGACCGTCGATAATCAGGTTCTGCACCAGGGTCAGTTCGAACCAGTCCTTGATCACCAGACTGTCCTCGACCAGTTGGCGCAGCGGCTGCCACAAGGCGTCATCCAGCCAGTAGGTTTTGGAGCGATCCAGTGCCTCACCGGTACCCCCATCGATCAGCAGGGCGATACGCGACAGGTACTGGCCCATACCCAGACGGTCCATGGCCTGATAGATATGCAGTTGGGTCATGGTCCCGGCCACGCAGTCACCGGCCACGCTGCTGTTATTCATGTTGGCGCCCAACTCGACATGGCGCAGCGGCACCAGCAGACGCAGCAGGTTTTCCTGCACGGCATCAGGCAAGCGGGTCAGCAGTCCGCGTTTGTCGCAGAAGCTGAAGTTGTACTCGGTGGCTTCCTGCATCTTGGCCCGGTTCTGCACGTAGGCGCCGTAGTAGAACTGGCGCGGATCGGTCACCGCGTGCCAATCGGCCATGCGTACCGCGCTGCGGCTGGGGTCATTCAGACCATGCTGGGGGTCCCACAGCGGCCGGTAATGGAAATTGGTGGTCGCTTCGATGTCGTAGCTGGCTTCCTGATAACGTGAAGCCGGCTTGTCGCCGAAGCGGCGCTGGATATTGCTGTAGGTGTGGCGGATCGGCTCCACCGCATGGGTTTTGATTTCAATACTCATAGCAACCGTACCATCTTGTTTTTGTAGAGGGGTGTGCAGTACCGGGTTCAGCGATGGCCCTTCTCGCCGAAGCGCCACTTGACCATCTCTTCATCGACCTGACGGGCCATTTCCTCGTCCATGTGCACCACATGGTTGTGCTTGCAGAACTGCTCGAAAGCCGCCTGTGGCAGTACCAGCTCGACAAACAGATCGGGATGACCGATGGCAAAGTCGAATTCGACAAAGCGGGCACCCGGTTCACTGCGAACCCGGATATAGCGGGTCATCTCGTCAAAGCTCTGCTGGGGTTGGCTCATGGTCGTTAACCTGTGCTCGTTGTTGTCTACGGGTGATAGAGCAACGGCTGTGCCAGAGTTGCCTTCACGCACCCAGACCACAAGTCAAGATATTGATATAAAAAGGAAAAATTCTTTTCATTCATGCTGCCGGCGACGTTTTCCCAGCCATTGAGGATGATTGCCGGCAGGTGAACTTTGATGATTTGATCAAATCCACCAAAGCATCTGAGCAAATGCTCAGACGCGGCCTAATATGGTTAATGAGCCTCTGCGCGATTGATCATTTGATTGATTTTTGAGCACGATCAAGGCGATGATGAAAAGTGCACCCTTGCGATCACTGTCTCAAGCCAAGACAGACTGACCACCACCCCACACAACAACAACCGGGGCCCGACGCCATGGCGATCAGCTATAAGCCACAGCTGCAGTATTCGGATTTCCAGGATCTGAGTGAACAGATCCGTTTCCAGAGCACGGATGGCAAGATCTGGTTCGGCGAACAGCGCATGCTGTTGATGCAGGTCTCGGCCATGGCCAACTTCCGCCGTGAGCTGGTCAACAGCCTGGGCATCGAACGGGCCAAGGGTTTCTTTCTGCGCCTGGGCTACCAGTCCGGACTCAAGGACGCCGAGCTGGCGCGCAAGCTGCGCCCGGACTGCAGCGAGCTCGACATTTTCCTCGCCGGCCCGCAATTGCACTCGCTCAAGGGCATGGTCAAGGTCCGGCCGATCCAGATCGACCTCGATCAGCAGTCCGGCCACTTCTATGGCGAGCTGGAGTGGATCGACTCGTTCGAGGTGGAAATCTGTCAGACCGAGCTGGGCATGATGGACGAGCCGGTGTGCTGGTCGCTGCTGGGCTATGCCTGCGCCTATACTTCCTCGTTCATGGGCCGGGAAATCATCTTCCGCGAAGTGAGCTGCAAAGGCTGTGGCAATGAAAAATGCCTGATCGTCGGCAAGCCGGCCGAGGAATGGGAGGATGCCGCCGAATTCAAGCAGTATTTCCGTGCCGACCCGATCATCGAAGAGCTCTATGACCTGCAATCACAACTCAGCTCGTTGCGTACCAGTCTGGAGCAGCAGGAAGGCCAGTACTACGGTATCGGCCAGTCGCTGGCCTATAAGAAGGTCTGCAAGATGATCGACAAGGCCGCCCACGGCAAGGTCTCGGTGCTGCTGCTGGGCGAAACCGGGGTCGGCAAGGAAGTGATCGCGCGCAGCGTACACCTGCGCAGTGAGCGCGCCGAGCAGCCATTTATCGCGATCAATTGCGCAGCGATCCCCCCGGACCTGATCGAGGCCGAGCTGTTCGGGGTCGAGAAAGGCGCTTACACCGGCGCCAGCCAGACTCGCGCCGGACGCTTCGAGCGCGCCCATGGCGGCACCATTTTCCTGGATGAAGTGGTTGAATTGACGCCCCGGGCCCAGGCCACCCTGCTACGCGTGCTGCAGGAAGGCGAACTGGAACGCGTTGGTGATTCTCGCACCCGCAAGATTGATGTGCGGGTGATTGCCGCCACCAACGAAAGCCTGGCTGACGCAGTGGAAGCGGGAAAATTCCGCGCCGACCTGTTCTATCGACTCAACGTATTCCCGGTGAAGATTCCGCCACTGCGCGAACGTATCGAAGATCTGCCGCTGCTGGCCGAGCACTTTCTGCGCAAGTTCCACCGCGAATACAACAAACGCACCCTGGGCCTGTCCGACAAGGCGCTGGAACTGTGCCTGCATTATCGCTGGCCCGGCAATATCCGCGAGCTGGAAAACGTCATTGAGCGCGGGGTGATTCTGACCGATAGCAACGAAACCATCAGCCAGGATGCACTGTTTGCCGTGTTTCCCGAACACTCGGGTGACTGCCCGGAAGAGCGCCTGAATGCCAGCGGCCAGTTGGTCCATGCCCATAGTCAGGTCAGCGGGGACTGGGTAAGCCATATCATCGAACAACAGATCAGCCTGGATCAGGTCGAGGAACAACTGATGCGCAGGGCCATGGAACTGGCCAACCAGAATGTCTCACAGGCCGCACGCCTGCTCGGCCTGACCCGCCCGGCCCTGGCCTACCGGCTGAAGAAAACCGGCATCCTTGAAGACAGCGATGCCTGATACCCACAGCTGCCCGCTTGGAGCCCTTCCTGGCGGGCACTCCCTTTTGATGAAATCAGCAAGCGCCCCGCACTGCTTGATCATTTGATCAATATCAAATCCACGCAATCGGCCAAAACCTCCTCCATCGCCACCCTGGCACAGTAGAAAATCTTTACTAATCAATCACCTGAAAACACTTAACGGTCTCTGGCACAGGCGTTGCTTTATGCCTCTCCAGCCGCTTTGCACACAACAACAAGACCGTGACGGTGACTCACCATGTTAGATGTACCCCTGCGCCTTGCGCGCCCTGTTCGCCAGCCCCTGCGGTTGGCACCTCTGGGACTCATGCTGCTCTGGTTGGGTGGCTGCGAAGCTCCGCTCGACCTTGAGGCGGTCCAGCAGCAGAGCCTGCAACCGATCCAGCGCACCGACTTCTACCAGGCCATGGCCAGCAACGACCAGCTCACTCTGCTGGCCGGTAACCATGGTGTGGTGCTGATCAGCTCCAATCTCGGCCAGCACTGGCAGCGCCAGCAACTACCCACCGACATGGGCCTGATCGATCTGGATGTCTGCCCTGACCAGAGCTTCATCGCCCTGGCCTTCGACAACCAGCTCTGGCACATCAGCCCCGATGCCAGTGACTGGAACGCCCACCCATTGCCCAGCAGCGAGCAGATGATGACCGCTACCTGCGCCCCGGACGGAAGTTGGTGGGCCGCCGGCAGCTACAGCACCCTGCAAAGCAGCCATGATCAGGGCCAGAGCTGGGACGAGACCAGCCTGGATGAAGACGCCATTCTCACCACCCTGCAATTTATCGACGCCGACCAGGCAGTAGTCGCCGGGGAGTACGGGCTGGTGTTCACCAGCCGCGACGGCGGCCAGAGCTGGGACCCGGCCGGTAGCCTGCCCGATGAGTTCTACCCGCACACCAGCCACTTCCGCAGTCTTGATGAGGGCTGGGTCGGTGGCCTCAACGGTTTCATCTGGCATACCCGCGATGGCGGCGACAGCTGGCGGCGCCAGCCGACCGGCACCGAGGTCCCGATCTTCGGCTTTATCAGTGGCGAGCATGGCCTGTATGCGGTCGGTGACAACGCCACGGTGCTGAGTCTCAACGGTAGCCGCTGGCAGTCGCTGCCAACCCCCGAACAGCCGCTGTATCTGCGCGCTGGCCAACTACTGCCGAATCAGCAACTGCTGGTCGCCGGTGGTCGTGGCCTGCTGCTGAACCTTGAACTCCCAAAGGCCCTGGCGGCCAGTACTGACTGAGGGTATCGACATGCCTGGATTGCACCGTTTCACCCATGCCATGCATAGCCTCGAAGTGTGGATCTTCAACAATCCACGCAAGGTCCTGGCCGCCATCGCCCTACTGACTCTGATGTTCGCGCTGCGCATTCCGGGGCTGAAGATCTATACCGACTTCGCCGATCTGCTGCCCCAGCAGCATCCCTACATTGAGCTGCACAACAGCATCAAGGACAGTTTCGGCGGGGCCAACGTCCTGGTGGTCGGTATCGCTTTCGACGAGGGCGATATCTTCAGCAACGCCAACCTGGCGACCATCGACCGCATCACCCATGCGGTCGACAGCCTGCCAGGGGTCAACCACAACCTGGTTTCCAGCGTTACCCACCGCAATTCGCGCAAGATCTGGCTGACCGAAGTCGGCTCGATCAACTCCGAGCCCTACTTTGAAGCCGAGCGCGCGCCCTACAGTGCCGAGCAACTGGAGCAGATGCGCGCCGACGTAGCCGCCAACCCGCAAATCTATGGGCCGCTGGTTTCCTCGGACTTTCGGATGGCACTGGTCAAGGCCCAGTTGATCGAAGGCCAGCTCGATTACGAGCAGACCTTCGCCCAACTGCAGGCCCTGCGTGAGGCGGAAACCCGCGATGGCATCACCCTGTATGCCACCGGCCAACCGGTGCTGGTCGGCTGGGCCTATACCTACATGGATCAGATCCTGCAGATCTTCATCTTCACCGTGCTGACCATGCTCGCTCTGCTGGTCTTCCACTTCCGCAAGGCCTACGGCGTACTGATTCCGCTCGGCGGGGTACTGATCTCGACCATCTGGGGTTTGGGCATCATCAGCCTGCTGGGCTTCAATCTCGACCCGCTGGGTCTGGTGATTCCGTTCCTGATCGCCGCACGGGCCATGAGCCACGGGGTGCAACTGGTCGAGCGCTACTATGCCGAGGTACGCGAGTGCGGTGATGGCCCACGGGCAGCGCGAGCCACTTTTGAAAGTCTGTTCCGTCCCGGCTCGCTCGGTGTGATCTCCGACGCTGTCGGCCTGTCGCTGATTGCGATCGGCTCGATTGCGCTGAACACCAAACTGGGTATTTATGCCTCGCTGTGGGCCACCACGGTGATTCTCACCGTGCTGATCGGCGTACCACTGCTGCTGTCGATCCTGCCAACCCCGAAAAACCCGCAACTCAAGGAAACCTTCCTGCGCCACATTGGGGTCGTCTGCGCCAATACCGTAAGTCGCCCGGGCGCCGCGCGTATCGCCCTGAGCATCGCCGCCCTGGCGATCCTGGTTGGCCTGTTCTCGGCCTCGCAGGTGCGCATCGGCGATTCCGAGCCGGGTTCACCGATTCTCTATCCCGAGCATGACTACAATCTGTCGTCCAAAGAGGTCAACGAGCGGTTCCCCGGTTCCGAAGAGCTGTACATCATCGCCGAACACGCCGAGATCGGCGGGCTGAAAAAGCCCGAGGTGCTGCGAGCCCTGCAGGATCTGCAGGCACACATGCTGGCCGACCCCGGAGTGGGCGGCAGCAAGGGTTTGCCGGATCTGATCAAACAGGTCAACCGGTTGATGCACAACGATGATCCGCGCTGGTTCCAGATTCCCCACGAAGCGGATTACGTCGGCGGGCTGATGTTCACCTACATGGCCTCCAGCCCGATCCCCGGTGCGCTCAACGAGTTCAACGACACCGACGACCGCATCGCCAACCTGGTGTTCTACTACAAGGACCGCCAGGGCGAGACCATCCGCCGCGCCATCCACATGGCCCGCGAGTGGATCGCCGAGAACGAGGGCAAGGTCGAGGGTCTGAGCATTCGCCTGGCCGGCGGCACCCTGGGCGTGGCTGCAGCCATGAACGAGTCGGCGTTCGAGACCAACCTGATCGTATTGCCGCTGGTGTTCCTGCTGATCTTCGCCTTCGTCATGCTGTTCTACACCTCCTGGCATGCCGGACTGATGCTGCTGCTGGCAATGCTGTTCGCCACCACTCTGACCTATGCCTACATGGGTCTGGCCGGACTCAATATCGACATCAATACGGTACCGGTGATCGCGGTCGGCATTGGTGTGGGTATCGATTATTCGATCTACATGATGGACCGCATTCGCGAAGAAATGGCCAAGCGCGGCCACCTGCCCGAAGCGGTACGCCACGCCATCGCCACCACCGGCATGGCCATCAGCTTCACCGCCGTGACCCTGATGGCCGGGATCATCATGTGGGTGATCCTCTCCGACCTGCGCTTCCAGTCCGACGCGGCGATGCTGCTGTGCGTGATGATCGTCATCAACGGCCTGGCCGCCATGCTGCTGGTGCCGTCCTGGATTCTGGTGTTGCGTCCGCGCTTCATCACCAATGTCTACGCCGACGAGGACGGCATCCTGCATGCCGACCGCGATACCGCGCCCAACCCTGCCCTGCCCGCCCATACCCAGGGCGACCCAATCCCGGGAGCTGGCTGACATCTCGTCCGCCACTCCTTTTTCAGCCCTCAAGAGGAACTGCCAATGCAAACAACAAGAAAAGGCCTCAGACACTGGAGTCTCGCCCTGCTCGGCGGCGCCGGGCTGGCGCTGACTCCGCTGGCCGGTGCTATCGCCAGCGAGGAAACCAAGATCACCGGTTTCTACGAGAACGCCACCTATGTCCGCGACCATGTCGGCCTGTCGAAATTCCGCAACACCCTGCAGCTCAATGCTGAGCGTAAGCTCGGCGAGCGCGGCCCGTTCAGCAACGTGTCCTGGAACGGGGTATTGCGCGGTAGCTACGACGGGGTCTACGACCTCAACAGTAGCGAATACGGACGCAAGGCCGGGGGCGCCGTCAGCCTGGAGAACACCAGCGGCTTTGGCGGCAGCACCAGCGTGCCCCACGGTAGCGGCCTGAAACTGCCCAACAGTTTCGACGTCGCCAACCACCCCAATCGCGGCATGATCGTGCTCGGCGAGAACCTGCACAAAACCTCCGGCGGAGTCGCCTTCGGGGTTCCGGTGCGCCCCTGCGACAAGGACAAGCGCGGCTGTATCAACGGTTATCTGGATAAGGACAGCAACGACCTGCGCTTTTCCGAGTTCAACGACCGGCTGGACTTCATCCGTGAGCTGTATGTCGACTTCGACTATGGCTTCGATAACGGCCACATCCTCAGTACCCGGCTGGGCAAACAACAGGTGATCTGGGGCCGGACCGACCTGTTCCGGGTGCTTGATGTGATCAACCCGGTGGACTTCTCACGCAACAACATCTACGACGAGCTGGAAGACATCCGCATCCCGATGTGGATTCTCAAGTCCGACTACCGCATGGGCGCCGGCAACGTCTTCGACGACCTCAACCTGTCGTTCGTGTGGAACTTCGACCGTTTCCGCCCGCATGACATCGGCCAGTGCGGCTCGCCCAACGTGATCCTCGACGCCGGCTGTTTCTTCCGCGGCATGAACACCCTGTGGGAGTACGGCGGCACCGTCGCCAACTTCGCCAACGGCGATATTGCCACTGACTTTGGCCCCGGCCAGATCGGTATCCGCAAGGCCCACATGCCGGCCTGGAGCCTGTCCAACACCCAGTTCGGCCTCAAGCTCGAAGGGGTCTACGGGGATATCGGCTTCTCGCTCAATGCCCTGACCTACCGCAGCCAGTTGCCATCCCTGCGTGGCGGTATCCCGGCGCAGAACGGCTTTACCGGGGAAACCGGGATCTGGCCTTACCTGATCGCCTTCGATATCCACTTCCCGCGGGTCAACCTGCTCGGCGGCTCACTCGACTACTACTCGCAAGGGCTGGATACCGTGTTCCGGGTTGAAGTCGCACACACCGAGGGTGAGGAGTTCGCCAACACTATGCAGAGCCGGCTGTACTCGGAAAACAGTGTGACCCGCTATGTGATCGGCGCCGACAAGAACATCTTCATCCCGGCCCTGAACAGCCGCCGGGCGTTCCTGTTCTCCGGGCAGATCTTTGGCCAGCACATCCATCAGTACGAAAGCGAGAAGCGTGAGCTGGGCCGGGTCGGCATCCCCGACTGGAAGGCCAACTGGATCGGCACCCTGCTGGTCAAGGGCTGGTGGATGCGTGATCGCCTGAGCCCGCAGTTGCTGGCCGCCCACGACTTCCGTGCCGGTGCCACCACCGTAGCGCCCAGCATCGAGTGGCTGGTCAGCGACAACCTGCGCCTGATCGGCGGTGCCAACCTCAAGGTCGGCAGCGGCGCCAACAAGTTCGACGATTGCCGCACCTGCAACCCCTGGGACCCCTTCACCGCCGCCTTCCCCGGCCATCCGGAGGGCCACAGCCTGGGTCTGGGCGGTTATGAGCCGCTGGGTCGCTTCCGCGCCGGCCCGCTGGGCATGGCCAAGGGCCAGGACGAACTGCAACTGACACTGCGCTACAGCTTCTAAAACGAGGACTGGACATGAACAACAAGACACTCACTCGCTGCACCCTGGCTCTGGGCCTGGCTGCTACCCTCGGTAGCAGTCAAGCACTGGCCGACGTGGTCGACAACAGCTTTTATCCCTATCGCGACAGCCAGCCCAGCCATCCGGGCCTGTCGGCCGGCATGACCATCAACCAGGGCAATGTCGCGCAGTTCAAAGACATCATCGACCCGGCCTTTTTGAGCTTCATCGAGCAGGGCTGGGTCGAGCTGACCGTCGGCCAGACCAGTTCCTTCGACCTGCATCCTAACTACGTCGAAGCCACCCGTGCCGGCCTCGGTCAGGTCAGTCTTGGCGCCAAGCCCGGCGAAATCAACGGCTGGCAGGCCGGACGGCCGTTTCCAGAAGAACCGGACGCCAACGATCCACGCGCGGGTGAAAAGCTGGCCTGGAACTACAAGTACGGCTACAACTGGGGCGACAGCGCCGCGATCATGCCCTTCTACTGGAAGTACCGGGACATGAACAATGGCCGTGTCGAGCGGACCATCAAGTTCAACTTCCACTTCCTCAACTTCACCGGGCGGGTCAATCAGGAGCCCAAGCCGGCGATTACCCCCAACCCCTCGGAGCTGTTCCGTGGCATCTACGTACAGGTGCTCGAACCCCATGATGTGCGCAACACCCAGTTGCTGATTCACCGCGCCATGGATGATCTCAAGCGTGACAACTCCTGGCTGTACCTGGGCTTTCAGCGCCGGGTGCGGCGCCTGGCCACCGGTCAGGTGACCGACGCGTTCCTCGGTTCGGACCTGATGATCGAAGACTTCGAAGGCTACAACGGGCGCATCTCGGACATGAACTGGAGCTACAAGGGCACCCGGTACATGCTGATGCCGTTCTATAACCACAACGACCTGCAACTGGACAGCGAAACCCACAGTGACAGCGACGGCTATCAAGTGGTGGCCTTCGGTGGCCAGGGTGGCTGTTTCCCCAACATCACCTGGCAGTTGCGCAAGGTCTACGAGGTTGAGGCCGAGCCGGTCGACGGCAGCCACCCGCTGGCCAAGCGCACCCACTACATGGATGCGCAGACCTTCACCATCCCGCGTACCGTGGCCTATGACCGGCGTGGCAGCCTGTGGAAGACCTTCACCATCGGTCAGGCCCACCCCGACCATCACCTGCCCAAGAACAAGGGCAGCGGGGTATCGATCGATGACAGTTTCAGCATGATCGATGTCCAGGCCATGCACTGCACCACCGGTCAGTTCAAGGGCCAGGTCGACCCCAGCCTGAGCACGCCGGAGATGTTCAGCGTGCAGCACATGCGCGCCACCGGCAACTAACCCCCTTTGCTGCTCCTTGGGCCCGCGCAATGCGGGCCCTGTTTTTCCAAAACTGCGCTCCTGAATCAGTCATTGCGCCAGCACGCTACCTGGTACATCGGGCACGACAGCACACTGACTGAATAACAACAACACGAGAGGGTAAGGATGAGCCGCCATCAATCGCTGCCAAAAACCGTCGACCACCCACCGGCCCAGCTGCTGGTCGTTACCGATACTGCCGGCCGGGTATTGCAGGCCAGCGATCCGTTTTATGCTGCTGCCGGACTGACGCCGGCCGAGCTGGTCGGTCAACCGATTGCCCGACTGCGTCATCCTGACATGCCCAAGGGCCCGATCAAGGACCTGTGGGAGACTCTGGGCAAGGGCCAGTCCTGGATGGGCATGCTCAAGAACCGCCGCGCTGACGGCAGTGAATTCTGGGTTGATGCCTATATCAGCCCGATCACCGATAGCAACGGCCAGATTCTTGAGTATCAGGCCATCTACCATCTGCCTGACCCCGTCACCATCGCCCGTACCCAGCGGATCTATCGTATTCGCGGCCAAGGCCGCCAGCCACCGGAGCTACGCTGGGCCTGGCTGCGACCGGCGCACTGGCAACTGCTGCTGGCAAGCCTGGGCTTCATGCCGCTGGTGCTGCTGGCGCTGCAACGAGGCGACCTGATCGGCTGGCTCTGTATTCTCACCAGCCTGGCAGCCACCGGTCTGCTGTTGAGCTGGCATAACCGGGCCCTGGAACAGTTGACCAGCCATTGCCGAAAACTGCTTGCCCATCCGATCAAACAGTTAATCTACACTGGTCGGGCCGATGCCATTGGACAGATACAATTGTCGCTGCGCCTGCTCGAAACCCGGCTGGCGGTCATGGTCACCCGCTTTGGCGACAGCAATCAGCAAATCACCGGGCACGTCCAGACCGCCAACCATTTGCTCTCCAGCAGCCACCATGGCAGCCAGCAACAACAGGACAGCCTGGCGGCGATTGCCGCCGCCGTCGAACAGTTCAGCGCCACCATCCGCGAGGTTGCGGCCAATACCCGCGACGCGGCCCGGCTGGGCAGCGCCAACCGCACGGCCGGGCAACTTGGCCGCCAGCGCGCCGAAGATGCCCGGACCAGCATTCAGGCCCTGGCCAGTGAACTGGAGCAGGCCACCGTCGCAGTCGACAGCCTGAACCAGCACAGCCAGTCGATCGGGCGCATTCTCGAAGTGATCCGGGCGATTGCCGAGCAGACCAACCTGCTGGCACTCAACGCTGCGATTGAAGCCGCCCGCGCTGGCGAGAATGGTCGCGGCTTCGCGGTGGTCGCCGATGAAGTCAGAACCCTGGCCCAGCGCACCCAGGCTTCGACCGACGAAATCCAGCAGATGATCAGCACCCTGCAACAGGGTGCAGAAGCAGTGGTCACCACCATGCACCGGGGGCAGAGCCATTCGCAGCAAAGCGTCGAGCATGTGAACGCCTGCCACGAGGCCCTGGGCAGCATCTGCGCAGGCATCGAACAGGGCGATGACCGCAACCAGCAGATCGCCGCCGCCAGTGACCAGCAGAGCCAAACCGCCAGCGAGATCAGCCAGCGCCTGCAACATATCCATCAGCTCGCCAGCACTACCCACCAGCACCTGATCGACACCCTGCAGGCCGGTGCAGCAGTTGGCCAGCAGGTCGAGCGCCAGCAGGGGCTGATTGCCCACCTGCAGCAGACCTGAACTCAGCACGACTGTCATCGGCTAAAGTGATAGAGGCACATTCGGTAATACCCTGGGCACATCAGGGTATTGCCCCAACCCGGACCGGCAGGCTATACAGAGCGCACTTCTGTCCTGTCAGGATTGACCATGCGCAAGCGCCTCATACCCATACTAATAATCATTTTTGGCCTGGCGGTGTTTCTGCTGTTACGCCTGACTCGTGATGTACCAGATCCGGTCGCCCCGCAAGAGCGCAGCTGGCGCGTCGATGTGGTCGAGATTCGCCCCGATACGTTCCAGCCAAGCCTGACCCTCTACGGCCAGATCGAATCACCGCTGCGCTTTACCGTGGTCGCGCCCTTGGCCGGGCGGATCGCCGAGCTGCCGGTGCGCGATGGCCAGCAGGTTAGCGCCGGGGAATTGCTGGTGGCGCTGGATGAGGCCGATATTCTGCCGCGCCTGCAGCAGGCCCGGGCGGACCTGGCCGACGCCGAGGCCCAGCTGGCCAGTGAAGCGAGCATCCATAGCAATGATCGTCAGGCACTGGAGCT
Organism: Halopseudomonas phragmitis; assembly: GCF_002056295.1. Taxonomy (NCBI): domain Bacteria; kingdom Pseudomonadati; phylum Pseudomonadota; class Gammaproteobacteria; order Pseudomonadales; family Pseudomonadaceae; genus Halopseudomonas; species Halopseudomonas phragmitis. The sequence goes on along the minus strand of NZ_CP020100.1, from coordinate 1,308,654 downwards.
GGAAAAACGTATCCAGGGCAACGCCCAGAAGGCACTGGAACGCATGCGTCAACTGGTTGAACGGCAACTGGCGCCACACGCCGAACTCGACAATGCCGAGGATGTGCTTGAGCGCGCCGCCCTGACCGTTGCCAACCGCCAGCGCAATATCGACAGCTACCCATCTCGGCGTGCCGCACTCCAAGCCCGGCTGGAGCGGGCCAAAGCCACTTTGGAAAGCATGGAACGCGATGCCCGGCGCAGCCGGTTCAGTGCGCCCTTCGACGGCGTGGTCAGCCAGGTGCAGATCGCAGTCGGCGATCAGGTCAATGCCAATGCCGCACTGCTGGCCCTGTATCCGCTGGACGGCCTGGAGCTGCGCGCCACTCTGCCGCAGACCCACAGCCAAGCCTACATCGACGCCCTGGCCCGAGGCGAGCGGCTGCAAGCCCGCAGCCTGGAAACCCAGCCTCCATTAACCCTGACCCTGGAGCGGATCGCCGGCCAGGCCGATCCACGCGGGGTCGACGCAATCTTTACTCTTGACCAGCCCACCGCGGCCCTGCGGGTCGGCAACCTGCTGGCAATCAGCGTCTCGCGCCCCAACCAGCCGGACAGTGTGGCCTTGCCCTACAGTGCACTCTACGGCAACGACACCATCTACGCGGTCAGTGAACAACGACTGCAACGGATCCAGGTCGAGCGTCTGGGTGAAACCCATGGCCCGGACGGCGAACGCCGGGTACTGCTGCGTTCGCCCCAGTTGCAGGCCGGCATGCGCATCGTCGTCACCCATCTGCCCAACGCCATGCCGGGGCTGAAGGTCGATACCGGTGAAAGCGCCGTGGAGCCCGAGGCATGAGCCGCTCACGCAGCCCGATCGGCTTTTTCGTCCGCCACAAGGTCGCGGCCAACCTGCTGATGCTGGTAATGCTCGGCGGCGGCCTGCTGGGCCTGTCGCGGATGAATATCCAGTTCTTTCCCACCTTCGCCCTCGACTTCGTTACCGTGCGGGTGGTCTGGAGCGGGGCCGCAGCCGAGGATATCGAGCAGGCCATCACCCTGCCGCTGGAGCAGCGCCTGCGCAGCCTGCAGAACCTCAAGTCGATGACCTCGACCTCAGCCCAGGGCATTTCCAGCATTACCCTGGAGTTCCATGAGGGCACCGATGCCATCGTCGCCCTGGACGATGCCCGGCAACTGGTCGATGAGTTCCGCAACCTGCCCGGTGATGCGGAAAAGCCCGAAGTGGTCCGGGTTGCACGTTATGACCCGGTGGCCAATTTGCTGATCTACGGCCCCTACGCCGACCATGAACTGCGCAGTCTGGCCTACCGCTTCGAGCGTGAGCTACTGGCCCGTGGCATCGACCGGATCGATATTCGCGGCCTGCCCGAGCAGCAGATCAGCATCGAAGTGCCCAACGCCCGCCTGCAGCAACTGGGCCTGTCGCTTGACCAGATCGCCGACCGGATCGCCGCCGAGTCCCGTGACCTGCCGGCCGGGCAGGCCGGCGATCAGGACTCGGCCCGCGAGCTTCGGGCGATCGAACAGCGCCGCAGCCCCGAACAGTTCGCCGACCTGCCGCTGCAACCGGGCACCATCAATCACCTGCGCCTGGGCGATATCGCCGAGATCCGTCAGGAAGCCATGCGCAATCAGGTCAAGCTGCGCTACCAAGGCTATCCGGCTGTGGAACTGGCCTTGCAGCGGGCCGAAAACGGCAATTCGCTGACCTCGGCAAAGCTTCTCAATGACTGGCTCGACGAAGTCCGCCCGAGCCTGCCGCCAGGCCTTGAACTCAAGACCTACGACGAAGCCTGGCAACTGATCAATGACCGGGTCAGCCTGCTGATCAACAACGGGCTCGGCGGTCTGGTGCTGGTGTTGCTGCTGCTCTACCTGTTTCTGCCGGCGCGGGTCGCGCTGTGGGTCGCGGTCGGCATTCCCACCGCCTTTCTCGCTGCGCTCGGGGTGTTCTGGCTGATCGGCGGCTCGATCAACATGATCTCGCTGTTCGCCCTGATCATGGCGCTCGGGGTGATTGTCGATGACGCCATTGTGGTCGGTGAGGATGCCGATGCGCACTTTCGCAGCGGCGAAGACCCCGACTACGCTTCCGAGGGTGCAGCCAAGCGGATGTTCTGGCCGGTACTGGCCTCGTCACTGACCACCATCGCCGCGTTCATGCCGCTACTGATGGTCGGCGGGATCTTCGGCAACATCCTCGGTGACATCCCGACGGTGATGATCTGCATCCTGATCGCCTCGCTATTGGAATGCTTCGTGGTCCTGCCGCACCATTTGCGCAATGCCTTCAAACCAGCCCCGACCCTGCCCGGCAACAGCCGCTGGGCCCGGCTGATGAACCGGGTCGACAGTGTGCGACTGAGCTTCGATCAGCGTTTCGGACGTTTTCGTGATGGCCCGTTCCGCCGACTCTCGGCGCTGTCGCTGCGCCACCGTGGCGCAACGCTGGCCAGCGCGTTTGCCTGCGTGCTGCTGGCCTTCGGCCTGCTCAGCAGCGGACGGATCGGCTTCAGTTTCTTCCCGACCCCCGAGCCCCAGGTCCTGTACGCCAACGCCAGCTTCGTCGCCGGCACCCCACGGGCCGAAGTCGAGCGTTTTCTCGAACATCTGCAGGACAGTCTCAACGCCACCGAACAGGCGCTGGGCGGCAACCTGATCGCCACGGCGGTGGTCCGCCAGGGTGAGGTGATCGGCGCGGCCGGCACCGGGCGTCAGGGCGATCAGCTTGGTTCGATCCTGGTCGAGCTGGTCTCCCCAGACCACCGCACCGTACGCAACCAGCAGTTCATCCGCGCCTGGCGCGAACGTATCCGTCTGCCGGCCGGTATCGACCGCCTCAGCATCAACGAGCGCATTGCCGGGCCACCGGGCAAGGACATCAATGTACGCCTGACCGGCGAAACACCGGAACAACTTAAGGAAGCCGCCGACGCCCTGGGGGTGATGCTTGCTTCGATCGAAGGCGTAGTCAGCACTGAGGACGACATGGCCTGGGGCCGCGAACAACTGGTCTATCGGCTGACACCCTACGGCCAGGCTCTGGGGTTGAGCACCCAGAGCCTGGGCCGGCAACTGCGCGCCGCCTACGACGGTCGTCTGGCCCAGATCTACCAGCAGCAGTCCGACGAGATCGAAGTCAGGGTTCAGTTGCCCCGCGCCGAACGCGAACAACTGGCCAGCCTCAGCGACCTGAGCATCCGCCTGGACGACGGCCGTTTCGTGCCCTTGAGTCAGGTAGCCCAGTTCTCCACCCGCCAGGGGTTTGAAGCCCTGCGCCACGCCGAAGGCCGGCTGGCTGTCGAAGTCAGCGCCGATCTCGACCCGACCCAGACCACTGCTGGCCAGGTACTGGAAGCCCTGACACCGGTCCTACCGGAGCTGGCAGGGCGCCACAACGTACGCTACAGCTTCGAAGGTCGCTCCGCCGACCAGCGCGAGACCTTCGCCGACATGCGCACTGGCCTGCTGGTCGGGCTGCTGCTGATGTACGCGGTACTGGTCTGGGTGTTCTCGTCCTGGAGCACCCCACTGATCGTCATGGCGGTGATCCCGCTGGCGCTGGTCGGGGCCCTGTTCGGGCACTGGGTGATGGGCCTGAACCTGACCATTCTGTCGCTGTTCGGTCTGTTCGGCCTGTCCGGCATCGTGGTCAACAACTCGATCATTCTCACCAGCTTCTACCAGCTCCAGCGCAAACGCGGGCTGGCGGTCAACGAAGCGCTCAATGAAGCGGTAGTCCAACGGTTGCGCGCGGTGCTGCTAACCTCACTGACCACCATCGGCGGGCTGACCCCGCTGCTGTTCGAGAAATCGCTGCAGGCCCAGTTCCTGATCCCGATGGCCACTTCAATCGCCTTCGGTCTGGGCTTCTCAACTCTGCTGGTACTACTGGTGATTCCGGCCTTGCTGTCGGTACTGGAGAGCCACTGGCAGCGCCGCAGTGAAATGGATGGGGCAAAAGAAACGGGTCCGGCCTGATGGCCGGACCCGTTATGCAGAGGGCTTAGGTGTATTTAATAAACAACTTGCGCACCCGCTCCACCGCCTCAGCGGTGTCCTGACCGGGCTCCTGCAAGGTTTCCTCGATCAGACAGGTCAGCAGCATGCGATAGGCCTTGTCCAGGGCGCTGCGTGAGGCGGAGAACTGCTGGGCAATCGCTTCGCAGGACTCTCCGCGCCGAATCATCGCCTGAATGCCGCGAATCTGGCCTTCGACCCTGGCCAGACGCATCAGCATAGCCTTTTGCCGAGCCTCAGCGGCTTCATCCGCCACTAAAGTTGCTTGCATCGGTCTCTATCCTCATTAAAACGTCCATATCGTGAGGCAGTGTAAGGCGAAAGACGGTTCTGCGTCACGCCCAGATGGGAAAGCTTTTCATTTCCACCAATTACGAGGCCTTGGCAGCTTCCAGGGTCTTGGTGATTGCGGCCACCGCCGAACCAATGTTGCTCAGCTCTGCCGGCAGGATCATGGTGTTGTTGGTCTTGGCCAGGTTGCCGAATTCACGTACATACTGTTCGGCCACGCGCAACGCTACCGCATCCTTGCCACCCTCGGAGGTAATCGCTTCGGCTACCCGGCGCAGGCCCAGGGCCGTTGCTTCAGCGATCAACTCAATCTCGCGAGCCTTACCTTCGGCTTCGTTGATCTGGCGCAGTTTGTCCGCCTCGGACAGGTTGATGGTTTCCTGCTTGATACCTTCAGACACGTTGATCTTGGCCTGACGTTCACCTTCGGACTGGGCCACCACCGCACGACGCTCCCGCTCGGCGCGCATCTGCTTCTCCAGCGCATCGAGAATGGTCGCCGGCAGTTCGATATCGGCGATCTCATAACGCATCACCTTCACGCCCCATTGCTTGGCTGCTTCATCCAGCGCATGCACCACCTGCACGTTGATCGCGTCACGCTCTTCGAAGGTCTTGTCCAGATCGATCTTGCCGACCACCGAACGCAGGGTAGTCTGGGCCAGTTGCATGGCCGCATAGCGGTAGTCGTTGATACCGTAGCTGGCATCCTTGGGATCGATCACTTGCAGGTAGATCACCCCGTTGACCACCACCTGGATGTTGTCCTTGGTCACACAGGCCTGACGCGGTACGTCGATGGCCTCTTCCTTGAGGGTGTGCTTGTAGGCGATCCGGTCAACGAAAGGGATCAGCAGGTGAAAGCCGGCATCCAGGGTCTTGACGTACTTGCCCAGACGCTCGACCACATAGGCCGAACGCTGCGGCACGATCTGCGCGGTCTTGACGACCGTGATGATGACCAGCGCCAAAAACGCAAGGGAAATAATGGTTGCAATATCCATGCTTTAACTCCGTATTGAGACTACTTGGGGGTGTTGGTATCGGTTTGCTGGGTGCTGACCTTGAGGACAATGCCGTGGTGACTGATGACCCAGGCGGCATCTCCGGCCTTGAGCGGTTCACTGGACTCGGCATCCCATTTGGCCCCGTTGAGCGAGACCTGGCCCACGCCCTGGACAAAATCGGCCAGCACGGTGACACGCGCGCCAACATAGCCGGAGTTGTCCAGATCGGTCTTGGCCTTGTCGGAGCTGGCACCGATCAGCCAGCGTTGAAAGCGCCGACGCAGACCAAACAGCATGGCCAGACTGATCAGCGAGAACAGGGTGATCTGGGCCGACAGCCCTTCAATGATCCCCAGCAGGGTCAGAACTCCGACAATCAGCGCGCCCAGGCCAAAGAAAGCCGCGATCAGCCCCGGGACGAAGAATTCGGAAATCAGCAGGGCGAACCCCAGTAGCAGCCAGAAGGCATACCCGTTGACATAACTGCTCAGCAGCATGATGACATCCTTGCATTAACGGTGGCAGGCAAAGCCTGAGAGTCTACCAGATTGCCCCGGCTCGGGGGCGCTCAATCGGGTTTGCGGAACCCGTTCACAGTTTCACTGCTGACATGCCCAAGATCTGAATTACCGTTCATCGGATTCATCCGGACAATATCCGGATGCCAGAGCCCGCGACCAATTGGTCACTTTTCAGCCGCCAAGGTCAACCCTACTCAACCCTGCGCCGCGCCTTCAATTCAGTACCCGGCCTGACTATGCTCCCGGACAGCCTCTGTGATGCAGTCAGAGACACAACAACAATAAAACCGCACAAGGACTCGCATTATGCGCAACAAGACTCGGCTCTCGCTCGCCCTCGGGCTGGCCACCACGCTGGGTATCAGCACCCAGGCCCAGGCCTTCCTGTTCAGCTCCTCGAACTACACCAAGACCCAGTACCCGATCGTCCTGACCCACGGCATGCTCGGCTTCGACAGCCTGCTCGGGGTCGACTACTGGTACGGCATTCCCTCTGCCCTGCGTAAAGACGGTGCCACTGTCTACGTCACCGAAGTCAGTCAGCTCGACACTTCCGAAGCCCGGGGCGAACAACTGCTGACCCAAGTCGAGGAAATCGTCGCCATCAGCGGCAAACCCAAGGTCAACCTGTTCGGCCACAGTCATGGTGGACCCACCATCCGCTACGTCGCCGCCGTGCGCCCGGATCTGGTCGCCTCGGTCACCAGCATCGGCGCGCCGCACAAAGGTTCGGCCGCCGCCGACTTCATCCGCCAGGTGCCGGAAGACTCGGCCAGCGAAGCGATCCTGGCCGGGATCGTCAACGGTCTGGGGGCGCTGATCAACTTCCTCTCCGGTAGCAGTTCGGACACCCCACAGAACTCGCTGGGCACGCTGGAGTCGCTGAACTCCGAAGGCGCCGCGCGCTTCAACGCCCGCTTCCCCCAAGGGGTGCCGACCAGTGCCTGCGGCGAGGGTGATTACGTGGTCAATGGCGTGCGCTATTACTCCTGGAGCGGCACCAGCCCGCTGACCAACATACTCGACCCTTCCGATCTGTTGCTCGGCGCCACCTCCCTGACCTTCGGCTTCGAGGCCAACGATGGTCTGGTCGGACGCTGCAGCTCCCGGCTGGGTATGGTGATCCGCGACAACTACCGGATGAACCACCTGGATGAGGTGAACCAGACCTTCGGGCTGACCAGCATATTCGAGACCAGCCCGGTATCGGTCTATCGCCAACAAGCCAATCGCCTGAAGAACGTCGGGCTCTGAAATAGGCTCTACAACCAGACAGGACTGGCCCTCAGGGGCCAGTCAAAGGTACCGATATCGACATGAAGCCACTGATTTATCTGCCTTTGCTACTCGGCCTGGGCCTGCTCGGCTGGCACCTGAGCACACCGACACCCAGCCCATCCAGCCTTTCATCAAAGCCGCCACAAGCCAGCAGTGAACAACCCGCCACAACGCCTTTGAACCAGCCCCGTCCGGTCACTCGCAGCACCGACCAGAACCTGCCCGCCTCACTGCGCGATACCGAAATCGATGGTCAACTGGAAGTCGATGCCCAAGGCAATCTGGTGATTACCGACCAGCTGCGTCACCTGTTCGACTATTTCTTCAGCACCGTCGGCGAACAGTCATTCGAGCAGGCCAGCAGCGGTATCCGCGACTATCTGGCCAGCCAGCTGCATGAACCGGCTCTGGGTCAGGCCCTGGATCTGCTGGATCGCTATATCGACTACAAGACTGAGCTGGTGGAACTGGAGCGACGCTTCCCGATGGTGACCGAGCTGGACGGCCTGCGCGCCCGCGAAGATGCCGTACAGCGCCTGCGCGCCAGCCTGTTCAACGTGCAGGAGCATGCCGCCTTCTTCGCCAGCGAAGAGGTCTATAACCAGTTCACTCTTGAGCGTCTGGCGATACTGCACGATCCGTCGCTGGATCCGCAGGACAAGGCCGAACGGATCGAGCGGCTGCGCGAAGGGCTGCCCGACGAGTTGCAACAGTTGCTGGTACCGCAATTGCATCTGACCCTGCGCCAGCAGACCCAGCAGTTGCTGGAGCAAGGTGCCGAGCCGGAGCAGCTACGCCAGCTGCGCCTGAACCTGGTCGGTCCCCAGGCAACCGAGCGACTGGAAGCGCTGGACCGCCAGCGCAGCGAATGGGATCAGCGCCTGAGCGGGTTCAATCGCGAGCGTCAGGCGATCATCAGCCAGCCGGGGCTGGCCGACAGCGACAAGCAGGCCGCGATTGAGGCCCTGCTGCACGAGCAGTTCAGCGAGCATGAGCGGCTCAGGGTCAGCAGTCTGCTCGAACTCGATAGCCGCGCCGAACGCTAGGGAGCCTCTGAGAAACTACCTGCGTTGGCAATATGGCGGCCTACCGGTCATCATCAACCTGATGATTTCGGAGGCCGTCATGCCAATTCTGCTGCTGCTCGGCGCACTGCTGGCCGGCCCGGTCTGGGCCGAGCGCAGCTATCCGCCGCACGAAATACTGACCTGGCAACAACGCAGTTTTGCCGGGCTGACCGACTATCGACTGGTTGCCGACCAGTTGCCACCCCGGCTGCATGCACACTGCGACAACAGTGCCTCGGCCCTGTATCTGCGCCAGCGCATCGACCTGGAGCAAACACCGATTCTGGAGTGGTCTTGGGGCGTGGATCAGGTATTTGCAGGGACCAACGAGCGTAGCAAAGCCGGCGATGATTACCCGGTCCGGCTGTACGTGGTCATTGATGGCGGCTTGCGCCCCTGGCGCACCCGGGCGGTCAACTACGTCTGGTCCAGCCACCAGCCAATTGGCAGTCACTGGCCCAACGCCTTTACCCGGCAAGCCATGATGCTGGCGCTACGCAGTGGTCCGGCCTCCCAGCCGGGCGAACTGGTGAGCGAGCAGCGCAACGTGCGTGAGGATTTTCTCGCCCTGCACGGCCAGGCGCCGCGCCATATCGACGGGCTGGCGATCATGACCGATTGTGACAACAGCGGTCAGCCAACCCAAGGCTGGTACGGCACCATCCGCTGGCGGGCTACTTCTTCATCCACACCCCGTTGAGCATGATGTATTGCCCGGCCGGCGTGCGCTCAATCGCCTTCTTGCCGGCCATCGACTCTACATCGCGCAGTTGGATGCCATTGTCGTTGGCCAGTTTCTGGTACTCGGCCCGACGTGCCTGGTTGATCTGTCGGGCGATTTCCGCTGCGTTGCCGCCGGGCGTCACCACTCCCAGATAGCCGTCAGGCTGCTCGCCCAACTGACCAGCCGCCTTGGCCGCCGGCAAGGCACCCATGGCATCATTCAGACTCATGGCCCATACCGGCGAACTCAGCAGCAATGCCAGCAGCAGACCCAGATTACGGAACGTCATACGCATATTGATTCCCCTAGAACAGGCCACTGGATTCACTGAACAGCTCATCCAGCTCCTTGTCGACCTTGACGTAGATCTCGTGCTGGATCTTGACGTTCAGGTTGATGTTGATCGGTTCGCTCGGCGCGGCCAGTTGTACGGTTGGCGTACAGGCCGCCAGCCACCAGACCGCTCCGGCTATCACCGCAAGCGTACGCCACCGCATCAGCGCTCCTCCGCATCTAGGGATTCAGACGGCGTTGCAATAGCCGTTCCTGAACCCGTTTCTGAATGATGTCGCTGACCTGCCCGCTCAATTGCAGACTGGCCAGCAGGGCCGGAATATCCTCTTCCAGCCGAACGTTCAAATGCACCGGGCGCCCGCGTTGCAGGTCAGGGTTATAACCTTCCAGCCGCAACGCCAGTACCAACACCCCATCGCTGCCATAGTTCAGATCACTGCTGAGCACCGAATAGCGAAAATCCTCCAGGGCCACGGCCAACTCGCGCATACCGGGATTGCTGCGGCCCATCGCCTGCAACTGTGCGGACTGATACTGGAGGATGCCACCCGGCTCACGGGCCTGGACCCGCCCCCCCTCAACCAGCAGTTTGCCGTTCTCCAGGCTGACCGGCAAGCGGCCATCCAGCGTACCGCGACCACTCAGGCCCTCTGCTGGATAGACCTCGAACAATCGGGCCAGTTCAACCCCCTCAAGCCCGAGCACCAGGTCCTGGCGGCTGGCCGCCAGATCCAGTTGCGCCGGTTCCAGCCACAGTTGCCCGCCAAGTATTCCCAGCCGCGCACTGTCCAGGCGCAACCGGCCCTGTTCCAGGCGCTCCAGGCTCGCCTGATACTCGCCCTGCAGTACCAGCGGGCCCAGCGGCAGGCCCGGATCGAGGCTGCGCACCTTCAGCTCGGTAAAACCCAGTTGCAATTGTTCACCACGCAGCCGGACCGACAGGGGCAACTCCAGCCCCTCGAAACTGCTGCGGTCATAAATACCGGCCCCACCGCTGAGGCGTACCTGACCGTCGGCCCGGGCCAGGGCATCAGCCCCGCCCAGTTCAAAGCGTGCCTGCAATCGACCAGTGGAAAAACTCAGCAGCTCAGGCCAGGCGCTCAGCGTCTCGGCCAGCGGGTTGGCAGCGCGCAGAAACAGCTCCTGCAACACCAGTTCGGCCTGCCAGTCGGCCTGCTCCGGCCAGTTGAAGCGCAGCTCTGCCGCCAGCCCGGAAGCAGCAGCAAGAGTTCCCGACAGGCTAAGCCGCGCAGGAGATTGACTTAAACGACCATTGAAACTCCAGCCCTGAGGCTTGAGCTGCGGGTGGCGCACCTGGGTCATGCCCAGGCGCAAAGGTGTTTCCAGCGCCCAGTCGCTACCCTCGGCCAAGCCCATTTCCAAGCGCAAGCCGGGCAGGCGCAGCTCGACGCCTGCCAGTTGCAGCTCAAGCTCAGGCAACGCCAGCTCGGTCAACCGGGCCTGGCTGCTCTCGCCCAACTGCACGCTCAAACGCTGACCGTCGAATGCTGCTTCGATCGCGGCCTGCAATCGCGCTTCACGCATCCGCAGGTCATCCCAGGCCAAGGCCGCGGCCCGCAGCTCCAACTGCCCGCCCGTCAGTTCCAAGCGCAGTTGCGGCTGGGCGGTCAGCCCCAGCTGGCCCTGCAACTGTCCGGCCAACGGGCCGTCGATCTCCAGCCGGGCCGCAAACGGCAGGCGACTGGCCCAGTCCAGTTCCAGCACCTCACTGGGGCTCAGTGTCAGGTTCAGGCTCTTGGGTAGCCAATCGCCCGGCAGAGCCTCGCCAAACAATGCCGCAGCCGGCTGCTGCAAACGCCACTGGGCCTGGCCCTGATGCAGGCGCCAGCGCCGCTGCTCGACCTCCAGAGCCCATTGCTGCTCGCCGCTGATCAGCCCTACGCCGTCCAGCAACCAGGGCTGTTCCAGACGCAGAATCCCCCCCAGCCGGGCGGAACCATCGAGCAGGGCACCCAGCCGTTCAGCCAGTTGTTCACCCTGCCAGTCCCAGCCCAGAGTGGCCTGCAACCCCCGAGGTAAATCATCCAGCGGCAACAGCCCCGGTGCCAGCCAGGCCTGCAGGGCTGGAAACAGCGCCTCGCTGCCGGGCCACTCGGGAATACTCAGCCAGCCCTGCCAGTGATACCCCTGCGCCGCCTGACGCCATTGGCTGTGCAGCGCCAGTGCCGGGTGCTGTTCCAGTTGCCATTCGGTTTCCAGACGCAGCACCTCGGCTTCGGCACTGAGTTGCACGTCCCCATGCAGCATCACCCCGGACGAGTTCAACACAATCTGACTGGCCAGGCTGCTCGGCTCGCCCCGCATCAATTGCATATCGAGCTGACCATCCAGCTCACAACGACCGCTGGCACAGGGCAGATCAAGCAGTAACTCGGCCACCGCCAATTGTTCCGGAGCCCAGGCGAGCAACGGCACCCAGGCCAGCGGGTCAGGTATCGGCTGATCTTCAAACGCGAGTACCGGCTGCTCCGGCGCTGTGTCAGCGGGCCACCAGGCCAGTTCGACTCGCTCAAGCGTCAGCCGCTTCAGCCAGGCTCCGAGCTGCCAGCCCGGCGTCAGCGACAGGCCCTGCAACTGCAGCTCAACCAGCCCCTGATCACTGCGCTGTACCAGGCTCAGTGACTGCAGGTACGGCCCACCATCCTGCCAGCCAAGTCCCTGGGCATCCCACTGCTCCACCCCGGCCGCCTGTAACGCCCGCTGGGCAGCCCACCCGGTGGCGATCACCACCACCAGCAACAGAACACCGATCAGGGCCAGAATCCGCCATCCTCTGCGCATCCATCGCTCTCCTCAATTCACCGACATCAGGTTAGCATGGCTGCTGTTTCTGATTTGGAACACAGGATCATGACGGGATTCGCGCAGCTACGTTCGCTCTGGTTCTGGCTATTGGCACTGGCCCTTGTCTGGCTGATCAGCGCCCTGCTGACAGCCTGGCGAACACTGCCACCGGGGCTGGCCGCCAGCATGCCGGTGCGGGCTGCCGAACAGGTCGAACTTTTGATCGACCAAACCTGGCAGGACAGTGCTGGCCAAAGCCACAGCGAGCAGGAAATATTCGATGAAGTGCTGCGCTTGATCGGCCAGGCCCGCCGCCTGGTCGTGCTCGATATGTTCTTGTTCAACGAGTTTGCCGGCGCAGACAGCTACCGAGCACTGACCCGCGAACTGACCCAGGCGCTGCTTGAGGCGCGCAGGCGCCAACCGGACATGCCAGTGATTCTGATCACCGATCCGTTCAATACTCTGTACGGGGGCGTGGCTGCTGCACATCTGCAGCAGCTGGAAGAGGCTGGGGTCCAGGTACTGGTCAGCAATCTGGCGGCGCTGCCAGCCTCCAACCCGGTGTGGACCGGACTCTGGCAACTGTGCTGCCGCTATCTGGGCAACAGCCAGACCGGTGGCTGGTTACCCAACCCCGTCGGTGCTGGCAAGGTCACCCTGCGCAGCTACCTGCACCTGCTGAACTTTCGCGCCAACCATCGCAAGACCCTGGTCGTCGACGAAGGCCTGCACTGGACCGGCCTGGTAACCTCGGCCAACCCGCATGACGGCAGCAGCCGCCACAGCAATCAGGCCCTGGTGTTTCGCGGCCCGGCAGCGCTCGATCTGCTGGAAACCGAGCGAGCGATCATCAACCTCAGCGCACCGCAACTGGCCCGTGACTGGCCGCTGCCCCCTGCGGCCACGCCAATCAACGGCGACGCCACCGTCCAGATACTGACCGAAGGAGCTATCCGTGATCAGTTGCTACAACTGATCGACAGCGCTCAGCCCGGCGAGCAGCTTGATCTGGAAGTGTTCTACCTGTCCCACCGACCCATGATCCAGGCGTTGATCGCCGCCCTCCAGCGCGGAGTACAGGTGCGGGTCATGCTCGACCCCAACCGCGACGCCTTTGGCCGCGAGAAGAACGGCATCCCCAACCGCCAGGCCGCCTGGGACCTGCATCGAGCCGGCATCGAACTGCGCTGGTGCGCCACCCATGGCGAGCAGTGCCACCGCAAATGGCTGCTGCTCAGACGCGCTGACGGCAGCGCCGCCCTGCTCAGCGGCTCGGCCAACTTCACCCGGCGCAACCTCGACAACTTCAACCCGGAAACCAGCGTGCTGCTCGACGGTCCGGCCGAACACCCGGCACTCAGCCGCGCCGCCCGCTTATTCGAACGCCACTGGCACAACCAACAAGGGCAGACCTATAGTCTGCCCTATGTCGAGTTTGCCGATCACTCACGCTGGCGCTACTGGCTTTATCGGCTGATGGAAGCCAGCGGCCTGTCGACTTTCTGAGCCTACAGCTCGGCGAAGCAGGCAGCGACGATATCCAGCCCTTCCTGCACCTCCACATCGGTGGCGGTCAGCGGCACCAGAATCCGGATCACGTTGCCATACTGGCCGCAGGACAACAGGATCAGGCCCTTGTCCCGGGCCTTGGCCACCACCTTGCCGGTCAGTTCGGCATCTGGCTTGCCATCGGCGCCAAACAGCTCGCAGGCGACCATCGCCCCCAGTCCGCGGACATCGCCAATACGCTTGTCGGCGGCGGCAATCGCACTCAAACGTTCACGCATCAACTCGCCCAAACATTGACTGCGGGCCAGCAAATTCTCCTCCTCGAACACCTCCATAACCGCCAGCGCCGCCGCGCAGGCCAGCGGGCTACCGGCATAGGTGCCGCCCAGCCCGCCAGGGGCGATCGCATCCATCGCCTCGGCACGCCCACACACACCCGCTACCGGGAAGCCACCGGCAATCGATTTGGCAAAAGTGGTCAGATCCGCCGCCACGCCCATCTGCTCCATGGCGAAGAAGGTACCGGTACGCCCGGCACCAGTCTGCACCTCATCGGCCACCAGCAGGATGCCGTGCTGATCACAGAGCGCCCGCAGACGCTGCATGAAGGCCGGACTGGCGACGTAGAAACCACCCTCGCCCTGCACCGGCTCGATGACAATCGCAGCGATGTCACGCGGCTCGGCATCGTTCTTGAAAATCCGCTCGACGCTGGCCATGGCGTCGTCCTCGCTGACGCCATGGAGCGGACAAGGGAACTGCGCCCGGTACACACCACCCGGCATCAAGCCCATACCCGCCGAATACGGCACCACCTTGCCAGTCATCGACAGGGTCATCATGGTGCGGCCATGGTAACCGCCGGTGAAAGCGATCACCCCGGCCCGGCCAGTGGCGGCCCGGGCGATCTTCACCGCATTCTCGACCGCCTCGGAGCCGGTAGTCACCAGCAGGGTCTTCTTGTCGAAATTGCCGGGGACCCGGGCATTGATTTTCTCGCACAGCTCAACATAGGGCTCATAGGCCAGCACCTGAAAACAGGTATGGGTGAACTGCTCAAGCTGACGCTTGACCGCATCGATCACCTTGGGATGCCGATGCCCGGTATTGAGCACCGCGATCCCGCCGGCAAAATCGATGTACTGGCGTCCTTCGACATCCCAGACCGTGGCGTTTTCCGCACGCTGGACGAAAATCGGATGAATCTGGCTCACACCACGGGCGACGGCGTTATGCCGGCGCTGCATCAGGGAGTCGTTGGTCTTGCTCATATCGGACCTCATGAATGGAGACGGGGGCAGTCAAAGGCGGCATCTGCGCGGGCGGCATTGCCGGACAGCGGTTGCAGACACGCTGTGAACCCATCCCTGGGCGCTCGACGATGCCCGTCCAGGGCATCGACGGTCTGCAACCGCTGTCCGGCAACACCGCTATCGAGTCCGTGCAGCCTTGGCTGTTACTCGGGTTTGATGAGCGGCTTCAAATACCGCCCAGGCACAGATACTTGATTTCGAGGTAGTCCTCGATACCGTACTTGGAACCTTCGCGGCCCAGACCCGAGGCCTTCATGCCGCCGAACGGCGCCACCTCGGTGGAAATCAGCCCGGTATTGATCCCGACCATGCCGTATTCCAGCGCCTCGGCAACGCGGAACACCCGGCCCAGATCACGGGCATAGAAGTAGGACGCCAGGCCAAACTCGGTATCGTTGGCCTGACGGATCACGTCCGCCTCGTCACTGAAGCGGAACAGCGGCGCCAGCGGGCCGAAGGTTTCCTCACGGGCCACCAGCATCGAAGCATCGACCCCGGCCAGCACGGTCGGTTCGAAGAAGAACCCACCGAGCGCGTGCGGCTTGCCGCCGGTCAGCACCTGAGCGCCCTTGTCGGTCGCATCCTTGAGGTGACGCTGGACCTTGGCCACCGCATTGGCATCGATCAACGGCCCGGTAGTCACTCCCGGTTCGGCACCATTGCCAACCTTGAGCTTGGCCACCGCCTCGCTCAGCTTGGCGGCAAACGCCTCGTACACGCTGTCCTGTACATAGATACGGTTGGCGCATACGCAGGTCTGGCCGGCGTTGCGGTACTTGGAAATCATCGCGCCCTCGACCGCCGCATCCAGATCGGCGTCATCGAACACAATGAAAGGCGCATTGCCGCCCAGTTCCAGCGACAGCTTCTTCAGGGTCGGCGCACACTGCTCCATCAACTTGATACCGACAGCGGTCGAGCCGGTAAATGACAGCTTGCGCACGATTGGGTTGGCGCACAGCTCGGCGCCCACCTCGCGTGAACGCTCAACGTCGGCGCTGATCACGCTCAGCAGTCCGGCGGGCAGCCCGGCCTGCTCGCCCAGATAGGCCATGGCCAGGGCCGAAAACGGGGTTTGCGGAGCCGGCTTGAGGACCATGGCGCAGCCGGCAGCCAGCGCCGGGCCAGCCTTGCGAGTAATCATCGCAGCAGGGAAGTTCCACGGCGTGATGGCCGCCGTTACTCCAATCGGCTCTTTCTGCACCAGGATGCGCTTGTCCGGCTGATGGCCGGGAATCACGTCACCATAAATTCGCTTGCCTTCCTCGGCGAACCACTCGAGAAACGACGCCGCGTAGGCAATTTCACCACGCGCCTCGGTCAGCGGCTTGCCCTGCTCAGCGGTCATGATCCGGGCCAGGTCTTCCTGATGCTGCATCATCAGATCGTGCCACTTGCGCAGCACTGCCGCCCGCTCCTTGGCGGTCTTGGCCCGCCAGGCCGGCTGCGCCGCCTGGGCGGCCGCAATCGCCCGACGGGTTTCTTCGGCGCCCATATTCGGCACACTGCCCAGGCGCTCGCCGGTAGCCGGGTTATGGATCTCGGTACGGGCACCGGTGTCGGCCTCGCACCAATGACCATCAAGGTAGGCTTGCTGACGAAACAGCTCGGGACAGTGCAGTTCCATGACGGGAGATCCTCGCGATTGGACGCCGGCTAAGGCGTAATGCATTTACAACATGATTGTTTGATATTTCAAACATGCTAAGTCGCCGTACGCCGACAAGCAATACCCGGGATGAAAAAATCTGTGGCTGGTACCTGCGGGCGCGGTTGTGAGGAAATGGCAACAGACCCTAAACTGGCGCACGACTTTGCAACGAACCACGCCCACCATGTTCCATATCGCCCTGCTTGAACCCGAGATTCCACCGAACACCGGCAACATCATCCGGCTGTGCGCCAACACCGGCTGCCAGTTGCACCTGATCGAGCCGCTGGGGTTTGAGCTGGATGACAAGCGCCTGCGCCGCGCCGGCCTGGACTATCACGAGTTTGCCGCGTTGCAGGTGCACCCCGATCTGGACAGTTGCCTGGCCGCCGTGCGCCCGGGCCGAGTGTTTGCTCTGAGCACCAAGGGTAGCCGCTGGTTCAGCGAGGTCAGCTATCAGCCGGGGGACATGTTCCTGTTCGGCCCGGAAAGCCGTGGCCTGCCGGTCGAGATACGTGAAAGCCTGCCGGCCGATCAGGTATTGCGGATTCCGATGCGCGAGAACAGCCGCAGCCTCAACCTGTCCAACAGTGCCGCGGTACTGGTTTACGAGGCCTGGCGCCAACAGGGCTACCCGGGCGCCAGTTGAAAGCCGCAGAGACAGGCTGCAGGCTGAAAGTCAGGTGCTTTCAGCCTGCAGCCGGCCCGCTTTAGCGGGTCTTGATCACGACCTTGCCGACCGCCTTGCGCGAACTCAGCATAGCCAGAGCATCTTCATACTGATTCAGCTCATAGGTCTGGGACACCAGCGGCTTGAGCTTGCCTTCGCTGTACCAGGCAAACAGTTGCTGGAAGTTGGCCAGGTTGTCCTGCGGCTGGCGCGCAGCAAATGCCCCCCAGAACACCCCGACCACCGCTGCACCCTTGAGCAGAGGCAGGTTGGCCGGCATTTCCGGAATCCGGCCACTGGCAAACCCGATCACCAGCAGACGGCCATTCCAGTTGATGCAGCGCAGCGACTGGTCGAACAGATCGCCACCGACCGGATCATAGATCACATCGGCACCCTGACCCTTGGTCAGCGCCTTGACCTTTTCCTTCAGCTCGCCGTCAGCGTAGTTGATCAGTTCATCGGCACCGGCAGCCTTGGCCACTTCCAGTTTCTCGTCGCTGGAGGCCGCCGCGATCACCCGTGCACCCATGGCCTTGCCGATCTCGACGGCAGCCAGGCCAACACCACCGGAAGCGCCCAGCACCAGCAGGGTTTCACCTGGCTTGAGCTCGCCACGCTGCTTGAGCGCATGCATCGAGGTGCCGTAGGTCATGCTGAAGCCGGCGGCGGTGATATAGTCCATATCGTCGGGCATCGGCAGCACGCGCATGGCGTCGACCGCGATCTTCTCGGCGAAGCTGCCAAAGCCGGTCAGGGCCATGACCCGATCGCCCGGCTTGAGGTGCTTGACCTTCTCGCCAACGCTGGATACCACACCCGCAGCTTCGCCACCCGGCGAGAACGGGAATGGCGGCTTGACCTGATACTTGCCTTCAATGATCAGGGTGTCAGGGAAGTTGACCCCGGCAGCATGGATGTCAATCACCACATCGTTGGGTTTGGCCACCGGATCGGTGGTTTCTTCCAGCACCAGGCTGCTGGCCGGTCCATAGGCTTTGCACAATACCGCTTTCATGGGGAGCTCCCTGTTGTTCAGTTTTCGCCAGTCTAGTCGCAACTGCCAGCCTCTGGTCAATCACCATGCCCCGGAGTGATTGCCAGCCATAACGCCGTACCCGCTTGCGGTTTGGCCTGGAACCGCGGCTCGGCTATCCTTTACCAAACCCAAGGAGTGCTTCAGCTTATGCGATCCGTTTTTCTGACCCTGGCTCTGATCCTGTCACTACCTCTGGCAGCGCAGGCGTCCGATCCGCAGTACGTCGAACTCAGCCCTTCGTTCATCGGCACACTGACCGACAGCGGCCCGCGTATCCGCTACCTGAAGGTGGATGTGGCACTGCGTACCAACGATCCGGCGGCGGTCGCGCGGATCCAGTACCACGATCCGCTGATCCGCAATGCATTGGTCAGCCTGTTCAGCCGCCAGAGCCAGGACAGCCTGAGCGGACTGGAAGCACGCGAGGCACTGCGGCTTGAGGCGCTGGCGGTGGTGCGCCAGACCCTGGAAGAGGAAGAGGGCCAAGCGCTGGTCGATGACCTGCTGTTTACCAATCTGATTACCCAGTAACCCTCCGGAGGGCGGCCCGTGACTCAGGCGCGCAGCGCCTGATCCTGTGGCTGCTGGGCCAGATAGCGGGCAACGAAGGTATCGAAGTCGACATCATCGGCCGCTTCCAGCGCCGCCTGCTCGGCCTGCGAGCTGTCGGCCTGGGCCTGGAAAGCGCGCTGCTGCTCAGGCTCCAGCGGATGTTCAAGAAAATAGGCCTGATGCGCCTGTGATTGGGCCAGGGCAAAGCGGAAGAAGCTGTTGCCATGCTGCTCAATGGCTGCCAACACCCGGGCCGAAGGCGTCAATGCCGGATCATGCAGCTTGGCCTGCTGCACGCTCAGAGCTTCACTGTAGGCCTGGGTCTGATGCGTCTGGTCGAGCAGCCGGGCGCAACGCTCGATGGACTCCAGCAGTTCCAGCCCCCAGTGCCTGAGCTCCGCCCCGGCTCCCCCCCGACCCAGCATCAGCCCCGGCTCGCGGCCACGCTTGACCGACAGGGCAAAGTTGCTGGCAGCCTCGTCGCAGGCCTGACTGTCCATAAAGGGGCTGTCTTCCAATGCGCAATAGAGCAGGAAACTGTCGAGGAAGCGGGCGGTGGCCGGCTCAATTCCCAGCGGCGTGAAGGGATCGATATCCATGCAGCGGACCTCGACATACTCCACCCCGCGACTGGCCAGAGCATGTACCGGCTTCTCGCCGCTGTGGGTCACCCGCTTGGGCCGAATCGGGCTATAGAACTCGTTTTCGATCTGCAGCAGATTGGTGTTCAGTTGCTGCCACTGGCCCTGGCTGTCGTGGGTGCCCAGCGCGGCATAAGGCGCATAGGGCAGGCTGATGGCCTGTAGCATGCTGTTGATGTAGCTATCCAGGCTGTTGTAGCAGACATTCAGCCCCGACTGGGCATTGTTGTTGTAGCCCAGGTCACTCATCCGCAGGCTGGTAGCGTAGGGTAGATACAGGCTCTTGTCGCCAAGCTGCTCCAGCTTGTGGTCCCGACCCTGGAGAAAGCTTGCGCATAACGCCGGCGATGCGCCGAACAGATACATCAACAACCAGGCGTAACGGCGGAAATTACGAATCAGCCCGACATAACGCTCGGACTGGTAGTCGCGGGCCGACAGCGGGCTGCCATCGTGCTCCTGCAGCAGCGCCCACAATTGCGGCGGCAGCGAAAAATTGTAGTGAATCCCAGCGATACACTGCATGGCCTTGCCGTAACGAATCGCCAGACCACGGCGATAGACGTGTTTGAGCGTGCCGATGTTGGAGGTGCCGTACCAGGCAATCGGAATCTCGGCGTCGGTTTCCGGCAACCAACAGGGCATGGACTCAGTCCACAGCAACTCGTCACCCAACTGGCTGTAGGTGAAACGGTGCACGGCATCCAGGCTCTCGAACAGTGTTTCGATCCGGCTGTGGACCGGCGTGATCAACTCCAAAAGAGCTTCGGAATAGTCGGTGGTAATGCTCGGATGGGTCAGTGCCGAGCCCAGGCCAAGAGGATGCGGGGTCTGGGCCAGGCGCCCATCAACACTGATCCGCAGACTTTCCTTTTCGATACCATGCTGGCAATCGCGCAAACGCTGACGATGTGCGGGCTGGGACAACAGGTCGAGTCGAGCATTGAACTGTGGTGACAAGGTCGTCACTCCTTAAGCGGCAGAGATCCGGAGGCTATAACAGGCCACCCGGACGTTCCATCAGTATAGCGATTTCAGATCCGCGCAAAGGTGCCCAGGGCCTTGGCCACCAGTACACCGTCCTGCCAGACCTCACCATCAACCACCACCGTGCGGGTGCCGGCATGGACCACCTTGCCGCGCCCATCCAGCGTGCCGCCGGTCACCGCCCGGGTGTAGTTGATCTTGCACTCAACCGTGGCCGTGACCTCATCGGGCTCCAGCACGCTGAAGGCCGCCGCACCCATGGCCGAATCAAGCAGAGTGAACACCACCCCGCCATGTACCCGCCCGGTGGAGTTGAAATGCCGCTGGTCGATATCCAGATACAAGTGGCACTCACCCGTGCTGATATGGCGGAACTCCAGGCCAATCAGACGAGTAAAGTCGCTCATGCGGTTTTCGGCAAAGCTCTTGAGGGCGGGATGATCAACCATGGTCAGCGCTTCTTCAGGTTCTTGGCATTGGCAAACAGATTGGCAAAGGTAGCACCGCCCTGTTCGCGCGGGCCAGTGGCTTTGTTCGGCTGACGTGCACCAGACCGGGAATTGGCACGATCAGCCGGGCGCTCACCGCCACGGCCAGCACTGACGGCAGCGCCAGGCTGATCATCCATACGCATGGTCAGGCTGATGCGCTGACGGGGGATATCCACCTCCAGCACCTTGACCTTGACGATATCGCCAGCCTTGACCACCTCACGCGGGTCCTTGACGAACTGATGCGAGAGCATCGAGATATGCACCAGACCATCCTGATGCACACCGATATCGACGAAGGCGCCGAAGTTGGCCACATTGGTCACCACACCTTCCAGAGTCATGCCCGGCTTCAGGTCAGCCAGGGTCTCTACCCCGTCCTGGAACGCCGCCGCCTTGAACTCCGGACGCGGATCACGGCCGGGCTTGTCCAGCTCCTTGAGAATGTCGGTGATGGTCGGCACCCCGAAGCGCTCGTCGGTGAAGCGCGCCGGTTCAAGTTTGCGCAGGAACGTCGAGTCACCAATCAGGCTGCGGATATCCCGACCGGTGTCGGCGGCGATGCGCTCGACCAACGGATAGGCCTCCGGGTGCACGGCCGAGGCATCGAGCGGGTCGTCGCCATTCATGACCCGCAAGAAGCCGGCGGCCTGCTCGAAGGTCTTGTCGCCCAGGCGGCTGACCTTGAGCAGTTCACGGCGACTGCGGAAAGCACCGTGCTGGTTACGGTACTCGACGATGTTCTGGGCGATGGTCGGGTTGAGCCCGGACACCCGGGTCAACAGCGGCGCCGAGGCGGTATTAAGATCGACCCCAACCGCGTTCACGCAGTCCTCGACCACCGCATCCAGACTACGCGCCAGTTTCACCTGCGAGACATCGTGCTGGTATTGGCCAACACCGATGGACTTCGGTTCGATTTTCACCAGTTCAGCCAACGGGTCCTGAAGACGTCGGCCGATCGACACCGCGCCACGGTAGGTCACATCCAGATCGGGGAATTCCCGCGCAGCCAGTTCCGAGGCCGAATACACCGAAGCGCCCGCTTCAGACACCATGATCTTGGTCAGCTTGAGTTGCGGGTGCTGGCGCAGCAGGTCGCCAGCCAGCTTGTCGGTCTCGCGCGAGGCGGTGCCGTTGCCGATAGCGATCAGGTCGACCTGATGCTTCTGGCACAGCGCCCCGAGTACCGCCAGCGACTGATCCCACTGATTGCGCGGCGCATGGGGGAAGATGGTGACGTGATCAACCAGCTTGCCGGTGGCATCCACCACCACCACCTTGACCCCGGTACGCAGCCCCGGGTCCAGCGCCAGGGTCACCCGTTGGCCGGCCGGCGCGGCCAGCAGCAAGTCCTTGAGGTTGCTGGCAAACACCCGGATCGCCTCATCCTCGGCCATCTCACGCAGATCACCGAGCAGTTCGGTTTCCAGATGACCCAGCAGCTTCACCCGCCAGGTCCAGCGCACCACCTCGGCCAGCCACTTGTCTGCAGCGCGGCCCTGGTTGCTGATATTGACCGCCTCAGCGATCAACCCTTCACAGGGATGACTGGCACCTGGAGTCGGATCCGCCTCACCCAGCTCCAGACTAATGCTGAGAATGCCTTCATTGCGCCCGCGCAGAATCGCCAGCGCTCGGTGCGAGGGCACCTTGGCCAGCGGCTCATCGTATTCGAAATAGTCGCGAAACTTGGCGCCCTCGGTTTCCTTGCCGGGTACCAGCCGCGACACCACCCGACCGTCCTGCTTGAGTGTGCGGCGCAGCCGTTCAAGCAGATTGGCGTCTTCACTGAAGCGCTCCATGAGGATGTACTTGGCCCCATCCAGAGCAGCCTTGACGTCAGCCACGCCCTTGTCAGCATCGACAAACCCGGCTGCCAACGTCTCCGGCTCCAGCGTCGGATCGGCATACAACTGCTCGGCCAACGGCCCGAGCCCCGCCTCCAGAGCGATCTGGCCCTTGGTCCGGCGCTTGGGCTTGTATGGCAGATAGAGATCTTCCAGCCGGGTCTTGGTATCGGCCTCGCGGATATCGCGCTCCAGCTCCGGGCTCAGCTTGCCCTGTTCGGCGATGCTGGCAAGGATACTCTGGCGCCGGTCTTCCATCTCTCGCAGATAACGCAGGCGCTCTTCCAGATAACGCAACTGGGTGTCATCCAGGCTACCGGTAACCTCTTTCCGGTAACGGGCGATGAAGGGCACACTGGCGCCCTCGTCGATCAGCGCGACGGTGGCCGCCACCTGTTCCGGGCGAACCGTCAATTCCGCGGCAATCCGCGAGGCGATACTATCCATGGGCAAATCCACTTGGTGTATTACAAGCCGCGCAGTATAACCGAGTCAGCGCCGCTTGCGACGCCAGCCTGCCGGGATCGGCAAGCCGCTGAAAGCACAGGAGAAACCTCTTGTAACAATGGCTGAACACCGCCATTGTTGGGCTTCAGCCACAATAAGGGCATTTCAACCAGGGCAAGAGATCATGACCAGCGAAGGCGAAAAGATACTGATTGTCGATGACGATGTGCGCCTGCGGCGCCTGCTCGAACGTTACCTTTCCGAGCAGGGCTACCGAGTCCGGGCAGTGGAAAACACCGAGCAAATGGACCGCCTGCTGGCCCGCGAGATCTATGCGCTGATTGTGCTCGACCTGATGCTGCCCGGCGAGGACGGCCTGAGCGCCTGCAAGCGCCTGCGCGATCAGGAGAACACCACCCCGATCATCATGCTGACCGCCAAAGGTGATGAGACCAGCCGTATTCAGGGCCTGGAAATGGGTGCCGACGACTACCTGCCCAAGCCTTTCAATCCGCGCGAACTGGTGGCCCGGATCAAGGCCGTGCTGCGCCGTCAGGCCCCACAGGTGCCAGGTGCCCCGGGCACCGAGGATGACGAAGTAACCTTCGGCGAATTCATCCTCAGCCTGGCAACCCGCGAACTCAAACGCGGCAATGAAGTGCACATGCTGACCACCGGTGAGTTCGCCGTGCTCAAGGCGCTGGTCCAGCACCCGCGTGAGCCGTTGACCCGCGACAAGCTGATGCAACTGGCCCGCGGCCGCGAATGGGATGCACTGGAGCGCTCGATCGACGTGCAGATCTCGCGCCTGCGGCGCATGCTCGAACCCGATCCTTCCAAGCCGCGCTATATCCAGACGGTCTGGGGTGTCGGCTACGTATTCGTACCGGACGGCAAGCATTCGTGAAAGGCGGCCCGGGCTGGCACCCCCTGCTGCCGCGCAGTTTCTTTGCCCGCACTATTTTGCTGGTTCTGCTGGTCACCCTGTTTTCCAAGGTGCTGACCATGGTCTACCTGCTGAGCAACGAAGACCTGCTGGTCGACCGCCAGTACAGCCATGGCGCGGCCATGCTGGTGCGCGCCTACTGGAGCTGCGACCCACAGGCCCGGGCAGATATCCAGGAGCTGACCGGCATTCGTCTGGTGCACCAGGACCAGGTCCCACGCGGCGAGGTTCACTGGCCCTACTCCGGCATTTTCACCAACCAGCTGCGCGATGAGCTGGGCGACCGTACCGAGGTCCGGGTGCGGATTCAGGATGATCCGGCGATCTGGGTTCATCAGCCCGGCTACGAAGAACAATGGCTACGCCTGCCGCTGTATGCCCATCCGCTACGTGGACAACGCGTCTGGCTGGTGGTCACCTGGTTGCTGCTGATCGGCATGCTGTCGACCGCTGCCGCCTGGATTTTCGTCCGCCAGCTCAACCAGCCGCTCAAAGCTCTGGAGTTCGCCGCCCGGCGCATCGGCCAGGGTCACAGCGTGCGACTGCTCGATACCGGTGGACCGGCAGAAATGGCCGAGGTCTACCGCGCCTTCAACCAGATGGCCCAGGACGTCGAACAGGCCAACCGCGACCGCGCCCTGCTGCTGGCCGGGGTCTCCCATGACCTGCGCACGCCCCTGACCCGCATGCGCCTGTCTACCGAATTGCTGTCCAGTGCCGAGCCGGAACTGACCGACGGAATGATCCGCGACATCGAGGACATGGACGCAATTCTTGACCAGTTCATGGCCTATATCCGCGACGGCAGTGACGAAGCTCTCGAGCCCGGCGACATCAATGAAGTAATCCGTGAGGTGGTAGCTCCGCTGAACACTGGCGAGGAACGAGTACGCCTGTGCCTGGAGCCAGTGCCGGAGTTCAACTTCCGACGTCTGTCGATCAAGCGGGTCATGACCAACCTGATCGAAAACGCGCTCAATCATGGTGCCGGCAGTGGCGTGGAAATCTGTACCTACGTGACCCGAGCCGCCGCCCAGCCCTATCTGGTGGTCAGTGTGCTCGACCGCGGGCCGGGGATCGATCCGAGCGAGAGCGAGGCGTTGTTTACGCCCTTCATTCGCGGCGACCGGGCGCGCTCGACCACCGGCACCGGCCTAGGGCTAGCCATCGTCAAGCGCATCGCCGACAACCATGGCGCCACTGTACAGTTGCTCAACCGCAGCGGCGGCGGCACCGAGGCACGCCTGAGCTTCCCGCTATAAGGCGCGGGCTCAGGCCCGCGCGTTGACCAGCCCGGCCTCGACCAACGACTGCTCGATGGCCAGCAGGTCAGGAATTAACAACGCCTGACTTTCTTCGGCCAGATGGACTGGCTGCTGGACATAGGTGCTGGCCGGCCCGGCAGTTTCAATCTCGCCGCGCAGAACCTTGCGCGAGCGGGGGATACCGTACACTCGCAGGCCGATGAAACCCAGCCCGGCATGGCGACCCAGGGCGTTGAGCACCAGCACCCGGGGAGCTGGGCGCTCGGTTGTCAGCGGCTTCTGCTGCAGCAGCCGCTCCGGATCGATCAGCGGTACCTGCTGCTCACGCCAGCGAGTCCAGCCAAGAAACCAGTCAGGCCCCTGTTCGGCAGGCTGGGTAAGCCGATAGCCGACCAGTTCGGCCACGGCAACGTTGGGTAACAGCAGAGGTTGTTCGGCCAGCGGCACGATCAAACCATTGAGACTTTCCAGCGCATCCGCCATGCGGACTGTCCTCCTGGGTTGGTGAGCGCCGGCTACAGGGCCAGCGGCCATTCCTGTTGCAACCAGCGCTGCAATGCACTGGCCAGCTCCACCGGGGAGCCGTGAAAATGACTGAAACCCGCCTGCTGAACCGCTCCGGGCATGGTCGCGCAAGCTGCCGTCTCGGCACTTTGGGTCCAAACCTCGACGCCTTGCTGACGCAGACGACCGCAAGCGGCTACGCCATCTTCACCCATGCCACTGAAGATGATCGCTCCACAGGCGGGAGAAAAACTGGCCGCCACCTCATCCAGCAGGGCCTCAATCGAGGGCTGATAGGGGCCAGGCCAGGGTTCATCGAGCAGACGCAGATGCCCTCCCGGGCCAAAACGCAGACGCCGGCCAATCGGTGCCACCAAGACCTCGCCATCATGCAACCGGGCACCCTGGCGACAGTTGATAATCCGCCAGCGATTATGCCGGCCAAGGATTTGCGGCAACTGCTGCTCAAACGCCGGGTCAATATGCTGGGCATAGATGAAAGCGATCGGCAGGTCAGCCGGCAAGGCATCAAGGAAGCTCTTGACCGCCGCCGGCCCGCCGAGCGAAGCCCCCAACACCCAGACGCAGCGGGCATTGTCTCCAACCGGAGCCGTGGGCAACATGCTGAGGCAGGCCGGCGTTCCGCCTGGCGGTGGCCCCAGCAGCGGCAACAGCTTGCCATACAGGCGGCGTAGCCAGCGCCGATAATCGTCACTGTCAGATTCGGGGATCTCGCCAGCGCCAAACAGCACCGGCACCTGGCTGTACTCCAGCAACCAGTCTGCCAAGGGCGACTCGTCGGCCAGCTCGACCAGCCAGGCATCGGTCGCCACCTGCTGCAACGCCCGCCGTGCGAGCTGGGCCGGCGGTTCGGCAAACACCACCTGATAGCCGAAACTGCTCAGGCTCTGGTACAAATGCTGACGCCGTCGCTCCTGGCTGACCAGCAGAGCAATGCGCCCGGCGCTATCAGCCACGTTCGGCGACCAGCGCTTCGATCCGTTCGAGCAATTGCGCTTCCTGATAGGGTTTGCCGAGATAATCATTGACCCCGATCGACAGTGCCCGCTCGCGGTGTTTCTCCCCGGTACGCGAGGTGATCATAATGATCGGCAGGTCCCGCAGGCGCTCGTCGTGGCGGATCAAAGTAGCAACCTCAAAGCCATCCATACGCGGCATCTCGATATCCAACAGCACCAAATCCGGTTGAATTTCCTGCAATTTGGCGATGGCCTCGACCCCGTCCTTGGCGGTTACCGCCTCCATTCCGTGCCGCTCCAGCAGACGCGAAGTAACTTTGCGCACGGTGATCGAGTCATCTACCACCATGACCAGCGTTGGACGCTCCTCAATCAGTTCATCGGCGTCCTGCGCAACAAGCGGATGCAGTTGAGAGTGGGCCTGCTGGGCACGGATCACCGCCAACAGGTCAAGAATCACCACGACCCGGCCGTCACCCAGAATGGTGGCGCCGGAGATCCCTGGCACCACGGCGAACTGTTTGCCCAGCCCCTTTACCACGATCTCGCGCGAGCCAGCCAGCGCGTCGACCTGAACCGCCACACTGTGCTCGGCACTGCGTACCAGGATCACCGGCAACGGCAGGCTGTGGCCGCTCAATTTGGGTTGCTGGCCGGTTACCAGCAGATCCCCCAGGTAGCGCAGGTCATAGCGCTTGCCGGCATATTCGAACGGCGGCGCATCCGGAGCGTAATAGGCCTCCAGTTCATAGCCGGAGACCCGCACGATACCCTCTACAGTGTTAAGCGGAATGGCATACAGGTCTTCACCCGAATACACCATCAGCGCACGGTTGACCGATACGGTAAACGGCAGACGAATGGTAAAGGTCGTGCCCTGGCCCGGCTCGGTTGCCAGCAGCATGCTGCCACCCAGTTGCTTGACCTCGGCATTGACCACATCCATGCCGACCCCGCGGCCGGAAATCTGGGTCACCTGCTCGGCAGTCGAAAAGCCCGCCTCCAGAATAAACTGCAGCACTTCCTGATCGCTGAGGTCGGCATCGGCATCCATCAGACCGCGCTCAATGGCTTTCTGGCGCACCGCCTCAAGCCGGATACCGGCACCATCATCAGCCAGGGTCAGGACGATATCACCACCCTCGCGGCGCAAATCCAGGGCGATCTGCCCCTGTTCGGGCTTGCCGCTCTCCAGACGCTTGCCGGGCAACTCAATGCCGTGGTCGATGGCGTTGCGCAGCATGTGCTCAAGCGGACCAATCATCCGTTCCAGAACGCTGCGATCCATTTCGCCTTCGGCATTGTCGACCTGCAGCTCGACCTGCTTGCCCAGCTCAGAGGACACCTGGCGCACAACCCTGCGCAAACGCGGCAGCAGCCGGTCGAATGGCACCATGCGAGTACGCATGAGGCCTTCCTGCAGCTCGGTATTGACCCGGGCCTGCTGCATCAGCAGGGTTTCGGCATCTCGCGCACGGCTAGCCAGAGTTTCCTTCAGGTCGAGCAAGTCGGAAGCCGACTCGAACAACGAGCGCGACAATTGCTGGAGCTGCGAGTAACGGTCCATCTCCAGCGGGTCGAATTCATCGTAATCCTGGCCGGTTTCCTCATGGTGACGGGATAGAATCTGCGCCTGGGTTTCCATGTCCAGACGCCGGAGCTGGTCACGTACCCGCTCGATGGTACTTTCCACATCGCCCAAGGTCTGGCTCAGGTCATTGACCTGCTGTTCGATCCGGCCACGAAAGATCGAGGTTTCACCGGCCAGGTTGACCAACTCCTCAAGCAGGCTGGCCGAGACCTTGACACTTTCCTGGGCGCCGCCACGACTGCCGTTACTCTGAGCCGGCTCACCGGCCTCCATGGCCTGGCGCAGCAGTGCCTTGACCTCGGCCAGGGTTGGCTGTTCGGGCTCAGCGACCGTCGGCAACGCCGCAGCCGGTGCAGGCTCGACAGGCATCGGAGTCCATACCACCGGTGCCGGCTCTTCGTCCTGTCCGGCCAGCAGTTCCAGGCCATTTTGCAATTGCGCCAGCGCCTGATACAGCGACTCGTCACTGGCGCCGCCACTCAAAGCCTGCTCCAGGCCCTTAGCCTGCTCGGCCAGAGTATGCTGGCCGGCCAGACGGGCACTGCCCTTGAAGGTTTGCAGTCGGTGCGACAGCTCCTGACTGGCTGCCGATTCGTCGCGCCGGGCCAACAGTTCATCGCACGGCAGCAACAGATCGCGGCCTTCCTCGAGGAACATCTGCAACATGCCCGGCAAGCTCGGTGCCGGGGCTGGCGCAACTGGCACCGGCTCGCTGGGTTTGGCCGACGGCGCAGCTGCACGCGATTGTTCGGGCAGTCTGGGCGGCTGCTCCGGGTCAACGCGGAACGCACGAATGCAGGCAATCAGCGCCTGACCATCGTCAATCGCCCGATTGGCAACCACGCCTTCAACCATTTCCGCCAGACTGTCATGGCAGGCGTGCAGCAGATCGGCCAGCCCGGCACTAGGCTGGTAACGCTGGTTACCCAACCCCTCGTAGAGATACTCCAGTTCGTGCGCCAGATCACCCACCGGGCGAATTTCGGCCATGCGCGCACCACCCTTGAGCGTGTGCAGATCACGCTGCAGGGCTTCCACCGCCAGGGTGTTGTCAGTGTCGGCCAGCCACTGCTGCAAGCTGGCAGCGGCGCTGTCGATGATTTCCTGCGCTTCCTCAAGGAAGATCTCGACCAGCTCCGGATCAGTACCGGCCTGCTCCGGGTGCCAGGCATTCCCCAGGGGCATCGCCGGCTCCGGGCGCGCCGAACGCAGCAGCCCCTGCAAGGCTTCGATCTCGGCCTGCGCCGAGGCCACGTGCTGATGCGCGGCGACCTGATCCATCATGGTGATCAAGCGCTCGTGCGCCTCGGCCAGCACCGGCCAGTCAACCTGCTCTTGCGTCAGTTGCCCGCTATACAGCGCCCCATGTACATCCTCAAGCGCCTGACATAGCTGCTCGATCGCTTCCAGATCGACCTCTCCGGCCACCTCACCCAACGCCCGGAGGCTGCCGACCAGGGCCTGACTGTCGATGCTGTGCGGATCGGCCTGCAACTGGTCACCGGCATCCAGCAGCAACTCAACCCCTTCGGTGAGGAAAATTGACAGCAGACCAGCATCGGCCCGGCCACTTTCCAGGTCGGCGCGGCTGGCGTCGCGGGCTTTCATGCCCTGTTCGTGTAGCTCCCTGACCCGGACCAGCAACGCCTCGGTGCCGGCAATCGGCTGTTGCGGGGCGTGATCCAGTTGCGCAATACCGACCCGGATCAGCGCCAGCGCATCACACAACAGTTCCACCAGCGGCTGTTCAACCGGAACCAGATTGGCCTTGAAGTCCTTGATCAGTTTTTCCAGCGGAGTCGCCAATTGGGCAATCGGCTGGATACCCGCCATATGAGCGCTGCCCTTGAGGGTGTGCAGGGCGCGCTGCAGGGCATCACTGGCCGGACGCGGCAAGCCTTGGGCGCACTGAGCGACAAAGCTCTCGACCTGCTCCAGGTGGGCCAGCGCCTCGTTGCGAAAGATTTCCAGCAGGATCGGGTCCATGCCCGACGACTCATCCGCGGGCAGTTGCGCCACAGCGGACTCAGCTTCGGGCTCGGGCTCGCTGTCAAACTCGATAACCGGCAGCTCATCCCCATCACCGGCTGTCTCCACCCTGTCGGTCAGCTCAAGCTCTTCGCTCTCAATCACTGGCAACGGATCAGGCAGCGACTCTGTGAGCATTTCAGCCTGCGGCTCAGACTCAACCGCCGCCATGGACTCAGATGAGTACAGTTCAACCCCGGTTTCGCCTTGCGACAAGGCATCGGCCCAGGCGCTCAAGCGGCTTACCTCAGGAAGCGCCTGCTGAACGCCGCCAGCGAAGTCCTCGACCAGTTGCGGCATCAATGCGCGCACGGCGTTAACTACCTGGAAGACCTCATCGCCGAGTTCGATACTGCGGTCGATCACCCGGTTGAGCATGTTCTCAACCGACCAGGCCAGCTCGGCCAGGATCGTCGCCTTGACCATCCGCCCACTGCCCTTGAGGGTGTGGAACGCCCGTCGGACCTCAGCCAGGGGCTTGCGATCTTCGGGGTCGGCCTGCCATTGCGGCGTGAACTCGGCCAGAGTCTCAAGTACCTCGCCAGCTTCTTCGACGAAGATTTCCACCAGTTCGGCGTCCAGCTCGTCGTCCTGCTCGTCAGGCTCGGACTCGGGCACTGCGCTGCTGACCGGCTCAGCCTCGGCCTGTGGAGTTTCCGGTTCGGCCTGCGGCTCGAACGGCGCAGCCGGATCAAAGCCCAGACTCTTCAACCGTTCTTCAGCCACGGCGAGAATACCGTCACTGCGTTCGGTATCGTCTTCAGCCAGCCGCTCCAGGTAATAGTCGATGCTGGTGATCACATCAGCTAGGGCATCCAGCGAAACCCAGTCCGGAATCCGTCGCTCGGCCAGCAACCGCTCGTTGATATAACGCCGACACAGCGCTATCGCCTGGGCTGCACGCTCCAGCGGCAACATGGCCAGACCACCACGAATGCTGTTGAGCAAATCATCGACCGGGGCCAGATGTGCATGATCCCACTGGTTGGCGATAAAGGCATTGATCGCCTCACGAGTCTGCTCCAGAGCGTTGCGCGCCTCTGTCACCACCTGCTGCTGGACATGCAGCATGTCTCTGGCCACCGCCAGGCGGTGTGCCTCTTCACCCGCTGCCGCATCGCTGCCATCCTGTCGCTCCAGGCCGGCAATACCCTGCAAGCTGGCTTCGACAAACAGTAACCCACCAGCGACATCCATCAAGGCCGTATCATTGATCTCAGCCGACCCGCCTACCAGTTGCTGCAGACGCTCGATCTGCTCACCCAGCACCCGGCGCGGCTGCCCCAGGCCGAGCATGGCCAGGGTATCGGCGATCTGTTTCATGGTCGGCAGCAGTCCGGCCAGCGTATCCGGCTGGCTACGATCACCACGGACAAACAGATCAAGCTGATCCTTGACCTGCAGCAGTTCTTCGTTGAGGGCCAACACCACCGAATGCAGTGCACTGCGATCCGGCCCTACCAGCCGACTGCCGCTGGCCTGGGCCGCGCGGTCGGCATCACTCAATAAGGCCTGCAACTGATAGCGCTGTTTGAGCGCATCCAGACGCGGGCTGCCGCCCGGACTCTTTGCCACGTAGAACAGCAGATTGCGAATCAGCTCCGGCGGCGGTGGCGGCAATTCAGGCTCACTGGCCTGATCCTGCAACTGACGCAATTCGCGGTCAGCCTGACGCAGAAGCTGACGCACCGAGGCGCCGTTGTCGATGCTGCCGTACTCCAGGCCCTCGGCCAGCCCGGCAAAGATGGTCCATAGCTCGGCGTGCGGACGGCCACGACACAGTATTTCCAGCCTGGCAAAAACCTTGCCCAGTTGCCGGCAACTGGATGGCATGTCCTGCTCACGAATGATATTGGCCTGCAACATCTGCAGCGCCTGACGCAACTTGCGCAACTGGCGCACCGCGCCGGCATCAAACACCTCGGCGCTGGACGATTCGGCTTGTCCGGCCACCTCGATTTCCGGGCTGAACAGGGCATTTTCCGACAACAGTTTCTCGCCCCGCGCCGTGCGCATGTCATTGAGCAACGGCAGCAGCACCAATGGCAGGTCACGCCGACCACTTTGGACACGGTCCAGATAGGTCGGCATTTGCAGGATGGCCTGCATCAGGACATCAAGCGCCTCGCCATCACGTCTGGCCACACCACTCATCAGCGCCTGGGCCAGCTTTTCCATTTCCTCGGCCAGCAGCGCCGCACCGTAAAACTCGACCATCTGCAAGGTGCCATGGACCTGATGAATATAGGTCAGGCAAAAGCGCAGACGCGTAGAATCCTCAGGCGTCTCGACAAAGGCTTCCAGGGCCTGGCGGGCCTGGTTAAGCGTCTCGGAAATTTCGCCTTTGACCCAGTCGAGGGCGACATAATCATGCCGATCAGCCATATTCACTCCAGAGATTCCATACCATCCCGGCGCACATAGGCCTGTACCCGGTCATCGGGTACCCGCTCGAGCAGGGGATTGTTCCAGTCCACGATCTCACCCAATCCGATCACCAGCATGCCGCCCGGAGCCAAGCGCCGGGCCATCAGGTTGAGCAGGTCGCGCCGACGCCAACGGCGGAAATAGATGAGCAGGTTCTGACAAAAGATGACGTCCAGGTCCCGGATCGGAGCCTGGGCAAGTTCAAGAATATTCAACCGACTGAAGCACACCCGTTCGCGCAGATTGGCGACTACCTCATAGCTGCCATCCTCCAGCGGGCGCAGCCAGGTATCACGCTCGGGGACTTGCAACTGGGTCATGCGGCTCTGGGCATAACGAGCCTGCCTACCCTGCTCCAGGGCCCGCGCACTGATGTCGGTCGCCCAGACCCCGTAGTCGCGCGCAGCGCGGCCATGGGCTTGCAGACTACGCTCGGCCACCATCGCCAGCGAGTAGGCTTCCTCACCACTGGCACAGCCAACACTCCAGAGCTGCAAGGGCTGGCCGGCAGGCCGCTGCGCCAGACGCTGGGTCAGATAGCGAGCCACGCAGTCAAATGATGGTCGGTGGCGCATAAAACTGGTTTCACGCACGGTCAGCCGATCAATCAAGGTCGACCACTCCACCGCGCCGACCGGCCCTTGGGTCACATGCTCGTAGTAGTGCTGGTAATCATCGATCCCCAACTCACGCATGCGCATACCCAGGCTGGTCTGCAGGAACAGCTTGCGCTGCGCGCTGACACAGACGCCTGTGCGATTTTCCAGCAGCGTTTGCCATTGGTTAAACTGATGGCTGTCCATATCCGGCAGTTGCTGCAATGACCAGTTGGGTTGTTTTTGCACCTTGTACCCCTCGCTGACGCCGGCAGCGGGGTCGCCAAGCCGGCGCCCCGTCTTTCAGACTAGCCCTTTTGGTCTGGCAAGGTGAAGCCTTCAACCGACTGGCGCATGGCGTCGGCCAACTTGGCCAGCTCACCGATGCTGCGCGCCGTGGCGGTGGTACCCGCCGAGGTCTGCGAGGTGATTTCCTGAATCACGTTCATGGTGTTGGAGATGTGACCTGCGGACGAGGCCTGCTGACGGGCAGCGTTGGAAATGTTCTGAATCAGCGCCGCCAGACTGGTGGATACCTTCTCGATCTCTTCCAGGGCCACACCCGCGTCCTGAGCCAGGCGCGCACCACTGACTACCTCGGAAGTGGTTTGCTCCATCGAGATTACCGCCTCGTTGGTATCGGTCTGAATGGTTTTAACCAGCGCCTCAATCTGTTTGGTCGCCGCCGATGAGCGCTCCGCCAGACGCTGTACTTCGTCGGCTACCACCGCGAAGCCTCGGCCAGCATCACCGGCCATCGACGCCTGAATCGCCGCGTTCAAGGCCAGGATGTTGGTCTGGTCGGCAATGTCGTTAATCAGACTTACGATGTCACCAATCTCCTGGGACGACTCACCCAGGCGCTTGATCCGCTTGGAAGTATCCTGGATCTGTTCGCGAATGGTATCCATGCCAACGATGGTGTTCTGCACCACCTCGTTGCCCTTGTTGGCGATGGCTACCGAGCGCTCCGCTACCGCTGACGATTCGGCAGCGTTGGCCGATACCTGATCAATCGACACCGCCATCTCGTTAACCGCGGCCGAAGCCCCGGCAATTTCCTGGGCCTGGTGTTCGGACGCCTCGGCCAGATGCATCGCCGTGCCCTGGGTTTCCTGAGCCGCTGTAGCCACTTGCAGAGCGGTTTCGTTAATGGTCTGAACCAGCGCCCGCAGTTGGTCGATCGAGTAGTTGATCGAGTCGGCGATGGCCCCGGTGAAGTCCTCGGTTACTGTCGCCTCGGCCGTCAGGTCACCGTCGGCAAGGTCGGCAATTTCATCGAGCAGACGCAGAATCGCGGCCTGGTTACGTTCGTTCTTTTCCGCCGTTTCGGCCAGACGCTGGCGGGTCTCTCGGGTCATCTGCACACCGATCAACAGAATGCAGCCCAGCGCGATCAAGGCCAGCACATAGCCCAGCAGGGTATTGGCCAGACGCGAGTTGCTGCGTGCCTCAAAGTTATCGGCCAGCCTGGAGGTGTTATCCAGCAGCGACTGCGAGTCGGTGAAGATTTCGTTGGCGGCGGTACGCACCAGATAGAGTTCCGGGGAAGTCAGCAGGATCTCATCCACTGAGTCGGATACGAAGCTGAACTGATTGGCGATTTCGTCAAGACGGGCGCGCACATCCTCATCATCGACCCGCTCGATGCCCATCACCGCATTACCCGTCAACATGCCCTGCAATACCCGACCGAACAGCGCAGCGTCACGGCCGAAACTGTCAGCTGCCATGACCGCATCGGCATCACCACTGAGTACCCGGTTTACCGAACCGAGAATCCGTTCAGCCAGCAGTGACTGACGCTGGGCAATAGCGACCTGGTCAGCCGGTGTACGGTTTTCGATCAGAACATCAACCACATCCTCGTACTCGACCTGCAGGTAAGGAATGGTATCTGCCAGAACCATGGCCACCTCGTGCAGCGACAGTACCGTGCGCTGACTGGCCAGGATCGCATCAGCATTGGTCCGCACCTTGTCCCAGTCGGCCTGGGCAGCTCCCATGATGTCAGCCAGGCTGGCCGGTGCAGCCGGCAGAGCGGTTTCCTCACGGCCTTCGGTCAGATAACCCCAGCGTTCCTGGAAGTCATTGCGCGCCTCCAGCAGCAGACCAAAGGCCTCCTGGGTCCCGGTCGCCGCTTCGGTCGCCGACTTGGAAATCTGCTGGGACAGTACCCGCAGCTCACCGGCGTGCGCGATGTATTCGGTGTCGTAGGAACTCTGGAGGTTCAGGTACAAAAAGTTCACGAACAGCAGCAGCAACGACAGGATCAGCGCGGCGAACAGGCCACTGATCGCGCGGTTACCGCGCATGGCGGACAGTATCTGCAAATCGAGCTTTTTCATCTTCTGGCCCCTACCTGGCCTACAGCGTAGTTCTAATTACCCTTGGACTGTCACGGTGCCCTGGCCGGCCACCGCCCCCGATCAGATCGCCACGTCGAGAAACGCCTGATCGCGCGCCAGTGCCCTGAAGTTGAACACCAGCGATGTCTGTTGCCCGACGTAAGCGCCCACGACAAAAGGGCTTAATTCCGGCGCCACGCTTGGCACCTCGGCGGTGAAGGTGCTGACCGGAAAATGCTGCATACCCAGCAGCTCGTCGACCAGCAGCCCAACGAACAGTCCGTCGCGGTCCAGCACCAGCACCCGACGCTGCTTGCGCGAGCCACTGCTGGCGCTGCCGAAAAAACGTCCGAGATCGATGATCGGCAACAGCCGACCGCGCACATTGGCCACTCCCCGCACCCAGCTCTTGACCCGGGGCAAGGCGGTGTAGCGTGGCTCGTGCAAAATCTCGCTGACTTCACCCATGGCCGCAATCAGGGTTTGATCGCCCAGCCGAAAACCGACGCCGCTCCAGGTCTCGCTGACCACGTCCTGAGCCGGCAAGCCGGTCGCCTGCTGGCGACACAGACCAGTCAACTGCAACAGCAGATCAAAAGGGTGATTTGACTCAGACATGCCGGCCCTGTTCTGGTTGTTATGCGGCACGGTGGAGGTGACCACTAGCTGCCCAGCACCGACTTCAACGTCTGGATCAGGGTCGCTTCCTCAACCGGTTTGGTCAGGTAGTCCTTGGCCCCCTGGCGTTTGCCCCAGACCTTGTCGGTTTCCTGATCCTTGGTGGTGACGATGATGACCGGGATATTCCCGGTTTCCGGGTCCTTGGTCAGTTGACGGGTAGCCTGAAAGCCATTGAGGCCAGGCATGACGATGTCCATCAGGACTGCATCGGGTTTTTCCTGGCGGGCCAGGGCAACGCCGTCGGCACCGTTATCGGCCTTGAGCACCTCATAGCCATTTTTTTCCAGCATGCCAGTCAGCTTGTACAGCTCGGTTGGCGAGTCATCCACGATAAGAATTCTGGCCATTGGGCTCCCCTGGTATTTCCAAAATGGTACTGCGTGCCTTAGGCGCTGGCGGCCCCGGCGGCGTTATTATCAGTTTGTGGTACGTGGGTGCGAATTGCTCCCAGCAACTCTTCCTTGCTGAACGGCTTGGTCAGATACTGGTCCGAACCGACAATCCGGCCCTTGGCCTTGTCGAACAGACCGTCCTTGCTCGACAGCATGATCACCGGCGTGGCACGAAACGCACTGTTGTTCTTGATCAGCGCACAGGTCTGATAACCATCGAGTCGCGGCATCATGATATCGACAAAAATGATATCCGGGTGGTTATCGGCAATCTTGGCCAGCGCGTCAAAGCCATCAACCGCGGTGATGACCGTACACCCGACCTTTTTCAGCAAGGTTTCCGCCGTACGCCGGATGGTCTTGCTGTCATCAATCACCATGACCTTCAGGCTTTCGAAATTTTCTTCCATAAGACCAGCCTTATTATGAATGGAGGCTTACATCGTCGGGCGGCAAAGAGCCGGCCGTAGCCCAGCCAATCCCTTTCCGCGTACTTTTAACACAGATTTCCTGGTCAATCTATAAACCCCTCTCAGGTATGGGACAGACCCGACATTTCGTCAATCTTCCACCCCGAGCCAGGCAGAGGTTACACTCCAAAACCCATCAACAGTTCAGCGGACCCGCCTCCTATGCACATTCGCCTCGGCATCGTCATGGATCCGATCAACGCGATCCACTACAAGAAAGACAGCTCACTGGCCATGCTGCTGGCAGCCCAGGCACGCCAGTGGGAGCTGTTCTATCTGGAGCCGGACGACCTGTTCCTGAGCGACGGCAAGGCCATGGGCCGGATGCGTGCGCTAAAGGTACATGCCGACCCCAAACACTGGTTCGACCTGGGTGAGCCAGAAACTGCCCCGCTGGCCAAACTGGATGTGGTCCTGATGCGCAAGGACCCGCCGTTTGACAACGAATTCCTCTATGCCACCCACATCCTCGAAGCAGCCGAGCGCGACGGAGTGCTGGTAGTCAACCGCGCCGCCAGCCTGCGCGACTGCAACGAAAAGCTGTTCGCCACCCAGTTCCCGCAATGCGCGCCGACCAACGTCGTGTCCCGCCGGGCAGACATTTTGCGCGCATTTGCCCAACAACACCGTGACGTCATTCTCAAACCACTCGACGGCATGGGGGGCTCGATGATTTTCCGCATCCGCGAGAACGACCCTAATCTCAGCGTGATCATTGAGACCCTGACCCGTCACGGTCAGCAGCAGATCATGGCTCAGCGTTATTTGCCGGAAATCGCTGATGGTGACAAGCGCATCCTGATGATCAACGGCGAACCAGTGCCCTACTGCCTGGCGCGCATCCCGCAGCAAGGCGAGACCCGCGGCAATCTGGCGGCCGGCGGTCGCGGCGAAGCTCGCCCCCTGACCGAACGCGACCGCTGGATCGCCAGCCAGGTTGGCCCGACCCTGCGCGAGCGTGGCCTGCTGTTCGTCGGCCTGGACGTAATCGGTGATTACCTGACCGAAATCAATGTCACCAGCCCGACCTGCATCCGCGAGATCGATGCCGCCTACGATACTGACATCGGCGGACGACTAATGGACTGTATTGAGGAACAGCTCAAAGTTGGCGCATAGACTTTTGCCGCATGGCGGGGCAGACTGCGCAGGAATCGGGTATGCCCCTTATTTACGGACCACATGAATACCGCAGTAGTCGCCCCCAGCCAGCTTGAACCCCCAGTCGTCAGCGCCAATGACCGACTGGGCTTCACCCTGTTCCTGGCCGCCATACTGCACGCCCTGGTCGTTCTCGGCATCACCTTCGACCTGCCCAAACCCAGCGAGCTGTCGAAAACCCTGGAAATCACCCTCGCCACCCAGCCCAGCGACAAGGTGCCCGAGCAGGCCGACTACCTGGCCCAGATCAATCAGGAAGGCAGCGGCACGCTGGAACACAAGGCCGCGCCCAGCACCCCGGAGCAGGCACCGTTCCAGGACAGCGAGATTCACGAAGTCACACCACCGGCCGAAGCCAGCAGCCCGCCCCCGGTCCCGCAGCAACAGGCCCCGGTGGTAACTACCCAGGCCCCCAGTCGTGACCGGGTCAGCCCGACTCCGACCCAGCCGCAGCCGGTCGAACAGCCCCGTCCGCTGCAACGCTTCGATCTGTCGCGCCTGTCAGAGGAGATCGCCAGCCTGGAAGCGCAACTGGCCGATGAACGCCAGCAATACGCCAAACGTCCGCGCGTGCACCGGCTCAACGCCGCTTCGACCATGCAGGACAAAGGCGCCTACTACAAGGAAGCCTGGCGCCGCAAAGTCGAACAGGTTGGCAACCAGAACTACCCGGCCCAGGCCCGGCAAAACCGGATCTACGGCAGTCTGCGGCTGATGGTCGCCATCAACCGCGATGGCAGCCTGCGCGATGTCCAGGTACTGGAGTCCTCGGGCCATCAGATCCTCGACCAGGCCGCCCTGCGCATCGTCCGCCTGGCCGCCCCCTACGCCCCCTTCACCGGCGACCTGCTCGACGTCGACGTACTGGAAATCATCCGCACCTGGCGTTTCGAGCCCGGCGACCGGGTCTCGAGCTTTTAACCGACAAGCACAACGTCCAGCGCAACCTTGCCCGTCGCACCAGGCCCCTTGCCCTCGCCTGACTTCCCCTCAATACTATGGCTATGAGCACATCGACCCCGAGCTATCTCAAGCACCAGTTTCTGATCGCCATGCCACACATGAGTGATCCGCGCTTCGTGCATACCCTGATTTACCTGTGCGACCACAACGAAGAAGGCGCCATGGGCCTGGTGGTCAACCAGCCCAGCGGCCTGAGTCTGGGCGACATCCTCGATCAACTGGCGCCCGAACTCGAAGTGCCGGCCACTTGCGCCAGCCAGGTCATCTATAGCGGCGGCCCGGTTCAACCCGAGCGCGGCTTTGTCCTGCACCGGGGCGATGGCCAATGGGAGTCGACCCTGGATCTGGGCCCGATCCAACTGACCACCTCGCGCGACATCCTGATCGACATGGCCCGCGGACACGGCCCGGACACCGCCGTCATCGCCCTGGGCTATGCCGGCTGGGGCGCCGGCCAACTGGACCAGGAGTTGATCGACAACGTCTGGCTGAACTGCCCGGCCGACCTCTCCATCCTGTTCGACCTGCCCTGCGAGCAACGCCTGAGCGCCGCCGCCCGCAGCCTGGGGATCGACCTCAACCTGCTGACCAGCCAGGCAGGCCACGCCTGATGCCGATCCGCGCCCTGGGTTTTGATTACGGCACCCGACAAATTGGTGTAGCCGTCGGCCAGAGCCTGACCGGCAGCGCTGAGCCGCTGCGCGAGCTGCGCGCCCGCGATGGTGTGCCCGACTGGGAGCAGATCGCCCGACTGATCAGCGAGTGGCAACCCGACGCCCTGGTCGTCGGCCTGCCCCTGAACATGGATGGCAGCCCCAGCGAGATGAGTGCCCGCGCGGAAAAATTTGCCCGTAGGCTTCAGGGCCGCTTCGGTCTACCGGTCCACTGCATCGACGAACGCCTTTCCACCTTCGAAGCCAAGCAGAGCCTGCGCGACAGCGGCCGCACGCCGACCAGTTACCGTGACAATCCGGTCGACAGCCTGGCGGCGGTGCTGCTGCTGCAAACCTGGCTTGGCAATCTATCCGAGGAGACATCATGACCGCACTGCCCGAGGTCGAGCCGCTACTGGCGCGCATGGCCACCGAGCTGACCGCCCACCTCAAACGCCTGCAGCGGCCTGACCCCGCGTTTGTCGGGATTCACACCGGCGGCGTCTGGATCGCCGAGAACCTGCGTCAGCGCTGCGCCCCCGCAGCACCGCTGGGTACCCTGGACATCGCCTTCTACCGTGATGACTTCGAGCAGGTCGGCCTGCCGCAGCGGGTGCGCCCCTCGGAACTGCCGTTTGCCGTCGACGACCGCCACCTGATACTGGTCGATGACGTACTGATGACTGGCCGCACCATCCGCGCCGCGCTCAACGAACTGTTCGATTATGGCCGCCCGGCCTCGGTGACCCTGGTCACCCTGCTCGACATCGAAGCCCGCGAACTGCCAATCCGTGCCGACATCCTCGGCGCCAGCCTGGCCCTGCCGCCGGGCCAACGGATAAAATTGACCGGTCCCGAGCCCCTGCACCTGACCCTGAACCCGGCAGACTGAGAGCCCCATGAGCCTGACACCCAGCCACCTGCAACTCAATCACCTGGGCCAATTGCGCCACTTTCTGACCATCGAGGGACTGTCGCGCGAATTGCTGACCGAACTGCTGGACACCGCCGACTCCTTTCTCGAAGTCGGCGAACGGGCAGTCAAGAAGGTCCCATTGCTGCGCGGCAAGACCGTCTGCAACGTGTTCTTCGAGAACTCCACGCGCACCCGCACCACCTTCGAACTGGCCGCCAAGCGGCTGTCGGCTGACGTGCTTAACCTGAACATTTCGACCTCTTCGACCAGCAAGGGTGAGACCCTGTTCGATACCCTGCAGAACCTGGAGGCCATGGCCGCCGACATGTTCATCGTCCGCCATGGCGACTCCGGCGCCGCGCACTTCATCGCCGAAAAGGTCTGCCCCCAGGTCGCCATCGTCAACGCTGGCGACGGCAACCACGCGCACCCGACCCAGGCCATGCTCGACATGCTGACCATCCGCCGGCATGCCGGCGACTTCAGGAATCTGTCGGTGGCGATCGTCGGCGACATCCTGCATTCACGGGTGGCGCGCTCGAACATGCTGGCGCTCAAGACCCTGGGCTGTGAGGATCTGCGAGTGATCGCCCCGCGCACCCTGCTGCCAGCCGGTATCGAACAGTACGGCGTACGGGTGTTCAACGACCTGCGCACCGGCCTGCGTGATGTCGACGTAGTGATCATGCTGCGCCTGCAGAAAGAACGCATGCAAAGCGGTCTGCTTCCCAGCGAAGGCGAGTTCTACCGACTCTACGGCCTGACCCGGGAAACCCTGGCTCTGGCCAAGCCCGAGGCCCTGGTGATGCATCCTGGGCCAATCAACCGCGGGGTGGAAATCGAATCAGAAGTCGCCGACGGTCCGCAGTCGGTGATTCTCAATCAGGTCACCTACGGTATCGCCGTCCGTATG
This sequence comes from Halopseudomonas phragmitis, assembly GCF_002056295.1. Lineage (NCBI taxonomy): Bacteria > Pseudomonadati > Pseudomonadota > Gammaproteobacteria > Pseudomonadales > Pseudomonadaceae > Halopseudomonas > Halopseudomonas phragmitis. The sequence continues at coordinate 1,266,654 of NZ_CP020100.1, read as the reverse complement.
GCAGTGATGTCGATGGCCATGGCCGGCCAGAACGCCCAGCGCCAGCTCAACCAGGAAGCCCAGTAACCGATGAAACTGACCATTGCCGGCGCCCGTGTCATCGACCCGGCCAGCCACTTCGACCAGATCACCGACCTGCACATCGCCGCCGGACACATTGTCGCCATTGGCGCCGCCCCGGAAGGCTTCAGCCCCAACCAGACCATCGATGCCCGCGGCCTGATCGCCGCCCCCGGCCTGGTCGACCTGAGCGTCAGCCTGCGCGAGCCGGGCTATACCCGCAAGGGCACCATTGCCAGCGAGACCCGCGCCGCAGCCGCCGGCGGAGTCACCAGTCTGTGCTGCCCACCAACCACACGCCCGGTACTGGATACTCCAGCCGTTGCCGAATTGATCTTCGACCGCAACGAAAAAGCCGGCCAGACCCGGGTTTTTCCAATTGGCGCACTGACCCGGGCACTGGAAGGCGAACAGCTGAGCGAGCTGGTAGCCCTGCGCGACGCCGGCTGCATAGCCTTCACCCAGGGCCTGGCACCGATCAAGAGCAACCGCATTCTGCGCCGCGCACTGGAATATGCAGCTGGCTTTGACCTGTCGATCATCTTCACTCCGATGGACCCGGCGCTGGCCGAAGGCGGCATGGCCCATGAAGGCCCCACTGCCGCCCGCCTGGGCCTGGTCGGCATTCCTGAAAGCGCCGAAACCGTGGCCCTGGCCCGTGATCTGCTGTTGATCGAACAGACTGGAGTGCGAGCGCACTTCAGTGGCCTGTCCAGCGCCCGTGCCGTCGACATGCTGGCCGACGCTCAAGCCCGTGGCCTGCCGGTAACCGCCGATGTTGCCATGTATCAACTGCTGCTATGCGACGAAGACCTGGCCGGCTTCTCCAGCCTCTATCACGTCATCCCTCCGCTGCGCAGCGCCAGCGATCGCCGGGCTCTGCGCCAGGCAGTACAGGAAGGCGTGATCCAGGCCATTGCCTCGCACCACCAGCCGCACGAGCCGGAGGCTAAGCGTGTACCCTTCGCCGCCTCGGAACCCGGCATCAGCAGTGTCGAGATTCTGCTGCCGCTGGCCCTGACGCTGGTTGCCGACGGCCTGTTGGAGCTCCCTGCCCTGCTGGCCCGGCTCACCACCGGTCCTGCCAACGCACTGGGGCTGCCGGCCGGACGTCTGGAACTGGGCGGTGAAGCCGACATCGTGCTGTTCGATCCGGTTGCCTCCAGCCATATCGGTCATAACTGGCTGTCCAAGGGCGCCAACTGTCCCTTCATCGGCCAGGGTGCACCCACCGTGGTCACCCACACCCTCAGCCACGGCAAACTGGTTTACCAGGCCTGAACTTCCACTGACCCGCCGGGCGGTCCGCGCCCGGCCTCGCACCTGCAAGGATTCCGCGCATCATGGCTGCCTTCGGATTACGTGCCAAATCGTTCCTGGCCCTGGTACTGGCCTGCCTACTGGCTCTGGTGCCAGCTTTACTTATCGGCGGCCAGACACTCAAAGGCATTCACCAGCACTTTGGCGAGGCCTATGCGCGCAACGCCACCCAGCTCAACCGCGAGCGGATCTTTGCCCCGATTTCCCGCGAACTGGCTCTGTCCCTGCGCTTCGCCAACTCCGAAGTCACCCGTCAGTGGCTGCTCGATGAGCAGAATCCGGACAAACACAGCCTGTTTTTCCGCGAAGCCGAAGGCTATCGCCAGGCCTTCCGCGACCACGCCTATTTCATCGTCAACACCAATAGCCTGGACTACTACTTCAACGGCGGCGACCAAAGTTTCAGCGATCAGCCCCGCTACCGAATGAGCCCGGACAATCCCGATGATCGCTGGTTCTTCGGTACCCTGGAGTCAACCAGCGACTACAACATCAACGTCGACAGCAACCCGCAGATGAATACCACCCGGGTCTGGCTCAACATGCTGATCCGCAATGACCACAAAATCATCGGCATTGCCGGCTCGGGCATTGATCTGTCGAACTTCATCAGCGATTTCATCGCCAGCGAGCTGGCCGGGGTCAGCCCAATGATCCTCGACCGCCACGGCGCCATTCAGGCTCACCAGAATCCCGAGCTGATCGCCCTCAACTCCGGTGCCGACGGCGCGGCCCAACCCGAATCGCTGGTCTTCAGTCTGCTGGGCAGCGCCGACCAGGCCGAGAGCCTGCGCCAGGCCATGCAGCAGGCCGAACAGCAGCCCGACCAGGTCCAGACCCTGCGTCTGCAACTGCAGGGCCGTGAACAGTTGCTGGCGCTGGGCTTTATCCCGGAGCTGGGCTGGCATGTGGTCAACGCGGTCGATCTCAATACCGCCGAGGTAATCAACCGTCAGTGGCTGTGGCCGCTGGTAATCGGCCTGGCTGGCCTGATCCTGGCACTGGTACTGCTGTTCGCACTGGGCACCGAACGCCTGCTGCTGCGGCCACTGCGCCAGCTTCGGCAAAGCGCCCAGGCACTGGCCGCCGGCAACTACGATGTACGTCTGCCCAAGGCCCGCAACGATGAAATCGGCGAACTCAGCAGCGCTTTCGGCAGCATGGCCGCGCGAGTTCGGGAAAATACCCAGCAACTGGAAAGCCGGGTTCAGGAGCGCACCCGCGCGCTGGAAGAAGCCAACCGCGACATGGCCAACGCCCACAAGAAAATTGGCGACTCAATCGACTACGCCAGCCTGATCCAGCGGGCGATTCTGCCCAATCGCGAACTGGTCAATACCCTGGGTGATCGCCACGCGGTGCTGTGGCGCCCTCGCGATGTGGTCGGCGGCGACTTCTACATTTTCCGTAACCTGGGTCAGCACTACCTCCTGGGCGTAGTCGACTGCGCCGGCCATGGCGTACCCGGCGCACTGATGACCATGCTGGCCCACGCTGCACTGGATCAGGCAATCAGCGACTGTGGCCCGCAGGACCCGGCCGCAGTCTTGCAGCGCACCGATCAGATCGTGCGCAACATGCTGGGCGACACCCCGGAATTCAGCTCGTTGGCGACCAATATGGATGTCGGACTAGCCTTCGTTGACCTTGATCAACGCAAAGTCACCTTTGCCGGTGCCAAAATCGCCCTGTATTTCAGTGATGGCAATCGGGTCGAACACCTACCCGGAGGGCGGCGGGCGCTGGTCGACAAACGCCAAGGCCAGTACCACAACACTGAAACGGAATTGCTCAGTGGCCGCACCTTTTATCTGTGCACCGACGGCTTCCTGGACCAGGCTGGCGGCGAGCTTGGCTTTGGCTTCGGCAACAGCCGGTTTGCCGAGATGCTGCGCAAGCACGCCTGTCTGCCACTGGAGCAGCAAAGCGCCGCTTTCAGCGCAACCCTGGCCGCCTACCAGGGCAGTTACCCACAGCGCGACGACATCACCATGCTATGCTTCCGCTTTGATTGAGCCATGAGTTCATGTTACAAGGCGTTGCACGGTGGTTATTGTTTGACCCAGCAGGAGCTTCCATGTCCATGATCGACCTGTTCGCCATGCGCGAAACCTTCAACCGCCAGCAGATCATGCTCTGCTTCAACGGGCCCATTTCCCGCAGCCTGATCGAGGAAATCGGCAACGCCCTGCGCAACTATCTGGCCGCCGACCATGCCCACCCCTCGGCGGCCATGGACGTATTTGCCGTGTATATCGAAATGACCCAGAACATCCGCCACTACACCCGCGACCGCGGCTGGAGCGAGCAGGACGCCAGCGCCACCGTGGTTGTCTCGCGTGACGACAACGGCCATTACGTGGTGTCCTCCGGCAACCTGATCGAGGCCGCTGATGGCGAGGTTCTGGTCAACAGCATCGAAGCGCTTGGTCTGCTCGACAAGGCTCAGCTCAAGGCCGCCTACAAGGAGCAGCTGCGCCGCCCGCGAGATGCCGAAGTAAGCAGCGGCGCCGGCCTGGGTCTGATCGACATCGCCCGCAAGTCCAGCGAACCGCTAAAGGCAGCGTTGCAGCCGGCCGATAACGGCAAAGCTTTTTTCAGCCTGCGGGCCGTCATCTGAATATCCGAGAATCAACCCCCATGACCGATATCACGATTGCCGGGACTCAATCCACCCCGGACATCCGCACCGAATGGAGCACCGGCCGACTGTTCATGCAGGGCGACTCCTACCCGGAAAACTCCTACGAACTGTTCAACCAGATCTTTGAATGGATCGAGCGTTTTCTGGCCGAAGGCGGACGCCCACTTAGCCTGGAACTGAACCTGCTGTATCTCAACACCAGCAGCATCAAGGCGATGATGGACATCTTCGACCTGCTCGAAGTTGCCCATCAGGAGCACAAGCCCGTAGCCGTCAACTGGTACTACGACCAGCGCAACGAGCGGGTCGCCGAACTGGCCGAGGAGTTCAAGGAAGACTGCAGCTTCCCGTTCGAGATCATTCCCAGCCCGCAGGCCTGAAGCCATGGCCCAGACCAAGTCGCCGCCACTCGAAACCCGGATCAGTCAGTTGCTGGCCGATTCCGAGCACCAGGACACCGCGCTGCATCAAACACTCAGTGAACTGTGGGATGCTCATCAGGAACTCGTGCGCCGGCTGGAACGGATTGCCCGGATCTCCGATGCCTACCAGAGCCTGGCCAAGCAAAAGGAGCAGAGCCTGGCCGAGCGGGTCAACAAACAGTTGCGGCAACTGGAAAAGGTCGCGCGCATCTCTGACCGCTATCAGCAGATGATGCGCGATCTGAACCTGGCCCTGCAGGAAGCTTCGACCCACGATGCCCTGACCGGGCTGCCCAACCGGCGGCTGCTGGTCGAACGGCTCAAGGAAGAAAGCGAACGCTTTCGCCGCTATACCCGGCCATTCAGCATCGCCATGATCGATATCGACCACTTCAAGCTGATCAATGACCACTTCGGCCATGAAATCGGTGACAACGTACTGGTCGAGGTTGCCCGGGTGCTGGACGCTGAGATTCGCGAACATGACCTGTGCGGGCGCTGGGGCGGTGAAGAGTTTCTGGTGCTGCTGCCGGAAACTGATCAAGGCACCGCCAGCCAGGTACTCGAGCGGCTGCGTCAGGCCGTGGAGCGGCTGACCGTGCGGGTCAATACGGCATCGGTATCGGTCACCATCAGCGTCGGCCTGGCCGAACACCTGGCAGGCAACAGCTACTCGGACACCATCAATCGCGCCGACGGCGCCCTGCTGGCAGCCAAGCGCAGCGGTCGCAACCGAGCCAGCTCAGCCGTCACCGAAGACGTTCTGTAAGCCCCGGCGCCTCTCAGCGCCGGCGGTCGTCCTCTTCGACAGTCAGGGTAAACTCGCTGGTGTCCTGCATCAGATGCTTGCCATCGGTTTCCGAACCCAGCTTGATCATCAGCCGCAGGTCGTTGGCCGAGTCGGCATGCAACAACGCATCCTCATAGGTGATTTCGCCAGCGCTATAGAGCTTGTACAGCGCCTGGTCGAAGGTCTGCATACCCAGCTCGTTAGAACGCGCCATCAGCGGCTTGAGTTCGTGTACCTCACCCTTGCGGATGATATCGGCGGCCAGCGGGGTGTTGAGCAACACTTCAATGGCCGCACGCCGACCCTTGCCATCCGGCGTGGGGATCAGCTGCTGGGCAACGATGGCCTTGAGGTTGAGTGACAAGTCCATCCACACCTGCTGATGCATCTCGGTGGGGAAGAAGTGAATGATCCGATCCAGCGCCTGGTTGGCGTTGTTGGCGTGCAGGGTCGCCAGACACAGGTGACCGGTCTCAGCAAAGGCCACCGCATGCTCCATGGTTTCCTTGCTGCGCACCTCACCGATCAGAATCACATCCGGAGCCTGACGCAGGGTGTTCTTCAGCGCCACCTCGAACGAGTCGGTATCGATACCGACCTCGCGCTGAGTGACGATGCAGTTCTGGTGCTGGTGAATGAATTCGATCGGATCTTCGACCGTGATGATGTGGCCACTGGAGTTCTTGTTGCGATACCCGATCATCGACGCCAGTGAGGTCGACTTACCGGTACCGGTGGCACCAACGAAGATCACCAGTCCGCGCTTGGTCATCGCCAGCTTCTTGAGGATCTCCGGCAGCCGCAACTCCTCGATGGTCGGGATATTGACCTCGATCCGCCGCAGCACCATGCCGACCAGGTTGCGCTGATAAAAGGCGCTGACCCGAAAGCGACCAATGCCCCGGGCGCTGATGGCGAAATTGCATTCGCGCTTTTCGGCGAACTCGCGGCGCTGGGCTTCGGTCATCACTCCGAGTACGGTTTCCCGAGTCTGCTCGGGCGACAACGGAGTCTTGGTAACCGGCAGGATCTTGCCGTTCACCTTCATGCTCGGCGACACGCCAGCGGTAATGAACAGGTCGGACGCACCCTTTTCGACCATCAGGCGCAGCAGCTTCTCAAACTCCATGACTTCCCTCGTTCAATAGGCCAGTGCTAATGCTCCGGCGACCTGTAAGCGGCATCCTTAGATGCCTTCTGCAATCTTGGCCTTCTCGCGGGCCGATTCCTTGGTAACCAGTCCTTTGGCGACCAACCCCTTCAGGCACATGTCCAGGGTCTGCATGCCGATATTGCCGCCGGTCTGAATCGCCGAATACATCTGCGCCACCTTATCCTCGCGGATCAGGTTACGAATCGCCGGCGTGCCGATCATGATCTCGTGAGCTGCCACCCGGCCACCGCCGATCTTCTTGAGCAGGGTCTGGGAAATCACCGCCTGCAGCGACTCGGACAACATCGAGCGAACCATGGCCTTCTCTTCGCCGGGAAACACATCAACCACCCGGTCGATAGTCTTGGCGGCGCTGGTGGTGTGCAGGGTGCCGAATACCAGGTGACCGGTTTCGGCAGCGGTCAGCGCCAGGCGAATGGTTTCCAGGTCACGCATCTCACCAACCAGAATGATGTCCGGGTCTTCACGCAGAGCCGAGCGCAGAGCTTCGGCGAACCCCAGGGTATCGCGGTGCACCTCACGCTGGTTGACCAGGCACTTCTTGGATTCGTGAACGAATTCGATCGGATCTTCGATGGTCAGAATATGCTGGTACTTGGTGACGTTCAGATAATCGAGCATCGCCGCCAGGGTGGTCGATTTACCCGAGCCGGTCGGCCCGGTCACCAACACCAGCCCACGCGGCACATCGGCAATCTTGCGAAACACTTCGCCCATGCCCAGTTCTTCCATGGTCAGCACCTTGGACGGAATGGTCCGGAACACCGCCCCGGCGCCCCGGTTCTGGTTGAAGGCGTTGACCCGGAAACGGGCGACCCCGGGCACTTCGAAAGAGAAGTCAGTCTCAAGGAACTCTTCATAGTCCTTGCGCTGCTTGTCGTTCATGATGTCGTAGATCAGCGCATGAACCTGCTTGTGTTCCATGGCCGGCACATTGATGCGGCGGACGTCACCATCAACCCGGATCATCGGCGGCAATCCAGCCGACAAGTGCAAGTCAGACGCGCCCTGCTTGGCACTGAAGGCTAACAGTTCGGTAATGTCCATAGGGTTCCCCATTGCATCCTGCAAGCATGTAGAATGCCGACAGGCCCTTTTTCTGATTTGGCAGGTAATAAACGTCCGTAATGTCCACGATAGCAAAGAATATTGCAAACGTACGTGAACGCATTCACCGTGCGGCAAAAAGTGTCGAGCGCGACCCGGCCGGGGTGACCCTGATCGCGGTCAGCAAGACCCGCCCGGCCGGCGACATTCGCGAGGCCTGGGCCGCCGGCATTCACGACGTAGGCGAGAACTATCTGCAGGAAGCTCTGGACAAGATCGAGGCGCTGGCCGACCTGCCACTGACCTGGCACTTCATCGGCCCGATCCAGTCGAACAAGACCCGCGCCATTGCCGAGCACTTCGACTGGGTACACAGCGTCGACCGGCTGAAGATCGCCAAACGCCTGTCCGAGCAACGCCCCACAGAGCTTGGCCCGCTGAATATCTGCCTGCAGGTCAATATCAGTGGCGAGGACAGCAAGTCCGGCGTCGCGCTGGCCGACTTGCCGGCTCTGGCCGCCGCCGTTGCCGAGCTGCCCAACCTGCGTCTGCGCGGGCTGATGGCGATTCCGGCACCAGCCGAGGACAGTGCCGCCCGGCGTGCCCCGCTACAGGCTCTGCGCCAGGCGCTGCAAGCGCTACCGCTGCCCCTGGATACCCTGTCGATGGGCATGACCGACGACCTGACCGAAGCGGTTCAGGAGGGGGCGACCCAGGTCCGGATTGGCACGGCCCTGTTCGGGGCCCGCGACTACTCCCATTCACCTCACGTGCAAGGATAACTCCATGAGCGCTCCGACCATCGGATTCATCGGCGCCGGTAACATGGCCACCAGCCTGATCGGCGGCATGCTGCAGCAGAACTTCAAGCCAGCCCGGATCATGGCCAGCGACCGCACCGCCGAGCAGTGCGACAAGCTGGCCCGCCAGTTCGGCATCCGCGCCACCACCGACAACGCCGAGCTGGCCCGCGAGTGTGATGTGCTGGTGCTGGCGGTCAAGCCGCAGGTCATGCAGCAGGTCTGCCGTGCCCTGCCGGCCGAACGCAAGCCCGGCCAACTGGTGATCTCGATTGCCGCCGGCATCAGTTGCGCCAGTCTGGCCGAATGGCTGGGCGACGGTCCGCTGGTACGCTGCATGCCCAACACCCCGTCACTGCGCCGCCAGGGGGTCAGCGGCCTGTACGCCAATGCTCTGGTCAGTGACACGCAAAAGCAACAGACCGAAGATATCCTCAACGCCGTGGGCATCAGCCTGTGGCTGGAGCAGGAAAGCCAGATCGATGCCGTCACCGCGGTATCCGGCAGTGGCCCGGCCTATTTCTTCTATCTGATGGAAGCGATGATCGCCGCCGGCCAGCAGCTTGGCCTGCCACGCGAAACCGCCGAACGCCTGACCCTGTTCACCGCCCTGGGCGCCGCCGACATGGCCGTGCACAGCGATGTCGATGTGGCCGAACTGCGCCGCCGGGTCACCTCGCCGGGTGGCACCACCGAACAGGCCATCAACAGCTTTGCCGCCGACGGTCTGCCGGCCATGGTCGAACGGGCCATGCAAGCCTGCGCCCGACGCGCCGACGAACTGTCCAAAGAACTCGCCTAAGGAGCTTTCATGAACGGACTGAACATGGCCGCCGTCTATCTGGTCCAGACCCTCGGCAGCCTCTACCTGCTGGTCGTACTGCTGCGCTTCATCCTGCAACTGGTGCGTGCCGATTTCTACAATCCGCTGTCACAATTCATCGTCCGCGCCACCGCCCCGCTGCTGACCCCGATGCGCAAGGCCATCCCCGGCTTTGCCGGCATCGACTTCGCCTCGCTGGTACTGGCCGTGCTGGTACAACTGGTGCTGATCGGCCTGATCATCAAGCTGATGGGCGCTGCCCTGCCCGGCGTACTGCAGATGCTGGTCTGGTCGCTGGTGGGCGTAACGGCACTGTTCATCAAGATCTTCTTCTTCGCCCTGATCGCCAGCGTGATCCTGTCCTGGGTCGCCCAGGGCAGCCACAACCCGGCGGTAATTCTGGTGCATCAGATCTGCGAGCCGATCCTGGCACCAATCCGCAAGATCATCCCTTCGCTTGGCGGCCTGGACCTGTCACCAATCTTCGGCTTCATCGCCCTGCGTCTGGTCGATATGCTGGTGGTCACCAACCTGGCAATCGCTACCGGCATGCCACGCGGACTGACCCTGGCCTTGTAAGACGCTGTCGCCCCACCGTCATTGCGAGCCACAGACCCACGGCCCTCGCAATGACGGTAGCGCAGCACACAGGAACTGAGCCATGCCGTTCTACCACTGGCGCGACAACGACCTGATTCTCGACTGCCACCTGCAACCCGGAGCCAAACAGCCAGGGTTTGCCGGGTTGCATGGCGAACGGCTGAAGATCCGCATCAGCGCCCCGCCAGTGGACGGCAAGGCCAACGCCATGCTGATCGAGTTTCTGGCCCAGGCCTTCGCCGTACCCCGGCAACAGGTCAGCCTGCTCAGCGGCCAGCAAAGCCGCCAGAAACGGGTATTGATCATAGCCCCGCAGCAGTTGCCCGCAGAGCTTGGGAACCTCTGAAAAACTACCTGCGTTGGCAATACTGCGTTAAAAACAGCCTCACAACCGTAAGGTTGAACGCACTTCAGTGCGGCCCCGAAGGGGTGAGCGAAGCGAATCAAATGCTCATTTACACTACGTAAACTGCGCTTTTTCGGCTGTTTTTGCCTTGCCTTGCCTGCCTCGGCTCTGGCTCCTGCTTCGCCCTAACTCCTGCATCCATGCAGTCGTCGCCTACGTTTTCCAGAGGCTCCCTTGCGATCAGCCACGGCTAATATTGCGTCCGCCAGTCACCCTCTTTAGACTGGCGCCTCTACCGTTGGTCGCCTGCCACTCTCAGCGAGCAACTCACACAGGAACAGGTTCCCGATGTCCAGATTTCCCGCCGACTCCGTTGGCCTGGTGACGCCCCAGCGCCAGGCCTTCACCGAGCCCCTGCCGCTGGCTTGCGGCAAGGCGCTGGCGCAGTACGAACTGGTATATGAAACCTACGGCAGCCTGAACAGCGCCGGTGACAACGCTGTGCTGATCTGCCACGCGCTGTCGGGCCATCACCATGCTGCCGGCTATCACAGCATCGAAGAGCGCAAGCCCGGCTGGTGGGATGCCTGCATTGGTCCGGGCAAAGCCATTGACACCAACCGCTTCTTCGTCGTCAGTCTCAACAACCTGGGCGGTTGTCACGGCTCGACCGGACCATCCAGCATCGACCCAGCTACCGGCAAGGCCTACGGTGCCAGCTTTCCGGTCATGACCGTGGAAGACTGGGTCAACAGTCAGGCTCGCCTGGCCGATGTGCTGGGCATTGGCCAGTGGGCCGCCGTGGTCGGCGGCAGTCTTGGCGGCATGCAGGCGTTGCAGTGGGCGATCAGCTATCCCGAGCGGCTGCGCCACTGCGTGGCGATCGCCACTGCGCCCAAACTGTCGGCCCAGAACATCGCCTTCAATGAAGTAGCGCGCCAGGCGATCATCACCGACCCGGACTTTCACAACGGCGATTACGCCGCCTTTGGGGTGATTCCCAAGCGCGGCCTGATGCTGGCGCGCATGGTCGGTCATATCACCTACCTGTCGGACGACTCGATGGGTGAGAAATTCGGTCGTGAACTGCGCAACGACCAGCTCAACTACGACTTCAACAGCGTTGAATTTCAAGTCGAGAGCTATCTGCGCTATCAGGGTCAGGAGTTTTCCGGACGCTTTGACGCCAACACCTACTTGCTGATGACCAAGGCGCTGGACTACTTCGACCCGGCCGCAGCCCACGCTGGCAACCTGGCGAAAACCTTCGAGCAACTGCAGGCCCAGTGTCTGATCATGTCGTTCACCACCGACTGGCGCTTTTCCCCGGCCCGCTCGCGGGAGATCGTCGACGCCCTGCTGGCCGCGCGCAAACCGGTCAGCTATCTGGAAATCGAAGCAGCTCAGGGTCATGACGCCTTCCTGCTGCCGATTCCACGCTACATCGACGCTTTCAGCAGCTACATGAACCGTATCGAGGTGAGCCCATGAGCCTGCGCGCCGACCTGGAAATTATCCAGCAATGGATCAAGCCGGCCAGCCGGGTACTCGACCTGGGCTGTGGTGACGGCGAACTGCTGCATTACCTGAACCAGCACAAGCAGGTCCAGGGTTATGGCCTGGAAATCGATCCGGACAAGATCGCCCACTGCGTGCGCCAGGGCGTCAGCGTGATCGAACAGAACATGGACAAGAGCCTGGACAATTTCGCTGACAACAGCTTCGACAGCGTGGTCATGACCCAGGCCCTGCAGGCCGTGCACTACCCCGACCGGGTGCTGGAAGACATGCTGCGTATCGGCCGCGAGGCGATCCTGACCTTCCCCAACTTCGCCCACTGGCGCTGCCGCCTGTACCTGGGACTCAAGGGACGCATGCCGGTTTCCGAGTTCATGCCCTACACTTGGTATAACACACCCAACATTCACTTCTGCACCTTCAAGGACTTCGAAGACCTGTGCCGTCAGCGCTCGATCAAGGTGCTTGATCGTCTGGTCGTCGACCAGACCCACCAAAGCCGCTGGTTCAGCGGACTGTGGCCAAACCTGTTGGGTGAAGTCGCGATCTACCGGGTTACCCGTTAAGCAAGGAGTATGTGGCCATGATATTACGCACCCTCATCTGCGCTTTTTTACTGAGCCTCTCATCCCTGAGCTGGGCCCAGAGCCAGCAGGTCGGTGACCTGACGGTCTACCACAACACCTTCAACAGCAGCTTCCTGCAGCCAGAGATTGCACGCAGTGCCGGGCTGGTTCGCGGCCGCACCCACGGGGTGGTCAACATCGCCGTGCAGCGCAATGGCGAGCCGGTCGACGCGCGGATCAGCGGCACCGTGACCAACCTGATTCAGCAGATCACCCCGCTGAACTTCATCCGCATCCAGGAAGGCGACGCGGTCTACTTCGTTGCCAACTACACCGCCGCCCAGCGCGGCCTGTTGCGCTTTGAAGTCCAGGTGCAGGCCGACGACAACTCCCCGGTGCATAGCGTGCGCTTCCAGCAGGATTTCCATCCCGATGACTGATGTACTGCCCCTGACCCGACTGGTTCTGGCCAGCAACAACGCCGGCAAGCTGAAAGAACTGCAGGCCATGCTCGGCAGCCAGATAGAAGTGCTGCCGCAGAAGCAGTTCACCGATCAGGAAGCCGATGAGACCGGCCTGAGCTTCGTCGAAAACGCCATTCTCAAGGCCCGCCACGCCGCCCGCGCCTCCGGTCTGCCGGCGCTGGCCGACGACTCCGGGCTGGCGGTCGACGCCCTGGGCGGCGCACCGGGCATCTACTCGGCCCGCTATGCCGATGGCGCCGGTGATGCCGCCAACAACAGCAAGCTGCTGGCCGCCCTCGACGGCCTGCCCGATGAACAGCGTGGCGCCCAGTTCATCTGCGCCCTGGCGCTGGTCCGGCATGCCGACGATCCGCTGCCGATTCTCTGCGAAGGCCACTGGCGCGGACGCATCCTGCACGCCCCGCGGGGTGATCAGGGCTTTGGTTACGACCCGTTGTTCTGGGTGCCGGAAACCGAATGCAGCAGCGCCGAACTGCCGGCCGAGCAGAAAAACCGGCTCAGCCACCGGGCCCGGGCCATGGTTCTGCTGCGCCAGCGGCTGGGGCTGGCGTGACGCCGCCGCTGGCGGCGTACGTACACATTCCCTGGTGCGTACGCAAATGTCCCTATTGCGACTTCAACTCGCATGCCGCCGGCGCCAGCCTGCCGGAAGCCGAATACATCGACGCACTGATCGACGATCTGGATCAGGAACTGGAAGCCGTTCAAGGCCGTGAACTGGTGTCGATCTTCTTCGGCGGCGGCACCCCCAGCCTGTTCTCGGCTGCCAGCCTGGAGCGACTACTCAACGCAATGAGCGCCCGGTTGCGGTTTGCCAGTGACATAGAAATCACCCTGGAAGCCAACCCCGGCACCTTCGAGCAGGCCAAGTTCGCTGGCTATCGCAGCGCCGGGATCAATCGCCTGTCGATCGGCATTCAGAGCTTCAACCCCGAACACCTCAAGGCGCTGGGCCGGATTCATGATCACCGTGAAGCCCTGGCCGCAGTCGACATGGCCCGCCGGGCCGGGTTCGACAATCTCAACCTGGACCTGATGCACGGCCTGCCCGATCAGAGCCTGGAGCAGGCCCTGGCCGACATCGACCAGGCCATCGCCCTCGGCCCTGAACACCTGTCCTGGTACCAGTTGACCCTGGAACCCAACACCGTGTTCTACAGCCAGCCGCCGCAGCTGCCGGAGGACGACATCCTCTGGGACATCCAGGAAGCCGGCCAGGCCCGGCTGGCCGAACACGGCTACGCCCAGTACGAGGTCTCCGCCTACGCCCGCGCCCAGCGCCGCGCCCGGCACAACCTCAATTACTGGCAGTATGGCGACTTTATTGGCATCGGCGCCGGCGCCCACGGCAAGCAGACCCACCCTGACGGGCGGATCGAACGCTACTGGAAAACCCGCCTGCCCAAGGACTACCTCAATCCGGACAAAAGCTTCCGCGCCGGGCACCGACTGCTCGAGCCCGACGAGCTGCCCTTCGACTTTCTGATGAACGCCCTGCGCCTGGTCGACGGCGTACCCAGCGCCTGGTACAGCGAACGCACCGGCCAGACGCTGGACAGCATCGCCAACCAGCTCGACGACGCCGTGATTCGCGGCCTGCTGCAACCCTGGCAACAACAACTGCACACCACCGAACGCGGCCGACTGTTCCTCAACGACCTGCTGCAACGGTTTCTCTGAGCCATCCCACGCCCCACCATCGTCATTGCGAGCACGGCAATCCACAGATACGGCAATCCAGCGGCCCTGACCGTTACATAGCCCGCCATTCACAACATCCAGCATGGGCTGTAACCCTTGCAGCCATGGCGCAGGCCTCATACAGTTGTGCCAAATGTCTCAGTGCAGCCGAGGGCCCCATGACACCGTTCAGCTTTGCCACCACCGCCCAGATTCTCTGCGAATCCGGCTCGGCCAGCCGTTTGGCCGATCTGTGCCGTGAACGTAATGCCCAGCGGATTCTGATCGTCACCGACCCAGGCATTACCCAGCACGGCCTGCTCAATGGCGTACTGCCCGGCTTCGCCCAGGCCGGGCTGAGCGTTGAAGTCTTCGATCAGGTGATCGCCGATCCGCCGGAAGCCGTGGTACTGGCCGCCGTCACACAGGCCAAGGCACTGCGCGCCGAGCTGATCATCGGCTTTGGTGGCGGCAGCTCGATGGACGTGGCCAAGCTGATCGCCCTGCTGGCTCACCCCGACTGCCAGCAGCAACTGGCCGATATCTACGGGGTCGGCAACGCCAAAGGCCAGCGTCTGCCGCTGATTCAGGTCCCGACCACCGCCGGCACCGGCTCGGAAGTCACTCAGATCGCCATCATCACCACCGGAGAAACCACCAAGATGGGTGTGGTTTCACCGATTCTGCTGCCCGACCTAGCGGTGCTCGACGCCGAACTGACCCTGGGCCTGCCACCGGCAGTCACCGCCGCCACCGGCATCGACGCCATGGTCCACGCCATTGAGGCCTACACCAGCAAACTGAAAAAGAACCCGCTGTCGGACATGCTCGCCCGCGAAGCCCTGCGCCTGCTGGCCGCCAACCTCGACGAGGCCGTCCACAACGGCAGCAACCGCGAAGCACGCCAGGCCATGTTGCTCGGCGCCCTGCTCGCCGGCCAGGCCTTCGCCAACGCGCCGGTCGCGGCGGTCCATGCCCTGGCCTATCCGCTGGGCGGGCATTTCCATATTCCTCATGGCCTGTCCAACGCCCTGGTCCTGCCCAGCGTGATCGCCTTCAACGCCCCAGCCGCCCAGAACCTGTACGCCGAACTGGCACCACTGCTGGTGTCCGATCTCAAGCCCGGCAGCGCTGCCAGCCTGACCGGACAACTGGTCAACGCCCTGAGCGAACTCAGCCCACGCTGCAACCTGCCCAGCCGTCTGCGTGATGCCGGCGTGCCCGAGTCCAGCCTGGAGATGCTGGCTCGCGATGCCATGCTGCAGCAGCGCCTGCTGATCAACAACCCGCGTGAAGTCAGCGAGGCCGACGCCCTGGCCATCTACCGGCAGGCCTATTGAAGAGCATGAACATGAACAGCAAACCCCAGCGCCACGACTACCCCTACCTGCACCCGATCACCACCCGCTGGCACGACAACGACATCTATGGTCACGTCAACAACGTCACCTACTACAGCTACTTTGACAGTGCGGTGAACAGCTGGCTGATCGAACAGGGCGGGCTAGATATTCACCACGGCGAGCAGGTCGCCTTCGTGGTCAGCTCCGGGTGCGACTACTTCGCCCCCATCGCCTTTCCCGAGCGGATCGCCGTGGGCGTGCGGGTCGCCAAACTGGGCAACAGTTCAGTGCAATACGAGTTGGGGATTTTCAAGGAAGGGCAGGCCGAAGCCTGTGCTGCCGGACGCTTTGTCCACGTCTTCGTCGACCGCGCCAGCAACCAGCCCTGCCCGATCCCAGCCGGGCCGCGGGCAGCGCTGGCGCGCTTGCAGGTGTGAAGCCGCGCTGACTTAGCCCAGCACGCCCGGCAGCCGACCGGGTGTGAACAGCTCAATCCAGTAACCGTCCGGATCCTTGATGAAGGCGATATCCTTCATCTTGCCGTCTTGCGGGCGCTTGACGAAGCTCACGCCCAAGGACTCGAAACGCGCACAGGCCGCATCCAGATCCGGCACCGCAAAGCCAATGTGGCCAAACCCACGCGGCTCTTCGTTGCCGTTGTGGTAGGCAAACTCCGGATCGTCCTCGGTACCCCAGTTGTGGGTCAGCTCCAGCATCGCCGGGCGGCCAAAGGTCTGCACCAGGCGCTCCTTGGGATCAGTCGACCAGTTGCCCAGCTCGTGGCTGTCGATCGCAGCCAGGAAGAACAGGCTGAACTTCATCTCCGGGAAATCCAGCTTCTTCACCAGAGTCATACCCATGATCCGGGTATAGAAATCCAGCGTGCGCTCCGGCGACTTGATCCGCAGCATGGTCTGGTTGAACACAAAACCCTCGGTACCCGGGTCACGGTTCTCGCACAGGCCCGGGGCGGCTTCGAAATGGCGGCTCATGATGACTCCTGTTTCGGCTCAGTCAGATAAAGCGGCAGACTACCACCGCCCCACCAAAGCGCAACCACCTGCACCCCTGGATTGCCACGGGCCTATAGCCCTCGCAATGACGGGGGTGGTGTGAAGTTGGTGGTGGTTTTGACCGTCATTGCGAGGGCCGCAGGCCCGTGGCAATCCACAGCCAGCCCCGGTCAGCGAAACTTGCGTTCATCCCACCACGGATAAAACCCCGGCCGATCCTTGCTCGGACTCAGCTTGAACTGCGGCGCACGTTTCTCCAGGAACGACTGCACTCCCTCCTTGGCATCGGCCGACTCACCCATAAAGGCAATCGCCCGCGAATCGACAATGTGGGCCTCCATCGGATGATCGGCCGCCATCATCCGCCACAACAACTGACGGTTCAGCAGCGCCGACATGCCCGAGGTGTTGTCGGCAATCTCACGGGCCAACGCATAGGCCGCCGGCAGCAGCTCATCTGGCTCGTGCAGGCTGCGCACCAGGCCGCCCTTGAGCGCCTCCTCGGCACCAAACACGCGGCCGGTATAGACCCACTCGGCGGCCTGCATCGGGCCAACCAGGCGCGGCAGGAACCAGCTCGAGCAGGCCTCCATGGTGATCCCGCGGCGGGCAAACACAAAGCCAAACTTGGCATTGGTCGAGGCCAGGCGAATATCCATTGGCAGGGTCATGGTCACGCCGACACCCACCGCCGCACCGTTGAACGCCCCGATCACCGGCTTGGTGCTCTCGTAGATCCGCAGCGACACCGTACCGCCGCCGTCACGCAGATCATCGCCCTCGGGCTGGTCCTGGCGCTTGTGGCGGTTGAAGGTATCACCACCCTTCTCCAGGTCGGCCCCGGCACAAAACGCCTTGCCAGCCCCGGTCATCACAATCACCCGCACCGCATCATCGGCATCGGCGGCATCAAAGGCAGCGATCAGATCACGGCGCATCTGGCCGTTGAAGGCATTCATCCGCTCGGGACGATTCAGGGTCAAGGTCAGGATGCCATCCTGAACCTGGTAATCGAGGGTTTCGTAGGACATAGGGCAAGCTCCATTCGGTCAGCATTATTCATCCAGGGAGCCTCTGAAAAACGTAGGCGAGGCAGGCAAGACAAGGCAAAAACAGCCGAAAAAGCGCAGTTTACGCGGTGTAAATGAGCATTTTGACCGGGCTCGCGATCGAGGCTGTTTTTAACGCAGTATTGCCAACGCAGGTAGTTTTTCAGTGGTTCCCTAGTGTCGGCCAGTGTAGAACTCACGGGTCACAGCCACCAGTTGCCTCACTCAGGCGTATGCCCAGGCATAGGTAGGGCGGATGGAGCCCCTGGGAGACGGGAGCATCTGCTCCCGGACTACACCGCGTCATCGACAAGCTGTTTCATTGGCCGGGCACGGGTTGCAAACCAGCACAGGATCGAGCCGATGCAGACCATCAGCGCACCTTGCCAGAACGACAGCGACAGTGGTGTGCGCAGCAGCATGGCCGCCAAAGCCGCAGACAGCACCGGAATGAAATACGACGCGCCAGCGAGGATGGTGACGTTACCGTGCAAGATGCCAACGTTCCAGGCGGCATAACCAAACCCCATCGCCGAGGCAGCCATCAGCAGATAAATCACCGCATGGAGGCTGAAGTCCATCGTGCCACCGCCACCAGCGCTGTATTTGATCCACAACGCCAAAGCCGTCAGCATGAAAAACAAGGTAATGCCGTTCTGCCCACCGGCAATGCGCGTGGTCACCGTGCAATACGCCGCCCAGATCACCGCCCCCGTGAAAGCCAGCCCATAACTGAGGGGATTGTCCTGGATATTCGTCACCATCCCGGCAAAATCCAGCCCCTGCTCACCACCCAACACCCAGCAGATGCCAAGCATCGCCAGCAGAAAACCGGGAATGATCAACAGGCTGGAGTGCTGCTTGTTAAACAGGATGGCCGCCAGGATGGTGAAAGCCGGCCACATGTAATTGACCATGCCTACTTCGATGGCTTGCCGGCTGGTGTTGGCGTAGCCAATCGACAAGGCCAGGCACAGCTCGTAACTAACGAACAGCACGCTGCCCCAGACGAGATAGCGCCGCGGGAACCGGCCAAGCTTCGGAAAACCGACCGTGAATAACAGCATCACCGACGCCACGCTGTAGATCATCGCAGCTCCGCCGACCGCCCCGAGGCTTTCGCTGACGCCACGAATCAGGCCGACTATCGAGCTCCACAGCACAATTGCGATAAGCCCGATGAGTGTTGCCTTGTTATGCCTGTTCATACCGCTCTACTTACTGCCCAACTGCTTGATTTAAATGGCAGAACGCCCCTCATCCGGCCAAGGCACCACTCTCTCCAGCCGCGGACACACCCACTCCACAAACGCCCTCACTCGCGGCGATAGCTGCAAGGCGTGCGGATAGACCAACTGAATCGGGATATCCGCCGGTTCAAACTCGCTCAGCACTCGGACCAGGCGGCCGTCAGCCAGTTCATCGGCCACCTGGTAATGCATCAAACGGGTAATGCCCACACCCTGTACGCAGGCCTGGTTGGCGGCGCGGATCTGGTTGCAGGCCAGTTTGGGGATGATGGTTTCTGCGCGGTCCTGGCCGTTGTGACGGTAGTGCCAGTGGCGACCTTGGGTGAGCAGCGTGATGCAGGCGTGCTCGCGCAGGGCTTCCGGCGTGTCGATGGCCGGAGCGCTGCGCAGGTAATCCGGGCTGGCGCAGGTAACCAGGCGGGTAGCGCCGATCTGGCGGGCGACCATGTTGGAATCCGGCAGGTGGCCGATGCGTAGCGCCAGATCGAGCCGCTCATCGAGCAGGGGCAGTATCTGGTCGCTGAATGTCAGCTCGACACTGATTTGCGCGTACTCCTTGAGAAAGTCATTCACCAGCGGGGCCAGATAGCGCTGCCCGAACTCCACCGGGGCGGTAATACGCAGCAGACCTCGCACGCTGCCATCGCGCGCATCAAGGCGCTGCTCCATGTCGTCGAAATCCGCCAGGATCCGGCGACTCCAGGCCAGGTACTCTTCGCCTTCGTGGGTCAGTGCCATACTGCGGGTGGTGCGGTTCAGCAGCCGTACTCCGAGATGACGCTCCAGAGCCGCCAGCGAGCGCACCAGCGAGGCGACCGACTGCCCTGTCGCGTCGGCGGCGCCACTCAGGCTGCCGCTGTCGACGATCCGCACGAAATTGGCCATTGCCTTGAGCCTGTCCATAGCCACCTTTGGATTTGTGCATGTGTTGCACAGGTCATGTCAGGTGCGCGGCATAGGTGAAAGGCCTGCCAGAGTGGACACTACAGCGACTGATGTCACCTGGAGTATCTACACCATGAGCCACCACCACAGCCCCGCTCGCATACTGGCTTACGATCATATCGGAATACGTGTCAGCGACAAGAATCGGGCCATGACTTTTTACCAGGCGCTCGGCTTTGTGGAGAGCATGAGCTTTCCGCAGTTCGAGGCCAACGAAATGCTTAGCCCGGACGGCGTGCGGATCAACCTGATCTTCAATGGCGCGCGCCAGCCTGCCGCCCACAACGTTCTGCTGGATGAGCCGGTCAAACTACCGGGCATCACCCACCCGGCTTTCATTGTCGATGACCTGTCAGCGCTGCAACGCTGGCTGGATGCACAGGGCATCGTCATCACCGAAGGGCCGCATCACATTGGCCCCCGGCGAATCGCCCTGTTCATCCGCGATCCCGATGGCAATGTCCTGGAATTCAATCAACTGGTAGAGGAACACGCGTAATGAAACTGTACAACCTGGACGCTTCCGGCAACTGCTACAAGGTGCGGCTCTTTGCGGCGCTGGCCAATATTGATCTGGAGCTAACCACAGTAGACATCCCTAACGGCGCGCATAAAAAACCGCCGCTGATCGACCTGAACCCGCTGGGGCAGGTACCGGTGCTGCAAGACGGCAAGCTGGCCCTGCGCGACTCACAGGCCATCCTGGTGTATCTGGCAGGCAGCTACGGTGGGCTGGCCTGGTGGCCGGCGCATCCGCAGGGTCAGGCCGAGATTGTGCAGTGGCTGTCATTCGCCGCCAATGAGGTGCAGCACAGCCTGTGTGCCGCGCGTCTGGTGCAGAAGTTTGGCTACCCGCTGGACCAGGCTGCGGCGCTGGACAAATCGCCAGCCGTGCTGTCGGTACTCGATTCGCACCTGGCCGAGCATGACTGGCTGGCGCTTGGCCGGCCGACGATTGCCGACTGCGCGGTGTACCCATACGTAGTGCTGGCCCCCGAAGGCGGCGTAGACCTGCAGCCGTATCCGCATATCGCCCGCTGGTTTGAGCGTCTGGAAGCCCTGCCCGGCTATCTGCCCAAGCCCTGAAACGTTGCTGAACAGGCGGCGCTACGCAACATGAACAAAACTTATGTTCATCACGAAGAAAATGAGTTTGTTTCGTGATCGCCAGGCCTTGAGAATCCCTCCATTGATTTTTGATGGAGGGAACCCCCATGGCATTGACCCACAATCTCGGTTTTCCGCGCATTGGCCGCGACCGTGAACTGAAAAAAGCCCAGGAAGCCTACTGGAAAGGCGATCTGGATGAAGCCGGCCTGCGCGCCGTTGGCCGCGAGCTGCGTGCCACCCACTGGCAAGTCCAGAAAGACGCCGGCATCGCACTGCTGCCGGTTGGCGACTTCGCCTGGTACGACCAGGTGCTGACCCACTCGCTGACCTTCGGCGTGATCCCTGAACGCTTCCATGCACACGGCACCAAGCCGACCCTGGACACCCTGTTCGGCATGGCCCGTGGCGTCACTCAAGACAGTTGCTGTGGCGGCGCGCATGCTCAGGAAATGACCAAGTGGTTCGATACCAACTACCACTACCTGGTCCCCGAATTCACCGCTGACCAGCAGTTCGCCCTGAGCTGGGAACAGCTGTTTGAAGAGGTCGAAGAGGGCCAGGCTCTGGGGCACAACCTCAAGCCGGTACTGATCGGCCCGCTGACCTACCTGTGGCTGGGCAAGGAAAAAGGTAGCGACTTCAACCGCCTCGACCTGCTCGAGCGCCTGCTGCCGGTTTACGGTGAAATCCTCCAGCGTCTGGCTGCGCAAGGTATCGAATGGGTACAAATCGACGAGCCGATCCTGGCCCTGGATCTGCCGCAGGACTGGAAGAACGCCTTCGAGCGCGCCTACAACCTGTTGCAGAAAGAACCGGGCAAGAAGCTGATCGCCACCTACTTCGCCGGCCTGGAAGACAACCTCGGCCTGGCCGCCGGTCTGCCGGTGGACGGCCTGCATATCGACCTGGTACGCGCCCCGGAGCAGTTCCCGACTATCCTCGACCGCCTGCCGGCCTACAAGGTGCTGTCGCTCGGCGTGGTCAACGGCCGCAACGTCTGGCGTACCGACCTGGAACAAGCCCTGAACGTGCTGCAACAAGCGCAAGAACGGCTTGGCGAGCGCCTGTGGGTGGCCCCCAGTTGCTCGCTGCTGCATAGCCCAGTCGACCTGACGCGTGAAGACCAGCTCGACGCCGAACTGAAGAGCTGGCTGGCCTTTGCCGTGCAGAAGTGCCGTGAAGTTGCCGTACTGGCCCAGGCCCTGCGCGAACCGGAAGCCGCCGAGGTGCAAGCAGCCCTGGCCGAGAGCCGCGCCATACAAGCCAGCCGCGCCGCATCGCCGCGCATCCACAAGCCGGCCGTGCAAGCGCGCCTGGCCGCTATCAGCGCACAGGACAGCCAGCGTCAGTCGCCCTTTGCCCAGCGCATCGAGCTGCAGCGCGCACGCCTGAAGTTGCCGCCCTTCCCCACGACCACCATCGGCTCCTTCCCGCAGACCCCGGCAATCCGCCTGGCCCGCCAGGCGTTCAAGGCCGGCAAGATTTCCGCCGCCGAGTACACCGAAGCCATGCACAGCGAAATCCGCCACGCGGTCAGCGTGCAGGAGCAACTGGGCCTGGACGTGCTGGTGCACGGCGAGGCCGAGCGTAACGACATGGTCGAGTACTTTGCCGAGCAGATCGACGGCTACGCCTTCACCCGTTTTGGCTGGGTACAGAGCTATGGCTCGCGTTGCGTCAAACCGGCGGTAATCTACGGCGACCTGAGCCGCCCGCAACCGATGACCGTGGACTGGATCAGCTACGCCCAGAGCTGCACCGACAAGGTGATGAAAGGCATGTTGACCGGCCCGGTGACCATGCTGATGTGGTCCTTCCCGCGTGACGACATCCCCCGCGAGCAGCAGGCGCGCCAACTGGCCCTGGCCATCCGCGACGAAGTGGTCGACCTGGAAGCCGCCGGCATCAAGGTCATTCAGATCGACGAGGCTGCCTTCCGTGAAGGCTTGCCGCTGCGCAAGGCGCAATGGCAGGCGTACCTGGACTGGGCCACCGAGTCGTTCCGCCTGACCGCCTCGGGCGTGCGTGACGAAACCCAGATCCACACGCACATGTGCTACAGCGAGTTCAACGACGTGATCGAATCGATCGCCGCCATGGATGCCGACGTGATCACCATCGAGACCTCGCGCTCGGATATGGAACTGCTGGAGGCCTTCGAGCGCTTCGACTACCCCAACGAGATTGGCCCGGGGGTGTACGACATCCACTCGCCACGGGTACCCGGCAGCGCCGAAATGGCCCGGCTGATGAAAAAAGCTGCCCAGCGAGTGCCGGCCGAACGGCTGTGGGTCAACCCCGACTGCGGTCTGAAAACCCGTGGCTGGCCGGAAACCGAAGCAGCACTGGTCAACATGGTCGCAGCCGCCAAGCAACTGCGTAGCGAACTGGCCTGAGTCAGGCTGACTGATCGACAAAACGGAGCCTTGTGCTCCGTTTTGTGCATTCAAACGCTTGACCTCAAGTTAAGTTGAGGTATTAAGGTGCTCGCGACTTTCATACCACGGCCCAGGAGTCGCACGCATGACGCAGGCTAGCAATCACGCCACCAGCGCGAACATGAGTGGTCAGTACCTCACTACGGGGGTGCTGTTGATGATGGCGGTGGCCACCGGACTCTGTGCCGGGGCCAACTACTTCAATCAGCCACTGCTGAACTCCATCGCTTTGGCTCTTGGCGTCAGTGAGGGGCTGGCGGCGCTGACCGTGACCCTGTCACAAGTGTCTTACGCCGTCGGCCTGCTGTTTCTGGTACCGCTGGGCGACAAGCTTGAGCAGCGCGGTCTGGCGGTTAGCCTGATGCTGATCGCCGCACTGGGTCTACTGATCAGCGGCTATGCACAGAACTTCAACATGCTGCTGATAGGTACCCTGGTTACCGGCTTCTTTTCGGTTGCCGCCCAGATTCTGGTGCCCATGGCGGCGAATCTTTCCGACCCAGCGCGCAGCGGCCGAGCCGTTGGGCTGGTCATGAGCGGATTGCTGGCGGGGATTCTGCTGGCACGCACCGCTGCCGGCTTGCTCTCGGAAGTGGATGGCTGGAGTACCGTATATCGTTTAACCGCCGTGCTGATGCTGTTGTTGGCTGGTGCGCTGTGGGTAGTGTTACCCCGCGCCCGCAACGCTCAGCCGGCCAGTTACGCCGCGACACTCGGTTCGCTGGTGCAGTTGCTTATCGCCCACCCTCGACTGCGCACCCGTGCAGCGCTCGGCGGCCTTGTATTTGGCTCGGTCAGCGTGTTGTTTTCGACCATGGCTCTGCTGCTATCAGGGCCGGCTCATCAACTCAGCGACAGCCAGATTGGCCTGATTGGGTTGCTCGGCATTGCCGGGGTCATTACCGCCAATATGGCAGGGCGCCTGGCAGATCGTGGCCGGGGGCAGAGGGTCAGCGCTGGCGCACTGGTTCTGTTGTTACTCGGCTGGCTGGGGCTCTATCTTGGGGCCGGCAATCTGTACTGGTTCCTGCTGGCGCTCTTGTTGCTGGACATAGCCCTACCGGCGGTGCATATCAGCAATCAGAGCGTGATTTATCAACTGGCCCCGCAGGCACGGGCACGGGTCAACGCCGTGTACATGACCGCTTACTTCGTCGGTGCCGCGAGTGGCTCGGCATTAGCGGCACTGGCCTGGAGCCACGGCGGCTGGGCCACGACCTGCGTAGTGGGGGTACTATTCGCCGGGCTGGCGGGGCTGGTGTTGCTGTATGACCAGCACATCCTCCGAGCACAGCGCTGAACGCGAGCTGGCCTTCAGTCATGGCGTGGCCAGCGGCGATCCCTTGACCGACCGGACCATCATCCGGTCCCGGGGCACGCCGCTGGCTGGCCCAGCAACTACCCATCCACCGCGCCAACCTGACAGCGCTTGCGCAGCCTCCCGCAATTACCCTGATACAAACCGGAGGCCAGGAAAGATTGTTTTGTCAGCCCCCATGGGTATCATCCGACAAAACAAGGAACCTGCCATGCCCCGCTTTACCCCCACAGCGCGCCGGCCCGCCGCCGGCAAACTGATCAGCCTGCTGGTACTGGCTGCCCTGCTCGCCGGTTGCGCCAGCAAAGCCGTACCCACCCGCCAAGAGAACATCTGCCATATCTTTGCCGACCAGCGCGGCTGGCATTACCACGCGCTGCAAATGGAAAAGACCTGGGGAGTGCCCGTGCATGTGCCCATGGCAATGATGTATCAGGAATCCAGCTTCCGGCATAACGCCCGCCCGCCGCGGCGCACCATCCTCGGCTTTATTCCCGCCGGCCGCCCCAGCGACGCACTGGGCTACTCGCAGGCCCTTAGCTCAACCTGGAATGACTACCGGCAGGAAACCGGCAACCGCCGAGCCAGCCGGACAAACTTTGCCGACTCGATCGACTTCATGGGTTGGTACATCAACAAAACCCACAGCATCAACCGCATCTCCAAGTGGGATGCCCAGCACCAGTACCTGAACTACCACGAAGGCTGGGGCGGATACCGGCGCGGCACCCACCGCAACAAAGCCTGGCTGCAGGGCGTGGCGCGACGCGTGGATACCCGCTCCAACAGCTACCACCAGCAATATCAGGGCTGCCAACGCAACCTGAGCCGCAGTCGGTTTCGCTGAGCCCGTCAGCGCCGCACCCAGACTTCTACGCGGCCATTGCGCTGGGCGCCGCTGGTTCCCCCAGTTGCGCCCACGGGCATGTAGTGGCCATAGCCGGTATGGCCGTGGCCCTGCACACCCAGGTCACGCAGCGCACGGCTGACCGACTGGGACCGCAGCTCGGAGATCATCTGCGCGCGCAGTTCGCCGCTTTGTTGATCAGCAAAACCAATCAGCATCAGATCGGCACCGGTTTTGCCGGTGTCTTGCAGATACTGCCGAATGCGCAGCAAGTCGCGGTGAGCCTTGTTGTCGAGCCGGGTATGCCCCTCGGCAAAGCGCATATTTACCGACAGGCGCTGGTAATTCTGCGTCAGGCGCCGGAAAGTTTCCGGCACGCTGGCATCCAGCACCGGATCGACGGCAAACGGGGTCTGGGAAAAGAAACCGGATTTGGCCACGACATCCTGCCCGGCCTGGCTCTGGGCAAAATCGATAAAGGCCTGGAGCAGTGGCTTGCTGGCCAGCTCCGGGGTGTAGAGATACAGCCGGCGGGACAGCGGGTAATCTTCCGTGGCCACCGACAGCTTGCTCGGCTGCAAGGCCGGTGCCGCACCGTCGGCAATCGCCAGCAACTTGCTGTTGCCAGCCGAGGCAAAACCCGCAAAGCCGATGCCACCCGGGTCACGGCTTACATCCTCAGACAACAGGTCATTCGACTCGTAGCGCCGGGCGCTCTCGGTCAGGCTGTAGCGGCCCGCCAGCACCAGATCCTTGAAGGTGTCCCAGGTGCCGGACTGGCTGTCGCGGGCATAGACCTGAATCGCCCGATCCGGCCCGCCGACCTCAGACCAGTTGCCGATATCGCCGGCAAAAATCCGCGCCAGCGTATCGATATCCAACTGACTGACCGGGTTGGCGGGATGCACCAGAATGGCCAGCCCATCAATCGCAATGACATGCTCACTACTAGGGCTGACCATGTCCGCCTGCGCGGCCATGCTGGCGATTTCGGTATCGGTGATGCGCCGGGAAGCCGCCCAGATATCCGCCCGGCCAGCCCGCATCGCAGCGAAACCGGTGCTGGTGCCGTGAGCGGCGATCAACACACTGAGCGGCTGACCCTGATGCCGGGTCCTGAGCACTGTCTCGTTGTCAGCGCCGGTAGCGCTGGCGCTGACGGATTCGCCCGTCAGTTGCTCGAGAAAGGCGCTCATCAGCATCGGTGCCAGGGTGGCGCCCACAGTGTTGGAGCCATGAATTTCCAGCGCGTGGGCAGATACCGGGCCAGAGACCAAGGCCAGGGAGACCCCCAGGTATTGCATAAGTCGGCGACAAACAGAGCGCATCAACAGCCTCATTGAAATCAGATAGTCAGCAGTGGGCCGCCAGAATGCGCAAAAAAGATGACATGCACATTACAACAACATGACAGCCCAGCCCCGCTATCTTGAGCGGCTGCAACTCACTGCTGCGGCAACTTGGCGATCACCTTGATCTCAAAATCAAACCCATACAGCCAGGTCACACCAACCGCGGTCACCGTCGGATGCGGCGGCTCGCCCCAGAACTCCTGCACCACCGGCCAGATGATGTCGAATTTCGACTGCGGATCGACGATAAACACCGTCACATCCACCACATCCTCGAAGCTGGCGCCAGCGGCGGCAAGAATCGCGTTCAGATTGGTGAAAGCCTGGCGCACCTGATTTTTCAGATCCGGTTCCGGCGAGCCATCTTCCTTACTGCCGACCTGACCGGACACGAACAGAAAACCATTGGAGCGCACCGCCGGCGAATAACGGTTGCGCTCGTAGAGCGCATGGCGACCAGGCGGGAAAACAACATCACGTTGCGACATAACTACCTCCATCATGTGGACTGGGCGGGCCGTGAAAGCCCCATGGAGATACTCTAGAAACTTGCGCCGGGGCGATAAACGCGCAAGGCTAACCAGCACTGTTTGTGAATGCCAAACAATCCACCGATCAACCGGGGCGAAAATGGACCGTTTTGACGCAATGCAGGCGTTTGCCCGTGTGGTAGAAGCCGGGAGCTTTACCAAGGCTGCCGAAACCCTGCACATGAGCAAAACCACCGTATCGCTGCTAATCCAGCAGTTGGAAACGCGCCTGCGGGTCAAGTTGCTCAATCGCACCACCCGCAAGGTCAACGTAACGGCCGATGGCGCAGCCTACTACGAGCGGGTCATCAGACTGCTGGCCGACATGGAAGATGCCGAGTCCAGCCTGTCCAGCGCATCGGCCCTGCCCAGCGGGCGCCTGCGGGTGGACGTACCCAGCCCGCTGGCCAGCATGATTCTGGTCCCGGCATTGCCTGATTTCTATGCCCGCTACCCGGATATCCAGATTGACCTGGGCGTCAGCGACCGCGTGGTGGACATCATCGATGAACATGTCGATTGCGTAGTGCGCGGCGGCGAGTTGATGGATCAATCGCTGATGGCGCGACGGGTTGGTGATCTTGAACTGGGCGTGTTCGCCGCACCAAGCTACATCGAGCGCTTCGGCACCCCGGCCCATCCACACGAGCTGGAGGACTCAGAGCATCGGATCGTCGGCTTTCTGTGGGCGCGAACCGGCCGGGCGGTGCCCTACGCCCTGCACAGGCAGAACGAAAGCCTGCAGATCAACGGGCGCTATGCACTGGCCGTTGACGACGGCAACGCCTACCTCGCCGCCGGCCTGGCCGGACTCGGCGTACTCTGGCTGCCACAGTACATGTCCAGCCCCTTTCAGCAGCGCGGCGAACTGCTGCCCCTGTTCACCGACTGGACCCTCGATAGCATGCCTCTGTATGTGGCTTACCCACCTAACCGGCATATCAGCCGCAAGCTACGGGTATTCATCGACTGGGTAACTGACCTGATTGCCAAACATGCACCTGTCGCCAATGCGATGACTTAATAGGGAGAAACACACCCATGCACCTGATCCCCTATGCCTTTTTGTTGATGGTGGGCGTTCTTGGCCTGCTGATGCTGACCACCGACCCAGAGACCGGGTTTCGCTGGATGGGCTACACCGGTGCCGGCAGAAGCTCTGTCGATATAGGCCTGGTGCGGGTGCTTGGCGGCGTGCTAGTGGTGCTGGCGGTGTTGCCGTTGCTTAAGAGGAGGCGGTGAGGTTGGGGGGATTCAGGTATCTCGCAGCGGCGCCTATGCTTGGTAGCAGTGGCCTCCCTCAGCGAGAGAGATGGCCAATCGGTCCCTAGGCTGAGGATACCAAGAAGCTGCTCTAGTCGGCAGCCTGATCAGGACATTGGATTTTTTGTGTGTTCGTATAGGCAGGACATGAAATCTCCCATCAACTGATAGGCCAAACGGCAGCTGTAAGGTTTTAGCAACTGCGGGAGTTCAGCCAAGAGGGCCCTGCGCTCGATTTTGACCTTGAGATGGCTTGCTAAGTACTCCATTTTGAGGTGGTTTCGATGACCATCATCGGCCATGGTGACGATTGAGAAAAGCGACGTCAGGTAGGTCAGTACCTTGGTATCCATGTTGTCGACCACAGATGTTAGCTGCTGGTCGTTAGTCTCTAAGCTTTCGTTCAGATCAACCCCTGCAGCTGCGAGCGCCATCAAAAAAGCCTTATGCACATAGACCTTGGAGTGGGTCTCGCCAGGGAGACTGAGCACTATCTGCCGGGACGTACGCTTTAAACTGAAGAGTAACACTGCGGCCATCGCTGTTTGGTGTGGAGCTTGGAGTTCTCGGAAATACCTAAGTCTCTCTGGATTCGTCATATTAGGGCAATGCTTATGTCCATAGAGGCGAACGAGGCACTCCGCCTGGCGGACAAGATTCCCAGGTAGATCATGAACCTCAACGCCTAAGGCGCTGGCGACGCCTTCCTTAATATGATCGCGAGTTACGCGAAGGTCTAACCTGCTGATCTCGGGAGGAATGTCAGCCAACAGGCTCTTGTCAAGCTCACATGCCTCTCGCCAGTGGGACGATTCTGCGTCGAGGAAATGATCCTTAATTAATCGGACCCTTGCCATGTCTTTGGATGCTTCGGGAGGGACAGCTTCAAGCATGGCGACAAACGCTTTTCTCGTTATATCTACCGCTTCAGATGCGCCATACTCGGGCGGAACGTGCGGCGGCCAGGACGCAAGCTTGTTTTCTGAATCCCTCCAGCCGTTTTCCCAGTTGTTCTTTACCACGACTTCCCGCTGACGAGCAGCCAAGAAGTTTGCGACGACGTAGGTCATCCCCATTGAGCGTTGCTCAAAGCGTCCGCCCGCTAGCTCAAAGCCATCGTTATTTTCCAACAAAGGTTGCGCAGAACCCTGCGCCGGCGCTGGAATCCCGCTCTTCAACTCTGTGAGGTAGTACAGGAGCATCTTATCCCGCTCTTGCTTATGGTATTTGCTACTTGGCGCCTTCGAACCTAGGACAGCGCTCATCGATGGCTTTGCGAACAAAGCATAGGGACGCCATTTTTTGCTTCGCACAGACATCCGCCTTGCGAGAACCGCAAGCTTGGCCTTTTCGAACAGCATGAGATCATTGCGCGGGGGCGAGTCAGGATCCTCTGGATAATCGGAGCCTAGGATGTCAGTCGAATCGATGCCATAAGCAGCCATCAACTCTTTCAATGGCTGATAACCCTTCTCAGTCACCTCAAATTCTGAGGTGAGGTGCCTGTAGAAGTCATCGGCGTTAAAGCGAGCTTTTTTGTCGAGAGCACTGATCGACACATTCGGTTCGTAGCGAGTATCAGCAGAGCCCTTTTTTTCTGGTTTGCTCATGTCATTAACTCTCATGACCGATGCCTTTTGAGGCGTCAATCGTCAAAACTACACCCTTGTCTCCCATGCGCCCCAGTCCCTTTGCTGCCCGCATGTCGGAAAATACGGGAACCCCATTTTGCATTTTTTCCAGAATCTCAAACTGATCTGCAGCGGCCCGCACGGCCGCAGCTGCAGAGCAGTGCACTGTGTTGAGCAACCTTTCAGCCATTAATCCGATCAAGCCGAGGTCACCGACCTCTTCGCGAAGCTGAGCAAAGTGGTACATCTGGCGGCCGGGTGTTAACACTACATTCTGACCCATGAAAAATCTCCGGTTAGTTTGTCGTGAGGCACACAATACCGCCAAAGCATCTGAAGGAAGAGGATCGAATCTTACAACGCTGCCATGTAATGACCCAGTGAAAACCTGCACATGCTAAAGTCGCTTCAGTAAATGGAGTGAAGCATGACGCAAGAACCTGACATCAAGCGCTGGACAGCCAAACGCAAAGCGGAGCTGATCAAGCAAATCTACCGAGGGCAAACCACCGTTCCGTAGGCTGCCCGTCACTACGATCTCACCCAGCAAGAGATCGAGAAGTGGATGGATGATGCAGAAGCCGGCATGGAGAATGCTCTGAAGGCCAATCCCAAGGACATTGCCGAGCAATACGAGTCGCAACTGCGTGACCTCAAGGAAGCCTATGGAGAGGCCATGCTGGAGCTCAAGTTCCGAAAAAAGTTACAGCGCCATCTCGAATCGACCGACGATTGATCGAGCGGGTTGTGACCGAGATGGCGGCCAATGGCGATGCGGTGACGGTAGTCCAGGCTTGTCGCTGGTCCGGTATTTCCCGGCGCAGCTATTACTATCGGCCCACCAAAGCCAAACCCAGGATCAACGAGCATCTGGCTGAACGGAATGGTCGAGCGGCTGATCCGAACGGTAAAAGAGCAGTGCCTCTGGCTGCATAACTTCCAGTCACTGGATGAAGCCAGGACAACGCTGAGAGCGTGGTTCAAGTACTACAACGAACAACGCCCTCATCAAGCGCTGGGAATGAAAACACCCAGCGTGGTTTATCAACAATTAGCGGCTTAGGTGTGCAAAATCCGCTGGGTCATTACAGCGTAGCTTTCCATAGAAGCTCCTCGAAAGCCCCCTGCCCTATGACTCACCGAGCTGAACCACCAAGCCGGCGCAGCCCCATATAGCCCAACCATTTTGCGCTACAATGCCCGGATAAACCCGAATCGAGCACCCTATGAAAGTCTGTGGCATTGAAATCAACAGTAACGATGTGAATCTCTGTCTGCTGTCGCTGAGCGACGACATTTTCGAGTTGCCTGACTGCCGCTCCCGGCGGCTGACGCTGAAAGATGTTCACAGCACCGCTGAGCTGCGCTACTTCCAGCAGACCTTTGCCAAGCTGATGCAGGATTACCCTGTGGACAAGGTGGTTATTCGCCAGCGGCCGATGAAGGGCAAGTTTGCCGGTGGTGCGGTGGGTTTCAAGCTGGAAGCGGCGATTGAACTGATCAGCGATCTTGATGTGGTCATTCTGTCGACAACCGAGATCAAGGACTTATTGAAACGCAATCCGATTCAGATTGAGTTCGCGGATACTGGCCTCAAGGCCTATCAGGAGACGGCCTTCACCACCGCCTATGCGTTTCTGATGAAAGACAAATACGCCGCATAAGAAGCCACGTAACCCCCACAAAAAACCGGGCACTAGGCCCGGTTTTTCGTTTCACACGCACTGGTTCAGAAGCAATCCAAGTGAACAGTACCTTCCCCTCACTCCACCCGCTCAAACTTCAAATCCCACACCCCATGCCCCAGCCGCTCGCCACGCTTCTCGAAATTGGTGATCGGGCGTTCTTCCGGGCGAGGGACCCAGGTGCCGTCGGGGGACTGGTTGCGGTAGCCGGGGGCGGCGTTCATGATTTCCAGCATGTGCTCGGCGTAGGGTTGCCAGTCGGTGGCCATGTGGAAGATGCCGCCGACCTTGAGTTTCTGCCGGACTTTTTCGGCAAAGGCCAGTTGGACGATGCGGCGCTTGTGGTGCTTTTTCTTGTGCCAGGGGTCGGGGAAGAACAGCATCAGGCGGTCGAGGCTGGCATCGGGGATGGCCTTGTCGAGCACTTCGATGGCGTCGCAGTCATAGACCCGCAGGTTGGTCAGGCCGGCCTTGAGCGCGCCATTGAGCAGCGAGCCGACGCCGGGGCGGTGCACTTCGATGCCGATAAAGTCCTGCTCGGGGGCCTTTTCCGCCATTTCCAGCAGCGACTGGCCCATGCCGAAGCCGATTTCCAGGCTGCGCGGGGCGCTGCGGCCAAAGACCTGATCCAGATCCAGCAGCCCTTGCTCCAGGTTCAGGCCAAACTGCGGCCAGCCCTGCTCTACACCACGTTGCTGGGCTTCGGTCATGCGCCCGGCGCGCATGACGAAGCTCTTGATGGTGCGGCGGTGTTCAGGGGCGACGGAGCTATCGCTTTCAGGCTTGTCGGTCATCGGTAGGCCTCGAAAAAATAAAAGTTCGTAGAATGTGTTTACGGTCTAGCGAGCTAGAGCCATACAAGGCAAAAACAGGCGAGGAAGCGGAGTTTACGAGTTGTAAATGAGCATTCCGAGCCTGTTTTTAACGCAGTAGGGCCGACGCGCAGCAGTCCGTAGACGCATTCTCAGAAAAAAGTGCCATCCAGCGGCGAAGAGGCGCTGGCGTAGAGTTTGCGCGGCATGCGTCCGGCCAGGTAGGCGGCGCGCCCGGCGATGATGGCGTGCTTCATGGCTTCGGCCATCAGCACAGGCTGTTTGGCGTGGGCGATGGCGGTGTTCATCAGTACGGCGGCGCAGCCCAGCTCCATCGCTACGGTGGCGTCGGAGGCGGTGCCGACCCCGGCATCGACCAGCACCGGCACGGTGGCTTCTTCGAGGATGATGCGCAGGTTCCAGGGGTTGCAGATGCCCATGCCGGAGCCGATCAGGCCGGCCAGCGGCATGACGGCGACGCAGCCCATGGCGGCCAGTTCGCGGGCGATGATCGGGTCGTCGCTGGTGTAGACCATGACGTCGAAGCCGTCTTTGACCAGCACTTCGGCGGCCTTGAGGGTTTCTACCACGTTGGGGAACAGGGTTTTCTGGTCGGCCAGTACTTCCAGCTTGACCAGCTTGTGGCCGTCGAGCAGTTCGCGTGCCAGTTTGCAGGTGCGCACGGCATCTTCGGCGGTGTAGCAGCCGGCGGTGTTGGGCAGAATGGTGTAGCGATCCGGCGGGATCACGTCGAGCAGGTTGGGCTCGCCAGGGTTCTGACCGATGTTGGTGCGGCGGATGGCGACGGTGACGATCTCGGCGCCGGAGGCTTCGATGGCCTGGCGGGTTTCTTCCAGGTCCTTGTATTTGCCGGTGCCCACCAGCAGCCGTGAGTTGTAACGTACGCCGGCGATTTCAAAGGCATCCTGAGTGAGGTCGGTCATGGGGCTCTCCGGGTTGGGGCGGGCTGGAAACGGTTAGGGGCGGCGCGGGTGCAGATCAGCCGCCACCGATGGCATGGACGATTTCCACCCGGTCGCCATCGCTCAGGCGGATGTCGCCGTGCTGGCTGCGCGGCACGATCTCCAGGTTGTGTTCGACGGCCAGACGCTTGCCGGTCAGGCCCAAATGCTCGACCAGCTCGGCCAGCGTCAGCGGCTGGTTAAGCTCATAGGCTTCGCCATTGAGTTGGATATGCATGGACTACTCGGTGGAGGTTTGCGCAAAGCGGCTATGATAGCGCGAAACGGTGCCCTCTTACAGCGCCCGCCAGGCGCCTATGCCCAACAGCAGCCAGGCCAGCAGGAAGCACACGCCACCGAACGGGGTAATGATCCCGAGCTTGCCCAGCCCGCTCAGCGCCAGCACATAGAGGCTGCCGGAAAACAGCACAATACCGGCCACAAACAACCCACCGGCGACCTTGAACAGCCCCGAGTCAGGAAAGCGCAACAGCAGCAAGGCGACGCCGATCAGCGCCGCCGTATGCCAGAGCTGGTACTGCACGCCGGTCTGAAAGGCGGCCAGCAGGTTGTCCGGCAGCCGGCTGCGTAACCCGTGGGCGGCAAAGGCGCCGAGCGCCACGCCAGTAAATCCGCTGAGCGAGGCCAGCAGCAACAAGAGTTTGGCCATGCAATTCCCCCGATCTATACTGGCCGGACCTTCAGAAACGCTGTCAGTCCGGCCTGCCATGTTAAAGACCATACTACGCAAAACCGCCAAGTGGCTGCTGATCCTGCTGCTGATCAGCCTGCTGCCGGTGATTGTACTGCGCTGGGCGCCGGCACCCGGTTCGATGCTGATGTTTGAGCGCTGGCTGCAGGCCCGCGGCGGTGAAAACGCTCTGGTGATTCAACACCAGTGGCTGAGGTATGACCATATCCCGGACAGTATGAAAATGGCGGTGATCGCCGCTGAAGACCAGCATTTCGCCAATCATGGCGGTTTTGATCTGGCCGCTATCCGCGCGGCGCTGGAGCACAACCGTCGGGGCGGCAACCTGCGCGGCGCCAGTACCATCAGCCAACAGGTGGCCAAGAATCTGTTTCTCTGGTCTGGCCGCAGTTGGCCGCGCAAGGGGCTGGAGGCCTGGTACACCTTCTGGATCGAACTGCTGTGGCCCAAGCAGCGGATTTTGGAGATGTACCTGAACATCGTCGAGTGGGATGACGGTGTGTTCGGCGTCGAGGCGGCGGCCCGCCATCACTTCGGCATCGGTGGCAGTTACCTGTCACAGCGCCAGAGTGCGCTGCTGGCGGCGGTACTGCCCAATCCCCGGCAATGGAGTGCGGCCAACCCGCCGGCCCATGTCCAGAACCGGGCCAACTGGATTCAACGCCAGACCCGGCAACTGGGTGGCCGCCACTATCTCGATCAGGTGGAGGCCAGGCGTGGCGCGCCGCAGTGGCTCAGTTTTACTTATTGGCGTGAAAGGTTGAGTGGGGCTTGAGTTACAACCCGCCCTGCAGGCCATACATAACCGAGTGGGCCTGCTCGCCGGTCACGGCGATCACCACCCCAGCCTTGGGATAGACCCAGGCTTCACCTTCGGCTACTTCCAGACGCATATCCGGGTTACCGAAGGTGGCCTGAATCTGCTCTACATCTACGGCCTCGGCCGGGATCAGACTGAGCCGGCTGATCGCTTGTGCTGCCAGCGCTTCACCAACCGCTGGTGACAACGGCTGGTCGTGCTGGCCGGGTTGCCAGGCCTGGGCCTGAACCAGACTGTCCATCTGCTCGGCGTTCAGCTCGACTACCGCCTGCACGCGCCAGGCCTGCCCATCGCTCTGCAGGCCATAACGGCTGACCAGCAGCGGCTGGTCATCGGCACTGATCAGCCACAGCCGACCCTCGCCCAGGGTGCGCTCAAGCGTGCCCAGTTCCAGCTGGCGCTCCTTGAGCGGCACCCATAGCGCGTCGTTATAGCGTTCTTGCCAGGCCAGCGGCTCTGCGGTGTCTTCACCGCCCATCCAGTAGCCCAGAGCAAAAAAGCTCAGCACTACCGCACTCAGGATCGTGGCAATACGCACACGCATTCGGGTATCCATTCAGTTTTGTCCCCCTTGGACAGCAAAAGGGCATCCCGTGGGATGCCCTGTAGTAAAGCGCTCGAAGCCGGACGCGTCAGGCCGCGACCTCGGCCTCCAGATTTTTCTTCAGCTTGTTCATGGCGTTCTTTTCCAGTTGGCGGATGCGTTCCGCCGAGACCTGGTACTTGGCTGCCAGCTCATGCAGGGTGGCCTTTTCTTCGGCCAGCCAGCGCTGATAGAGAATGTCGCGGCTGCGCTCGTCGAGACTGGCCAGGCCTTGCTGCAGATGGCCGACCGAGTTGTCCGACCAGTCGGCTGACTCCAGCAGGGTGGCCGGGTCGTAGCGCTTGTCTTCCAGATAGTGAACCGGCGCGTAGGTGGCGTCGTCGTCATCGTCGGCGCCAGCGTCAAAGCCCAGATCCTGGCCGTACAGACGGCTTTCCATCTCGCGCACTTCGTGGGCGGCCACGCCGAGGTCTTCGGCTACGGCGTTGACTTCATCGTGGTTGAGCCAGGCCAGCTTTTTCTTGGCGCTGCGCAGGTTGAAGAACAGTTTGCGCTGGGCCTTGGTGGTGGCAACCTTGACGATGCGCCAGTTGCGCAGGATGAACTCGTGAATCTCGGCGCGAATCCAGTGCACGGCGAAGGACACCAGACGTACGCCCATTTCCGGGTTGAAGCGCTTGACCGCCTTCATCAGGCCGACATTGCCTTCCTGAACCAGATCGGCCTGGGCCAGACCATAGCCGGAATAGCTGCGGGCAATGTGCACAACGAAACGCAGGTGCGACATGACCAGTTGGCGCGCGGCGTCCAGATCCTCGTGGTAGAACAAACGATCCGCAAGCTCGCGCTCTTCCTCGGCACTGAGTACCGGGATGCTGCTCACGGTCTGGACATAAGCCTCCAGGTTCGCGCCGGGAACCAGGTTATGTACGGGCTGCAAAGCAGTGCTCATGTTTGAACTCCCCATGTAAAGACGGTGCAGTGTATCACTGCCCAATCGGACTGTGAAACCGGGGTAAAAGTTCCGAAACATAAGGGCCGCAGGCTACTGCGGCTCGATGTCCCGGATGTGTCGTCCAACCGCCAGCCAGGCGCCGGCCAGACCCAGCAGCATGGCCCCGGCCAGCAGGGTCAGACCGTCGGCCAGCGGCATGCCGGACAGGGCAAAGTCGCTGTAGTACAGGGCTGCGACCTGACGCACGCTGGCATTCAGCCAGGCCAGGCCCAGGCTCAACAGGCCCCAGGCCAGCAGCCCGGCAATCAGCCCGTAGAGCACGCCGATATACAGAAACGGCCGGCGCACGAAGGCATCGGTGCCGCCGACCAGCTTGACCACCAGAATCTCTTCACGCCGGCTTTCGATCGCCAGCCGGATGGTGTTGGTCATCACCAGCAGCAGCGCCAAAATCAGCATCAGCGCCAGGGCGCCGGTAAAGCGCTCGAACACCCCGAGGATGGCACTCAGGCGCTCGACCCACTGCAGATCGATCTGCACCAGCTCGACCCCTGTCAGAGCGGCCAGTTGATCGCGCAGTGGCTGCAATGCCGCCGCGCCGCCGTCCAGGCTGCTGGGAGTGACCACGATTACCGCCGGCAAGGGGTTGTAGGCCAGTTGCTGCAGGGCGTCACCCAGCCCGGAATGCTGCTGGAACTCGGCCAGAGCCAGATCCTTGTCCAGCAATTGGGCATCGGCCACGCCGTCCAGCGCCGCCACCTGTGCTGTCAGGGTCTTGGCCTGCTCAGTAGTCACGCTGTCTTCCAGGTAGACCGACAACTGCGCTGAGCGCTGCCAGTCGATCCCCAACCGTTCAATCTGGTCGATCAATACGGTCAGGCCCATCGGCAAGGCCAGCGCGATGGTCATGACCAGCACAGTCATCAGGCTGCTCAAGGGCTGCTGGCGCACACGCTCCAGTGCCTGCCGGGCACTGGCCCGGTGGCTGCCACTCCAACTGCGCAGCGGGTGCCGCCAGTCGCGCCGGGAACGGGCCGCGCCACTGGGCGCCTTGCGCCGGCTTTCCTGGCTGGTGGTTGGTTTGCGACTCATGCGCCCTCCCCGTCCTGCAGCAGGCGGCCCTGATGCAGGGTCAGCATGCGGTGGTCGAGCTTGGCGATCAGCGGCAGGTCGTGACTGGCGATCAGTACGGTCACGCCCACCCGGTTGAAGTCCTCGAACAGCGCCATGATCTCAGCCGACAGCCCCGGGTCAAGGTTACCGGTTGGCTCGTCAGCCAGCAGCAGTGCCGGCTTGTGCACCACCGCCCGGGCGATGCCAACCCGCTGCTGTTCACCGCCAGACAGCGCAATCGGGTAACTGCCTTCCTTGCTCAGCAGCCCGACCTTGTCCAGCGCCGCGCGCACCCGGCGGCCAATCTCGTCGGCCGGGGTACCATTGATGATCAGCGGCAGGGCGACGTTGTCGAACACCGTGCGGTCGAACAGCAACTGGTGGTTCTGGAACACCACACCAACCTGGCGACGCAGGTAGGGAATATCGGCACTGCCCAGATCACGCAGGTTTTGCCCGCCAACATGCACATGGCCGCTACTGGGGCGCTCCATGCACATGATCAGCTTGAGCAGGGTGCTCTTGCCGGCGCCGGAGTGGCCGGTAATGAAGACCATTTCCCCAGCGCGGATATGAAAGCTGAGGTTGTCCAGCCCCTGATGACCGTTGGGGTAACGTTTGCTGACCTGCTCGAAGCGGATCATCGATCAGTCGCGTCCAAACAGGGCCTTGACGAACTCCGGCGCGGTAAAGGGCCGTAGGTCGTCGATCTGTTCACCCACGCCGATATAGCGGATCGGCAGGCCGAACTGCTTGGCCAGGGCAAAGATCACCCCGCCCTTGGCGGTGCCGTCAAGCTTGGTCAGCACCAGACCGGTCAAATCGACCGCTTCATTGAACAGCTTGGTCTGGCTGATGGCGTTCTGGCCGGTGCCGGCATCGAGCACCAGCAGCACCTCGTGCGGGGCCTCGGCATCCAGCTTGGCCATCACCCGCTTAACCTTCTTCAGCTCATCCATGAGGTTGTCCTTGTTGTGCAGCCGGCCGGCGGTGTCGGCAATCAGTACGTCCATGCCACGGGCCTTGGCGGCCTGCAGGCCGTCGAATACCACCGACGCCGAGTCAGCCCCGGTATGCTGGGCCACGACCGGAATCTGGTTGCGCTCGCCCCAGACCTGCAACTGCTCGACGGCAGCGGCGCGGAAGGTGTCACCAGCGGCCAGCATCACCTGCTTGCCTTCACCCTGGAGCCGTTTGGCCAGCTTGCCGATGGTGGTGGTTTTGCCGACCCCGTTCACCCCGACCACCAGAATCACGTAGGGCTGCTTGGCGGTGTCGACTTCCAGCGGTTTGGCGACATGCGCCAGCAGGCTTTCCAGTTCGTCCTGCAGGGCGCGATACAGGGCCTTGCGGTCCGACAGCTCGCGGCGCCGTACCCGACCCTGGAGCGACTCCATGATCAGGGTGGTGGCTTCGATACCCACGTCGGCCATCAGCAGGCGGGTTTCCATTTCTTCGAGCAGGTCGTCGTCGATTTCCTTCTCGCCCAGAAACAGGTTGGCCATGCCTTCGCCAAGATTGACGCTGGTCTTGGCCAGCCCCGCCTTCATCCGGGCGAAGAAGCCCTTGGGTTCAGGCTCGGGGCTTGGGGCTTCACTGGCGGCGGGCGGCTCGCCCTGCCCCAGGCCGGAAAACAGTTCGGCGGCTACCTGGCGGGCCTTTTCATCGGCCGAGGCCGGTGCAGCAGGCTCGGCGGGTTCGACAGGCGCGGCTTCATCGGGTCGGGCGTCGTCCTTGCCGCGCATCCAGCCGAACAGGCCTTTCTTGGGTTTGTCCTGCTCGTCGCGCTTGGGGTGTTCGGGCTTGTCTTTGGAACCAAACATGAATGATCACTATCTGAGTCAGGCAGCGGATAAACCGCTACATAAGGGCGTAATGAAAGAATCGGGTTATCCTACCCCAGTTCCGCCTACGGCGGTATGACCCTAGTCTGAACGGGAATGATCATGCTTCGACAAAGTATTGCCTTG
This sequence comes from Halopseudomonas phragmitis, assembly GCF_002056295.1. Classification (NCBI taxonomy): domain Bacteria; kingdom Pseudomonadati; phylum Pseudomonadota; class Gammaproteobacteria; order Pseudomonadales; family Pseudomonadaceae; genus Halopseudomonas; species Halopseudomonas phragmitis. The sequence continues at coordinate 1,226,717 of NZ_CP020100.1, read as the reverse complement.
ACGCTGGTCCTGGTGTTTAGCCTGGGCGCCTGGGCGCAGGATAGCCAGCCACGTCAGCCGACCCATGAATTCACCCTCGACAACGGCCTGAAGGTCATTGTTCGCGAAGATCATCGCGCTCCGGTGGTGGTCTCCCAGCTCTGGTACCGGGTTGGCAGCAGCCATGAGCCGCCGGGCCTGACCGGTATTTCCCATGCACTGGAACACATGATGTTCAAGGGCACCGACAATCTGGCACCGGGCCAGGCCTCGCGCCTGCTGAGCAGCCTAGGCGCCCAGGAAAACGCCTTTACCAGCCGCGACTACACCGGCTACTACCAGATCCTCAGCCGCGATCAGTTGGCGATTGCCCTGGAGATGGAAGCCGAACGCATGCACCGCCTGAGCCTGCCCGAGGACGAGTTCGAGCGTGAGATGGAGGTGATCAAGGAAGAGCGCCGGCTGCGGGTCGATGACAACCCCAACGGCCTGGCCTTTGAACGCTTTCTGCGTCAGGCCTACATGGCCAGCCCCTATGGTCAGCCGGTGATCGGCTGGATGCACGATATCGAGCGGCTGACCGTCGATGATCTGCGCGCCTGGTACCAGACCCACTACCAGCCCGGCAACGCCATTCTGGTGATCGTCGGTGATGTGCGTCTGGCCGAGATCCGGGCCCTGGTTCAGCAGCACTTCGGGCCGATTCCGGCCGGCCCGGTACCGCCGCAGAAGCTGCCGCTGGAGCTGCCTGGCGGTGCTGAGCGCCAGCTCACCCTGAACCTCAACGTGCAACTGCCCAGCCTGTTGATGGGTTTCAACGTGCCGAGCCTGAATACCACCGAGCAGCCCTGGGAAATCTACGCCCTGCGGCTGCTGCGCGGGGTACTCGACGGCGGTTACAGCGCCCGGCTGGCCAGCCGCCTGGAGCGCGGCGAGGCCATCGCCACCTCAGCCTCGGCCAGCTACGACGGGTTCAGCCGCGGCGACAGCCTGTTTTTGCTCAGCGGCATTCCCAATCAGTCCCGCGGCGTCGATCTGGAGCAACTGGAACAGCGCCTGTGGCAGGAAATCGAAGCGCTCAAGCTGGAACCACCGAGCACCGAAGAGCTGAACCGGGTCAAGGCCCAGACCATCGCTGGTCTGGTCTACGGTCAGGACAGCATCAGCCAGCAGGCCAGCCAGATCGGCCAGTTAGAAAGCGTTGGCCTGTCCTGGCGGCTGGTCGATGAAGATATCGCCGCCCTTGAAGCGGTCAGCCCCGAGCAGATCAGTGCGGTGGCGCGCCGCTATCTGGTCCGCGAGCGCCTGACCCGCGCCCATGTGCTGCCGAACAACCCCGAGGAGGTGCGCTGATGGCCCGGTTCCAATCCCCCCTGCGCTGGCTGGTAACCCTGGCGGCCCTGCTGCTGGTATTGGCGCTGGCCCTGCGCCCCAGCCTGGAACGCAGCATCAGCGAACCCGAAGCGCCGGCCCAGCCCAGTACCCCCGAACTGACCGAGGCGCCCAGCAGCATTGACGAGGAGCCCCTGCCCAAGCTGCGTTCGCTGGCCGAGGTCGATCTGGATCAGGCTCCGGCCCGCCGCCAGCTTGACCTGCAGCACTGGACCACCGTTCAGGGCGCACGGGTCTATTTCATGCGGGCTGACGAGCTGCCTATGCTCGATGTGCGCCTGACCTTCGCCGCCGGCGCCAGCCGCGATGAGCATCTGCCCGGACTGGCGACCCTGACCAACGCCATGCTTAACGAGGGCACTGGCGAGCGGGACGCCGGCAGCATCGCCGCCGGTTTCGAGCAACTGGGTGCCGAATTCGAGAACAGCGCCCATCGCGACATGGCGATTGCCGGCCTGCGCAGCCTGACTGCCGAAGACAAGCTGACCCCGGCGCTGGAACTGTTCACTGCCGTGGTGGCCCGCCCGAGCTTTCCGGAAGAGGCGTTGGAGCGGCTGCGCGACCAGATGCTGGCCGGCCTGCGCTTCCGCTTGCAGCGTCCCTCGGCCCTGGCCAGCGAGGCCTTCTGGACCGACCTCTACCCGGCTCACCCCTACGGCACTCTGCCCCAGGGCCAGGCCGAGAGTCTGGTGCAGATCGACCGCGAGCAATTGCGTGAATTTCACCAGCGCTACTACAGCGCCGGCAATGCGGTGATTGCCCTGGTGGGTGCCATCGACCGCGAGCAGGCCGAACGCATCGCCCGACGGATTGCCGAGGCCCTGCCCCAGGGCCGCGCCGCCAGCCCGATCGCCGATCCGTTCCCGATCGAGCCCGGCCACCGGCATATCGACTTCGACTCCCAGCAGACCCACATCCTGCTCGGCCAGCACGGCATCAGCCGCAACGACCCGGACTATGCCGCGCTCTACGTCGGCAACCAGATCCTCGGTGGCTCGGGCTTCGGCTCACGGCTGATGGAGCAGATCCGCGAAACCCGCGGGCTGTCCTACTCGGTCAGCAGCAGCCTGGTGCCGATGCAGGCCAAGGGGCCGTTCATGATCAGCATGCAGACCCGCGCCGATCAGGTCGAACTGGCGCTGGAAGTGATCCATGACAGCCTTGATCAGTTCATCGAAATCGGCCCGAGCGAAGCCGAGCTGCAACGCACCAAGCGCCAGATCATGGGCGAGTTCGCCCTGTCCACGGCCAGCAATGCCGCGATTGTCGGGCAGTTGGGCATGCTCGGTTTCTACGACCTGCCGCTCAATCACCTGCAACTGTTTCTTGAGCGGGTTCAGGCCTTGAGCGTGGAAGACGTGCGCGCCGCCTTCGCCCGTCATTTCGACCCGGAAAACCGGCTGGTGGTGACTGTCGGCCCGACCCACAACGAAGCTCATACCGAAACCCAGACCGAAACCGCCGAGCAGGAGCCCGATGCATGAGCAAGAGCAAGGCCAAAGCCGGCAGTCAGCAGCTGCGGATCATCGCTGGCCAGTGGCGTAGCCGGCGTTTCGGCTTCAGCGAACAACCCGGCCTGCGCCCGACCCCTGACCGGGTTCGCGAAACCCTGTTCAACTGGCTCAGCGGCTATACCGAAGGGGCCCGTTGCCTGGACCTGTTCACCGGCAGCGGTGCCCTGACTCTGGAAGCCCTGTCACGCGGGGCGGCGCGGGCGCTGGCCTGCGATCAGAGCCATGAGGTGGTCACTACCCTGCGCGGCCACTTGGCCAGCCTCGACTGTACCCGCGGTGAAGTGCGTCAGCAGGATGCTCTGGCGCTGCTCGGCCAGAATGCCAGCGAAACCTTCGACCTGGTGTTTCTCGATCCGCCGTTTCATCAGAACCTGCTGCCCGCAACCTGTCAGGCGCTGGAAGCCAATGGCTGGCTGAGCAAACGGGCCTGGATCTATATCGAAAGCGAAGCCCCGCCGAGTCAGCTCGAGCTGCCCACCTCCTGGCAGCTGCACCGGGAAAAGCGCGCCGGCCAGGTCTACTACAGTCTCTGGCAACGCCAGGCGTGACCGGGTCATGAACGGCTTTCGTCCGGCCCGCTGGTTACCAGGCGGGCACCTGCAAACCCTGTTCAGCCCCTTGCTGCGGCGCCGGCCTCAACTGCCGCGCCAACGCCAGCGCCTGGCCCTGAGTGACGGCGATTTTCTCGATCTGGACTGGTACGGCCCCGAATCCACCACAGGCCCATGCATCATCCTGCTGCACGGCCTGACCGGCAGTGCCGAGTCGCCCTACATTCTCGGCCAACAGCAGGCTCTGGCGGCACGCGGCTGGCGTTCGGTGGCGGTCAACTGGCGGGGCTGCTCAGGTGAGCCCAATCAACGGGCCAGAAGCTATCACTCCGGGGCCAGTGACGATCTGGCCGAGGTGGTCGGGCACCTGCGCCAGCAACTGCCACAGCACGACCTGGCCGCCGTTGGCTACTCTCTGGGTGGCAACGTGCTGCTCAAGTATCTGGGTGAGTGCGGGGCAGACTGCCCGTTGCAGGCTGCGGCGGCGGTCTCGGTTCCGTTTCGCCTGGATCAGTGCGCCGACCGCATCGGCGAAGGGTTTTCGCGGGTCTACCAGGCGCGTTTTCTGCGCGATCTGCTGGCCTATGTCGCCAACAAGCGGCGCCTGTTCGCGCATCACAGCCTGTCGGCCGAACAGGCCCGACTGGATGCGCTCGGCACCCTGGAGGGCATGGACAGCCTGTGGGATTTCGATGACCGGGTTACTGCCCCGCTGCACGGTTTCGCCAGCGCCGCCGATTATTACCAGCGTTGCAGCAGCCGATTCTTTCTTGCCGGCATTCAGGTACCGACCCTGATCGTACAGGCGCTGAACGATCCCTTCGTTTACCCCCACAGCGTGCCTGAACTGGCCGAGCTGTCGGCCAGCACCCGGATGGAACTGCACCCGCGCGGCGGGCATGTCGGCTTCATCGAAGGGCCGCCGTGGCGGCCGGGCTATTATCTGGAGCGGCGCCTGCCAGAGTGGCTGGCGCAGCAGCTCGGCTGAGGCAACCCGCTCAATGGCCCAGCGGCGCGTAATACTCCGCCAGCATGGCCTGCACGGCCGGGCGGGCCTGCTCGGTCAGCAGCCCCAACTCCTGGGCCAGCACCTGATACACCCCGCGCCGCAATAGTGCCGGGGTCAATTCCGATTGATCCGCATCCAGCACCGAGGTGTAAACAAAGCTGATCCAGCTAGTCATCAGCAGCCAGCTATTGATCGCCAACACCTCGGGATCGGTCCGCTCGGCATCGAGAATCCCGGCCTCGGCCAGGCCCTGATAAATCGCCCGGCCACTGTTCACGCAGCGGCGTGAGAACTGCCGATAGCGCTCGGCCAGGTCCGGGTCGGCGCTGAGCAAATGCTCCTGATCGCGCAGAAAAAAGCGGTAATCCCACAACCCGCGAAAAATCGATTCCAGGTAGTGGGCCTTGTCCTCCAGGCTCAGCGCCCGCCCCTCCGGCACCCGCAGATAATCATCCACCTGAGCCTCATAGCGACCAAATAGCTCGGTGACGATCTGCTGCTTGTTGCGGAAGTGGTAGTACAGGTTGCCTGGCGAGATACCCAGGTGGGCAGCGATATGGTTAGTAGTCACGGCCCGCTCCCCCTGTTCGTTGAACAGTTGCAGGCTGGCCTGAAGAATTCGCTCACGGGTTTTCATGCGCTTGGTCGGTTTCCTGTCTGGAGCATTTGACACTTTAGAGCAATTACTCTAAAAATGGCAGCCATCACGATAAAAAGCCGATTGCCACCCGGCATACGGCTGCCCTACGGAGGCCACATGGTAGCGGATATCGCTTATCTGCAGGATCAACAACGCACCATTGAACACCTGCACCAGTTGTTCGAGCGTCAGCGCGCGGCCTTCCTCGCCGCCCCCATGCCCAGCGCCGAACAGCGCATCCAGGCACTGAGCAAGCTCAGAGCCGCGCTGGTGCGTCATCAGCAAACCCTGATCCAGGCCATCAGCGATGACTTTGGCCGCCGCAGCGCCGATGAAACCCGGCTGGCCGAGCTGATGCCCTCACTCGAAGGCATCCACTACGCCAGCAAGCGCATCCGCCGCTGGATGCGCCCTTCGCGGCGCAAGGTTGGCCTTGCCTTTCAGCCCGGCAAGGCACGGGTGATTTACCAGCCGCTGGGCGTGGTCGGCATCATCGTGCCCTGGAACTATCCGCTGTATCTGGCCATCGGCCCGCTGGTTGGCGCACTGGCCGCCGGCAACCGGGTGATGATCAAGATGAGCGAGTCGACCCCGGCCACCGCCGAGGCCCTGCGCACACTGCTGGCCGAGCTGTTCGATGACAGCGAGGTAGCCGTGGTGACCGGTGAAGCCGAGGTCGGCATGGCCTTCTCCAAGCTGCCTTTCGATCACCTGCTGTTCACCGGCGGCACCGGCATCGGCCGTCACGTCATGCGCGCGGCAGCCGACAACCTGACCCCGGTAACGCTGGAGCTGGGCGGCAAGTCACCGGCCATCGTCAGCGCCGATGTGCCACTGCAGGATGCCGCCGAGCGGATCGCCTTCGGCAAGGGTCTGAATGCCGGGCAAACCTGTGTGGCACCAGACTATGTGCTGTGCCCGCGCGAGCGGGTGGACGCCCTGGTCGAGGCGCTGCAGCAGCGTCTCACCCACATGTACCCCAGCCTGCGCAACAACCCCGACTACACCCAGATCATCAATGCCCGCCAGCATCAGCGCCTGAGCGGTTATCTGGATGACGCCCTGAGCAAGGGTGCGCGGGTCATCAGCATCAACCCGGCAGGCGAAAATCTGGACGACACCCGGATCCTGGCACCCACCCTGCTGCTGGATGTCAGCGATGAAATGCGGGTGATGCAGGAAGAAATCTTCGGCCCGCTGCTGCCGATCCTGCCCTATGACTCACTGGAGCAGGCGCTGACCTATATCGCCGAGCGGCCCCGGCCGTTGGCGCTGTATTACTTCGGTTACGACCGGGCCGAGCAGCAGCATGTGATGCAGCACAGCCATGCCGGCGGCATGTGCATCAACGACACCATCCTGCATGTCGCCCAGGATGACATGCCCTTTGGCGGCGTTGGCCCGTCGGGTATGGGTCACTACCACGGTCATGAGGGTTTTCTGACCTTCAGTAAGGCCAAGGGGGTCTATATCAAGCAGCGCTTCAACGGCGCCCGGCCAATCTATCCGCCCTACGGCGGCAAGCTGTTGCAGTTGATCTATCGTTTATTTATTCGCTGATCACTGCCCACAACAATAATCATAACAACGAGGTGGTTCATGACATCTCTCACCCAAACCCGGCTCAGCCGCCGGGAACTGCTCAAGATCGGTGCCGGCGCCAGTCTGGCGCTGACCACCGTCGGCCTGACCGCGACCCTGAGCGGCTGCTCATCCAGCCGCCCGAGTAGCGACTTTGATGTGCTGCGCGACAGCGACCTGCCCGTGCTGGCGGCCCTGCTGCCAGCACTGGTCGGTAACCATCCTGCGCTGACCAATCAGCCGCAGGCCATCACTGCCACCCTGCGCCAGCTGGATATCAGCCTGGCGCATACCTCGGCGGCGATCCAAAAGGATGTTCACGACCTGCTCGGCCTGCTCAGCCTGCCGTTGACTCGCGGTCCGCTGACCGGCATCTGGGGCAGTTGGGAGCAAGCCTCGCCAGAGCGCCTGGAAGCCTTCTTGCAGCGCTGGCGCGACAGCCGCCTGGAGATGCTGCGCCAGGGCTACAAGGCTCTCAGCCAGTTGTTGCTGATGGCCTGGTACGCCCTGCCCCTGTCCTGGGAAACCACCGGCTACCCCGGCCCACCGCAGATTTGAGCCGTTCACACGAGGTGATTTATGTCCGTACCTGATATTTTCCGCCAGGGCATTGAGCGCGGCTGGCAGGTCATCGACGCCAGTCTCCAGCCGGATAACAGCGTCTTCGAAGCCGATGTCATCATCATTGGCAGCGGTGCCGGCGGCGGCACCAGTGCGCAGATTATGGCCGAAGCCGGGCTCAAGGTGATTGTGCTCGAGGAAGGCGCCCTCAAGACCTCCAGCGACTTCAAGAACGACGAGGCCAAGGCCTATGCCGAGCTGTACCAGGAAGGCTCGGCCAGGGCCACCCGCGACGGCGGCATCGGTATTCTCCAGGGCCGGGCCGTTGGCGGCACCACCACCGTCAACTGGACCAGCAGCTTCCGCACGCCAGAACCAACGCTCCAGCACTGGGCCGAGGCGCATGCGGTGTCCGGTCTGGACAGTGCCAGCCTGGCGCCCTGGTTCGCCCAAATGGAAGAACGCCTGGGCATCAGCCCCTGGGCGGTGCCGCCCAATGCCAACAACGACGTGATCCGGCGTGGCTGCGAGGCGCTCGACTGGCACTGGGCAGTGATCCCGCGCAACGTGCGCGGTTGCTGGAACCTCGGCTATTGCGGCACCGGCTGCCCGGTCAACGCCAAGCAGTCGATGCTGGTGACCACCCTGCCGGCGGCGCTGGAGCGTGGCGCAGTATTGATCTACCGAGCCCGGGCCGAACGTCTGCAGTTCAACGGCGATCAGATCAGTGAAGTTGAATGCCGGGCCATGAACCAGCTCCAGACTCTGGCCGATGGCCCACGATTGCGTCTGCGCGCCCGCCATGTGGTGCTGGCTGGCGGTGGTATCAACAGTCCGGCGCTGCTGCTGCGCTCCAAGGCTCCGGACCCGCATCAGCGTCTGGGCAAGCGGACCTTTCTGCACCCGGTCAACTTCACCCTGGCTCAGTTCGATCAGCCGATCAACGGCTTCTACGGTGCGCCGCAGTCGATCTACTCGGATCACTTCCAGTGGCAGCAGGGTGCTCTCGGGCCCATGGGTTTCAAGCTGGAAGTGCCGCCCATGTACCCCAGCATCACCTCGGCGCTGCTCGGCAGTCACGGCCAGGAGAACTTCCAGCGCATGCGCCAGCTGGCTCACAGCAATATCATGCTGGCCCTGTTGCGTGACGGTTTCGACGATGCCAGCCCCGGCGGCAGCGTCGTGCTGCGCGACGACGCCACCCCGGTACTCGACTACCCGCTCACCGATTACCTGTGGGAAGGGGCTCGCCGGGCCTATCTGGCCATGGCGGAAATCCAGTTCGCCGCCGGTGCCCGCGAGGTGTTCCCGGTCCACGTCCACGGCCGCGCCAGCCGCACCATGGCCGACTTCCGCCAGCAGGTCGAAGGTCTGAGCTACCGCATCCACGATGTACGCCTGGCCAGTGCCCATGTCATGGGAGGCTGCGCCATGGGTGATGATCCGCAACGGGCGGTGGTCAACAGCCAGGGCCGCCACCATCAGCTTGAGAACCTCACGGTGCTGGACGGTTCGCTGTTCCCCACCAGCATTGGCGCCAACCCGCAGCTGTCGATCTACGGCATCGTCGCCAAACTGGCCACCGGCCTGGCCAGTGAATTAAGTCGGGCCTGAACCCGACCACGCCCCCACTCCGTCATTGCGAGGAGCGGGGGGCGGCCATCCGCCGACGTGGCAATCCATACGCCCTTGCCACACGCACTCCTGCCTGGATTGCCACGGGCCTACGGCCCTCGCAATGACGGGGTGGTACGGCCACGGCGGGAGGGCGCTGGAAGCGCCATACCGTCGCTCACAATGACGGGCGTGATGACTCAACCCCCGGCGTTGGGCTACCATCTGCCCCCTAGCCCACAGATGCAGGATTCGTCGTAATGAATACCGTCCTCTATCCCGGTACCTTCGACCCGATCACCAAAGGCCATACCGACCTGGTTGAGCGGGCTTCGAAACTGTTCGACAAGGTGGTGGTAGCGGTGGCGGCCAGTACCAAGAAGAACCCGGCCTTTCCTCTGGAGCAGCGGGTCGAGCTGGCCCAGGAAGTGCTCAAGCACCTGCCCAACGTCGAGGTAGTAGGCTTTTCCACGCTGCTGGCACATTTCGTCAAGGACGTGAACGCCAATGTGTTGCTGCGCGGCCTGCGTGCGGTTTCCGACTTCGAATACGAATTTCAGCTGGCCAACATGAACCGCCAGCTCGCCCCCGAGGTGGAAAGCCTGTTCCTGACGCCTTCGGAGAAGTATTCTTATATCTCGTCGACCCTGGTACGCGAGATTGCGGCGCTGGGCGGCGATGTCACCAAGTTCGTTCACCCGGTCGTGCATGAGGCGCTGATGAAGCGCTTCCACGGCTGACCCTGCGAGGTCACAGCCATCATGGCCCTGATCATTACCGACGACTGCATCAACTGCGACGTCTGCGAGCCGGAATGCCCGAATGGTGCCATTTCCCAGGGCGAGGAGATCTACGTGATCGACCCGAACCTGTGCACCGAATGCGTCGGCCACTTCGATGAGCCACAGTGTCAGCAGGTCTGCCCGGTTGACTGCATTCCGCTCGATCCCAACCATGTAGAGAGCCAGGAAGAATTGCTGGAGAAGTACAACATTCTCACCGGCAAAGCCTAGGGGGCTGCTGCCGTTTCGAGGCAAGACATTGAGCGATAAAAGGACGTCTGACAACTTGCTACGGGAGCAACTGCTCCCGTCTTCCGGGGAACGCCGCCTGGGAGCCTTGAGTATCTGTTCAAGGCCGGGGATTTGCAGACGTCTTGCAGGAGCGGTTGTGCTGCCGTTGCTGGCCCTGACTCTGGCTGGGGCGTTGCAGGCAGCACCCGGGCCCGGCCAGCAGGCTGTAGCCACCGCCCACCCGATCGCCACCGAAGCAGCCCATCAGATTCTCGATGCCGGCGGCAATGCCTTTGATGCCGCCATCGCCGCCGCCGCGACACTCGGGGTGGTCGAGCCTTACGGTTCGGGCATCGGGGGCGGTGGCTTTTTCCTGCTGCGCCAGGCTAATGGCGAAGCCATCGACTACCGCTTTATCGACGCCCGCGAAACCGCCCCGCAACTGGCTGGACGCGACCTCTACCGCAACATCAGCGGCGAGGTGCAGCGCGACTCGGCGATCAATGGCCCGCTGGCTGCCGGCATCCCCGGCCTGCCCGCGGCGCTGGTACATCTGGCTGAACACTACGGGCGCCTGCCGCTAAGCCAGAGCCTGGCCCCGGCCATCGACGCTGCCGAACAGGGCTTTGCCGTCACCTCACGCTACCAGGCACTGGGCAGCTTCCGGGTCGAAGCCATGCGCCGTGACCCGGAAACCGCACGGCTGTTCCTGCGTGACAACGACATACCCGCCGAAGGCAGCCTGATCCAGCAACCGGAACTGGCCCAGACCCTGCGCGCGCTGGCCGAGCAGGGCCGGGCTGGTTTTTATGCCGGCCCCGTGGCCGAGCAACTGCTGAGTTCGGTGCAGGCTGCCGGCGGTATCTGGCAACAGGCCGACCTGGACAACTATCAGGTCATCGAGCGCCAGCCGATTCGTTTCCATAGCCATGGTTTCGAGGTCATCAGCGCGCCCCTGCCCTCGGCTGGCGGCATTGCCCTGGCCGGTATTCTGCAGGGGCTAGAAACCCTGCCCAAAGCCCAACCCGGCTCTACTGCCTGGACTCACAATCTGGTTGAGCTGATGCGCCGCACCTACCGCGACCGGGCTACCCTGCTGGGCGATGGCGACTTTGTCCCGGTCCCGGTTGAGCGCCTTACCTCGGCCAGCTATGCCCGTGAGCTGGCCAGCCAGATCGACCCGCAGCGCGCCACCCCGAGCAGCAGCCTGGGTATGCCCAAGGTCTTCAGCGAAGGCAGCAACACCACTCACTTCTCGCTGATCGATGCCGATGGCAATGCCGTAGCCGCCACCCTGAGCATCAACCTGCCGTTCGGCGCGGCCTTTACCGTACCCGGTACCGGGGTATTGCTGAACAATGAGATGGACGACTTTGCCGCCGACCCCGACGGGGTCAACGAATACGGACTGGCTGGCGGTGAGGCCAATGCCATCGCGCCCGGCAAGCGGCCACTGTCGAGCATGACCCCAACGCTGCTGGAGAATGATCAGCAACTGGCCGTGCTGGGCACACCCGGTGGCAGCCGCATCATCACCATGGTCCTGCTTGGCAGCCTGGAGGCCATCGACGGCCAGCCGGTCGAACGCTGGGTCAGCCGCCCACGCTTCCATCACCAATACCTGCCCGATCATATCCAGATCGAACAAGCGGCCTTCAGCCCGCAGCAACAAGCCGACCTGGAAGCGCTCGGCCACCAGATCAGGCCGGTCGGCCGGGATTATGGCGATATGCAGGCTCTGCTGTGGGACAAGCGACGGGGCGAGCTAAGCGCGGCCAGCGACCCACGCGGAGTTGGCCAGGCCAGCGTACAGCTCAAGACAGACTGAGGCTCGGCTCGATCCGTTCGGCACTGGCTTCCAGCTCAGCGCTCAGGCCATCGTAGAGCACCGCATGGGCCAGATGCAGATGGCGACGGATGCGCAGCATGTAATGCAGATCGTTGAGCAGTGAGGTAGCCTGCCAGCCATCGAGCAGGCGTTCGCGCAACAGACGCTGCACCAGCGCCTGAAAATGCTCGGCAAACAGATTGTCCTCGGCCTCATAGCGGGCAAACAACGCCTCGCGGGCCGGAGAGTCAATCTCCAGATCGGCCAGCCTGGCCAGCTCAATCAGCGCCAGCCCACATTGCTCACGCAACTGACCATAGGCCTCGCGCACCGCCTCCTGGGGGCTGTCGATCTGCCGGCGCAGGTTAGTCTGCAAGTGCTTGGCCGCCTTGACCGCCTCGACCAGATCCCGGGCTGCCAGGTTGTCGTCCATCAACGCCTGCTGCTGCTCGGGCAGTAACGAGATATCCAGACGGCTGATGAAGTCGACAATATCGCCATACACCCCTTTGACGTGTCGCTCATACAACGCATCGGCATCCTCGCGCTGCTCACCGGGCACCGGGCGCTGAAGCTGGGCATGAAGCTGCTCGCGGCTCATACCCTGATGAATATCCGGCGGCAAATACAGCGCCGAGGCCACCACCTTGCGGCTCAAGGTCGCCAGGTGCAACAACTCCTGGCCCAGCACCTTGAGCGCGGTGTCAGCATGCAGCATGGCCGAGTCGTTGAGATAAAGCGCCCGGGTGCGCGGCTGCTCGCTCAGCGCCAGATCGGCACCCTCCGGCCCAACCGCCGGAGTGGGGTCAGGTAGCCAGCGCATCAGAGCCTTAAGCAGCAACGGCGTCAACGGCAGCATGATCACCAGTCCCAGCACATTGAACAGGGTGTGGAACAACGCCAGCTTGAGGGTATAGGCATCGGCGGCAATGCCGATCAGTTCGGCGGTCCAGTCCACTGAACGGGTCAGTAGCGGCAAAGCCGCCAGCGCCACCGCCCCGGTCATCAGGTTGAACAGTACGTGCGCCACACCCAGACGCCGGCCGGCCTGGTTACTGGCCACGGCCCCCAGCGCCGAAGTCACCGCAGTCCCCAGGTTGGCGCCAATCGCCATGGCCAGCGCATTGGCGTAATCCAGCTGACCGGTGGCCAGGGCCGCCAAAGTGATCATCAGGGTTGCATGGCTGGACTGCATAACCACCGTGGCCAGCAATCCGAACAGGGTATAGACCACCACCCCCAGCCAACCGCTGATCTGGTAACGCTCGGGATCGAGAATCCCCTGGAAGCTGGTAAAACCGTCCTTCATCAGGTCGATGCCAAGGAACAGGAAACCAATCCCCAGCATCACCTGACCAACACCCTTCCAGTAGGCCTCACCACGCCGGCCGAGAATCCCGCCGAACACCAGCATCGGCATGGCCACCGCCGCCAGATCCACCTTCAACCCGACTACGGCCAGTAGCCAGGCCCCGGTGGTAGTCCCCAGGTTGGCCCCGAACACTATCCCGATCCCGGCCATCAGGCTCATCAGCCCGGCACTGAGAAACGCAATCGACAAGAGGGTGACCAGAGTACTGGACTGCACCAGCGCGGTACTGACCACGCCGAACAGCAGACTTTTCCACAACCGGTTGGTGCAACGGGCCAGCCAGCGCTCCAGCGCACCGCCGGTAAAGGCCCGGAAGCCATCCTCAAGATGGCGCATACCCATGATGAACAGCGCGATACCAGCCGCCAGCGTAGCGGCCTCCGGCTGCCAGAAGAACAGGATGAGCAGCCCCAGCAACAGGGCAGACATCCAGCGTGGTTTAAGCAGACTATGCATGCCCGACTACCCGACAGGCATCAGACGCGATAGCGGCGACAGCAACGATAGTCCGCCCCCGCAACCCATATCAGCGGCGTTCGTCCTGCTGTTTGCGGCCATAGCCGCTGCGGGTACAACCCAGGCAGCGCACAAAGGTTTCCCGACCAGGGCGAACCACCAGCTCCTGGCCAGCTTCCTTGGTGTTACCCGCCAGCGCAGTGAACGGCAGGCTGACCACAAACGCGGCAGCCCCAATGGCAGTCGCACCCAGCAGCAACGGCCGGGCAATTACCAGATCACCCACCATCGCATAGAAGCCCGGGTTCTCGACTTCATGCTGATAACCGTAGGACGAATCGGCAGCCAGCACGCTGCCAGTCAGCAGCATACCAACCATGAAAGCAGTGAAATGACGTAACAGGCGCATAGTGGAATCCCTGGTTGTGGCCCGATAGGCATGAGTGTTGGTCGGAGCGCCTTCTTCCCGGGCGCCCATCACTGTTCATTGTAGGCACAATCCCGCCGTTGCGGAACGTGGCAAAGGAAAAATGCCGACCATGCACGGTTGCCACACAAGCGCGCGTGCGAAGCGAAAACATGCGCCTCTGTCTCCCATAACCTTTGCTTCACTGCCGTCAGCGTATGGGGTCATGGCTCGGACTTATGGCGAAAGAAATGACCGTATAGCTACCGGCCTTGCACCGACTTGCATGGATTGCCACGCCGCTACGCGGCTCGCAATGACACTGAATAACTGAATAGATGCACGACCCTAGACTCTACCCACATCGCCCAAACCCACCCCACCGTCATTGCGAACGGCCGAAGGCCTGAAGCAATCCATGCGGAGTCCTGCCATGCACCACCACCCCATCAGGCATAAATCGGAATGTAGGCTTCCGTGTATGGCGTGGACTCGGGCAGTTGTTTGCGGATGATGCCGATTAGTTCATTGAGCTGGGTTTTGCGGCAGTAAAGAATCTCCTCCCAGGGGATCATTCGTCCCTTACCTCCATCCCCTTCGGGGTTGTACCACTCGAAATGCAGCCCAATGATCGAGCGCCGCCGAAATACGGTCATCTTGGTAAAGTCACTCCACGGGTGAAAACCCTGATGAAATCGCTCATGCATTCTCCGAAACTGGCTGGACGTTCCCATCCGCAAATACATCAACCCCATCAAGCCCGGCCCGGCAATCGCGCCGATCAGTGCTGCCGGGTGCACCATCGCCAACATCAGCATCACCACCCCGGTAATGATCGCCGCCCACTTCAACAGCTGCGGCAACCACTTGGGGAACTCCTTCCATTCGCAGAACTCCAGTCCAGAGGCCGTCAACCGGTAGGCGAACTTGGTTTTTTGGTGGGTCATGCTTAGAACACCACTCATTGTGAAAATATAGAGAAAAGCACCAACCAGTATCTGCTCTTGCAAACTGCCGCCCTGAGTTGACAGGAACCAGATAAGTAAAGGTATTTGGCCTATAAGAAAGAAAACGAAAATCCCATTCGCAATATCTGTGTTATACGCCCGAGCCTTCAACGACCACTCGGCCAGTGCAGGCTCATCCTTGTACTGCCAGTCCAGTTGCGGGGGCAGGGCCAGGGCTTTGGCTGGGAACATCTGGATTCTCCATAGCCTGGAACACCAGAACCTTGCAACTTTACCCCCGGTGAACATTATCGTAATCATCACCCTTGGGCGTGGCCTGAATCCCCTTGGCTTCCTGGCTGCGGTAATAGGTCTCGATCGTTAGCTTGGGATCGATTCGGCCTTGCACAATGCAAGGCTGCTGCTGCCAGGGGTAGGCCGCCAGTTTCTCCCGCAACAACTTGCCTTCCTTGCGTCCCCAGACCTTGGGTTTTATGTCACGCCAATAACGCTCGGGGCGTTGGTTTGCCGCATCAAAAGCGGCAGTCACTGGATCCAGATGTCGGCTCTGCTCCAGCACCGGCAGGTCTGGCAAGGGCTGACTCACATCCATATAGCGCTGCAGAGTGTCCCAGAATGCCAGCAGATTGACCTGGTCCAGTCCAAGGCTGTGCAAGCGGCCAGCCAGGCAGATCTTGGTGGCCGTGTAGCGGTGGTGCAGCCAGAGTACGTAGTCATGGCCACCATGGGGTGTCACCACCAGTTGCATGACCGGATCGAACTCGTAAAACGGCGCGACAAAGGGCTTGCGCCAGCGCCGGGCAATGCTCAGTGTCCCGGCCTGCCGATTGAATTCACTGCCATCGTGCTGGTAGCGTCGGGCATATAACCAGAGCAAGGCATCTGCTCCCACCAATGCCATAAAGAACAAAAACATACCTAGCCAGAATGCGGTCTGCTCCGCCCAAAACCCCCAGAGCGCACCTTCGTGCCAACTGATAACGCCGGCAGTGACTACAGCCCCTGCGGCCAGAAACCAGTATGCCCAGTGTTGCTTGCTAGTGCCGAAGAAACACATATTTCCAACCAACAATGCAACGATTAAAAAACTCATCAATGAACCAGCATCTATGATGAGCTGTATTTCAACTCCCCATATTGCCCAAGGAAACCCAAAACTCCACCACTTAATAATAAACAGCAGATACGGAATTCGGCTGCTATTTTCAAACCGCCAGCGCTGCGCATCACAAAAGATCAAGTGCGGGCGTTTCTCTGCTATCTGTCGTTCATAGGCCTTGTGGTGCCCGGCCTCCAGTTGTGACTCTATCTCAGTGACGGAGTCCAGCCCCGCATAGTGCCCCCAGTGCAAGGGCGTGCGGGTGATGCCACTCCGGTCATTCCATGCCGGAGCAAGGGCCGGAATGGCATCGGGCCGATAAGCGGCAGGGCCATAGTGTGAATCATGGTTATCCGGCTGGTGCTGGGCATTCATACCTTGAACTCGCTGGTTTCGATCTGCCAATAAGGGGCGTCGTCTTATGGATTGCCACGCCGCTGCGCGGCTCGCAATGACCCGGAATCGATGCTCGACCCCAGACTGTACTCACACAGCCCCAAACCCACCCCACCGTCATTGCGAACGGCCGAAGGCCTGAAGCAATCCATGCGGAGCCTGCCGCAGCTCGGTGCAACTGCTGCCGGCACACGACATCGAGCACTGATCGCCTGGGCTTGCAATAAGCTCTCACTATTCACCTACTACCTCCTCATCAGGAGCCTGTTTGAGTCATTCGTAAGGCGTATCGTGATCGGGGCTCCAGGCAAGGCGTACCTGGTTGTTGGGAAAGAAATGCACGTGCAAATAGCGATCCGCCCGGTCTCGAGGCGGATTAGGCAGCTCCAGCTCATGCCGCTCTTCCTCCAGTCCTCGCTCTATCTGCTCCGGTGTGACGTCCAATATCCACACCACCTTCAAACTATCACCACGGATACGCCAACAGCAGGTGACACCACCATTCCCACCCCAGTTGTCATTAACCCAGTAGCTGAAAATCGGGCGGTCTGTATGGTTGTGGCCAGACAGCGCTGCGCCGCCTGGCCGCTGGTATTGCCACATCACAAAGCTGACAATCAGCGTCAGATAAAACATCAGCATCAAGCTCCAGCGCAGCCAGGTAGGCAGGCAGGCTCAGCCAGCGTTGGCGAAAGGTCGTCATCCAGATACCTGGAATTCCTCGCTGGCGGCCAGATCCTTCTCGCGCTCGGCGATGGCCGCTTCCAGCTCAGCTGAGCGCCGGGCCCATTGCTCCGGGGGTAGCGGCTGCGACCAGGCGATGGATTCGGGGCTGGTGAGGTCGGGGATGACGGCAAATTTCTTGCGCATCAGGTAGTAGTAGGCAAAGAGATTAAAAACAAAGGAAAACAAACCATCCCAGAAAATTGTGCGAAACCAGCCATTTTTTACCATGCCTTCGCGCATTCTTTTGATAAAGCCTTGCCAAATACTCAAGTCGGGATCTGGAACGAGCGTCGGCTCCGGCACCACCTCAGGGCCAATCTCCATAAAACTGCGAATACACTCCCACTGACGCATGGCCGCGGCACCCGGGCCGGGGCTGACCATGATGATCCAGCCCGGCTTTTTATCATGGTAAGGCTCGTCGATTTCATCCTTGAAGGGGAACCACAACAGCAATCCCCCCACCTTGGCGGCACCAAACTGGCCGACCATGGTGGCGCTGGGAGCAATGGCGTGTACCCGCTCCCAGGGCACGGTCCACTCCTCACCATCATCAGCCACAATGCGCACTTCTCGGCGTTGACGATGAAAGCGCAACGGTGGCATCAGCGGGCGGCGGTAGACGCGGATATAACCAATCCAGAGAAAGGTCATGACCCCTCCGCCCACGGCCAAGATCAAAACAGCGAGCAGATAAAAGCCTTGGCTAAGACTGTATGTAATCATCCCAAGATGCAGCAATGTTCCCAGATACAGCGTCACCCACCCCCCCGCCAAGGACAGGCTGCCGATATCCAGATAAACGTCATTTTTGCGCCAGATCATGCCCAGAATATCCGACGCTGGCTGGCCAGTCGGGATCGGTAGCGGCGACAGGTGCTCCTGTTTCCACAGTAAGCCTTGCTTCGTGTCACCTGCTTGTTGGGTCATGGCTCGGTCCTGAGCGCTGTCACCGCTTTACCCCGCCTGCTCCGTGGATGCCTGGGATTCCTCGCTGGCGGCCAGGTCCTTCTCGCGCTCGGCGATGGCCGCTTCCAGCTCAGCTGAGCGCCGAGCCCATTGCTCCGGGGGCAGCGGCTGGGACCAGGCGATGGATTCGGGGCTGGTGAGGTCGGGGATGTGGGTGAATTTCTTGCGCATCAAATAATCGTAAGCAAACAGGTTGAATACGAATGAAGCCAGCCCATCCCACAGGACCGTGCGCAACCAGCCATGGGTCTTCACACCATCGCGCATATCCTGGACAAAACTCTGCCAAACACTTAATTCGTGATTGTGCATAACCGTAGAGTCGGGCACAGCTTCAGGGCCAATCTCCATAAAACTGCGAATACACTCCCACTGACGCATGGCCGCGGCACCCGGGCCGGGGCTGACCATGATGATCCAGCCCGGTTTTTTATCATGGTAAGGCTCGTCGATTTCATCCTTGAAGGGAAACCACAACAGCAACCCACCCATCTTCGCCGCACCAAACTGGCCGACCATGGTGGCACTCGGGGCAATGGCGTGTACCCGCTCCCAGGGCACGGTCCACTCCTCACCATCATCAGCCACAATGCGCACTTCTCGGCGTTGACGATGAAAGCGCAACGGTGGCATCAGCGGGCGGCGGTAGACGCGGATATAACCAATCCAGAGGAAGGCCATCATGGTCCCACCAAACAAAAGAATCAAAAAAAAGAAAAGAAAATCCCTCTCAACAAGCGCATAAACTAAAAAGCTACCGATTAATAGAGAGCCCATATACAGCGTTACCCACCCCCCCACCAGAGACAGGCTACCAATATCCAGATACACGTCATTTTTGCGCCAGATCATGCCCAGAATATCCGACGCCGGCTGGCCAGTCGGGATAGGTAGCGGCGACAGGTGCTCCTGCTTCCACAGTAAGCCTTGCTTGTTGTCACCTGCTTGTTGGGTCATGACTCGGTCCTGAGTTGCAAATTGGCGTCGAATGACAGTGCCTGGCGGATGGGTAGTTGATCACTGGGCAACGGGCCATCTGTGCTGGCATGCTCAATGATACGCCCCCCCCTGACCAGATATCGCATACCCATGCGACCACCGACTACCGGATTGCGTTCATCCAGCGTGCCGGTCAGCATGGCCAGGGGGCTGTGATAAAGTACCCGCACCTCCAGATGCTGGGATTCAGCCAGGTCGGCCAACGAACCAGATAGCTTAAGTCCCATGCCCTGCTGAATGGGCAACCATTCGCAGGTTACCGAGTTGACCCAGCTATCGGTAATATCTTCAGGCACCCCCCCTGGCGTTACTGCCGCCAGCTTGATTCCCAACCTAGTTGTGTCAGGAACTGCTCCAGGCAATAGCAGGGTCAGGCTGTCTATACGGCTACCCAGAGTATGCCGGTTGCCGCTATTGCCAATCTGGCGGCTGGTTACCATTGTCTGTACGCCCAGTTGCGGCATAAACAGCATATCGATCAGTGCCTGAAACTCCTGACGCTGATCATCCGGGCTATCCGTCCAACGCCGCTGGGTGCCCCAGCAACACTGTTCGAGAAAACGCTGCATATCTGTGCGATGGGTATGGCGGCGCCAGACAAAATACAAGACTTCAACCAGCAGCACCCCCCAACCAACAAAACCGATCCCCCGAGTAAACCAGGTGGTTGCACGAAAAGAATCCCAACGCCCGCTAAGGAACATATAGGTGGCATAACCGCCCAATGCGCCATAGGTTGTAGCCAAGGCAGTTTGCCCAGAGAATCTCAGCAAACGCCCCCATTCATCAGCTCCCCAGTCAGAGTGTTCCTTCTTTTGCTCAGCAGATAGTTGCCGTAGATCAGCAACCCCGGCCAGCATAGCAAACGTCCCCGTGACGAAGCCCAGCATAGTTACCAACGGCAACCTGGCCCTTCGCACTGATATCTCAAGCATTTCCCTAGTATTCGCCACATTCAAAATCACCGCACTCAGGGCCGCTGCCGTATTGAGTGCCGTGCTGAGGTATTCCATCTGCCGCACATCATCATGCTCACGCCAGGTGCCCTGATCCTTCAGAATCACCAGATTGACGCCATGCAGCAACAAGGCCACCAGCGACAGGGCTCCACCGTAGGCATTCACGGCCTCTACCCGGGCAAGCCTGGCCGCCAGGCCCAGGCGCAGTTTGCGCGCAGCTTCGCTGGCCCAGTCCCACACCGCCTGGCCAAGCGGACCGGAAAGTCTGTAACCTGCCCGTAGAGCCTCCAATGCCATGTCTGCGGAAACCTTGAGCACCAGCATCAGGCTCAACAGTTGCTTGGGGAAATACTGAATGGCCAGAGGCAACGCCGCAGCACCCTTGAGATGAGCAGCCTCCAGCTCGACAAAGGCGGCTCCAAGACGGCCCACCGCCCGGCCCCAGTCATTGCCATCCGGCCCGCCAAGCCCCTGCAACCAGTTCAGCTTGTCCAGCCCGGCAAGGCGTTCGAGCAGCTTGCCAGCCAGCTCAGCATTATCCGCCGTTAATACCGCTTCGATTTCGGTCAGACGCTTGGAGCCAGCCACGAAATCAGCGAGTTCCGGCGTGAACGCGCTGGCCAGCAACGAGAGTGGCCGGTCTGGCGTCGGGTTGCGGAGCAGGTCCGTGGCGATCATCACTCCGGGCCCTGCTGTGCAGAGTTCACTTAAGGTATTGAGTGCAAGCTCGCTCAACCAGTCGCAGTGACTGGCCTGCGAGTAATCAACAAACCAACTGCCTTGCTGGTGCAGCCCCAACACCAGGCCTGTGTCGTTGAAGAGCGGCTGGCGCCGACTGGCGACCCAGGCACGATGGGGCTCGGCAACCTGGGTGGTCCAGCGCTCCATATCATCAAGCCGCACCCGTTCGGCAACCTGCGCGCCCGCGCGGTCGCCGGTCATATTCCGCGCTTTCGCCGCGCTATAATTCATCACAACCCCACGGACATGCCCATGCAAGTCTGCGGGGATGAAACTACGTATGGGGGCCAAAATCTCTTCCTGCTGTGCCTGGATAATACCCCGCGCCGTTTCTGTCCCCGACTGTCCGTAACGGTTGAGCTCTGTTTCCCTGTCGATGATTGGCTTGAGCCTATGCTGCGCTTCAAGCAACTGCTCGCCCTGCTCTCGGGTTAGCTGGATCTCATGATCGCGATAACGGTAATTGATCAGCCCGGCCAGCTCAGCTCCGTCCTCACTTCTCAGGCTGTTGATAAAACCAGCCATGAGCCCCTTGTGGCCGTTGGCTTCACCCCACTCGGCCTCAATTTCGCTGACTTTGCCCTGCTCGTGGTTGAAATCACGCAACATGCCAAGTGTGTCATCGACAGCAACCAGCACCGCATACAGACCGCCAGCATCAGCATTCGCCTGACGAATCCAGCCTTGAACCTGGGCCACCTGCCACGGCATCGAGCTCCAGTATCCTGGCGGGTATTTACCCTGTTCCGGGCTGTTAGCGGCGCTCTGTTCAAGCTCATGCAACCAACTGACACTACTGACATAGGCCTGGACCCGCTCGGGAGTCGGGTTTTCCATCATGCGCTGGCCCAGAGCATCAATGTCTTGCCGGTGGCTATCACCTTGAGTCCGGTATTCGTGCGCCTTGAGCATCTCCTGAACACCGGGCATCAGTTCAGCTACCAGCTGTTCTGCACGCTCCAAGGCCGGGCAGTGCTGAATTTCCAGTTCTCGCGCCACCGCAGGCAGACTGATGCGGCGCATGCGCTCTGCCCGTAACGCCTGCGACTCGGCCAGTAGCTGACAGGTTTCAACCGGTAGCGGTATTTCCGTGTAGGCTAGCCATACCTCAGCCACCTTAGGCAGAACCAGTCCAGCCAACGCCCCCTGCGCTGGCAAGGTTGCGGTGCTGGCCAGATCCTGCTCCTGCAATAAGCCATCGTTCGCAACGGCAAAGCGGCGCAGCCCCTCATCAGACTGCCACAGATACAAATACCCTGGCCGCAGCTGCCTCAAGGCCATGGGGTGACTTTGGGGGGTACAAACAGGAGCGATACAGGGGTCTTCAGCCTGGAACTCGGCTAACGCATAACGTGCCGGCACGATGCAAATCTCGTCGTCCCGCGCTGGGCAGCCTGCTACAGGACTATCCAGAGACTCCTGGTCAAAACCCTGTTGAGCAGACTGATCAGCCTGATCCAGACTGATGACCTGTTGTTGATTGTCTGTGGTCACGCAATATCATCCTTGTTCTGCACCAGCGCCTGGCGCTGAATTTCCGTCTTGATGGCATCGAGTCGTGCGGCGGGCTGGAGATCGGACCGCTCAAGCAGGGCACGATAGGATTCATGTTCTTCTGCTTCCGGAAAATCCTTGCCAAGCAGCGCCATGAACCCAGCCCAGCGCGCCACTTCCAGCGCTGAACTGAAACCATATCTATCCGCTTGAATCCGGCAGCTATTCGCCCACTCGCTGCGCTCCTGTGCGCTGGCAACCTTGAGACAGTCGGGGAACCAGGCATCGACATGCTCCAGCAAGCGCTGCTCGAAAGCCCCCAGCTTGGCCTGATTGAGCCGGGCAAGCTGCTCACTATCCAATTGCAGCCACGGAGTATCGGCATAACACCGGGCCTTGACGCTGACGTTGCTCGAATAGGTATGCCAGGTATTGCCTGCAAGCAGGCGAAATTCGTTAACCGGCCCCATGACTGCGTTTTGCTCTTTGCCTGCCAGATCCAACAACCACAAATGCAAAATGCGTGGATCATAAAACCGGAACAGCAATATCGCTTCGCCGCCGGTCTGTATATGAACCAGGCTGCGTAGGTGTTGAATCAGTTCCTCGGTTACAGCGCTGCTGGTCAATGCCACGCCAGCACTGGCCGACCAGTGCTGCTCAAAATGACGAGTCAGTGCGCTGTCATGACCGGTCTCCACCAGTACCGGGCCAACCTCAGCCAGTTCAGCGTAACGCGTTTGCTGATACAGCACATGGAACTCGGGGGCCAGCTCCAGGCGATAAATTTGCTGCAGCAGATCGTCAATCTGGGCGCCATCAAGCAATAGGTAATGCCTCATGCCTGCATCCATCTATCACCCTCCCTGCTGGCAGACTTCACAAACAGCCTGAGCATTCTGCGCCGCCCTTTTCAGTGCCTGTTTCTGAGCAGCCACCAACGGCTTACCCCCCTCTTCCACCTCAGCCGCCACAACATCCCCCGGCAACTTCGGCGCCGCGCCACTGCCCTTGCCGGGGCTGCCGCCGGCATTGAGTTTGATGCCGGGGCCGCTGAGGCTGATGCCGGCGGGGCTGATGTGGATGAAGCTGCCGCCGGCGCTGAGAGTCAGTTCGCTACCGGCTTCGATGACCATTTTCTGCCCGGCCTTGAGGTGGATTTCTCGGCCGGCTTTGGTCAGTTGGGCGGTGCCCAGCTTGACGTGCTGACTGTTGGCCACGGTCAGATGATCGTCGGCCTTGATCTCGGTCTTTCGGTCGGCGTGGGTGGTGTGGTGTTCTTCGGCCAGGTTTTCGCTGTAGCGGTTGGCTTCGATGCGTTCGTGACGTTCGTGGCCGACGCGGATCTTCTGGTCATGCTCGATGTCCTGGTCCCAGTCGCGCTGGGCGTGGATAAAGATCTGTTCCTGTCCGGCCTTGTCTTCGATCCGCAGTTCGTTGAAGCCGTTGCCACCAGGGCTGGAGAGGCTTTTGAACAGGCTGCGGGTTTTGTGTTCGGGCAGCTCATAGGGCACCGGGTGGGCGCTGTTGTACAGGCAGCCGGAGACCAGCGGTTGGTCGGGGTCGCCTTCGAGGAAGCTGACCAAGACTTCCATGCCGACCCTGGGGATGGTCACGGCGCCCCAGCCGTTGCCGGCCCAGCTGCTGGCGACCCGTAGCCAGCAACTGGTGTTGGCGTCGGCCTGGCCTTCGCGGTCCCAGTGAAACTGGACCTTGATCCGGCCCTCACTGTCGCAGTGGATGTCTTCGCCTTCCGGGCCGGTGACTACGGCGGTTTGTTGGCCGAGGACCTTGGGTTTGGGGTGGTTCAGGGCCGGGCGCCAGGCGATGTCCCAGGGGGTGGCGGTGAAGTGGTTGCGGTAGCCTTGGGTGAAGTCGTCTGAGTCGTTTGGGTTATTCTGGTTGTTCTGGGTGTCACTGGTAATCGACTCTTCCAGTACCTGGGGTTGTTTGCCCTGATGCTGGATGGCGGTGATCAGCCAGAGGTCGTTCCAGCTTTGGGTGGGGTGGCCTTCGAGTTCGAGGAAGTGGCCGCTGCGCAGGCTCGGCTGGTCGCTGTCGCCGCTGGCCTGGCGGTAGTCGCTGCGATGGCGTTCGAGGGCGCGGCGGGCCAAGTGTTTGCCGCGCTCGCGGTCTGTGAAGCGGCCGGGGTAGTCGTAGTCTTCCAGGTCCGGCAGGTGTTCGCTGCGGGCTTCGCTTTCGAGCAGCAGGCGGGCTTTCTGGTGGTCGTAGTCGCGGCGGCTGACCCGGCTGCTGCGGGTTTCCAGGCGCAGGCCGAAGCGTTTGACTACCGGGTCGTCGGCGACCATGCCGTTGCCTTGATCAAAACCCGTGGGGGCCAGGCGCGGGAAGCCGGTCTGGTCGTCGCCGAACACCAGCAGGTGGCCGTCCTGGGTGTGGCGGAAGTGGTAGTGGATGCCTTCTTCTTCACACAGGCGCTGGATGAAGTGCAGGTCGCTTTCGTCGTATTGGGTGCAGTACTCGCGGGCCGGGTAATCGCTGCAGAGCTGGAACTGCCAGGCGTCGGACTGGATGCCGTGTTCGGGCAGGATCCGGGCGATGATCTCGGGCACGCTCAGGTGCTGGAAGATGCGCTGGTTGTGGCGCAGGCCGAGGTAGTGCAGGTGCGGTACCAGTTCCAGCTGGTAGCGGGTCAGGCGCTGGCCGGATTCGCTGACGGCGGCGTGGTGGATCAGCCCGTGCAGGCCGCTGCCGTTGCCCAGGTCCAGCCAGGCGCTGTGCTGCAACAGGGCTTCGAGGTCGATGTCGGGCTGTTCGCTGACCAGTTGCAGCTCGATGCGGTAGCACTGGCTGATGGCCTCGCGGGCGGTAAAGGCCAGGACCTTGAAGTCGTGGTCGAGGCCGTCGAGGGTCAGGCTGAAATGGGCTTGATTGGCTGGGGCGAACATCCGTTGTTCCTTTGCTGCGAGGCTACCTCGGAAAACCCCGGACCTTGCCGTGGCTTTCGGTGGCAGCCTGATCTACTGACACAGAGCACCCCCGCCCGGCGCGGCCGGGCGGGGGTGGGCATTATCACCGATTTAGGCGCTGATCGGTGTGCGCCAGTCATCAGAACCGGAGGTACCGGAGACTTCGTGGGTCCAGATGATCTTGCGGTAGGTGAAGTAGACGTCTTCCAGGTGGGTGAAGTGCGACATGTTCGGGTCCTGGCAGTTGGGCATGTGCGACTGCACGTCGACGATGATCGCGTCTTCCAGTTCGATGGTGTAGTAGTGCTCCTGGGTGCCGGTGGCCGAGGTGCGGTACCACTCCAGGCGGCACTTGTTCAGGCGCTCGCCGGAGGTCAGGGCGTTGAAGATCAGCGGCGACGACTTGTCGAACACCTTGGTGATCATCAGCGGCTTGTGGACGCGCTGGCCGGTCGGCTGGCCGGACTGCGGATCGCGCGGGATGATGACCTGATGGTCGAAGGCCTGGACCAGGATCTGGTCTTCGTGACCTTCCTGGAAGATGTTGCCGACCGAGTCTTCGGTAAAGGTGCCGGCGGTGATCAGGCCTTGTTTGGTGCCTTCAATGGTCATGTACGCGGGTGTTGGCATCGTGCTCTCCTTGCCGTGAATAAGGACCTGAAACGGGTCCGGGAGTCCACAACGGAGCAAGGCCTGTGCCAGTTATTTTTTATCCAGCCAGATCAATCGCTTGGCAAAAAGACATCACGACGCACAACGCGGAATGTGATGAAGATCACGGAAAAGTGCGCAACTTCTTGCGCACTGCTGTGCAAGAAGTTGCGCACTCATCTGAAACGCCTGAATAACAAGGCCTGCAGACAACCATGCACAGGGTTATCCACAGATCGCTGCGCAAGAAGTTGCGCAGCGGTCAGCTCTGACAATTACGGCAAAAGACCGTGGCTCGCTGGCCCAGTCGGCACTCTGACAGGGTGCCGCCACAGAGCTTGCACAGCTGGCCACCGCGCCCATAGACGAACAGCTCCTGCTGGAAGTAGCCCGGCTGGCCATCACCACCAATGAAGTCACGGAGGGTGGTGCCGCCGCGCTCGATGGCATGCGCCAGCACCCGGCGAATTTCCTCGGCCAGCCGCTGATAGCGGGCCCGGCTGATCCGCCCGGCTTCCCGGCGCGGGTCGATGCCGGCGGCAAACAGTGCTTCGGTGGCGTAGATGTTGCCCACCCCAACCACCACGGCGTTATCCATGATGAAGGGTTTGACCGCCATGCTCTTGCCTCGCGAGCACTGATACAGACGCTCGCCGTCAAACTCGTCGGACAATGGCTCAGGCCCCAGTTTGGCCAGCAGCGGGTGTGCCAGCGGCTCACGACTCCAGAGCAAGGCGCCGAACCGACGCGGATCGGTGTAGCGCAGCGCCAGCCCAGAATCCAGCTCGATATCGACATGCTCATGCTTGGCTGGCGGGGTGCCGACCGGGACCAGCCGCAGGCTGCCGGACATGCCCAGATGGCCGATCAGAGTGCCGCCGCCGATCTCCATCAACAGGTACTTGGCCCGCCGCTTGACGCTGGTAAAGGTCTGATCCTCAATCTGGATCGCCAGATCCTCAGGGATCGGCCAGCGCAGCCGGCGATCACGCACCACCAGGCGGGTAACCTTGTGGCCTTCAAGATGCGGGGCAATACCGCGACGGGTAGTTTCGACTTCAGGCAATTCGGGCATGGGGCAAGAGGTTCAGCTGTGTATCCAGTACGTCGTAAACAATAACAGTAACAGCAGCGGCATCACACTGGCGACGAAGCGGCCATTCCAGCCGAAGGCTACCCGGAACGGTTTTTCATCGCTGTAGCGCGCCAGGATCAGGGTCGAGGGGCCGAATGGCGAGAAGATCATCGCCAGCGAGAAACCACACATCAGCCCTACCGCCGGGGTCATGATCGGTACGCCCAGATGCGCCAGCTGGGCCAGCAGGCCGGCGATCAGTGACAGCGAGACGATCGGCGCCACGCCAATCACCGCCAGGGTAATGGTGCTGAACAGGCTGCCGATCGCCAGCAGCAGGTTGTACTTCGGCTCCTGGGCCAGCCAGGCGGCGATCTGCTCCAGCGGCGCAACTGCACCGAGCACCCCGCCGAGCAGCGCGGCGCAACCGAAGATGAACATTTCGTTGTGCATACTGGCCATGTTGTCGGTGACTTCAGCCAGCGCACTTTTTGCCGAGCGGTCACGCCACAGCAGGTAGCCAATCACCCCGACCGGCACCAGCACCATGGCCGACTGCGAGGCTGTCAGGGTGGTCAGCGAGGCCATGACGCCAATTGCCGTGAGCCCCAGCAAACTGCCGCCCAGCAGCCCGAGCATGCCTTCGGCCCGGCTACTGTCGCCAATGCTGTCGCGCAGCGCCAGCAGGCCACGGGTTTCCCGGTGCCAGCCGACCACGATCATCATCGCCGCCGCCACCGCGCCATAGGGCACCATGGTGCTCCAGTCCAGCTCCGGCATCTCACGGGAAATGATCGCGATAGTGACGCTGGTCGGCGCCAGCAATGGCACCAGGGCAAACCCGCGCAGGGTGGTGACCATCACGCTGCGTAGCCCGGCGCGGCGCTGCTCGTCACTCAGGGGGTAGCGTTTGAGATGCTGCACCAGGGTGCCGCACAGCAGGTTCATCATGCCGAAATTGAGGATCGAGCCGATGCTGCCGGCGGTCAGCACGTAACGCGGATAGAGCACCACCTTGGAGCCCGAGAGCAGCGCCTTGTGCAGCTCACTGAGCTGCGGCAAACGCTTGGCCAGTAGCTGCATCAGCCCCAGCGCACCGAGAAAGCTGGTGTAGTAGGCCGCCGAGCTGGCCAGTTTCGGCCACAGGCTGGCATCAGTGCGCGGGCTGAACACGGCGGCGACCAGAATGCCCAGGGTAATCAGCCCAAGCCAGCGCGGGTACGGGTTAAGCCGGGAAAAATGCAGGAGGAAATAGCCGGCAAAAGCCAGCGCTGCCAGCCAGCTCAGCCATTGCCACTGGCCGATCAGAGCGACCAGTTCAAGGCCTACCCCCAGGGGCAGCAGCGCGGCACGCATGCTTAGGGCAGATCCTTGCGGTAGGCACCCTTCTTGAACACGCCCTCGCCAAAGCCGATCAGCTTGTCGTTGTCATCGAGCAGGTCACAACTGGCCATAAACACCTTGTGCCCGGCGCTGCGGCAGGTCGCCACGGCGCGCACCAGGCTGCCTTCGGCGGCGGTGGCGGAGAAGTTGACATTGAGTGACAGGGTAATCGCCACCCGGCGCTCTTCGGCCTTTTCAGCCCAGGTGCCGCACAGGCCCATGGCGATATCCAGCAGACTGGCGGTGACGCCGCCGTGCAGGTTGCTGGCATTGTTCATATGCTTGCCGCTCAGCCGCAACGCGACCACGGCGCGGCCCTGACTGTATTCGAGCAACTCACAACCAAGATCCTGAAAAAAACCGGTGACCGAGCGCTCGACCGCCTTGCGTTCCTGTTGATCCACGATGACCTACCTTTATTCTCTACACTGAACTGGACACTGCAGCCGCGGCTGTCCATAGCCATCGCAGGGAGCGCCTGCTGTCTTGAAGCGAGACAAGTATGCCATGCCAATACCAACCTGCGGTATCTGCAACCGACCACACGGCAAACTTGCACTCACAGGGTACAGGATTTAATCTCGCAACCTGATATTCGAAATACCATTCCGCCTAGCGGAACAAAAATAGCGTAAACGAGGAGGCACCCCATGTTCAACCGGATTGGCGTCATCGGCGCCGGCGCCATGGGCCGCGGCATCGCCCAACTGTTCGCCACCAGTGGCCAGCAGGTATTGCTGTTCGATACCCGCAGCGAAGCCATTGACGACGCCCTGGCTTTCAACCGCAACCTGCTCGAACGCAACCTCGCCAAAGGCAAGCTCAGCCAGGCCGACTTCGACGCGACTGTCGCCCGCATGCACAAGGCCGACAGCCTGGAAGCCCTGAAAGACTGCGATCTGGTCATCGAGGCCATCGTCGAGCTGCTCGAGGTCAAACAGAGCCTGTTCCGCGAGCTGGAAGCCATCGTCAGCGCCGACTGCCTGCTGGCGACCAATACCTCCTCGCTGTCGGTCACCGGTATCGCCGCTGGCTGCCAACGCCCCGAGCGGGTTGCGGGCTTTCACTTCTTCAATCCCGTACCCTTGATGAAAATTGTAGAAGTGGTCCGCGGCTCGCGCACCGAGCAGCGCTATATCGATGGTCTGGTGCAACTGGCCGAGCAGGCCGGGCACTTTGCCGTGATCACCCCGGATACCCCCGGCTTTCTGGTCAACCACGCCGGTCGCGCATTCGGCACCGAGGCCCTGCGCATGCTCAGCGAAGGGGTGGCCACAGCGCAGCAGATCGACCGTATCCTGCGCGACGGCCCGGGCTTTCGCATGGGGCCGTTCGAGCTGTTTGACCTGACCGGTCTGGATGTCTCGCATGCGGTGATGGAGTCGGTCTACGAACAGTTCTATCACGACCCGCGCTACACCCCGTCGTTCATCGCCGCTCAGCGGGTAGCCGCCGGCCTGCTGGGGCGCAAGACCGGCCAGGGTTTCTACCGCTATGAAGATGGCCAGAAGATCGAGCAGCCGGAACCGGCAGCCGAGCCGGTCCTGATCAACCGCCCGTTCTGGCTCGACAGCCAGGATGCCGAACTGCGCAGCAACGTCTCGGCAGCACTGGCCGCTGCTGGCGCCAAGCTCGAAGACGGCAACCAGCCGAGCGACACCGCCATCTGCCTGGTCACCCCACTGGGCGAGGACTGCACTAATCTGGTCAGCCGTCAGGCCCTGCCCGCTGCACGCAGTGTGGCGCTGGATTGCTTTGCCAACTGGGACAAGCGCCGGGTACTGATGCGCAACCCGGCCAGTGCCGCCGAAATCGTCGCCCAGGCGCGCCAGGCACTGGGCGCCGACGGCGTACCGGTCGAGGTGATCAACGACTCACCCGGCTTCGTGATCCAGCGGCTGATCGCCAGCGTGGTCAATCTCGGCTGCGAGATCGTGCAAAAAGGCATCACCAGCCCGGACAGCATCGACCGCGCCATCCAACTGGCGCTCGGCTACCCGAAAGGCCCGCTGGCCTTTGGCGAACACTACGGCAAAGGCCGCATCCTTGCCGTGCTGAACAATTTGCAGGCGGTCTATGCCGAGCCGCGCTACCGGCCCAGCCCCTGGCTGCGTCGCCGCGTCCAGCTCGACCTGCCGCTGACCACCCCGGACACCCAGGAGTAAGTTCATGACTGCCTATATCTATGATGGTTTGCGTTCCCCCTTCGGCCGCCACGCTGGCGCCCTGGCCAGCGTGCGTCCCGATGACCTGCTGGCCGAGGTGATCCGCGCGGTGGTCAGCCGCAACGCCTTCGAAGCTTCGGCCTATGAAGACGTGGTCATGGGCAACACCAACCAGGCCGGTGAGGACGCCCGCAACCTGGCCCGCCACGCTGGCCTGCTGGCCGGTCTGCCGCCACAGGTGGCCGGGGTCACCGTGAACCGCCTGTGCGGCTCCGGTCTGGCCGCCATTCTGGATGCCGCCCGTGCGGTCAAGGCTGGCGAAGGCGAACTGTTCGTCGCCGGTGGCGCCGAAAGCATGAGCCGTGCGCCCTTCGTCATCGCCAAGAGCGAAAGCCCTTATTCGCGCGAATTCCGTGCCTTCGACAGCACCATCGGCGCGCGCTTCCCCAACCCCAAGGTGGAAAAGCAGTACGGTGACGACACCATGCCGCAAACTGCTGACAACGTCGCCGCCGATCTGGGTATCAGCCGTGAAGAGGCCGACGCTTACGCCGCGCGCAGCCAGGCGCTGTACGAAAAGGCCCGGGCCGAGGGTTTCTTCGCCGGGGAAATCCACCCGATCGAAGTATCTCAGGGCCGCAAGAAGCCAGCCAAACTGGTTGACCAGGACGAACACCCGCGCCCGGATAGCGATCTGGCCGCCCTGTCCGGCCTGCGTTCGCTGTTCGAGGGCGGCGTGGTTACCGCTGGCAACGCCTCAGGGGTAAACGACGGCGCCGCCGCGCTGATCATCGGTAGCCAGGCCGTCGGCGAGAAATACGGCGTCAAGCCGCGCGCGCGTATCCTGGCCGGTGCCGTATCCGGGGTCGAGCCACGGGTGATGGGCCTGGGGCCGGTGGAAGCCTGCAAAAAGGCGTTGGCCCGCGCTGGTCTGAGCCTGACCGACATGGACGTGATCGAAATCAACGAAGCCTTTGCCGCTCAGGTGCTGGGTTGCTGCAAGCAGCTCGGCATCGCCTTCGACGATCCGCGTCTGAACCCGAATGGCGGCGCCATTGCCGTCGGCCACCCGCTTGGCGCCTCCGGTGCCCGTCTGACCCTGACCGCTCTGCGCCAGCTAGAACGGACCGGCAAGCGCTACGCGCTGGTCAGCCTGTGTATCGGTCTGGGTCAGGGTGTTGCCGCGGTCATTGAGCGGCTGGACTAAGCCACAGGGCTTGGAAGCGCCGGGCGGAGGGTGCCAGATCACCTCCGCCTGGATTGCTTTACCGCTACGCGGCTCGCAATGACGAGGCGTGCCAGTCCTGACGAGCCAAGGGTGCGCCGGTGCTTGTCGCTGGCCGCCTGTGGCTTTAAGGTAGGGCCCTTACTCACCGCACAGCGAATTTTGCATGCAGCTCAGCTCCAACCCGTTTGAATGGCTCGGTTCGGCCATCGGCACCATCATCCGAGTGATCATCGACAGCCTGTTGTGGCTGTTCACTGCCCTGAGCAACGCCAGCTCGGCGTTCGTCAATGGCTTTGCCAACGCCCTGGGCGTGGACAGCAACATCCTGACGATCGCCGCCGTGATTCTTGGGCTGTTTCTGATCTACATCGGGGTTCAGGGGCTGTTTCGCAAGCGCTTCGTGCGCGGTGTGGTCTGGATTTTACTGGGGCTATGGCTGCTTAGCGCCCTGATACGCTAGGGAGCCTCTGAAAAACTACCTGCGTTGGCAATACTGCGTTAAAAACAGCCTCACTACATTCATCATATTCGTCTTACCGCAAAGGAGTTGATCATGGGTTTTGCCTTCACCAATGACATGCAGTTGACCAGCAGCGCCTTCGCCCACGACGGAGCGATTCCTGCCAAGCACACCGGCGAAGGTGTCGATGTTTCGCCACAGCTGAGCTGGAACAACGCCCCGGCCGGAACCAAGAGCTTCGCGGTAATCTGCCATGACCCGGACGCACCGCTGATCAGCGCCAACGGCACCTACGGCTTCGTACACTGGACCCTGTACAACATCCCCGGCTCGGTCACGTCGCTGGCCGAAGGCTGCGGCGACTTCACCCAGGGCAAGAACGACTTCGGCAAGGTCGGCTACAACGGCCCGATGCCGCCGCAAGGCCACGGCCAGCACAAGTATTACTTCTGGGTCATCGCTCTGGACGCCGAGCTGGACCTGCCAGCCGGCCTGAGCCTGTGGGAATTGCTGGCCAAAATCGAGCCGCATGCCAAGGCGATGAACCGCCTGATCGGCACCTACCAGCGCGGCTGATCCCTGTACGGTAGCGGGCCACCCGCTACCGCCTTTTCTGTCGAGTGCGCCAGGACGGCCAGCACCGCATAACCGTCAGTTTCTGGAAGCACCTGTATGAACGCAGCAGCCCCACAACTCCACGCTTTCGACCAGGCAATCAGCCTGCGCGCAACCGCACCCAACCAGTTCACTGGCAGCACCAGCGAGGCCTACCTGAACATGGTCGGCCCGTTCGGCGGCGTCACCGCAGCAACCCTGCTCAATGCCGCGCTGCAACACCCCGAGGTGATTGGTGAGCCGGTATCGCTGACGGTCAACTTTGCCGGACCGGTCGGGCCGGGTGAGTTCGAGATCGAGGCCGTGCCGCTGCGCACCAACCGCTCGACCCAGCACTGGCTGTTGCTGCAACGTCAGGACGGCCAGGTGGTCACCAGCGCCAGCGCGTTTTTCGCTACCCGCCGCGAGACCTGGTCAGAGCAGCAGATTGCCTGTCCAGAGGCCCCGGCGGCGGCTAGCCTGGCAGCGCTGCCCTTGCGCGCCGACCGCAAGTGGTTCGGCAACTATGATTTCCGCTATGTCAGCGGCCTGTTCGACCCGACCCAGGCAGAGGAATCAAGTGATACCGAAAGCCTGCTGTGGGCTCGCGACAACCCGCCCCGGCCGCTCGACTTCGCTTCGCTGACCGCGCTGGGTGATATCTTCGCCCCGCGCATCTTCCACCGCCGCCAGCGTTTCACCCCGGCCGGTACGGTGTCGATGACCCACTATTTCCATGCCGATCAGGCGCAACTGGCTCGTGTCGGCAACCGCCATCTGCTGGGTCAGGCCCGGGCTACCCGCATGCACAACAACTATGCCGACCAGATCGCCCATCTGTGGGCGGATGACGGCACCTTGCTGCTGACCAGCACTCAGGTGGTGTATTTCAAGGAATAAGCCTGGGGTCTGCTAGCCAAACACCCAGGCCAGATCCTTGCGCAGCGCGGCATGCAGCAGCGCTCGGGTTTCGCGGTAGGCCTTGCGGTCCAGCGCCGCCAGTTGCCGGGCCTTGGCCCGGGCCTGGTCGAGCAGTTGCTCAGGCGGCAGCAGTTCATCAAGAAACCCCGCCTCCAGCGCCTGCGCCGGGTTCAGCGACTCGGCCTGCAAGGCGCAGCGATTGAGCCACTGCGGCGCCAGCCGGGCACGGGCCTGGAGCATGGCAGCATCAGGCATGGTCATGCCGATTGCTACTTCATTGAGACCAATGCGGAAGGCGCCAGCAGCCCCCAGCCGGTAGTCGGCCAGCAGCAGCATGAACGCGGCCTTGGCCATGGCATGGCCGGTACTGGCCATCACCACCGGGCCGGGATAATCCAGCAGCGCCAGGGTCAGACGGTCCCCTGCAGCGCGCATCGCATTGCAGGCCGGGCCGCCGGAGTCGATCAGCTTGCGATCATATCCACCGCTGAAGCAGCCGGGCCGGCCGTAAATCAGCAGCGCACAGTCGGCCTCAGCAGCTTGCGCCATGGCCGCCAACAGCGCGTCGAGCATCGACTGCGACAAGGCGTTGGCCTTACCGTCGTCCAGGCCGATCTCGGCGACGCCGTCGGTGATCGTCAGGGTCAGGCTGCTCATGCGCCAGCCTGCGCCCGCGCTTCGTCACGCAGCACCCGGCGCAACAGCTTGCCGACCGTGGACTTGGGCAGGTCGTCACGAATCTCAACGTGCTTGGGCACCTTGTAGCCGGTCAGGTGCTCGCGGCAGTGTGCGATGATTGCCGCTTCATCAAGACTGGTATCGTGCAGGCTGACATAGATTTTGATCGCCTCGCCGGTACGCTCGTCCAGCACCCCGACCGCTACGCATTCGCGAATGCCCGGATGGCGCATCACCGCGTCTTCGACATCGTTGGGATAGACGTTAAAGCCGGACACCAGAATCATGTCCTTCTTGCGGTCCACCAGCTTGAGGAAACCCTCCTCGTCGATCACCCCGACATCGCCGGTCTTCAGCCAGCCGTCGGCACTGAACACCGCTTCGGTTTCCTCCGGGCGCTGCCAGTAGCCTTCCATTACCTGCGGCCCGCGAATCAGCAACTCGCCAGCCTCGCCAGCCGGCAGTTCACGACCTTCGTCGTCGACGATCTTCATCTCGGTATCCGGCACGGCCTTGCCGATAAAGCCTTCCTTGTAGGGAGTGAAGGCCGTCGAGGCGACCACCACCGGCGAGGTTTCGGTCAGGCCAAAGCCTTCGCGGATCACGCTGCCGGTGCGAGCCTGCCAGCGCTTGGCAATCTCGGTATTGAGCGGCGCGCCACCAGAGTTAACCCACTTCAACCTGCTGAAATCGATAGTGTCGAACTCAGGATGGGCCATCAAGGAAACAAACAGCGAGTTGATCCCGGTCAGCAGGGTGAACTTGTGGCGCTTGAGGTCGGCAATCATGCCGTCCAGATCGCGCGGGTTGGTGATCAGGATGCTGTGGAAGCCGGTGAACACCGAGGCGATGCAGTTCGCGGTGAAGGCGAAGATATGGTACAGCGGCAGCGGCGAGACCCGCACTTCGTTGCCGTACTCGACATCGCCCGGCTTGATGATGCTGACTGCCTGCAACACGTTGCTGAGGATATTGCGGTGAGTCAGCATCGCCCCTTTCGAGACCCCGGTGGTGCCACCGGTGTACTGCAACAGTGCAAGATCATCCAGCCCGCGCTCCGGCGTGACCGCCGGCAACTGCTCACCCAGCCGCAAAGCCTGCATGAAGCGGACTTCGTCAGCCTGGTCGGTGTCATGGACCGGATTGTGCATATCGTCGAGGCTGGTCACGATCAGCCGTTCGAGCTGGGTTTCACCCTGGATCTTGCGTACCAGCGGCACCAGCTTGTCGAGCACCACCACCGCCTTGGCACCAGAATCGGCGAACTGGTGACGCGCCTCGTATGGGGTGTACTGCGGATTGGTGTTGACGATCACCAGCCCGGCCCGCAATGCCCCGAAGATGGCGATGGTGTATTGCAACAGGTTGGGAAGCTGGATCGCCAGCCGATCACCCGGCTGCAGGCCGGCATGATGGCGCAGGTAGCGGGCAAAAGCATCGGCCCGGCCGCGCAGGGCATTGAAGCTGATGGTGTCCGGGCCACAGGAGAACGCCGGCTTGTCGCCGTAGTCACGGCAGGCCTGCTCCATTACGTCAAAAACGGTGGTATGACCCAGCTCGGCCAGCCGAGCGCCGACAACAGACTGTGAGGGTGTCGACATCTTAACCTCTGATTGTGGACTATTATTTTACTGTGCGAAACACGATACCAAAAAGATGCTATTCTATTACCTGACACTGTGCAATGATTGAGACAAACTCGAACGCGTACCGCTGTGCAGAACGCCGGACTCTGGTATCGTTCACCCTTTACAACAACAATAATTTGCCCGGTTCGAACAATCGGGCGCTCCGGCGGCCAAAATGCCTCCGGCTCCAACATCTAGTATAAGCAGGCCCCATGAACGACGATCTGGAAACACTCAAGGACCCCGCCGCCGGCAAGGACCGCAAATTCGTAGAAGCCCTGTCACGCGGCCTGGATGTGCTGCGCGCCTTCAGTCAGGGTGCGGTGGTGATGGGCAATCAGGATATTGCCCGGATTACCGGCCTGCCCAAGCCTACGGTCTCGCGCATGACCTATACGCTGACCAAGCTGGGCTACCTGAGCTATTCCCCGCAATTGGAAAAGTATCAGCTCGACTCCGGTGTTCTGGCCCTGGGTTACGCCTACGTCTCCAATCTGCGCGTGCGCCAGTTGGCCAAGCCATACATGGACGAATTCGCCCGCACCACCAATACCTCTGTGGGCCTGACCTGTCGTGACCGGCTGTCGATGATCTATGTCGAGAACTGCCGGCCGGCCGAGACCACCTCGCTGCGCATGGACGTTGGTGTGCGTCTGCCGCTGGCCACCACCGCTGCCGGTCGGGCTTACCTGGCGGCGATGAAGGACGAAGAGCGCCAGCATGTGCTGGATGCGATCAAGGCCCGCAACCCGGACACCTGGCCGGAGCTGGAAAAAGGCCTGGCGCAGGGTTTTGCCGACTACGCCCAACACGGCTTCTGCCTGTCACTCGGCGACTGGGACCGCAATGTCAATGCCGCCGGGGTACCGCTGTTTCTGCAGGACGGCACCATCATGGCTCTGACCTGTGGTGCGCCGTCGTATCTGGTGTCGGAAGAAAAGGTCAAGAACCAGCTCGCCCACCAGCTCGCCATGCTGGCCCGCGATATCGAACGACTGGGCGTCTGACGCCCAGCTCTCCTGCCTCATTGCGAGACACCCTGCGCCGTATGGATTGCCACGGCCACCCTCTTATGGATTGCCACGGGCCTGCGGCCCTCGCAATGACGGTTGGGGGCGCAGCGCTGGAGTTAGTGCCCCGACTCTGTAGTACGTCATTGCGAGCCGCGTAGCGGCGTGGCAATCCAGTGCCACGGCCACCTCTTCGTGGATTGCCGCGGGCCTTTGGCCCTCGCAATGACGGGTGGGGTGACGGCGCTGAAGGTAGTGCCCCGACTCTGTAGTACGTCATTGCGAGCCGTGTAGCGGCGTGGCAATCCAGTGCCACGGCCACCTCTTCGTGGATTGCCGCGGGCCTTTGGCCCTCGCAATGACGGGTGGGTGACGGCGCTGAAGGTAGTGCCCCGACTCTGTAGTACGTCATTGCGAGCCGTGTAGCGGCGTGGCAATCCAGCGTCACAGCCTCTACTTCATGGATTGTCACGGTCACTACACCAGCCGTCGGACAGGCTCTGGCGCAGCTGCTGCTCATCACCTTTACTAATAAATCCCCATTTCTCCCGTCCGGGGCATCGACAAGCGGTTTTATTTTTTGTATTTTGCCTAGCGAAACATGATTTCATTATTTCGCATAGTGAAACGCAAAATAAACACCCAACGGAGGTTCAGCATGTCGGACGTGGTCACACTGGAACGCCAGGGGCCCATCGCGGTCGTCAGAGTCAACAACCCGCCGGTCAACGCCTTGGGCATTGCCGTGCGTGAAGGCCTGCAGAACAGCTTCCAGGCCGCCGAGGCCGATCCTGAAGTCAAAGCCATTGTGCTGGTCTGTGAAGGCGCGACCTTCATGGCCGGTGCCGACATCAAGGAATTCGGCAAGCCGCCAAAGGAGCCGAGCCTGCCCGAAGTGGTCAACGGTATCGAGTCCGGCAACAAGCCCAGCGTCGCGGTAATCCACGGCACCGCGCTGGGCGGTGGCCTGGAAGTGGCGGTCAGCTGTCATTACCGGATCGCCGTCAAGAGCGCCAAGGTCGGCCTGCCGGAAGTCAAGCTTGGCCTGCTGCCGGGCGCCGGCGGCACCCAGCGTCTGCCGCGTCTGGTTGGCGTGGCCAAGGCCCTGGACATGATTGTCAGCGGCAACCCGATCAGCGCCAGCGAAGCCCTCGAACTGGGTGTTATCGATGAACTGGTCGATGGTGACCTGACCGCCGCCGGCATCGCCTTCGCCGAAAAACTGCTGGCCGAGGGCAAGGGCCCGCGCCGCACCGGCGAGCGCACCGACAAGCTCGACGGCGCCGACAATGCCGCCGCCGTAGCCGCCAAACGCGCCGAAATCGAGAAGAAGATGCCCGGTCTGTTCTCGCCGCAACGCTGTGTCTCCGCCGTCGAAGCCGCCTTTACCCTACCGCTGACCGAAGGTCTGAAGCGCGAGCGCGAACTGTTCGGCGAGTGCCTGGTATCACCACAGCGCGCGGCACTGGTGCATGCGTTCTTCTCCGAGCGTCAGGCTTCCAAGATCGACGACCTGCCCAAGGACACGCCGGTACGCGCCATCAATAGCGCCGCCGTCATTGGTGGCGGCACCATGGGCGTCGGCATCGCCATTTGCTTTGCCAACGTCGGCATTCCGGTGAAGATCCTCGAGATCAGCAGCGAGGCCCGCGACAAGGCCATCGAGCGTGCCCGTGATACCTACGGCATGAGCGTCAAGCGTGGCAGCCTGACCCAGGACGCGCTGGAAAAACGCATGAGCCTGATCAGCGGCGTGACCGATTACGCCGACCTGGCTGACGTCGACGTGGTGGTCGAGGCGGTGTTCGAGGACATGGGCGTCAAGCAGAAGGTCTTCGAAGCCCTGGATGCCAACTGCAAGCCCGGCGCCATCCTGGCCTCCAACACCAGCTCGCTGGATCTGAACAAGATTGCCGAGTTCACCAAGCGTCCCGAGGACGTGGTCGGCCTGCACTTCTTCAGCCCGGCCAATGTCATGCGCCTGCTGGAAGTGGTGCGCGGCGCCAAGACCAGCCATGAAGTGCTGGCCACCGCCATGGCCATCGGCAAGAAGCTGAAGAAGGTTTCGGTGCCGGTCGGCGTGTGCGACGGTTTCGTCGGCAATCGCATGGTGTTCCAGTACGGTCGCGAGTCCGAGTTCCTGCTTGAAGAAGGCGGCACCCCGGAGCAGATCGACGGCGCGCTACGCAAGTTCGGCCTGGCCATGGGCCCGTTCGCCATGCGCGACCTGTCCGGCCTGGATATCGGCCTGGCTATTCGTACCCGTCAGCGTCAGAGCCTGCCGGCCGAGTTCAAGCTGCCGACCATCCTCGACAAGATGGCCGAGGCCGGCATGCTGGGCCAGAAAACCGGCAAGGGCTTCTACGTCTATGAAAAGGGTTCGCGTACCCCGCTGCCCAACCCCGAGCTGCCGGCGATTCTCGATGCCGCGTCGAAGGAGCAGGGTATCGAGCGTCGTCAGCTGACTGACGAGTACATCATTGAGCGCACCATTTACGCGCTGATCAACGAGGGCGCCAAAATCCTTGAGGAAGGCATTGCCCAGCGCGCCAGCGATATCGACGTGATCTACCTCAACGGCTACGGCTTCCCAGCCCATCAGGGCGGGCCGATGTTCTATGCTGATGCCATTGGCCTGGATCGTGTCTATGCCCGGATCTGCGAGTTCCACGAGCAGCATGGCGCCTGGTGGAAGCCAGCCGCGCTGCTGGAAAAGCTGGCCAAGGAAGGACGCAAGTTCGCTGATCTTTGATGAATCAGTGCGGCCGGCCCAGTGCCGGCCGCCGGATACCCGTATTACAACGAGGACTCACAATGGAAATCCATTTTTCTCCCGAACAGCTCGCCTTCCGCGATGAAGTGCGTGAATTCCTGAAACAGGAACTGCCTGCCGATATCGCTGCCAAGGTCAAGCTTGGCAAGCATCTGTCCAAGGAAGACCACCAGCGCTGGCAGAAAATTCTGTCCAACAAGGGCTGGTACGCGCCCGGCTGGCCGGTCGAGCACGGCGGCACCACCTGGGGCCCGATCGAAA
This sequence comes from Halopseudomonas phragmitis, assembly GCF_002056295.1. NCBI lineage: Bacteria > Pseudomonadati > Pseudomonadota > Gammaproteobacteria > Pseudomonadales > Pseudomonadaceae > Halopseudomonas > Halopseudomonas phragmitis. Next base: position 1,186,693 of record NZ_CP020100.1, on the reverse strand, counting down.
AGCACATCTTCGACGAAGAGTCTGCCGCTGCTGGCGCACCGCGTCTGGTGCCGTTCGGCGTCAACATGGTCGCCCCGGTGATCATCAAGTTCGGCACCGAAGAGCAGAAAGCCAAGTATCTGCCGCGCATTCTCGACGGCACCGACTGGTGGTGTCAGGGTTACTCCGAGCCGGGCGCCGGTTCCGACCTGGCCTCGCTGAAGACTCGCGCCGTGCGCGATGGCGACTACTACATCGTCAACGGCCAGAAAACCTGGACCACCCTGGGTCAGCACGCCAACTGGATTTTCTGTCTGGTGCGCACCGACCCGGAAGCCCAGCAGCAGCGCGGGATTTCCTTCCTGCTGATCGACATGGCCACCCCCGGCATCACCGTACGCCCGATCATCACCCTGGACGGCGACCATGAAGTCAACGAAGTATTCTTCGACGACGTCAAGGTGCCGGTCGAGAACCTGGTCGGTGAAGAGAACAAGGGCTGGACCTGCGCCAAGTACCTGCTGACCCACGAGCGTACCGGCCTGGCCGGCATCGGCGCCTCCAAGGCCGCCCTGCGCCAGCTCAAGCGCATCGCCAGCAAGCAGCAGAAAAATGGCCGCCCGTTGATCGAAGACGCACTGTTCCGCAGCCAGATCGCCGAAGTGGAAATGTCGCTGATGGCCGCCGAAATGAGCACCCTGCGCATCGTTGCCGCCGCCTCCGAAGGTGGCGTACCGGGTTCGGAAAGCTCGATTCTCAAGGTCCAGGGCACCGAAATCCGTCAGGCCATTACTCACCTGATGCGCAAGGCACTGGGTCCGTATGCCCTGCCCTTCCTGCCGGAAGAGCTGGAGCTGGACTACGACGGCGAATTCCTGGTCGACGACTATGCCGCCGCACCGGCCTCGCAGTACTTCAACATGCGCAAACTGTCGATCTTCGGCGGATCCAACGAGATCCAGAAGAACATCGTCTCGAAAATGATTCTTGAGCTCTGAGGAGGCCGACCGTGGATTTCAAATTGACCGAAGAACAACAGATGCTGCAGGAAACTGCCGAGCGCCTGGTTCGTGACGTATACGACTTCGAAAGCCGGAACAAATTCAGCCAAAGCGAAGCCGGTTTCAGCACCGCCTTCTGGCAGCAGCTCGGCGAGCTGGGCCTGACCGCCATTCCCTTCTCCGAGGAGTTGGGTGGCTTTGGTGGCAGCGGCGTGGAAACCATGCTGATCATGGAACAGCTGGGCAAGGGTATCTGCCTGGAGCCTTACATGGAGTCGGTGATCCTGGCCGGCGGCCTGATCAGCCAACTGGGCAACGACACCCAGAAGGAAGAGCTGCTCGGCGCCATCGCCACTGGCGAGCTGCAGGCTGCCGTAGCCCTGGATGAGCTGAACAGCCACTACGATCTGGCCAACGTCACCACCACCGCCACCCAACAGGGCGGCGACTGGGTGTTGAGCGGCCGCAAGGGCGTGGTGATTGGCGGCCAAACCGCTGGCAAAATCCTGGTCTCGGCCCGCACCGCCGGTGACGTGCGCGATCAGCAAGGCATCAGCCTGTTCGTTATCGACCCCAGCGCTGCCGGCGTCAGCCGCCGCGTCTACGCTACCGTCGATGGCCGCAAGGCTTGCGAGCTGACCCTCGACAACGTCAAGGGTGAACTGCTCGGCGCCGCTGGTGAAGCCTTTGACGCCATCCGCTACCAGAGCGGCCGCGCCATCGCCGCGCTGTGTGCCGAGGCCGTAGGTGCCATGCGCACAGCCTGCGATCTGACCCTGGACTACCTCAAGACCCGCAAGCAGTTCGGCGTGCCGATCGGCAAGTTCCAGGTCCTGCAGCACCGCATGGTCGACATGGTCAGCGAGCTGGAGCGTGCCACCTCGATGGCCATCCTCGCTGCCTGTCTGGCCGATGACGAAGACAGCGCCGAGCGCAGCGCCAAGCTGGCCGCCGCCAAGTTCATCGTCAACCGCGCCGCGCGTTATGTTGCCGAACAGTGCATCCAGTTGCATGGCGGTATCGCCATGACCTGGGAGTACAACGGCGCCCACTACGCCAAGCGCCTGGTGATGATCAGCCACCAGTTCGGTGATGATGACCACCACCTGGAAGCCTACGCCAGTCAGATCGACGCAGCGTAACACTCGGTATTCGGCCAGAATAACGGCATAAAAGCCGTTATTTTGGCCGAAACGTCATCATTTTATGACGGTTCGCACTATCGGGCACGACCTGCGCCCGGTATGCTATGCACCCCTTTGAATGTCATGCGCCCTCGGGCGTCTCATAGACCTGTGGAGGACTAGCGTCCATGAAAATCCTCGTCGCCGTTAAGCGCGTGGTCGACTACAACGTCAAGGTTCGCGTCAAGGCGGACAACAGCGGTGTCGATCTTGCCAACGTCAAGATGTCCATGAACCCCTTCTGCGAAATCGCCGTAGAAGAGGCCGTGCGCCTGAAAGAGAAGGGCGTGGCAACTGAAATCGTTGCCGTTTCCGTAGGCCCGACCGCCGCTCAGGAGCAACTGCGCACCGCGCTGGCTCTGGGTGCCGACCGCGCCGTGCTGGTTGAGTCTGCCGATGAGTTGAACTCGCTGGCCATCGCCAAGCTGCTCAAGGCCGTGGTTGACAAGGAACAGCCGCAACTGGTCATCCTTGGCAAGCAGGCCATCGATTCCGACAACAACCAGACTGGCCAGATGCTCGCAGCCCTGTCCGGCTACGCCCAGGGCACCTTCGCCTCGGCGGTCAATGTCGAAGGCGACCGGGTCAAGGTCACCCGCGAGATCGATGGCGGTCTGCAGACCGTTGATCTGAAACTGCCGGCCATCGTCACCACCGACCTGCGCCTGAACGAGCCGCGTTACGCTTCGCTGCCGAACATCATGAAGGCCAAGAAGAAGCCGCTGGAAACCCTCAAGCCGGAAGAGCTGGGTGTCAGCACCGCCTCGACCGTGACCACCCTGAAGGTTGAAGCCCCGGCTGCCCGCAGCGCCGGCATCAAGGTCAAGAGCGTCGACGAACTGATCGACAAACTCAAGAACGAAGCCAAGGTGATCTGAACATGAGCATTCTGGTTATTGCCGAACACAACAACGCCGCACTGAACGCCGCGACCCTGAACACCGTGGCTGCTGCCCAGGCCATCGGTGGCGACATCCATGTGCTGGTAGCCGGTCAAGGCTGTGGCGCCGCGGCTGAAGCTGCGGCCAAGGTCGCCGGTGTGAGCAAGGTTTTGGTTGCTGACAACGCCGCCTACGCCCATCAGTTGCCGGAAAACCTGGCGCTGCTGATTGCCGAAGTCGGCAAGGGCTACAGCCACATCCTGGCTCCGGCCAGCACCAACGGCAAGAACTACGCCCCGCGCGTAGCCGCGCTGCTGGACGTCGATCAGATCTCCGAGATCATCGCGGTCGAAAGCGCCGACACCTTCAAGCGTCCGATCTACGCCGGTAATGCGATTGCCACCGTGCAGTCCAGCGCTGCGGTCAAGGTCATCACCGTCCGCGCCACCGGCTTTGACGCCGTGGCCGCCGAAGGTGGCAGCGCCGCCGTAGAAGCGGTTGCCAGCGCCACTGACGCCGGCATCTCGGCCTTCGTTGGTGAAGAGCTGGCCAAGTCTGACCGTCCCGAGCTGGCCGGTGCCAAGATCGTCATTTCTGGCGGCCGTGGCATGCAGAATGGCGACAACTTCGAAATGCTCTACAAGCTGGCCGACAAGCTCGGCGCGGCGGTAGGCGCCTCGCGTGCCGCAGTGGACGCCGGCTTCGTGCCGAACGACATGCAGGTTGGCCAGACCGGCAAGATCGTTGCTCCGCAGCTGTACGTGGCGGTCGGCATCAGCGGTGCGATCCAGCACCTGGCCGGTATGAAAGACTCCAAGGTGATCGTCGCGATCAACAAGGACGAAGAAGCCCCGATCTTCCAGGTTGCCGACTACGGTCTGGTAGCTGACCTGTTCGAGGCGGTACCGGAGCTGGAAGGCAAGCTGTAAGCCTCAGGCTGCAAGTACGACGAGAACCCCGGCCTGGTGCCGGGGTTTTTGTTTGTCTGGATTCTCTGCCGCCGCTGTGGATTGCCACGGGCCTGCGGCCCTCGCAATGACGAGGGGGCGGGCTGTGTGGGGGTGATTACGGGCACAGTGGGTGCGGCTACTCCGCAATCGTTATTGCGAGGAACAGAGGGCGGCCATCCGCCGACGTGGCAATCCAGACGCGCGCTGTGGATTGCCGCGGGCCTGCGGCCCTCGCAATGACGAGGGGGCGGGCTGTGTGGGGGTGATTACGGGCACAGTGGGTGCGGCTACTCCGCAATCGTTATTGCGAGGAACAGAGGGCGGCCATCCGCCGACGTGGCAATCCAGGCGCGCGCTGTGGATTGCCGCGGGCCTGCGGCCCTCGCAATGACGAGGGGGCGGGCTGTGTGGGGGTGATTACGGGCACAGTGGGTGCGGTGGCCCGCAATCGTCGTGGTGAAACGTACGAAGTACGCCTCACCCACACAACTGCCATTGCGAAGCACGCGGAGTACGCCTCACCCTCAACCGCCACTGCGAAACGCACGAAGTACGCCCCCCTCAACCGCCACTGCGAAAGCACGAAGTACGCACCCACCTCAACCGTCATTGCGAGGGCCGCAGGCCCGTGGCAATCCAGGCGCACCAGCCCCAGGCAGTGGCAAGCAGGAGCGGTTCGATCTTACGCATTAGCCCTCAAACCCAGCCGATCCTGTACTAAGCTGAATTAACCTTTCCTTACGCAATGCCTTTTGCAATGTGTCTCATGCTGAGTAAAATGTTATTCTGACAAGCGAAACATGACACTAATTGTGTTTCGCACAGCGAAACCAATCATAAGAAAGGCACACTATGCGCACACGCCTACGTAGTTTTGTCGGCGCACTGGCTCTGACGCTCGGTTTACCGGCGGCGGCTTCGGAGCATTCCGATCTGCCCCGCGTCATGGTCTGGACCGCCTATGGCACCGGCGCTGCCGGTTACGCCCAGGCTGCCGCTCTCGGTGGCATGCTCAAGCACGAGGTCGGCAGCAATATCCGCATTCTCCCCGGTCGCAACGATGTGTCACGGATGATCCCGCTGAAAACCGGTCGAGCCGATTACTGTCTGTGCGGCATCGCCAGCTATTTCGGCCAGGAAGGCATCTTCCTGTTCAACAAACCCGACTGGGGCCCGCAGCCGATCCGCATGGTGCTGGCGTCCCAGGGTACCCAGAGTTTTGGCCTGGCTGCCGCAGCCGATACCGGCCTGACCTTGCCTTCCGAGCTGCGTAACCAGCGCATCATCTTCATTCGCGGTGCTGACTCGATCAACATGATCACCAGCGCCATCCTCGCCTATGCCGGCCTGAGCTGGCAGGACGTGCGCCGGGTTGATGCGGCCGGGACCAACGAGGCGATCGAGATGCTGATCAACGGCCACGCCGACGTTATGCCGATGTCTACCCGCACCCCGCTGATGGAGCGCATCGCCGCCAGTCCGCGTGGCATCAGCTGGCTGCACATGCCCAACGAAACCGAGACCGACAAGGCTGCCTGGGCTCGGGCGCAGCAGGTGATTCCTTACTACACCCCCCAGATCGAGACCCGTGGCGCCGGTGTGTCCGAGGCCAACCCCTGGCATGGTGGCGGTTACGCGCTGCCGATCCTGGTGACCAACGCCAGCCGCAACGCCAACGAAATCTACGCGCTGACCAAGTTTATCGATCAGCACTACGACCACTTCAAGGATCTGGCGCCGGGGGCCGAAGGCTGGGCGCTGGACCGTCAGGTGTTCGACTGGGTAATGCCCTACCACGAAGGCGCGGTGCGCTACTTCCGTGAAGCCGGGGTCTGGAGCGACGAATACGAAGCTCACAACCAGTCGCTGCTGCGCCGCCAGGAAATACTGATGGCCGCCTGGCAGGAGCAGTTGGCCGCTGGCGAGACCGAGAACTTCCAGATGAGCTGGATGCAGCGTCGGGCCAAGGCCCTGACCGAAGCCGGCTTTGATCCCGGTTTCCGCCGCTAAGGCAACCCCGTTAACGGGGCGGGGTTTAACGACCACGCCCTTTGTCATGATCATGAGGCGGTATCCATGTCAGAACAACAAGAAGCCCTGCGCAACCCCTTGACCGGACTGTTGCTGCGCATCGTTGCGGTATTGACCGCAGCATTGGCGATCTACCATATCTTCAACTTCGGCGCGCTGACCGGTTACACCATGCTGACCGGCGAATACATCTACGGCCTGCTGGCAATGATGCTGCCGATGGTTTACATCGCCATCCCGGCCGGGCGTGGCCGGCGGATCAAGTCGGTGCCCTGGTACGATTGGGTGATGGCACTGGCCAGCGGCCTGTGCTGCATTTTCTTCATCGCCAATCAGGCGGTGTCAGTCGATGAGGGCTGGGAATACGCGGCGCCGCAGTATGTGGTCTATGTCAGCCTGGTGCTGTGGGCTCTGGCCCTGGAAGCCACCCGCCGCTGCGGCGGCTGGCCGATCTTCGTGGTGGTGTTTCTGGCTTCGGTTTTCCCGATCTTCGCCGGCAAGCTGCCGGACAGCTTCGCCGGGATCTCGACCCCAATCGATCTGGTGGCGATCTACCACACCAACAGCGATGAAAGTCTGCTCGGCATTCCCTCGCAGGCGTTCGCCAATCTGGTGATCGGCTTTTTGCTGTTCGGCATCGCTCTGCAGCGCACCGGCGGTGGCAAGTTCTTCATCGATCTGGCCTTTGCCCTGCTCGGCAAGGTCCGTGGCGGTCCGGCCAAGGTTTCGATTTTCTCCAGCGGCCTGATGGGCTCGATGTCAGGTAGCGTGGTGACCAACGTACTGACCACCGGCCCGCTGTCGATTCCGGCGATGCGCAAGGTCGGCTTCTCCAAGCCCTATGCCGCCGGGGTGGAAACCTGCGCCTCGACCGGCGGGGTACTGATGCCACCGGTAATGGGCGCCACCGCGTTCGTTATGGCGACCTTCCTCGACATTCCCTACGGTGAAATCGCCCTGGCCGCGGCGATTCCTTCGGCGCTGTATTTCTTCGGCCTGTTCGTACAGATCGATTTCTACTCGGCGCGCAACAAGCTCAAGGGCCTGCCGGCCATCGACCTGCCGCGCGTGCGCGACACCCTCAAGGAGGGCTGGCACTACATTTTCGTATTCGCCTTCCTGATCTGGATGCTGCTGTTCATGAAGCAGGAAGCGATTGCGCCCTTCTACGCCACCGCGCTGCTGATCGTGATCAACCAGTTGCGCAAACACAGCCGCTGGCGCTGGAAGGACTTCAAGGACTTTGCCGAGTCCTGCGGTGCGCTGTTTGCCGAGCTGACCGGGCTGATGGCCGGGGTCGGCCTGATCATGGGCGCGCTGGCGGTGTCGGGGATGTCCGGCACCATCGCCAACGACCTGCTGTTCATCGCCGGCGGCGACATGTTCGTGCTGCTGCTGATGGGCGCGCTGACCAGCTTCATCCTAGGCATCGGCATGCCGGTCACCGCAGCCTACATCTTCCTGGCCATTGCCCTGGCACCGGCGCTGATCAACGGCGGCATGAACCCGATGGCGGTGCACATGTTCATCCTCTACTGGGGCATGCTCAGCTTCATCACCCCGCCGGTGGCGATCGGTGCCTTTGCTGCTGCCTCGGTGGCTGGCTCCAGCCCGATGAAGACCAGTTTCGTGTCGATGCAGATGGGCAGCATCATCTACTTCATCCCGTTCTTCTTCGTGCTGGAGCCAGCGCTGCTGCTGCAGGGTGATGGCAGCGATATTCTGCTGGCGATCAGTTGCGCGGTGGGCGGTATTTTGTTGGTCGCCGGCGGCCTGCAGGGTTACCTGCCATGGCTTGGCGACCTGAGTCAGCGCGGGCTGCTGCACTGGCCGTTACGCCTGCTGTTCATCTGCGGCGGGCTGCTGCTGGCAATGCCGCACAACCCGTTCCTGGCCTTGAGCGAAATGCAGTTGTTCATTCTGTCATTCGCCACCATTGCCGGGGCGGTGCTGCTGACCCTGGCGCATCGAACGTTAAGGCCCGCCGCTTAACATGCACGCACTAAAACAGGGCGCAATGCGCCCTGTTTCTTTTCTTCCGCACCAAATCTGCGCGCCCTGTAAAAAACCTCTAATTCATCAGCTCCCTGCCAATAAGGTCATCTAGCCATTACGTGCCATTTTGGTGCGCTTATTGCTTGGTGACCGGTTCAAGAAAAGGGTATGGGGGTACCTGATGTCTTTACGTAGCCATTCAATGAGCCTGAGTGCAGCCGAACGCCACTGGCTGCCCTGGACCGGCAGCAGCGGCAAACTGGCCATGGGCTGGGCCTGCCGCCTCAACAACAACCGTTATGCCCAGCTCGAAGAGATCTTCGAAAGCATTGCCAGCACTCGGGTCCGACTGCTGCAGCAATGGTGTGAAAACCAGTGGTCGGGGCTGCAAGGCATTGCCGAAGCCCTGCTGGCCGAGCCCGAACAGATCGACACCCAGCAACTGCGCCAGTTGAGCGAAAAACTGCCGGATGCCAACGAACTGTTCGTACTCGACGCCCAGGGCCAGGCGCTCTACAGCAGCGCCAACGACCTACCGGCTGCGCTGGATCCACATGCGGTACAGACCGGGTTGCGTCAGCGCCTGCTGCACGGCCCGTATATCGACCCACGGACCCTGACGCTGGGGCCATCCAGCTCCAGCTTTCATGATGCCGTGACCCTGATGTTCTTTCTGCCGTTGCCCCAGGGCGGCTGCCTTTGCGCCCGGGTGCCCAACGACGTGCTCGGCGATCTGATCCAGCGCGAAGCCGGACACATTTATCCCGAATCCGGCGACAACTACATCTTCATGGTCGAGTCGCGCTTCGACCCTGGCATTGAGCCAGGCCGGGCACTGTCGCGCTCGCGCTTTGAAGACAGCACCTTCAGTCACGGCGACAACCTCAAGGACGGTATCCGCACCGCCTGGGGTACGGTACGGGTCAACGCACATACCGAGTTCGAGATTCGCTTCACCGATCCGGCCACCGGCCAGTTGCACCCCGGAGTGCGGGAAACCATCCGCAACGGCAGCAACCTGTTCGTTACCTACCCCGGTTACTCCGACTACCGGCATATTCCGGTGATCGGCAAGGGGGTGACCTTCAGCCTGCCGGGCTCGCCCGATCGCTGGGGCATGATGTGCGAGGCCGACCTGCAAGAGGTGTATCGCTACCGCTCGCTCAGCTACACCCTGATGCGTCAGTTCCTGCTGATTCTGCTGCTGCTCGCCGGCACTCAGGCTGCACTGGCCCTGGTTGGTGCCGGGCCACTGCTCGCCATAGCCGGCAATGCGCTGGCGATGGGCGCCTCAGCGCTCTGGTTCTGGCAGCGTGGCACCCGCCGGCTGGCCCGACGCATGGGCCGGATGACCGAAATCATCCGCACCATTGCCGAGGGCGAAGGCAACCTCAGCCAGCGTATGGACACCAGCCGTCTGGTAGCGGACGAAACCGGTGAACTGGGACGCTGGGTCAACAGCTTCATCGACAACCTCGACACCATCGTCGGTCGGGTCAAGCGCGCCAGCCGCCATGCCCTGCGCAACAGCGAACAGATGCTCGCGCGCAATGAGCAGGCCAGCACTACCGCCGAGACCGTCACCGGCGATATCCAGCAGATGTTGCGGATGATCGAAACCCAGTTGCAGACGCTCGACGACGCCTCGCAAACCGCCGCGCAGATGAAAGCCAACATGGCCAGCGTGGTCGACTCGGCGCGCCAGCGCCTCGACACTCTGAGCAGTGGTACCCGCAAGATCCGCGATATCGTCGCAACCTCGGCCAACAGCGTGCAGGTGCTGGACCAGCGCTCGGCCGACATCGCCGGCCGGGTTTCGCTGATCACCGATATCACCAGCCAGACCAACCTGCTGGCCCTCAATGCCGCGATCGAGGCCGCCCGGGCCGGTGAGCATGGCCGGGGGTTTGCCGTGGTCGCCGACGAGGTGCGAGCCCTGGCGGCCCGCACCGCCCATGCGGCTGCGGAAATCAGCCAGGGCATCAACGCCATCCACGAAGCCACCCGCGAGGCGGTCAATCTGATGGAACAGGGCGTGGCCGATGTCGATCTGCAACTGCAGGAGGCCAGCACCGCCTCGGATGACAACGACCTGCTCTATCGCAACGTCGAGGAGCTGTTCGAGGTGATCGCCCTGATGGACAGTCACAGCAAGGAGCACGGTCGCCAGGCCGACCGGGTCGCCCAGACCAGCAGCTCGATGGCCCGGGTAATCCGCACACTGCGCAGCAGCTCAGCCCAGGTCCGGGAAACCGCCGAGCGCCTGAATCAGTTGTCCGACAGTTTCCAGGTCAGTGACGACCAAACCGCCCGGCGGCTCAGACCAGCGCCACTGGCGACACCGGCGAGCCAACCGCGCCGGGCAAGCGCAGTGGCGGTGCGCTGAGCAGGAAACGATAACGGCCGGACTGGCGCAGGTAATGCGCCAGCTCGGTCAGATACCACAGCTCGCCCAGATGGATACCCAGCTTGAACAGGCAGTGCTCATGCAGTGGCAAGGCTGCGCAGCAACTGCCGCCATCGCGCGCCGGGTAGGCCTCGACCGCGTAGTTGTCGGCAATCAGCACACTCAGACCGCTGTCGCTGATCCACTGCAACAGCGCTGGATCGCGGCCATCGAGCACCGCGCAGCTGTTTTCCAGGGTCTTGGCGTCCGGCTGCCTGCCCATGCCCAGTACCACATCGGCAAAGCCGGTATACAGGCAAACCATATCGCCCGGCTCAACCACTACGCCATCGGCCAGCATGATCTGCTGCAGGCGGGCATGATCGACCAGTACCCGCTCGTGGCCACAGTGCTTCTGCAGATCGATCAGCAACGCCCGGCCACTGACCGCGGTTTCGGCCATTTTCTCGATGCCGAGACGCTCGGCATTCACCCCTTCCAGCGCATCCTCATGCCCGGCCGGCCCACGAATATGCTCGCCGGCGCGCCAGCCGTTGTAATACAGCGGCTCGGCCACACCATCACCGTCGGCATCGAACAGCGCACCGACATGCGACAGCGCATCCCACTGGGTTGAATACTGGGTATACAGCAGCACCGCATCATCGCTGACCACATCGGTGAACGCCGGGTTGATGCGCTGCAATTCGAAGTTGTAATTGAGCTTGTCGCCACGCCCAGAGGTAAAGCGCCGGGGTGGATGACGCAGGCGGTTGAGCGCGTTGCCGCCGGGATAGTCGAGCGGCAGGCTCAGGCAGAAGCTGCGCCCTTCGCGCACCTCGGCCACACCCTGCAAGACCTTGTCCGGGGTCAGCAGGTTGAGCCGGCCGAGTTCGTCATCGGGGCCAAACTCACCCCAGTTCGAGCCTTCTGGACGGTGTTTCCAGCGCATCGGATGCCTCCTTGTTCTTGTTGATAACGCGCTTTCTTGTAGTCCCACGATGCCATGTTGCTCCCCTTCCGGTCATGCCCATTAGCCCGGCTGTTGCCAGGCCATAGGCCGCAGCGATGATCTCGGTCAATGCCGGGTACCGCACGCCTGGCTATGCTGCGCCGCAATCTTGTCTTGAACACAGGAATTCTCACCATGCCCCAGACCCCCGAACTGCTGGCCCCGGCCGGCACCCTGCAGGCCATGCGCTATGCCTTCGCCTACGGCGCCGATGCGGTCTACGCCGGTCAGCCACGTTACAGCCTGCGCGTGCGCGAGAACGACTTTCACGACCCCGAGGTGATGGCTGCGGCGATTGGCGAAGCCCAGGCACTGGGCAAGCGTTTCTACCTGGCCAGCAACATCGCTGCGCACAACAGCAAGGTAGCCACCTATCTGCGGGACCTGGAACCAGTGGTAGCGATGGGCCCGGATGCGCTGATCATGTCCGACCCCGGGCTGATCATGCTGGTGCGCGAGCGCTGGCCCGAACTGCCGGTTCACCTGTCGGTGCAGGCCAATGCCGTGAACTGGGCCACGGTGAAGTTCTGGCAGGATCAGGGCATCGAGCGGGTAATCCTGTCACGCGAGCTGTCACTGGAAGAAGTGGCCGAGATCCGTGAAAAATGCCCGGATGTCGGGCTGGAGGTGTTCGTTCACGGCGCGCTGTGTATCGCCTACTCCGGGCGTTGCCTGCTGTCCGGCTACTTCAATCACCGCGACGCCAACCAGGGCGCCTGCACCAATGCCTGCCGCTGGCAGTACGAGGTCCAGCCGGCCGAGGAAACCGCCGAGGGCAATTACCAGCCAGCGGGCGGCGCCCACATCATCACCCAGACCGGCAAGCCGGATGAGCCGATGGCCATCGAAGAGGATGAGCACGGCACCTACATCATGAACTCCAAGGACCTGCGCGCCGTGCAGCATGTGCAGCGGTTTGTCGAGATGGGTATCGACTCGCTGAAGATCGAGGGCCGGACCAAGACCCATTTCTATGTTGCCCGCACCGTACAGGCCTATCGCAAGGCGATCGACGATGCGGTGGCCGGCAAACCCTTCGACCTGGCGCTGATGGATGATCTGGAGAGCCTGTCCAACCGGGGTTACACCGAAGGTTTCTACCGTCGTCATCCACCGGGGGTATACCAAAACTATGAGCATGGCGCCTCGCGCATGACCCGCCACCAGTTTGTCGGCGAGGCCCTGCGACGCGATGGCGACTGGCTGCACGTGGCGGTCAAGAACCGCTTCCAGTTGGGCGACCAACTGGAGCTGATGACCCCATCGGGCAATCTCAGCTTTACTCTGGAGGCACTGCGCAACACCCAAGGCCAGGCCATCGAGGTAGCGCCGGGCAATGGTCATGAGGTGCAGATCCCCTGCCCGCCTCAGCTGGATCCGGCCTTTGCTCTGCTGCTGCGCTATTTGCCGGCAGCCTGAACAGAAGCTGTCGGCCTGATGAACTTTTCAGGTCATGACTTGACCAATAGGTACCGATCCTTTAACTTCCACGCGCCGCAATTTGCCGGCGAAATCATGAGGCCATTATGGACCTTCCCAGTAGATGCTTGACAACTGAACACAGTACCCCGAACCACAGCGTTCGCGCGGCCTGCCTGTTCGCGTCTGGAGCCTGCTGCCGGTAATCCCCCGGTAACTCCTGCGTGCACTGGCCGGCACGCGCTACAAGGAGTTACCCATGAGCTACGAAACTCTTGCTGCATCCCTGCGCTCCGCCATGGAGCGTCAGGACCACGACGCCATCCGTCTGCTGCTCAGCGAGCTGCCCACCGCCGACATTGCCGAATTTGTCCGCACCGAGCAGCCTGCCACCAGCCTGCAACTGCTCAACTATCTGCCCATCGATGCGCGCGCCGATGTCTTTGGCTATCTCGAGCCCAGCGAACAGCTCGAAATAGCCAAAGATCTCGACGACTTGCGCCTTGGCCAGCTGCTTGCTCGTATGAATGCCGACGAAGGCGCCGACCTGTTCAACCTGCTGCACCCGGCTCGCCAGGACGCCATCCTGCGTGGCATGGCCAAGGAGGAGCGCGAAGAGCTGCGGCGCCTGGCCAGCTATGCCGAAGGCACCGCCGGGGCGATCATGACCAGCGACTACGTGGTGGTGCCGGCCGATCTGACCGCCCGCGAAGCGCTGGATCAGATCCGCCTGACCGCGCCGGATGCCGAGACCATCTACCAGATCTACGTACTTGACGAGCAGCAGCGCATCGCCGGCACCCTGTCGCTGCGCGAGTTGATTCTGGCGCCGCCACACAGCCGGATCGAGGCGCTGATGACCCATGAGGTAGTATCAGCCAGCGTCGATACCCCGCAGGAAGAAGTGGCCAAACTGATCGCCCGCTACGACATTCTGGCCCTGCCGATCACCAACGGTGGCGACCGGCTGGTGGGTATTGTCACCTATGACGATGCGATGGACGTGGCCGAAGCCGAAGCCACCGAAGACATGCATAAAGGCGCAACCATCGGCAAGCTGGAAGGCGGCCTGCGCAGCGCCAGCCTGCTGACCCTGTACCGCAAGCGGGTCGGCTGGCTGGTGCTGTTGGCTTTCGCCAACATTTTCTCCGGCGCCGGTATCGCTTATTTTGAAGACACCATCTCAGCCTATATCGTGTTGGTATTCTTCTTTCCCCTGCTGATGGGCAGCGGTGGTAATGCTGGTGCCCAGGCCGCCACCCTGATGGTGCGCGGTCTGGCCGTTGGCGATGTGCGCTTCCGCGATTGGGGCTGGCTGCTTGGCAAGGAGTTGCTGGTAGCCGGGGCTCTGGGGCTGACCATGGGGCTGGCGATCGCCAGTCTCGGCTGGCTGCGAGGCGGCCCCGATATCGCTTTGGTCGTAGCGCTGAGCATGCTGGTGATCGTTATGATCGGCAGCCTGATTGGCATGAGCCTGCCGTTCTTGCTCAACCGCCTGAACCTTGACCCGGCCACCGCCTCGGCACCCCTGGTAACCACCATTGCCGACGCCAGTGGGGTACTGGTGTACTTCGGTATCGCCACCGCCATTCTCGGCCTGCCCAGCCCGAGCTGAGGCCAAGGCTGAATCCGTGCTGAACGAACCCCGGTCCAGGACTCGCGCTCCCGGACCGGGCATGTTCTACTTACGCCCTGCTTTAATTGAGTAACGGAATTTTTCTGATGGATTGGCTGCAAGTCATCATCCTGGCGATTGTCCAGGGCCTCACCGAGTTTCTGCCGATTTCCAGTTCGGCGCACCTGATTCTGGTCCCGGTACTGACCGACTGGCCCGACCAGGGCCTGGCCTTCGATGTGGCCCTGCACCTGGGCAGTCTGGCCGCCGTGCTGATCTACTTCCGGGCCGACCTGATCAACATGACCCAGAGCTGGGTGCGCTCGCTGACGACCCGGCAACTGGACGCCGACGCCCGGCTGGCCTGGGCGGTGATCCTTGGCACCATCCCGGTCGGGCTGGCCGGATTGGCATTCAAGGGCACCATTGAAACCGTATTGCGCTCACCGGTCTGGATTGCGGTTGGCCTGATCGGCTTCGGCCTGCTGCTGGGCTGGGCCGATTGGCGCCACAAGGGTGAGCGCGAAGTCAGCGAGATGCGTTGGAAAGACGTGCTGTTGATCGGTATCGCCCAGGCTATCGCCCTGTTCCCAGGCACCTCACGCTCGGGCATCACCATGACCGCCGCACTGATGCTGGGCTTGAGCCGCGAGGCGGCCGCGCGCTTTTCATTCCTGCTGTCGATCCCGGTGATCGTGCTGGCCTGCGGCCTGGAAGGCAAAGACCTGATCCAATCGGGCGAGCCGGTGAACTGGACCTTCATGCTAGCCGGCATCCTGCTCTCAGGCGTCAGCGCCTATCTGTGCATCCATTACTTCCTGGCCTTTATCAAGCGGATCGGCATGCAGCCGTTCGTGATCTACCGCGTGGTACTGGGCCTGTTCCTGTTGTGGATTTTCCTTTGATCGGAGCCCAGTGATGACTGCCCTGTCCACAAGCATGCGCCCCTTCCTGCTGCTGACCCTGGCCCTGTTGCTGGCAGCCTGCCAGCCACGGGAACCAGAAATCCAGCATCTGGATGGCCAGATCTTTGGCACCTTTTACCAGATCAGCCTGCCCGGCTCGCTCGGCAAGGACGAACTGGCCCGCCTGCGTGAAGGGATAGAGGCCGAGCTGGAGGCCGTGGATGCCAGCATGTCGACCTATCGCGATGACTCCGAGCTGATGCGCCTGAACCGCCAGCCGGTCGGTCAATGGCTGGAACTGTCCGCCGAGCTGATGACGGTCCTGAGCGCCGCGCAACAGGTGGCCGAGGCCAGTGACGGAGCCTTCGACATCACCGTCGGAGCGTTGGTCAATCTCTGGAGTTTTGGTCCTGAGGCCCGCCCCTCTCGGATTCCCGAACCCGATGAGCTGGCCGCCCGCCTGGCCCAGAGCGGCCACACCCATCTGCAGTTGGATCAGCAGCAGCACCGGGCCCGGCGCCTGAGCGATCATTTCGTTGACCTGTCCGGCATCGCCAAGGGCTATGGCGTTGACCGGGTCTCGGCCTGGCTGCTGGCCCAGGGACAGGATAACCATCTGGTCAATATCGGTGGTGACCTGGTTGGCCTGGGTGAGCGCAGACCCGGCCAGCCCTGGCGCATTGGGGTCGAGTTGCCGGACAGCAGCCAAACTCAGGTGGCCCGGCATATCCTGCCGATTCATGACCTGTCGGTGGCCACCTCTGGCGACTACCGCAACTTCTTTGAGGATGATGGCCAGCGCTACTCGCACACCATTGATCCGCGTAGCGGCCAGCCGATGCAGCATCGACTGGCCTCGGTCACCGTACTGCATCCCTCGAACATGCTCGCCGACGCCTGGGCCACCGCACTGATGGTGGTCGGCCCGGAGCAGGCCCAGGAGTTGGCCCGCCAGCAGAACCTTATGGTACTGCTGTTGAGCCGCGAGCCTGACGGCCGCTGGAGCAGTTGGTCGTCGCCGGCACTGGACGAGCAGTTCGACAGCGAGACGCTTAAACCGCTCAGCTCGTAATCGCGCACTCCCAGCCTTGACCATGATCCTGATCAAGGTTTGCTCAATCCGCCCGTGCTTGAATATGGCATCAAGCCACTATTTGCGGCATGGGAAGCCCATAACAATGATCGTACGTCGCGAACAGCTTTGGCAGCGCCTGGGCAATCTGCTGTCCACCGAACTGCCGCCCCAACTTCTACCCCAACTACTGTCACCTCTGGGCCAACCCCTGCTGCTGAGCCAGCGCCGTGCCACCCTGATCGTCAGCCGAGTGCGACTGTTCGCCCTGTTGTTTGCCGTGCTGACGCCCCTGTGGAGCGTGATTGATCTTATGGTGTTTCCGCTAACCCTGTGGCTGAAACTGGCAGCCCTGCGCGGTCTGGTGTGCCTGGCCTTCTTTGCTCTGCTGTGGCTGTACAAGCCCAATGGCAGTCTGTTCAACGCCTATCGGGCACTGGCAATCCTGTTCGCTATCCCTACCCTGTTCTATATCGCTTCGCACACCTTGCTCGGGGCCTATCAGCTCAGCAGTTTCTCCGCAGCCGTCGGTGCTGGCTATGCCTTTCTGCCCTTCGTGCTGATGGCCGGGCTGGCGGTATTTCCCCTGACTCTGGCGGAAAATCTGGTCATGGCGCTGGTACTGCTGCTGGCCCAGGCCTTTGCCGGCTACCTGAGCTGGACCACCCTGAACTGGCCGTCGTTCGCTGGTGCCTTCTGGCTGCTGATGCTGATTGGCGGGGTCACCAGCCTGGCCGGAATCAGCCAGTTGGCGTTCATGATTGCGCTGGTACGTCAGGCGATCCGCGATCCGTTGACCGGGGTATTTTCCCGCGGCAGCGGCGAGGAAATTCTCAGCCTGCACTGGGACGCGGCCCAGCGTAACAACAGCGCCCTGGCGGTGGCCTTTATCGACCTTGATCACTTCAAGGCGCTGAACGACCAGCACGGCCACGAAGCCGGCGACCAAGCCCTGATCAACGCCACCCGGCAGCTCCAGCTCAGCGTCCGCAGCACCGACAGCCTGGTGCGCTGGGGTGGCGAGGAGTTTCTGCTGATCATGCCCGACACTGACATGACCCAGGCCCGCAAGGCTCTGGAGCGGGTACAAGCCAATGGCCTGGGCTTTCGCCCCGATGGTCAGCCGCTGACCGCCAGCATCGGGTTGGCCGAATACCGCTACGACCAGCTCCAGAGTCGCCGGGATCTGCTGGAACTGGCCGACCAGCGCATGTATCGGGCCAAGGCCGCCGGGCGCAATCGCCTGTGCGCTCTCAGCTCACCGGCTGTGGCGTAGCCGACAGCGGTTGGGCCGCCCACCAGTTGGCGAAGGCCTCTGCCGGCATCGGCCTGGCAAACAGAAACCCCTGGCCCAGTTCGCAGTGCTGCGTTTGCAGCCAGTGCCACTGCTCGCTGCGCTCAATGCCTTCGGCCAGCACCCGCAGCCCCAGGTTGTGGGCCAGTTCAATGATGGTGTGCACCAACTGGCAGTCGCCCTGATTGGCCGGTACCTCAGCGAGAAAGCTCTTGTCGATCTTCAACTTGTCCAGCGGGAAGCGCCGTAGATAGGCCAGTGACGAGTAACCGGTGCCAAAGTCATCCAGGGCAACCCTTACCCCCAGCGCCTTGAGCGCCTTGAGGGTCTGCTCGGCCTGAGCACTGTGGTGCATCAGCGCTCCCTCGGTGATCTCCAGCTCCAGATGCTGCGCGGGCAAACCGCTGCTTTCCAGTGCCGCACCGACCAGCGCAACGATATCCTGATGCAGAAACTGCACTGGCGACAGGTTGACTGCCAGCGTCTCCAGCTCCAGCCCCTGGCTGCGCCACTGCTGGGCCTGCTGACAGGCCTGATTAAGCACCCAACTGCCGATGGGGACGATCAGGCCACTGTCTTCGGCCAGGGGAATGAAGCGCGCGGGCGGCACCTGGCCATGGCTGGGGCTATGCCAGCTCAACAGGACCTCAGCGCCCAGCCCCTGGCCGTGCTCCAGACTAACTAACGGCTGGTAGTTGAGACTCAGCTCGCCGTTGGCCAGCGCCGTGCGCAACGCTCGCTCCAGCTCGAAACGCTCGCGCGCCTGCTCGGTCAGGCATGGCAGATAGTGACTGTAGGTATTGCGCCCCCGGGACTTGGCCCGGAACATTGCCGCATCGGCATTGCGCACCAGTTCGGTGGCATCCAGCCCGTCACCGGGAAACAAAGCAATGCCCAGGCTGGCACTGACATACACTTCGCGCTCATCGGCCAGCAGCAACGGGCGCTCAAGTAGACTCAACAGGTCGCGCGCCACCTGGCTGGCCTGCCAGGGTGACGACAACGACTCGAGAATCAGCAGGAACTCGTCACCGCCAAGGCGTGACAGGGTGTCTTCTTCACGGCAACGTGACTGCAGGCGCTCGGCCACCGCCTGCAGCACCGCATCGCCAAAGCCGTGACCGTAGCTGTCATTGATGGTTTTGAACCGGTCCAGATCGATAAACACCACCGCCAGATGTCCACCGCGGCGTTTGATCCGCTCCAGCGCATGCTGCAGGCGGTTCATCGCCAGCACCCGGTTGGGCAGTCCGGTCAGCCCATCATAGTGGGCCATGCGCCGCAGTTGGCGCTGATGACCTTCGATGAAGCGAATCAGCAACTGCGAGCCGGCCAGTACTGCCAGCATCAACAGAAATACCGCCAGGGCGTATAGCCCGGCACGCTGGATGAAGATCTGCTGAAAGCTCTTGCCCCGAACCTGCACTGCCAGGACCTGGGCACCCGGCTGGTACAAAGTCCAGGCCCCGATCAGTTGCTCTTCACCCCACAACACCAAGCCGCTAACAGGCACCCAGCGCGGCTCGCTGTTGGCACTTTGCGCCAGATGGCGCAGTTGCGGATCCTGTTCATCGGGCTCAATCACCAGCGGCTGCAAAGGACCGGACAATTCGCCGGGATCAGCGCCATGCCAGATGCGCAACAGATCCCGGGCCTGTTCCTGACGGGCCTGATTGACGCTGCGCTGCTCCAGCGTCATGGCCACCAGCACCAGAATCAGCACGCACAGCAGTGCCAGTGCGTTGACCGCCCAGAACTTGTAGCGCAATGGCATCCTTTGTAAGCCCGGCATGGCTGGCTCCATCATGGCATAAGGCTGCCAGTGTAGGGGTAGCCGAGAGAGCGGGTTTTGATCCCGATCAAGTTACCCCGACAACCCCATCCGTTACGGGCCAACCAGCCAGGCTCAGTCCGGCTTTTCCAGGTCCGCCACCAGTGCCTTGAGAAAGCGCGCCGCCTCGCCGCCGGTCACCGCCCGATGGTCGAAGGTCAGCGACAACGGCAACAGCGGGTGCACCGTTGGCTGCCCCTGCCAGGCCACCACCGCATCGCGAATCACCCCGGCGCCAATGATCGCCACCTGCGGCGGCACGACGATCGGGTTGGCGTAGCGACCAAACAGGGTGCCGAAATTGGACAGGGTGATAGTCGCGCCCATCAGCTCCTGGGGCGGAATCGAGCGGTTGGCAACGTCCCGGCGCAGCCGCGCCAGACCCTCGCGCAGATCGTCCGGGTTGCGCCGGGCAACATCACGCAATACCGGCACAAACAGCCCATCCGGAGTATCCACCGCCACGCCCAGATCAACCTGGGCGTGGCGCTCCAGCGTCAACCGCCGACCATCGAAAGCGGCATTGAGCGCCGGCTCCTGAGTGCAGGCATGGGCAATCGCCCGCGCCAGACGCAGCATCGGATCGCGTGCACCACCCGGCCACCGATGCAGATCGGCATCCTCGACAATCATTACCGGCACCACCTCGGCATGCGCGCGCGACATGTTCTTAGCCATGGTCCGGCGCACACTGCGCAGCGCCTCGCCCGCCCCCTTGCCGGCAGCCTGGCGCACATCCTGCTCGGTCACCAGCCCACCCGCGCCACTGCCGCTGAGCGCACTGAGTTCGACCTTCAGCTCCTGCGCTAGCCGACGTACCGCCGGGGCCGCCCTGGCAGGCTGAAACTCGCGGGTGCTGGGGGCGGCGCCGATATGAAAGTCATCACTGGCCAGGTCACTGTCACCACTGGCCGGGCCCAGCTTGCCGACCACAGTACCGCTGTCATCCCCTACCCCTTCGAACGTCACCAATGGCTCGCCAACGTGCAGCAGGTCACCCGGCTCGCCATAACAGCGGCTAATCACCCCGGCCTGCGGCGAGGGCACCTCGACAATCGCCTTGGCGGTTTCCACCGACACCAGCAACTGATCGACCGCCACGCTATCACCCGCCTTGACGTGCCACTCGACGATTTCCGCCTCCTGCAAGCCTTCGCCCAGATCGGGCAGCCGGAAGGTTTTCATGCCTCACCCCCTTGCATTACCTCATGGGCCGCCCGGCAGATGCTCTCCACGTCCGGCAGCCAGGCCATTTCCCGCCGGGCATAGGGAATCACGCAGTCATAGCCGGTTACCCGGTGTACCGGCGCCTGCAGTTCATAGAAAGCGCGCTCCTGCAGCAGCGTGACTATCTCGGCCCCCGGACCAAAGGAGGCCGCCGCCTCATGCACCACCACGCAGCGCCCGGTCTTGCTGACCGAAGCCGCCAGGGTATCGGCATCCAGCGGCTTGAGCGTGGCAACATCGATTACCTCGCAGTCAATGCCCTCCTCGGCCAGCCGCGCGGCGGCTTCCAGGGTTTCTTTCAACGCCGCGCCCCAGCTCACCAGCGTCAGATCCGCCCCTTCGCGCAGGGTGAAGCAGGTATCCAGCGGCAGGGCCTGACCATCGTCCTCGACCACCTGCTGGACCGAACGATAAAGCCGCGAGGGTTCAAGGAAAATCACCGGATCAGGATCGGCAATTGCCGCCAGCAGCAGGCCGTAAGCGCGCCTGGGCGATGACGGAATGACCACCCGCAAACCGGGCACATGCGCCAGCATCGCCTCGGTGCTTTCACCGTGATGTTCCGGCGCGTGGATGCCGGCACCATGCGGAGTGCGCAGCACCATCGGGCAACTCAATCGACCGCAGGTACGGCTGCGTAGCCGGCTGGCGTGGGACACCAACTGTTCCATGCCAGCATAGATAAAGCCCATGAACTGGATCTCGGCCACCGGTTTCAGCCCCTGAGCCGCCATGCCGATGCTGATGCCGGTGATCAGGGTTTCCGCCAGCGGGGTGTCCATCACCCGGCGAAAGCCAAAGCGCTCATGCAACCCCACCGTAGCCCGGAACACCCCGCCATTGATGCCGATATCCTCACCCAGCACCACCACATCGGGATCGTCGGCCATGGCCCGGTGCAAAGCCAGGTTGATCGCCTCGACCATGGTCAGCTTGCCAGTCTCGGTCATGACTCACCTCCCAGGGCCTCGATACGGGCCGCCAACTGCTCTCGCTGGGCCTGATAGAACGCCGGCAAGCGCGCATACAGATGATCGAACGCCGCCGTCGGCGCCGCGGGCGGCACCGCCTTATAGGTTTCCACCGCCGCCGCGATCAACTCCCCGACCTGAGCCTGCAAGGCCTGCTCGCGGGACTCGTCCCACTCGCCACGGGCATGCAGAAAGCGCTGAAAACGGCCGATCGGCTCATGCTGCCAGGCCTCCTTGAGCGCCTCGTCACTGCGATAGCGGCTGGCATCATCGGCGGTGGTATGGTCACCCAGCCGATAGGTCACGCATTCGACCAGACTCGCGCCCTTGCCGGCCCGAGCCCGCTCAATCGCCGCCTGAACCCGGTCATAGACCGCCAGCACATCGTTGCCATCGACCTGCTCACCGGGAATCCCGGCCGCCAGCGCCTTGTGCGCCAGCGTCGGCGCAGCACTCTGCAGGCTGCGCGGCACCGAAATCGCCCACTGGTTGTTGTTGACCACGAACACCACCGGCAACTGCCAGACACCGGCCAGGTTCAGGCTTTCCAAAAAGTCCCCCTTGCTGGTGGCGCCATCGCCACAGGTAGTAACCGCAACCCGGTGTTGTTGCCGGGTACGAAACGCCGCCGCCACCCCGCAGGCATGGCAGGCCTGGGTGGCAATCGGCACACAAATCGGAAAATCCTCGGCGCAGGCCGGATCAGTCCAGGCGCTGCCACGCTCATCGCCGCCCCAATACAGCAGGATCTCGTGCATGGCGACACCGCGCAGCAACTGAATGGCGGTGTCACGGTAATAGGGCACCAGCACATCCTCACGGCTCATCGCCTGGCCTAGCGCCGTACCAACGGCCTCCTGACCCAGGGTCGAAGCATAGGTACCGATCTGGCCGGTACGCTGCAAAGCAATGCATTTCTGGTCAAAGGCCCGCACCAGCACCATGTGCCGATAAAAATTACGCAGCAGTTCGGCATCGCTGGCCCAGGCCGGCAAGGAATCCAGGGCACGCCCCTGGTCATCGAGGAAACGGGTGAAAGGAATCTGAACCGACAGAGGCATCGACAATCCTCCTACCAGTGCCACACGGGTACCGGTGCATCGCGGGTCGGCCGGTAAGCCGGACCGTGCATGTCAGCCAGCTTGTGGCCGGCCCCCAGCCATCGCCCGGGTAAAGGCAATGACAACAGGCGCAGCAGCACTCTTGCGGCCACCGCGCCCGTTATGGCAAGTATAGGTCAGGATTGGCGGGGTAGCCGGATGGCTCTTAGGCGCAGTTGGGACTACCTGCCTGATAACTCAAATCCGGCGCCACCAGCGCATTGAACTCGCGCAACGCGGTAGCGCCCATCAGAAACGGGTACTCAAACCCGGTACGGTCGGCCAGATTCACCTCAATATGCTGCAGGCTGTCGCCCATGCACACAGCCATTTCGATCACCGGTCGAACGGTATAGGTCTTGCTGTCTTCATCGGGAATATCATCGGCCCGGCGCTTGATCTGACTGACCCGCACCACCGGCTTGACCAGCGTCTTGCCTTCCTGCGCACCTTCGACCGCCAGCTCGAAACGCACCCAGTCCTGGCCGTCACGCTTGAACATCTCGACATTCTGCGCACTCAGTGACGAAGTCACTGCCCCGGTGTCCAGCTTGGCCGGCACTTCCAACTCCAGATCCTTGATCAGAGCGGTTTCACTGAGTCCGTACACGGTCCGCTCATTCGCCCCTGCTGTCAGCGAAAGCAACACCAAACCGGAAAAAAGAGTGAGCAATTTCAAAGACATAGCTACCTCATTTTTCAGAGCATTCCCCCATAGGAACCCCAAACCGGGATATCAGTTCCCAGTTCTTATACTCGGGATAGAGAATAGGAGAGGTTTATTAAAACAATTTGAATTGAAAACGACGGCCATACAAGCCGGTGCGCACACTATCAAAAAAGCCGAACAAGGGCTCGGGTTTCGGGGGGCGAACTGACCAGCGGATATGGGGGTGGATAGTGTCAGGACGGTATAAACAGGGGTGCTGAGTGCGCGGCGCCGGAATCGAACCGGATAATAACCTCAGAAGAAGTTAACCGTTGCCAATTGGAAACAACCGCGCTCAATACATCATGGAAAGGACGCATAGTGACCGACCGTGCGGGGAACACGCTCGCAAGCTGGGCATTTAGTTCGCCGTTGGCGGTTCATCCCCGCAGGTGCGGGGAACACGTCGCCAAGACCAGCGGATGCAGGACGCTGCCCGGTTCATCCCCGCAGGTGCGGGGAACACGTCGCCAAGACCAGCGGATGCAGGACGCTGCCCGGTTCATCCCCGCAGGTGCGGGGAACACGTCGCCAAGACCAGCGGATGCAGGACGCTGCCCGGTTCATCCCCGCAGGTGCGGGGAACACGCTGGCCAGGCTCGATGTTGTGCGGTGGCGTTGCGGTTCTTCCCCGCAGGTGCGGGGAACACTAGTCCATGTCGGCGGCAATCGCCTTTTGCGGCGGTTCATCCCCGCAGGTGCGGGGAACACGCCGTAAGGGGTGACGATGTAATCAGTACCCACGGTTCATCCCCGCAGGTGCGGGGAACACCGGCCAAGGGCGCACGATGTGAAACCGGTCACCGGTTCATCCCCGCAGGTGCGGGGAACACATCCGACACATGGCAAAAGGCTTCGTTAATTGCGGTTCATCCCCGCAGGTGCGGGGAACACTGGCATGAAGTAACTAAAGATATTTTCGCGGCCGGTTCATCCCCGCAGGTGCGGGGAACACACGTTACTCTTACTCTTGTTGAAGGCTTCCCACGGTTCATCCCCGCAGGTGCGGGGAACACGGCGGTGCGCAGGCTGCGAAAGCTGCTGATGTCGGTTCATCCCCGCAGGTGCGGGGAACACATCTTTACCCGAGCATCGTCAGTCCACATGCCCGGTTCATCCCCGCAGGTGCGGGGAACACCCTCGCTTGCTGTGGTTAGGCCGCGTCTGCGGCGGTTCATCCCCGCAGGTGCGGGGAACACCGGGTGGTGTGTATTGCCGGGCGTGTGCTGGCCGGTTCATCCCCGCAGGTGCGGGGAACACGGCCATGCCTGAAAGCAGCACCGATGCAGACGCGGTTCATCCCCGCAGGTGCGGGGAACACCTATGAAGTTTCTGGGCTGTGATGGTATTTGGCGGTTCATCCCCGCAGGTGCGGGGAACACGACGCCACAATGCCGTCAACCCGGCCAGTGGCCGGTTCATCCCCGCAGGTGCGGGGAACACTGCCGTATCGAGTGGCGTCATCATCGGAATGCCGGTTCATCCCCGCAGGTGCGGGGAACACTCTCCCTGGAACTGGAGCAGACACCCGCCAGGGGTTCATCCCCGCAGGTGCGGGGAACACTGAGTTCTTGGTCTAGGTTCATGATGAATCTCCGGTTCATCCCCGCAGGTGCGGGGAACACATCATGGACACCGGCCAGGCCCTGACCAGGTTCGGTTCATCCCCGCAGGTGCGGGGAACACCCGAATGCCGGCTGGTTCGGAAATGACTCCAACGGTTCATCCCCGCAGGTGCGGGGAACACGACCGCGCACCCTGCGTCCGCCGCCTCGGGCAGCGGTTCATCCCCGCAGGTGCGGGGAACACTTTGAACGGGTCGCTAGCGCTGTCCCCGATATCGGTTCATCCCCGCAGGTGCGGGGAACACTGGAAAACGCCCGCTTTTCTGCTGCTCAACTGCGGTTCATCCCCGCAGGTGCGGGGAACACCGACTCGCTCACTGTGATGGTGAAGCCATCATCGGTTCATCCCCGCAGGTGCGGGGAACACATCACCAAGGCCGCCTCTGAGTCGCCGTACCGCGGTTCATCCCCGCAGGTGCGGGGAACACTGAGCTGCGCACGTTGCGCCGTAGGGCGTCACAGGTTCATCCCCGCAGGTGCGGGGAACACGGCCTTTTATCAAATTGCGGACGGTTGCGGACAGGTTCATCCCCGCAGGTGCGGGGAACACCTCCCCTCGAACTGCTTTGACTCGCGGATGAACGGTTCATCCCCGCAGGTGCGGGGAACACAATTCGACTCAGGGGAGGGGGCAAACAACTGGCGGTTCATCCCCGCAGGTGCGGGGAACACGATAAACCCCGTAAGCTCAGCGACTCCCGTGGCGGTTCATCCCCGCAGGTGCGGGGAACACATCGCCAATAGCTCGAGTCTCTTCACGCAAGACGGTTCATCCCCGCAGGTGCGGGGAACACATAAGGCGGGCTGCCCTGCGCGGGCACAGCGGCGGTTCATCCCCGCAGGTGCGGGGAACACATGGGGGCAACAAACGGCGCTAGGCGCACGCCCGGTTCATCCCCGCAGGTGCGGGGAACACTCATGCATCGGTTGGGTTGGCGGCGTAAGAGGCGGTTCATCCCCGCAGGTGCGGGGAACACGGCACGAGCTGCTTGTCGGCAACCTGGTTCTTCGGTTCATCCCCGCAGGTGCGGGGAACACCGAAGGTTCGTTGCGATAGTCATTGCTCGGGCCGGTTCATCCCCGCAGGTGCGGGGAACACGTTGCCAAGCGCCTGCGCAACCAGCATCTGATCGGTTCATCCCCGCAGGTGCGGGGAACACGTTCGGCAGCAGCATGTGCGGCATGAACACCTCGGTTCATCCCCGCAGGTGCGGGGAACACTTGAAGTTCTGGTATGAGTGGGAAAGAAAGAACGGTTCATCCCCGCAGGTGCGGGGAACACCCATGGCGGTCACCTGCAATTTTTCATCGGTACGGTTCATCCCCGCAGGTGCGGGGAACACTTGCCATGTTTTCTCCAGGCACAAAAAACCCGCGGTTCATCCCCGCAGGTGCGGGGAACACTCAGCGCGGGTCTGGATGGCTACGAGGATGCGCGGTTCATCCCCGCAGGTGCGGGGAACACATCAGCCCAAGAGGACCAGTGTCGTAACATGGCGGTTCATCCCCGCAGGTGCGGGGAACACCTGCTGCCGGCATGGTTCGAGCCGATGAAGAGCGGTTCATCCCCGCAGGTGCGGGGAACACATCGATGCCATCGATACTTGTCACGCAGCCAACGGTTCATCCCCGCAGGTGCGGGGAACACCACTTCGCTATTTTCAAGCATGACGGTCTGATCGGTTCATCCCCGCAGGTGCGGGGAACACTGTCCGTAATGAGCTGTATGGGACGTTCACGGCGGTTCATCCCCGCAGGTGCGGGGAACACTTTTCGTTGCCCGGGATGGCAATTCTGCGCGCCGGTTCATCCCCGCAGGTGCGGGGAACACCTGAATATCTGGCCAAAGAAATAAAGGATGCGCGGTTCATCCCCGCAGGTGCGGGGAACACCGGTGAAGTCACTGCGCAGTTTGGAAATATCGCGGTTCATCCCCGCAGGTGCGGGGAACACATTCCGATGCACCCGGATCGCACCACGCCGTTCGGTTCATCCCCGCAGGTGCGGGGAACACACTCCGCGCCGCTGGAGCATCTTCTCTATGCCCGGTTCATCCCCGCAGGTGCGGGGAACACTCCTGGCCTTGCCCCCCCAGTGGCTGCATCCACGGTTCATCCCCGCAGGTGCGGGGAACACAACAGAGAGCGCATGGCGCGACTCATCTGTGCCGGTTCATCCCCGCAGGTGCGGGGAACACTGCTGATCGAACCAGCTCCATACCCGCAGCAGCGGTTCATCCCCGCAGGTGCGGGGAACACCCGCGGACAATCGTGAAAATGTCGTTGACCGTCGGTTCATCCCCGCAGGTGCGGGGAACACCATGCAGGCACGCCCATGCAACCAATAATCAACGGTTCATCCCCGCAGGTGCGGGGAACACCTATGGCGCCACGTCAACACCAAACACAATATCGGTTCATCCCCGCAGGTGCGGGGAACACACTACCTCGTGACAGGCTTTCGTCAGCCCGCGCGGTTCATCCCCGCAGGTGCGGGGAACACCTCAAACCCAAGACAAAGTCCAGTGGTACGGGCGGTTCATCCCCGCAGGTGCGGGGAACACTGCCGATTGAGACGCACGAGGCCAGCGGGAAACGGTTCATCCCCGCAGGTGCGGGGAACACGGGACGCCCCTGACAGCGCAAACGCCCCGGCCCGGTTCATCCCCGCAGGTGCGGGGAACACACTTAGAGTAACCAGTTGTTCCATATAGGAAAAATTGG
Source organism: Halopseudomonas phragmitis (assembly GCF_002056295.1). Lineage (NCBI taxonomy): Bacteria > Pseudomonadati > Pseudomonadota > Gammaproteobacteria > Pseudomonadales > Pseudomonadaceae > Halopseudomonas > Halopseudomonas phragmitis. Next base: position 1,158,783 of record NZ_CP020100.1, on the reverse strand, counting down.
CCTCTAAAATTCTACCAAAATTATTTTGTTAAAGATCATCGCTTTCCTGGGGGTGGAAAGCGACCAGATGCAAGCCATCGAACTCAACTGGCAGGCGCCGATTTGGCCCTAGCGTTTGAAACTCGTAGCCGGATTCATGATTGCTCGACCAAGCCATGACCACATTGCCATCTTCATGGCCTTCACTTAGCTGCTGCCAGATCATTTCGCGGGTACGTCTGGAGACATTGCCGATATACACGCCTGCGCGAACTTCCAGCAGCCAGATGGCCATTCGGCCACGCAGGCGTGGCGGCACGTTCTCTGTGACCACAACCAGAAAGCTCATTACTGCGACCGGTGCCCGGCATCGCCAAGGCTTTCTGGGTTGGGAATCGCAGGTGGAACAGACTCCGGCGGCGCTTCTGGGGGTGAAATGCCACCTGATGCCAGCACTTCTTCAATGGTTGGAATGATTTTCGCCAGAATTTTGCTAGAGCGAAAAAGGTCCCTGCAAGCCAAGCGAACTTCACGCTCTGGTTGCATCGGTGCCTTGGCGGCAATGCGAAAAGCCAGTGGTACGACCGTTTCGAATTTGAACAGGTCTGCAATGTCATAGACGAAGGACAGGGGTTTGCCGGTATGGATGAAACCAACGGCGGGAGCATAACCTGCCGCCAGAACGGCAGCCTCGGTAATGCCATACAAGCACGATGTTGCTGCGGATAGACAGCGATTCGGGACGTCTGCAACATCCCACTGCTGGCGGTCGTAGTTGCGCGAACGCCAATCCACACCATATTGGCGGGCCAGCAGCTTATAGGTTTCGCGGACCCTGGCTCCCTCGATGCCACGTAATTGCTCAACACTACGTCTGGCTGGAGCAGGCTCGCCAAAACGCACTTCGTACATTTTGCGTACCACTTTCAGCCGCAGGTCATCGTCCAGTGCCAGTTTGGCTTGGTATAACAAGCGATCTGCACGGGCACCGCCCGGCTGACCGCTGGCGTACAGGCGCACACCGGACTCACCTACCCAGACCAGCAAGGTGCCCACGGTGGAGGCTAAATGCACGGCTGCATGGGATACCCGTGTGCCGGGTTCCAACATAATGCAAGCGACCGAGCCAACCGGGATATGCATGCGTACACCGTTTTTGTCGATCACGACGAAGGCGCCATCCAACACATCAATCTGACCATACTGGACGAAGATCATGGATACCCTGTCTTTCATGGGCAAGGGCTTCAACGGCGGTAGCACTGTATTGCCGGCCATGTTTAGTCTCCCTTATCCGGCGATGGCAGCAGACTCGTGGCCTTATCCTGCAGCACGCGCATTTGCCGGATGGCTAGTTCGTTAAGCCTTGCCAGCCGTTCGTGCTGAGCCACACCCTGCTCTATAAAGTGGGCATTCATCGCTTCCAGGTTGGCCAGACAAACCAGTTGGTGAACATTGGCATGATCGCGGATATTGCCTTTCAGTGTGGGGTTGCTCTCGCGCCACTCCTTGGCGGTCACGCCAAACAACGCCATATTCAGCAGATCAGCCTCGCTGGCATAGACGCGACTGATCTGCTGGGCAGTCAGGGTATCCGGTATCAAATTTTCGCGTATGGCATCGGTATGTATCAGGTAGTTCACCTTGGCCAGATTGCGCCGGATATCCCAGCCCAACTGCCTATACTCCTGCTCCTTGAGCCGCTGAAATTCCTTGATCAGGTAGAGCTTGAACTCAACCGAAATCCAGCTGGCAAATTCGAACGCGATATCTTTCTGGGCGTAGGTACCGCCGTAACGTCCAGCCTTGGATTTCAGACCAATCGCATTGGTCTTCTCAATCCATTGCTTGGGGGTCAAGGTGAAGCTATTAAGGCCAGCCTGTTTTTTAAAGTCATCGAATTCGATGACTTTAAAATCGGGGTTATGGATTTGCTCCCAAACCCCCAGGAACTCGATGGTGTTACGGTTACGTAACCAATTGCCGAGTATAGCCCCAGTTCGCTCCGCATTCTTGTAGCGCGCAATATCGGTAATACAGATGTATTCGACGCCATCCCTGGTATCAGTACTGATGTCCTGATCAAGAACACTCAGTTTCGCTTTCATCTTATGCTCTCTTTCCCTGTGTTGAGCCATATCACTTCAGTCCACACGTTTTACCAGCAACAGCCCGCAGCCAAAGCCCTTGCTGTGTCCAACCCCGTCGAGCAGTGCCCGGCGCAATTGTTCAGGGTCCGTCACCTGGGCAATGCCCTGATAGTCCAACGTGGAAAAAGCGATGTGTTTACCCTTGCGCTTCAACCGCTGCTGGCGATAACCGTTTTGCATAAGACTGTCAGTACGCAAATCCAGTCCCCAGCGTTCCGCCCTGTCTTTCAGCCATTCCCTGCCTGCTGCTTCCAGCCGCTCAGGTAGTGCCGATTTTTCTGTGCTGGCAAGCTGCTTGGCGTGCATCAGCACATCATGACGCTGTGAGCGACCATTTTCCCGGCGCACGCTGACGGTGGGATTGGCACGCAGGTCGAATCGCACCCAATCACCCTCGGCCAACTCAGGCGAATAGGCTTTGCTCTGGATATGGAATAACCCCGCATCGGCCTGTGGTGGTCGTGCTGAAACCACATAGAAACTTTTTTCGTCCTCAAGGCGGCGGAAAACAAAGTCACGTGCAGCGCCATCGCCCGGGAACAGGCGCCAGATCAACGCATGATCCCTGTAGGCTTCACCATGGCGCGACAAGTCACGCAGCCAGGCATCGTGACGCGGACTGCCGATCAGTCTAACAAGCGAGAAATAATGGCTCATGACTGCCCTCCATCATTCAAGGCCACCCATTCGCGGCGCGGTGCAAACTGCCAGCGGCGACGGGAGAGTGGCTGATCATGTCGTTGGGCCTCAAAGCTCGGCGCCATGCCAGCAGTCATCCCGTCTTCCCAATAGTATCGCGCGACACCGGGACGTAGTGCCTGTTGGTCCTGTCGACTTGGCCAGGCTTGCTCGGGCTGATAGCGATCCAACAAACCCAGCAAGGAAGGCAATTCCAGATTGTCGAACACCTCACGCACACTGCTGGCGGCAAGAATTTTTGGACTCAACGGCAAAGCAAGCGGGCAGGATTTGCGCCCCAGATACAAGGCGAAGCGCGGCTTACGCAGCGCTTCGGCCAGGGAGGCCAAGTCCACCGGCGCACCGGGCAAGGCTTCCACAGCAACCAACGCGAGGCTGTCACAGCGGTACTCACGGGTCGACAGAATAGTATCGACTTTGTCGGCAGCCAATTCCTGACGACGTGAGCGAAACTGGAACTTGCGCGGCGGCACGCCTACCTGAACCGTGTGATAGTCACGCAAGGGCGAACCTATGCATTCCAGCTTGATCGCAAAGCGGTAACCGTCCACAAGCGCCTGCTGAGCGGCATCATCGTGCCGCTCGATACCCAGCGCTGCACCCAGCAAACCAAGCAGCGCGGAACGCGACGGTTGTACCGCCGAGTGTCGCGATTCGCCGACTGCAATCTCGCCCCAGCTGGCCAGCGGGCCATAGAGCCGCAGCAGTAGATAGTCAGTCATGGCTCACTCCGCGGCGACAAAATCAAGCAGGTCGGCCACTGACCCTTCACCCGTCAGCACATTGAACTGGCAGCGGCTTTCAGCGCAGACTCCATAGACCTTGTCCATGTTGTCGCGCACCTGTTGCAAGGCCGCAACGGCATCACCGGCATAGTCTGTGCCGGCCACCGGTTTGACGAAGGCCAGTGACAGAGAGCGCGGCTGATCAGTGCCTTTCTCGGCCAGCGCAAAGTGGGCGAAAGCCCGGCTGGCGAAGCTGTTTTGCTTGCCGCTGGGCCCCACTTTGAGCGCCGCTTCAGTCAGAGCCCGGAGTGCCTTTTGAGTCAGCACTTCATCGCCCCCCAGATTCCGTTTCAGCAGATCGCGGTCGATGCAGATGTACTGGTAGAACACTGCAGCGGCGAAACCGGATTCACCGATATGCGCAGCGCCAGGATCATTGCGGTTGAGATCGTCAACGGCGGTGAAGTAGTCATCCTCAATAGCCGATGCGTGCACGCCGATGGCATGGGCTACCTGCACTGCGGCCTCTCCGTTGAACTGTGTTTTGGAGGCCAGCATGCGACCAAACATGGCGATATCCACCGCTGTCTGGTGGTGCAGCAGGGCGTCCAACTCCTCATCCGTTGGGCCGCGTTTTTCCGCGGCAAGGGTGGCCACCAGTTGATCCAGCGAAGCACGCTCTTCAGGCGCGATATGGACCAGCTGCTCGATTTCCAGTGGATTATCCTTTTTCGCAGCCCCGTAAACCTTGGCGATTTGTCCAGCCCACTCACGCGCCTGCTTCTCAGTGACACCAGCACCCAGCAGTGCCTCGAAAACCTCGATACCAAGGCGCTTGGTGCGCGTGCCGATAGTCCCGGCCAACTGTTGCTGAAACAGCTCCGAGGTACGCCAAGCGCGTTTGAGACTTTGCGAGGACACACGCAGACGTTCAACACCGCCTAGGCGTGCGGTTTTCGGGTTGCCCAGATCATCGCGGTTAAGGTTGGCGGGCGGGTAGGACGTCAGCAGGTGCAATTGCACAAAACGAGTCATTTGGATATCTCCTTGTTGAATTCAGGTTCTTTGGCGGCTGCCCGGTCCCGGGCGCTCAGATAGTAGTCATAGGCCCAGTGAAATTTGACCCCGTTGCTCGCCTGAGCAGCAGACTGGCCCTGCTCTATCTGCCAGCTCAGCAGGTCATCTGCCAGGTGTGCCACATCAGTCTTGCCCCCGGCCAGTTGCAACGCCCGACGCCAATGCAGGAATAGCTCCTGCATCGCCGTGCCGCGCTGCATAGCCCTGAAACGCAGTTCGCTCATCGGCGGGCGCTCGGCATCAGCAGCCTGCCCAAGGTGCGTAGCCAGACTCTTGCCGTCACGCAGGTCGTCCTTGACGTTAGCCAGCACCCCGGCCACCCAGGCCATGCGCTCGTAGCTCAAGGAATTATCAGGCAAAGGGCCTCGCTCACCATTGAGTGCAACCAAACGGTGCGCCAGCAGCAGGGTGGCTGACTGGGTAAGCAGCTCATCGGCATCGGTGCAGCGGCGCAGTTGTGCCCGCTCACCCCTCCCCATGACAGACAGCTCGCCGGGTATGGGTTCATCACCCTCGGCGCGGGGCTGCAAGGCGCGCCACCAGTCGCGCACCCAGCGCTGCTGGGCCTCGTTCAATCTGGGCTTTCTCGGCTTCATGCCTGCTCCTTGAGATGTTGATTAACGATTGTCCACAGCGGCTTTTGTGCCTTGCCAGTATTCAGCTCTTTGGCCAGATCAGCCCGGGCCTTGACCACGCGTTGCATGTCCATATCTTCCAGCGGACCGCTCAGCACCCAGTGGTCAAACAGACTTAGCACCAGACGACGCGTGGCCTGCAACCAGGCTCTGTAGATCGCTGCCAACTCGGCCGCGCTGTCAAAATCGAGCTTGCTGAGCTGCTCCAGCACCTGATAAAAGGCCGTCTCAGAGCCCTGCCAAAAACTTTGCGTCACGGCAGGCTCCTGACCGGCATCGCCCGGACGGCGAAACCAGGCCGCTTTGACCTGTTTGTGCAGAACGGAGGCCATGTCATTGGCCGAATCCAGCACCTGCTTGACGCTGCGGGTAAACTTCCGCTGAACGTCAGGTGCCACGCCGTGTACCGGCAACAGACTGTCGTACCAGCACAACGCTTTCATGTTCGACATATCGAAACCGAAGCACCACAAGCGCACGGACGGCTTGCCCAGTTTGGCGGTGAAGTGCCGAACAACCTGCGCGGCATCCGGCTGGTGATCTTCATTACCAAGTACCAGACCCAGCCAGTCACGGTAACCTCGCCCGGCCTGACGCCCCTTGATCGAGAGCGGCGGCTTTTCTCCTTTCGAGTCCAGGCTGTAGGGTGTCAGCGGGTGAGTCCATGTCCCGGTGTAGTTGGTGCCGCCATGGCGGGTACGGTAATGACGGATACGCTTTACATTCTGGGCACCGCATACCGCGCAATCCCCCTGATCCAAGGTGGCTGCATCCAGGCGAATGCGCCGCGGCATGCTCCAGTACGCCTGCAAGGGGTGCACCGACTCCGGCGGTGTATCCTGGCCCTGTTTGTCATCGCTGGTGCGGGTTGGTGCCAGCCAGGGCAATACGTCACTGAGCATCTTGATCGGCGGGTGATCGAGTGCATCAAGAGGCAAGACGTTGAGCCAGAGCTTTTGCCAAAGCGTCGCGTTCTGTTCGGCTGGCACCAGCAAGGTCGTCAACGGACCGCCACCACGCAGCGAGGTCCGAATGCCTCGTCCGCCAGAGGGCGCGTTCAACTGCATGGTGAGCAACGCCTGGGTAAAGCAGCCCTCGCACATGCCGTGCTCAACCGCCGGCTTGTTGAAATACTGATTGCTCGATGAGCCGGCATCAATCAACAGCTCCAGCACCGGCAGCTGATTGACGTCATCGGGCAAGGTCAGGTCCTGCATAAAGGTAGGCCCTGAGTTTTCCAGCTGGAAGGCGTCGCGGTAAGGAGCGAAAACCTCTGCCAGGTCATCAGCGGTAGGTGGGTTGGCATAGCGATCACGCCACTCCTGAAGATCCTCTGGCGCGTAGGCGGTTTGCAGCAACCCGATCAGAAACTGATAGAGCGCACCACGGAAGTCGGGGCGTGGCGCAACCAGCTCTAAACAGTCTTCTAGCCCTATCTGCCCAATAGCTATCGGCTTCAGCGTGCCATCACGATGGCGGCACTGCAGCCAGGTATCACTTAACAAATCCATGAGCGGTCCTCATCCATTTCACACCTTCATGTCTAGGCAACAGATCCTCACCAACTCAGCCCCTGTTGCCTGTCATAACGCATATCCAGCACCCGTCCTTTTTCATCCAACACTTTGCCGACCAGAGCGGTTCCTGAAGTCACCAAAGGCAAGATAAAGGCCGGCTCTTCCAGCAGCCGATAGCGGTTACGCAGTTGTTCCAGTGGCGCGGCAAACTGTTGCTGCCAGTCCGGTGCCAGCTCGCGGGCACGATGGGCGGCTATACGCACTGCGGACTCTTCCCAGGGATAGGCCGCATCGGCGCACAGTGGCTGCAACTCGCCATCGGTCCATAGCGCCAGGTACAGCGCCTGGGTTTCATCGCCAAGACGCGTGGGCACGGCATGGTCTTCATACCAGCGGGCACTGCTGTCAATGCAGTAGCCCTTGTCCAGGCGCAGGCCGTTGAAATGAGCCTGACTCTGCATGGCCATATCTTTCCCGAGCTGGTCCTGACTGGCTTTCTTAAGTGCATTCGGCACATCGTCAACTTCACTGCCATACACCGCTTCGACCAGTTCTCGCACAGCGCCGGTCTGCCCCTGTTCACCCGGTGTCACAATACAGCCCGCTTGCAACAATGCCCGCGCGCCCAGCCAAAGCCGGCCTGCATCCGGGTAGACATAGCAAGCCTTGGGAAACAAACTGGCGTACCAGTCCGCCGGCGGATTCTCGACGGGCTCCGGTGTCAACAGGTACAACACCGGGGGTTCGCGCCGCTCGACCGCATCAACAGCCAGGTCGCCGCTGGCCTGCCGCGCATGACGCTGCAACCGTCCTGCTCGCTGAATCAGCAAATCAACAGGCGCAAGATCAGATACCATCAGATCGACATCAAAATCCAGGCTCTGCTCCAACACCTGCGTACCCACCAGCACCTGCCCGGCACGCACCTGTCCGGTCGACGCCTTGCCAAAACGGGCCAGCACCTGTGCCTCGATATCCAGCCTATGGCCCATGGCGAAGCGGCTATGGAAGAGTATCCGTTGCTCTTCCGGCAGATGCTCAGCCAGCAATTGGTTGGCCCGACGCGCATCGTCCACGGTGTTGCGAATCCAACAGACGCAACGACCGACCCTTGCTTGAGCAACTATCAACTCCACCACGGACGCCTCATCGTGCAACGGACGCACAGCCACGCTTCGTCGCAGTTGTGGGCGCGTTTCGCAGGCATGACTGTTCAGGGATTTGCCGGCCTGTGTAGCCAGCGGATAGCGCCGATCATCAACAACCGTCTCAGCCGTTACGCCAAGCCCGAATCGATAGGCCGCCAGCAGTTCTTCGCGGGCCGCCAGTGGCAAGGTGGCCGAGAGCAGTATCACGCTGCCACCTTGCCGGGCATGCGCAATCAGCAGGGTCTTCAACACGGTCATCATGTAAGGGTCGTAGGCGTGCACCTCATCCACCAGCAACACCTTGCCCGCCAGCCCCAGCAGGCGCAGGGACTGATGCCGAGCGGGCAGTACGGCAAGCAGAGCCTGATCCAGCGTACCCACCCCAACCTCAGCCAATAACGCTTTCTTGCGGTTGTCCGCCAGCCAGGCATTGCACTGAACACTGGCCGAGCCCTCGTCGGGCTGATAACGGCAATCCTCCGCTTGTTCGGCGCTTTGCAGAATGCTTTGCCGGAAGCCCTCAATCAGTTGGCGCGCACCGTGGGACAATATCAATGACGGTTTTGCCTGAGGTTCATAGAGTCGGCGATATACCCCTCCAACCCGTTGATACATCTGATTCGCTGTCGCCATGCTGGGCAGGGCGAAATACAGGCCATGGGCTAGATTGGCTTGCATCAGGCGCTGTGCCAGTATCAATGCCGCTTCAGTTTTGCCGGCCCCGGTCACATCCTCCAACAAAAACAGTTGCGGCCCGTGTTCCAGTGGCACTGTGGCTGCGTAGGCCTGCAATGGCGTCGGTTCACGTAGATAATCAAACAACTCCAGCGGGTTGGACCAGGGTCGCAGCGGCTGCCACCTCAACCCGGACGCGATTACGGCGTGTTCAGCCTGCTGCCGGGCCAACTCCCAGTACTCCGGCAATGACATCGGCAGGCTGCGATAGGGAAAATAGCCTTGGTTCGAACCCAACCAGTCGGCCAATACTGCCAGCCCAGCCAGGCGCCAAGCATGCCGCCTGAGTATCTTCAACTGCTCGCGATCAGGCACCGGCAAATCGGCCGGGAGCATCCAGCCAGCCAGCGCCTGCACAAACTCACGGGCCGCGCGCCGATCGGCACGCAGGAAAAAATCAGTGAGCTCCAGCGCGGTCAGGCCGGCATCGGCCACCTCTTCCGGCGGTTTGCCATGATGACCGACCACGCTGCGCACCCATACGGCCCAGAACTCGTGCTCAGGCTGCGGTAGATTGTCTATGGGGTCGTCAGCGGCAAGATCCTGCGACCAAAGCAGCCAACCCAGCGTATCGTGTCGCCGGTCGTAGCATTTGCCGGGTTCAGCCGGAACCAAATCCGGCGAAAGATCGGGTACCAGCCCCTGGAAGGCTCGGGCGAACTTGCCCAGATCATGCAGGGTGAGGAAAAAGGTGAACAACGACTCGACTTGAGGTTGTGTCCAACCCAGCTCTTCGGCCAAAGGCTTGAGCGAAAAAGACGGCAAGCTGATCAGCGCCTGACCGCAGGCAGCTACATCCAGGCAGTGAAAAGGTAGCAAATGAAATCGTTCACCAGCTTGACTCAGTGGCGATGCTTTACCCCAGTAGGAAAAATATGATGCTTGATTTGGCATAACCAACATCCTTGTTCACCTTTTTACTTGTAGCACTTTGCCACCCACCTGGCAAAGCAACATGCCGTTGCCTGAACCAAGAAACAGGCTAGCCATACCATGCGACAATCCATGTCGCATGGCCTGATTTTTTTCTATGCCTCGATACGCGTCCCCTGCAACAGTCCTTGCAGTTGCTGGGCCGGCAGGGGCCGGCTGAAGAAGTAGCCTTGGCCGATGTCGCAGCCCAGTTCGCGCAGTAGTGTTTGCTGGGCTTCGGTTTCGATGCCTTCGGCGGTGACCTGCAGTTGCAGGCTTTGGGCCAGGGCGATGATGGCGCGGGCGATGGCGCTGTCGTTGCTGTCGCCGGGCAAGTCGACGATGAAGCCACGGTCGATCTTGAGCTTGTTGACCGGCAGGCGCTTGAGCCGCAGCAGTGAGGAATAACCGGTACCGAAGTCGTCGATCGACAGCCGCACGCCGCGCTGGCGCAATGCATCGAGCAGCTCAATACACTGTTCGCCATGCTGCATGATTTCGCTTTCAGTCACTTCAAGCTCCAGGTAATCGGCCGCCAGGCCGGCCTCGTGCAGGGCCTGTTCGACACTGCCCAGTACCTGACCACGTTCTAGCCAGTAGCCGGACATGTTGACCGCCATGGTGCCCAGTTGGTAGCCGGCATCCAGCCAGGTGCGCATTTGCCGGCAGGCCTGGCTGAGTACATATTCATCGATCAGGCCCATAAGTCCGGCACGCTGGGCGACGGGCAAGAACTCATCGGGGGCGACCATGCCCAGCTCCGGATGCTGCCAGCGCACCAGCGCCTCAAAACCACTTAGCCGCCCGCTGTGCAGTTCAATCAGGGGCTGGTAATAGACCCGCAACTGCTGCTGGGCCAGAGCCTGATGCAGGTTCGATTCCAGCGCTAGCTGGCGGCGAGCCCGCTCGGTCAGGGCCTGGGTGTAGAAGGCGTAACTGTTGCGCCCGCTGTTCTTGGCCTGACTGACGGCGGTATCGGCATTCTTGAGCAGGTCGCCAGCGTCCTGGCAGTCATCGGGGAATACGCTGAGGCCAAGACTGACGCTGATGTGGATGCGCTGGCCGGCTATGTCGAACGGCCGGGTATAGGCCTGCTGTATGCGCTGGGCGATCACCGCCAGTTCCTCAACCTGCTCAAGCTGATCCACCAGCATGACAAACTCGTCGCCGCCCAGACGCGCCAGGGTATCCTCTTCACGGCACAGTGCGGTCATCCGCTCGGCGGCGATACGTAGCAGTTCATCACCGGCGCTGTGGCCAAGACTGTCGTTGACGTTCTTGAACCGGTCCAGGTCAATCGAGATCAGGCCCAGCCGGTGGTTGTGCCGGCGTGCCCGCAGTACCGCATTGTTCAGACGCTCCATGATCAGCAGGCGGTTGGGCAACCGGGTCAGTGGATCGTGGTGGGCGAGGAAGTCGATTTCCTGTTGCGAGCGTTTGAGCTGACTGAGGTCGGCGAATACCGCCACGTAATGAGTCAGCCGGCCGTCGCTGTCATAGACGGCGTTGATGGTCTGCCACTGGGGGTAGATCTCGCTGTTCTTGCGTCGGTTCCAGATCTCGCCCTGCCAACTGCCGGTCGCTTGCAGCTGGGTCCACATTTCCTGATAGAAGCTGTCATTGTGCCAACCCGACTTGAGCAGCCCGGGGTTTTGGCCCAGCACCTGATCCCGGCTGTAGCCGGTGATCCGGCAGAAGGCATGATTGACGTTGAGGATGCGGTTGTGGGCGTCAGTGACGACCACCCCTTCCTTGGTATTGTCGAACACCACTGCGGCCTGACGCAGGCGCTCTTCATTGTTCTTGAGCTCGGAGACGTCGCGCACGATGCCGACAATCCGCTGTGGCAGGCCGCGCTCATCCCTGATTGCCCGGCCGCTGGCTTGAATCCAGATGAAGTGGCCTTCGCCATGACGAATGCGGTGCGTGTGATTGTAACGGGGTGTGTCCCCCAGCAGGTGCTCACGCAGGGCTGTCAGGGCGGCCTTGCGGTCACTGGGGTGCAGGCGCTTGAGCCATGCCTGGCGCACATCGAGCTGGGCATCGACTGGGTAACCGATGATGGCCTTGCAGCGACTGGAAAAGAACCCCTGCCCGATCTCGAAGTCCCAGTCCCAGACCCCGTCATTGGAGCCACTGAGCGCCAGATCGAAGCGCTCTTCGCTACGCAGCAGAGCCCGGCCCTGCTGCTGTAGGCGGCGCAAGTGGCCACGCACGACGAAGAAAATCAGCGTCGCGGTGAAGCTGACGAACACCAGTCCCTTGTAGGTTTGCAGGCGCTGTTGAGTCTGTTCGTCCAGGCCAAGTATCACCAAAGCCTGATCGCTAAACAGGATCCACAGCACGGAAACGCCCAGATAGATCAGGGTAATATGCCAGGCGCTGCGCGTTGAGGTCATGTGGCCGAACCTTCCTGTACGGTCGTTGATCCACTATAGCAGTTGGCCACGACTCGACCCACGGTCATGTCAATTGCCATATTGTTGGTCCATAATCGAGGCAACTAGGCTCCCTACCTTACTGAGGTTCAACTGCTCTATGTGGTACAACGGTCTTCTCGATCTTTCGGTCTGGCAACTGGTGCTGATTACCCTGGTCCTGACGCATATCACCATCGTCAGTGTCACGGTTTACCTGCATCGCTATTCGGCCCATCGCTCGCTGGAGCTGCATCCGGCCCTGCAACACTTCTTCCGTTTCTGGCTGTGGCTGACCACCAGCATGAACACCCGCGAGTGGACCGCGATTCACCGCAAACACCACGCCAAGTGCGAAACCCCTGACGATCCGCACAGCCCGGTACACAAAGGGCTGTGGACTGTGCTGCGCAAAGGCGCCGAATTGTACATGGCCGAGGCCAAAAACGAAGACACCCTACGCATCTACGGCAAGAACTGCCCAGATGACTGGATGGAGCGCAACGTCTACAGCCGCTTCCCGATTGCTGGGGTAACCCTGATGGCCCTGATCGACCTGGCCCTGTTCGGGGTCCTGGGCATCACCGTGTGGGCCATCCAGATGCTGTGGATTCCGGTACTGGCTGCTGGCGTGGTCAACGGCCTTGGCCATGCCGTGGGGTACCGCAACTTCGAGTGCAAGGACGCCGCCACCAATATTCTGCCCTGGGGCATTCTGATCGGCGGTGAGGAGCTGCACAACAACCACCACACCTACCCGAACTCGGCCAAGCTGTCGGTCAAGAAATGGGAGTTCGATCTGGGCTGGATGTGGATTCGCCTGTTCAGCCTGTTCCGGCTGGCCAAAGTCCGCCGCACCGCGCCGATCGCCCATCGGGTCGAGGGCAAGAAGACCCTGGACATGGACACCGCCATGGCGATTCTCAACAACCGCTTCCAGATCATGGCGCAGTATCGCAAGCTGGTGATCAAGCCGCTGGTCCAGCAGGAGCTGGACCGGGTCGATGCCTCGGTGCGCCATCTGTTCCGCCGCGCCAAGAAGCTTCTCAGCCGGGAAACCAGCCTGCTGGGCAACCAGCAGCAAGAGCGCATTGAGCGGATGCTTGATCACAGTCAGGCGCTTAAGGTCATTTACGAGAAGCGCCTGGCGCTGCAACAGATCTGGGGGCGCACCAGCGCCAACGGGCACGACATGCTGCAGGCGCTGCGCGACTGGTGCCAGCAGGCCGAAGCCAGCGGCATCAAGGCATTGCAGGAATTCGCCGCCACTCTGCGAACCTACTCGCTGCAGCCTGCGCCAGCACAATAAATAAGGCTGCGCCGCGGCTAACCGGGACCTGCGGCGCACCCCAAAAAATCAAGTTCCGGTGAGCATGAAGGTTTGGCATTGGATGCGTACCTGGGTTCTGGGCCTGGCCCTGTTGGCCGGCAGCCCGTGTGGGCTGGCGTCGACCATCTACAAGTACACCGATGAAAACGGTGTAGTCACCTATACCGACCGGGCTACTCCTGGCGCCCAGGTCTTTGTATTCCGTGACCGCATGGTTGAAACCTTCGACAAGCAGGTTTACGTGCGTAGTCACAAGCACGCCGGCGGCGAAACCCTGATCGTCCACAATGACCTGTATGCGCCGGTCGAGATCGAGCTGGAAGTCCACTCAGTACAGCACCTCAGCGGCGCGCCCGAGCAACCGGTACGCTGGGTGCTGCCGCCGCGCCAGCAGATCCGCCTGGTAACCCTGGCTCCCACTGGAACCGGTACACCGCGTTACCAGTACCGCCTGCGCCACGCCATTGGCGATCCACGGGCCGAGCACAGCCTGAGCCATTACCCCCTGCCCTGGCGCGGTGGCCCGTTCCGCATGACCCAGGGCCCCGGCGGGCGCTACAGCCATACCGGCCCCAAAGGCCGCTACGCCATCGATATCGCCATGCCCGAGGGCACGCCTATTCTGGCCGCCCGCGACGGCATGGTGATAAAGATCGAGAATAATCAAAGCGGGCGTGGCAACAACCCGGCCGGCAACTTCGTCCGGCTGCTGCATGCCGACGGCACCATGAGCGTTTACCTGCACCTCAAGCGCCATTCGGTGGCGGTACAGGAAGGCCAGTGGGTGCGGGCCGGAACCCAGATTGCCCAGTCTGGCAACACCGGCAACAGTACCGGCCCGCATCTGCACTTCGTGGTGCAGAAGAATGTCGGCCTGAATACCGTGTCGATTCCCTTCGAGTTCGCCCAGCCGGTCAACAGCATGCCGAACTTTGCCTTGGGCGGTGACGGGGAACGCTAAGCGCCTCACATGCCACAAGCCACAAAAAAACCCGCCGAGGCGGGTTTTTTTGTCAGGTCGCAAAGATCTTATTTGATCTTGGCTTCCTTATACATCACGTGCTTGCGCACAACCGGATCGAATTTCTTGATTTCGATCTTGTCGGGAGTAGTGCGCTTGTTCTTGTCGGTAGTGTAGAAGTGACCAGTACCGGCAGAAGACACCAAACGAATCAATTCACGCATGATGATGCTCCTTAAACTTTTTCGCCGCGACCGCGGATTTCGGCCAGAACGACATCGATACCACGCTTGTCGATAATGCGCATGCCTTTGGCAGAAGTGCGCAGACGCACGAAACGCTTTTCCGACTCAACCCAGAAGCGATGATACTGCAGGTTCGGCAGAAAACGACGCTTGGTCTTGTTGTTCGCGTGGGAAACATTGTTCCCGACGGCCGGCCCTTTGCCGGTTACCTGACATACTCGAGACATGGTTAACCCTCTCCAACCACTTACCCAACCCTAACTGGTTGGAAGCCTAAAAGAATCTGTTGTCCAGCCGGGGCAACCGATCACGCCAAACCCGTAATAAAAATGCACAGTTACAGGCGCAGCCCCGAGAAGAGCGGAGCTTTATACCAAAACCGGCCCCCACAAGCAATGATTTTTCACTTACATCAACCCGCGTTCAGCCAGTGACAGCGGCTCGCCATCGCCCACCACCAGATGGTCGAGCACCCTGATATCCACCAGTCCCAGCGCTTCGCGCAGGCGCCGGGTCAGTTGCACATCAGCCTGGCTCGGCTCGCTCACACCCGACGGATGGTTATGGGTCAGAATCAACGCAGCGGCGTTGTGGGCCAGCGCCCGCTTGAGCACCTCGCGGGGATAAACACTGGCGCTGTCCAAGGTGCCGCGGAACAACTCCTCGAAGGCAATCACCCGGTGCTGGTTGTCCAGGAACAGGCAGGCAAACACTTCGTGAGGCAAGGCCGCCAGGCGGCTTTTCAGGTAACGTCGCACCGCGCCCGGCGAGGTCAGTGCGTCACCACGCTGCAGTTCTTCGTATAAGTGCCGGCGGGCCATTTCCATCACAGCCTGCAACTGCACGTACTTGGCTGGCCCCAGCCCGGCATGCACACAAAAGCCCTTGAGATCGGCCTGCAGCAGGGCCCGCAGGCTACCGAAGGCGCTGAGCAGATCGCGCGCCAGATCAACCGCGCTACGCCCAGGCAGCCCGGTACGCAGAAAGATTGCCAGCAGCTCGGCGTCGGACAGCGCCGCAGCGCCCTGATTAAGCAGCTTTTCCCGTGGCCGCTCGGCCAGCGGCCAGTCAGTGATTGGCATGATTCAGGCTCCCTGCCCGGTTGGCGCACCCCCTGTGCGCCTCAATGGCCACAGGCTATCAGCTTTGTCAGCCTGTGACCGGGTACCAGCGCACAGTCTGGGCCCCTGTGATATCTTAGCCATCAGTTTCTGGCCGGGAGTCGAGCATGCAGCGGTTGGTCAACAAACAGGTGGTTCTGGGCATCAGCGGCGGCATTGCCGCCTATAAAAGTGCCGAGCTGGTACGGCGGTTGCGTGATGCCGGGGCCGAGGTGCGGGTGGTGATGACCCGCGGCGCCCGCGAGTTCATTACGCCACTGACCCTGCAGGCGCTGTCCGGCAACCCGGTGCACGGCGAACTGCTTGATCCAGCGGCCGAAGCCGCCATGGGCCATATCGAGCTGGCCCGTTGGGCCGATCTGGTGCTGATTGCGCCGGCTACCGCCGATCTGATGGCGCGCCTGGCCCAGGGCCGGGGCGATGACCTGCTGACCACCCTGGTGCTGGCCACCGACGCCCAGGTTGCCGTTGCCCCGGCAATGAATCAGGCCATGTGGCGCGACCCGGCCACTCAGGCCAACCTCGACACCTTGCTGGCCCGTGGCATCAAGGTCATCGGCCCTGGCGCAGGCGAGCAGGCCTGTGGCGACATCGGCCCAGGGCGAATGCTGGAGCCGGCCGATATCGCCGCCCAGGCCGCCGACTGTTTTGAACGCGGGCTGCTCAGCGGCCGGCACGTCTTGATCAACGCAGGGCCAACCCGTGAGGCGCTGGACCCGGTGCGTTACCTCTCAAACTACAGCTCGGGCAAAATGGGCTTCGCCCTGGCCGAAGCCGCCGTCGAAGCTGGCGCCCGGGTGACCCTGGTCGCTGGCCCGGTCAACCTGCCGACCCCGGCTCGGGTCAAGCGCGTTGATGTGGTCAGTGCCCGCGACATGCTGGCCGCCTGCGAAGCGGCGCTGCCGGCCGATCTGTTCATTGCTTCGGCGGCGGTGGCCGACTACCGGCCCACCGAATGTGCCGACAACAAGCTCAAGAAAGACCCTGGCTGCGAAGATGGCCTGACCCTGACGCTGGTGCGCAATCCTGACATCCTCGCCACGCTGGCTGACCACGACCAGCGCCCGCGCTGGTGTGTCGGTTTCGCCGCCGAGACCGACGATGTACTCAACTACGCCGCCGGCAAGCTACAGCGCAAGAATCTCGACCTGATCATCGCCAATGACGTCAGCCAGCCTGGCATCGGCTTCAACAGCGATGACAACGCGGTCACCCTGATCGACCGGCAGTTGCAGCAACATGCTCTGCCCCACGCCAGCAAAGCCAAGCTGGCCCGCCAAATCATCACCTTTATCGCCGAGCACCTGCCCGGCAGCCCAGACTGAGGAGTACCCATGCACGCCCTGCAAGCCCGGATTCTCGACCCGCGTTTAGGTCAACAATGGCCCCTGCCGCACTATGCCACTGAAGGTTCGGCCGGTATGGACCTGCGGGCCATGCTCGACGCGCCCCTGACTCTGGAACCCGGGCAGACCGAGCTGCTGCCCACCGGGCTGGCCATCCATATTGCCGATCCGGGTCTGGCCGCAATGATCCTGCCGCGCTCAGGGTTGGGCCACAAACATGGCATCGTGCTGGGCAATCTGGTCGGCCTGATCGACTCCGACTACCAGGGCCAACTGATGGTGTCGTGCTGGAATCGTGGTCACCAGACCTTCAGCATCGAGCCGGGCGAGCGGATCGCTCAACTGGTGCTGGTACCGGTACTGCAGGCTAAACTTGAGATCGTCGACAGTTTCGATGACAGCCAGCGCGGGGCCGGCGGGTTTGGCCACACCGGAAGCAACTGAGCCACTGACGCCAATACATAAAAACGAGCATGGAGCCCCACCGCGATGAACAACAAGCCTGCCTCTGCGCCCCGGGTTTCGCAGTTTTCCGGGCTGTTGCTGCCCCTGCTGCTGACCATCGGTGGGATTTTGCTGGCCGCCGTGCTCTGCTGGCAAGCGCTGATCAGCGACACTGAGCGGCGCTATCAGCAGGATCTGACCCAGGCCTACGCCAGCCAGCAGCAAAGTGCGCTGAACCAGGCCCTGGCGCAGCTGGATGCCGACCTGACCCAGATGGCCGCCAACCCCCAGTTGCAAGTCGCGGTACAACAGGGTGGCAACGCGGCCCTGCAACGGACCCTGCGCTACCACTTTGCCGACAGCCTGGCGGTCTATATCCATGCCCCCGGTGGGGCATCCATGCGCGATGATGCGCAAGCGCCGCTGAGCTTCGCCGCGCTCGACATGCTGCGCCGCGCCGAGCGCGACCAGCCTGTTGCGCCGGAGGCTCACCGGGTCGGCAACGACTGGCGACTGTATACCGCCAAACCATTGCGCGCCTCCGGCAACGCCCGCATCGGCGGGAGCCTGATGGTGGTGTTCGAACTCAACCGGCTGCTCGACAATCTGCCTGCGCTCCCGCCCGAGGTCGGCCAACTGCGGTTGATCCAGCAGTTCAGCGCCGCGCCCGAGCAGGTGCTGTGGCAGCGTGGCCAGGCCAGCGCCCGGCCACTCAGCCTGCCAACCAACAACCCAGCCTGGCGCCTGGAGTTCACTCCCGGCCCGGCACTGATCAAGAGCCCGAGCAATCCTCTACTGGTGCTGCTGGCTGCCGGACTGGCCCTGCTGGGTAGCCTGGCCGGTCTGCTGCTGTTGCAGCGCAACTGGAGTAGCCGCCTGCAAGCCGATAGCCAGACTCTCAGCCAGCTGACCTTCGGCCACAAGGCTGCCGGCCTGCGCCTGCCACAACTGGAAACGCTGGCTCAGCACATTAGCCAGCTGGCCAAGCGCAGCGGCCAGAGCCCCGGCCCCAACCCCGCGCGCGAATCTGTGCCCGCGGCACCGGGCAAGAGCGACGAAAACCTGATCAATCCGCTGTTCCAGAACACTGACATCCTCGACATCGATATTGTTGATGACGAAGACCCGTTCGGCATGGGCGTCAGCAGTACGCCCGAACCGAGCCAAACGTCGGGCGCTCCGGCATTGCCGGCGGAAATCTTTCGCGCCTACGATATCCGTGGCGTGGTTGGCCAGAGCCTGACCGAAGAGAGCCTGTACTGGCTCGGCCGGGCCATTGGCAGCGAGTCACTGGAGCACGGCGAGGCCAAGGTCGCAGTCGCCCGTGACGGCCGGCTGTCCGGCCCGGCACTGCTGGAAAGCCTGATCCGCGGGCTGGTCGACAGCGGCTGTCACGTCACCGACATCGGTATGGTGCCGACGCCCGTGCTGTATTACGCCACCCACACCAGCGAAGCCAGCTCCGGCGTGATGCTGACCGGCAGCCACAACCCACCAGAGTACAACGGCCTGAAAGTGGTGATCGCTGGCCAGACCCTGTCCGGTGAACGAATTCAGGGCCTGCATCAGCGGCTGCGTCAGAACAGTCTGCGCCAGGGGGCCGGCAGCCGCCGCGAACTCAATTTGCTGGACGCCTATCTGCGCCAGATCACCGACGATGTGATCCTGGCCCGCCCCCTGCAGGTGGTCATTGATTGTGGCAACGGCGTTGCCGGGGTCATCGCCCAGCAATTGTTCGAGGCCCTGGGCTGCAGTGTGATCCCGCTGTATTGCGAGGTTGACGGCAACTTCCCCAATCATCATCCCGATCCCGGCCAGCCAGACAATTTGCAGGATCTGATCAGCGCCGTGCAGACCCATCAGGCCGATATCGGGCTGGCCTTCGACGGCGATGGCGACCGTCTGGGCGTAGTCACCAGCAGCGGTCAGATCGTCTATCCCGACCGCCTGCTGATGCTGCTGGCCGAAGATATTGTGACTCGCCACCCGGGTGCGGACATCATCTTTGACGTCAAGTGCAGCCGCCGCCTGCCGGCGTTGATCAGCCGCGCTGGCGGCCGGCCGGTCATGTGGAAGTCCGGGCACTCGCTGATCAAGGCCAAAATGCAGGAAACCGGGGCTCTGCTCGGCGGCGAAATGAGCGGCCATATCTTCTTCAAGGAGCGCTGGTTCGGCTTCGACGACGGGCTGTATAGCGCTAGCCGGGTACTTGAGTTACTGTCCTTGCAGCCGGGCGACAGCGATGCCCTGCTGGCTCGCTATCCGGCCGGACTGAGCACCCCGGAGCTGACCCTGACGGTTGGCGAAGCGCGCAAGTTTGAGCTGGTCGAGGCCCTGCGGAACCAGGCTGACTGGGGTGCCCAGGCCAAGATCACCAGTCTGGACGGGATCCGGGTCGACTATCCCGACAGCTGGGGCCTGATCCGCGCCTCCAACACCACGCCGGCGCTGGTCTTGCGGTTCGAGGCCGAGCAGCCCGAAGCACTTGAGCGGGTAAGACAGTTGTTCCGTGAGCAGTTGGCCGCCGTGGCCCCCGATCTTGAACCGACGTTCTGAATACAGGAGACATCCAAGCATCATGTTGAGTCGCGACGCCGCCGCCCAGGTATCCCGGGTACTGACCGAAGCTCTGCCCTATATTCAGCGCTTCACCGGCAAGACCATCGTTATCAAGTACGGCGGCAACGCCATGGAAAACGAGGAGTTGAAGAACAGCTTCGCCCGCGACGTGGTACTGATGAAGACCGTCGGCATCAATCCGGTGGTGGTTCACGGCGGCGGCCCGCAGATCGGCGACCTGCTCAAGCGCCTGAACATCGAAAGCCAGTTCATCGAAGGCATGCGGGTAACCGACAGCCAGACCATGGACGTGGTGGAGATGGTACTGGGCGGCCAGGTCAACAAGGACATCGTCAACCTGATCAACCAGCATGGCGGCAGTGCCATCGGTCTGACCGGCAAGGACGCAGGCCTGATCAAGGCCCGCAAGCTCAAGGTCAGCCGCCACACGCCGGGCATGGACAAGCCGGAAATCATCGACATCGGTCATGTCGGCGAAGTCGCCAGTGTCAACGCCCACCTGATCAACCGGCTGGTCTCGGACGACTACATTCCGGTCATCGCTCCGATCGGGGTGGGTGAGGACGGCGCTTCCTACAACATCAATGCCGATCTGGTAGCCGGCAAGGTCGCTGAAGCACTGGGTGCCGAGAAGCTGATGCTGCTGACCAACATCGCCGGGCTGATGGACAAGGAAGGCAAGGTGCTGACCGGGCTGACCACTGCCCAGGTCGATGCACTGATCGCTGACGGCACCATTTACGGCGGCATGCTGCCGAAAATCCGCTGCGCCCTGGATGCGGTGCAGGGTGGGGTTGGCAGCGCCATCATCGTTGACGGCCGGGTACCCAACGCGGTGCTGCTGGAGCTGTTCACCGATACCGGGGTCGGCACCCTGATCACCAACCAGCAGAAGGTTCGCTGAGCATGCACAAGAGCGATTTCCGTTTCAGCCACCGCTTGCGGGTGCGCTGGGCCGAGGCCGATTTGCAGGGTATCGTCTTCAATGGGCACTACCTGACCTATGCCGATGTTGGCATTACCGAGTATTTCCGTGAACTGGGCCAGGCCTACAGCGCCGAAACCGGGGTCAAGGGCGCCGACTTCTTCGCCGTGCGCACCCTGCTCGAATACCGCTCACCGGCTCGTTTCGACGAGCAGTTGGATGTGCATGTACGAATTGCCAAGCTGGGCAACTCCAGCATGCAGTTTCTGATCGGGATCTATCGCGATGATGAACTGCTGGTCAACGGCGAGATCGTCTATGTGCATGCCGACCAGAGTAGCCGCCAGCCGACCCGGATTCCGGAGGCTTTCCGTGCGGCGGTACGTGAATTCGAACGGTGCACACCAGAAGGCTAGCGGATTGAGGGCGAATAATGCCCTCAATCACCCAGCAGCGTACTCAGACGCAGACGGCGCTGCTCGAAGCTGCTGTTGACCTCAGATTTCTCGCGCTGTGAGCGCTCAATCAGCCGGTTCAACCTGCGCTGCTCGGAATCCAGCTCATCCAGCTCCTGCAGAATGCGTGCATCCACCGCCCGGCCGGCCCGCTCCTGGGCAGCCGCCCGTTGCTGCAGGTTTTCCCGCTGTTTGGCCAGTTGCTGAAGATTGCCCTGGGCCGTGAGAATCTGGTTGTCGATCTGCTCGATCTGACGGGCATGGGCTCGGTCCAGATCCGCCACGCTGCTGTACAGGCGCAACAGCGTGGCATCGGCTACTGCCCGGCGCTCGGCTTCGCGCCGGGCCTCCAGCTCCTCCGGAGTCGGGGCCGGAGGGATCACTTCCTTGACTCGCCCTTGGGGGTCAAGTACCTCATAACCGCGGCCAATTGCCTCCGGCGGCACTCGACTGTCAAGCACCGTCACGCCACGCTCATCGGTATAGCGATACAGGTCGGCCTGCACCCCCAGCGACAACCCGGCTACGATCAGCCCGATTGCAACCCCCAGCCTTCGCATCATAGCCCTCCCCGGCATGAAGCCTCCCGCTTGTTATTCTAGTCAGGCTACCAGCATCAGCCCTGAATACCGTACTGGGCCCGGTAGGCCTGGACCGCCGGCAGATGGTGGCGCAATTCGGCATCCTCTTCGAGGAAGCTCATGACCTGACTCAATGAGACGATGCTGATGACCGGAATGCCGTAGTCACGCTCGACTTCCTGAATCGCCGACAACTCGCCCTGGCCACGCTCTTCACGGTTGAGCGCGATCATCACGGCCGCCGGAGTGGCACCTGCTGCCTGGATAATCTGCATGACCTCACGCACGGCAGTGCCGGCAGTGATCACGTCATCGATAATCAGCACCCGGCCTTCCAGTGGCGCCCCGACCAGCGTACCGCCTTCGCCATGGTCCTTGGCTTCCTTGCGGTTGAAGCAGTAAGGCAGATCACGGTCAAAGCTCTCGGCCAGCGATACTGCGGTTACCGCCGCCAATGGAATGCCCTTGTATGCAGGACCAAAGATCACATCGACCGCTTCAAGGCCACTGTGAACCAGAGCCTGGGCATAGAAGCGCCCGAGCCGGGCCAGTGCGCCGCCGGTATTGAACAGCCCGGCGTTGAAGAAGTAAGGGCTTTTACGCCCGGATTTCAGCGTGAACTCGCCAAACCGCAGAACCTGCTTATCCAGAGCAAAACGAATGAATTCCCGCTGATATTCCTGCATCCCCAGCCTCTTGTTAACAAAAATGGCGCAAGCTCGGTTATCATACACCCTCGATTTTGGGGGAGCCATGTATGCGAATCATCAGTCTTAATGTCAATGGTGTCGAGGCCGCAGCGGCTCGAGGACTGTTTGACTGGCTGCGCACACAGGACGCCGACGTCATCTGCCTGCAGGACATTCGCGTAACCGAACCCGAGCTCGAACAGGATCCCTATTGGCTGGATGGCTACTGGCAATATTGCTTTGAAGCAGAAGTGCCCAGTCAGGGCGGTGTGGCGATCTACACCCGCACCGCGCCCAAGGCCATCATCAAAGGCCTGGGCTTTGAGCTGGCCGACCGTTACGGTCGCTTCATGCAGGCTGATTTCGACAAGGTCAGCATTGGTTCTTTGCTGCTGCCCTCCGGTCGTGATGGTGATGCCGACCTGAACCAGAAGTTCAAGTTCATGAACGACTTCACCACCTACCTGAACAAGCAGCGCCGCAAGCGCCGCGAGTTCATCTACTGCGGCTCGCTGCAGGTTGCGCACCTGAAACTGGACGTAAAAAACTGGCGTGACTGTCAGCACCAGCCTGGCTTCATGGCCCCGGAACGGGCCTGGATGGATGAAATCTTCGGTAACCTGGGCTACGTCGATGCGCTACGCGAAGTGACCCGCGAGTCCGACCTGTACAGTTGGTGGCCCGACAGCGAACAGGCCGAAAGCCTCAATCTGGGTCTGCGTTTCGACTACCAGTTCCTTACCCCGGGCCTGCGCCGTTTCGTCAAGAACGCCCGCATCCCGCGTGACGTCCGCTTCTCCCAGCATGCGCCGGTGATCATTGACTACGACTGGACGCTGAGCATCTGACCTGGGAATCCCTGGGTTTATTTGATAATCCGCCAACAGAACGGGTAGCGGTAGGCCTTGCCTTCGTTGACCTTGATCGCGGCAATGATCATCAGCACCACAGCGCCAGCCACCACTACCGCAATCAGCACGAACCCGACCAGCACCACCATCAGCATGAAGCTGAGGATCGCGGCCAGGCTGACACTGATCTGAAAATTCAGCGCCTCCTTGCCCTGATCATCAACAAAGGGGTCGCTGTCCTTTTTCAGCTGCCAGACCAGCAGCGGCGCAATCAGGTTACCAACAAACGGAAACAGGTAGCCGGCAAAGCCGGCCAGATGAGCGAACATCGCCCAGCGCCGGGCATCCGGGCTGGGACTGTCGAGCACAGCGGGTTGAGGCTGTTCATCGGTCATAACGGCACCCCTTTTCCAGTCGCATGGCGGTCGGTGTCAGTCCTGCAACGCCGCCTGCTGCAAGGCGAAGAGTTCATCCACGCCCTTGCGCGCTAATGCCAGCATAGCATTGAGCTCCTCAGGACTGAACGGCACCCCTTCGGCAGTGCCCTGTACCTCGATGAAACCACCCTTGTCAGTCATTACTACATTGAGGTCGGTTTCCGCAGCCGAATCTTCCAGGTAGTCCAGATCCAGCACCGGCTCGCCCTGATAAATCCCCACCGACACCGCCGCGATCATCTGAATCTCGGGAATCTTCTTGATCGCCCCGCGCTGCTTCATCACCCGCAGAGCATCCACCAGCGCTACACAGGCACCGGTAATCGACGCCGTGCGGGTACCACCGTCGGCCTGGATCACGTCGCAGTCGATATGCAGGGTATTTTCGCCCAGGCTGTGCAGGTCCACCGCCGCGCGCAGCGAACGGCCGATCAGCCGCTGGATTTCCAGGGTCCGACCACCCTGCTTACCCTTGCTGGCCTCACGCTGCATACGCTCACCGGTGGCGCGTGGCAACATGCCGTACTCGGCGGTGATCCAGCCCTGACCGGAGCCACGCAAAAAGCGCGGCACCCCGGACTCGACGCTGACCGTGCAGATCACCTTGGTGTCGCCGAACTCGACCAGCACTGCACCCTCCGCGTGCTTGGTGTAATGCCGGATCAGCGTGATCTGGCGCATCTGGTCGGCGCTGCGGCCACTGGGTCGTTTCATGTCAGGGTCCTTTGTACTGCGGTGTATTGAATGTGCACCGATTATACGGGCCCAACCGGCCAGGCGACACCCGCAAGCGCTAAGGGGTACAATCCGGGCATCAATACTAGGGACGAGAGGCTTCCGATGGTTTACAGCATGACTGCATTTTCCCGCCGTGAATCAAGCACCGAACAGGGCAACCTGGCTTGGGAGATGCGCTCGGTCAACCATCGTTATCTGGAAGCCAGCCTGCGCCTGCCGGAAGCCTTCCGCGAACTGGAAGGCCCGCTGCGCGAACGGCTGCGCAAGCAACTGGGGCGCGGTAAGGTCGAATGCACCCTGCGCTTCAATCCACAGGAAACCAGCAGCAGCGAGCTCAGTCTCAACCAGCCGCTGCTCGATCAACTGATCCGCGTCAGCCAGCAACTGGCCGGCCAGCTCGACAACCCGGCGCCGATCAACCCGCTGGAACTACTGGCCTGGCCGGGTGTACTGGCCGGCAGCGAGCAGGACCAGAGCAGCCTGGTCAAGCAGGCCGAGCGACTGTTCAACGAAGCGCTGGAAGAACTCAAGGCCCAACGTGCCCGCGAAGGTGCCGAGCTGCGCAAACTGATCGAAGAACGCCTGGACGCCATCAGTGATCGGGTCGCCAGCCTGCACGAGATGATGCCGACCCTGCTCAGTGCCCACCGGCAGAAACTGATCGACCGCTTCAACGAAGCCCGGCTGGAGCTCGACGGCACCCGCATCGAACAGGAACTGGTGCTGTTGGCGCAAAAGATCGATGTGGCCGAAGAACTCGACCGGCTCGCCACCCACGTCAGCGAAACCCGCCGGGTACTCGACGACAAGGGCGCCATCGGCCGGCGGCTGGACTTTCTCATGCAGGAGTTCAACCGCGAGGCCAACACCCTGGGTTCCAAGGCCATCGACAGCCGCAGCACCCAGGCCGCGGTCGACCTCAAGGTGTTCATCGAGCAGATGCGCGAGCAGGTGCAGAATATCGAGTGACATCACCATGCTGAAGATCACCGACGACATAACTCTGGCCGACTGGGAAATCGAGCTAAGCCAGATCCGGGCCCAGGGAGCGGGCGGGCAGAACGTCAACAAGGTGTCTTCAGCCGTGCACCTGCGCTTCGATATCCCACATTCAAGCCTGCCGGCGGAGGTCAAGCAGCGTCTGCTGGCGCTGTCTGACCAGCGCATCAGCAAGGATGGGGTGGTGGTGATCAAGGCGCAGTCGTTCCGGACCCTGGAGCAAAACCGCGAAGATGCCCTGTTGCGCCTGCAGCAGTTGATTCAAGAGGTGCTCAAACCGCGCAAGCCGCGCCGCCCTACTCGGCCAACCCGCAGCTCCCAACGCAAGCGGGTAGACGAAAAAACCCAGAAGGGCCGGATCAAGGCCCTGCGCGGCAAGGTGCCGCTGTAATCAGCCTTCGGCGGGCAGCAGGCTGACCTGCTCCAGCTCCAGTTCGACCAGCCGACCCTGGCGCAGGGTCATGTCCAGCAGCGGGGCCTGGAACGGTAGCAGGTCACCAATCAACAGATTCTGTTGCACCGGATTGGCCCGATAGTTGTTGGCGCCCAGCACCAGGTTGTGCATGCCCTGTACCCGAATCATGGCCTTGCCGACCCGCTCCAGATGGTTGCCGGTCAGGCGCAGCGGCCCACTCCCCGCCTCACTGTTGCGGATACTGATAGCGTATTCGGGCGTGCCGATGATCCGGTTGCCGATGATGCTGGCCTGGTGCAGACCGGCGCCGTCGATCGCACTCAGCCGGCTGTTGCCGATCAGGTTGTCTTCGATCAGCAGGCCGGTGGCAGGGGTCATATCCCGCAGCAGCAGGCCATAGCCGGCGGAGGCACCGATCTGGTTGTCACGCACGATCAGGTTGCCGTCCAGCGCGTTGAGCTCAATGGCGCTTTTGCTGGCGCGGAAAATCCGGTTTTTCTCCAGCCGGCCCTGACTGCGCCCACTGACTCGGATCGCACTGATATTGCGTACGTCCTCAATCCGGTTGCCTTTGATCAACAGGCGACTGTCACTGGCATCCAGAGCATATTGCTGCATATCGCTGAAATGATTGCCAGTCACTCTGGCCAGGGTCTGGGTCAGGTCCAGGCCGACCGACATGTCCTCAAAACGGCTGCCGCTGATCAGCATCTGCACAGGAGCCACGCTGGCGGCCTGCTGGGTACTGCGTGCGCTGGTCACCCCGCGCGACAGGTGCTCGTTGTAGCCCAGACGCTCAAGTTGCGAGTCTTCAATACGCAGGCGGCTGCCGGCCCAGTTCATCAGAAACGGCCGGTAGGGCCTATCAGTGGCATGAGGCCGGCCGTCGCTGTAACCGATCAGGCTGGCCTGCCTGAGGCTCAACAATCCGCGGTTGATCAAGGCCGTGCCGGAATAGCTGTGCAGATGCAGTTGGGTGCCTTCGATCAGCAGAGCCGCGTCCGGGTCGATCATCAGCGGATAGTGCAGCAGGTAGCCGCCCTCATGCCGACTGAGAATCCGTTCGTTGTTGAGCTGGGCATGGAGCTGCTGCAGGCTGATGCTGCCCCCCTGGATCACCACCGCCCGAGGATGCTGATTCTGGTAGCCGGCAATGGCCCGGAACAACCCATTGTGCACAAAGGGCTCGAACGGCCAACTGCCCTGCTGGGCCGAGTACATGGTCAACAGGCTGACTTCGGCGCGCCCGGCCGGCGCCCGAAACGCCAACTCCGGCACTGCAGTGGCGGCCTCAAGCCTTGCGCGCTGCTCACTGAGCTGATCTTGCTGGTCTACGCTATCGAGCACCACCAGCGGTAACCGACTGTCCGCCTGCAAGGCACCGCTGCCGAGCGCCAGCGCCAGGCCCCCGAACAGGCCCAAAGCACTACGCTTGAATGACGACAAAGACATGGATGGAGCCCTCAAATCAGTCGATATTCGGATAGAAGAAGCGGATGTTGCCGCCAACCTGGCCGTAGTAACCCAGCTCGCTACCGGCCTGACCATACAACTGCCGAGCCAGGATATGGCCGGGTTGCTGCTTGAGGAACGGGATCAGCCAGACCATCTTGTGGTTCGGTGGGCGTTCCTGGCCGGCTTCCAGTTCAGGCAGGTTGGCCGGTTCCAGCACGCCACGTACGGCGAAGTTGGCCAACTGGCCAAGCTTGCGTTGCTGATCCGTACTCAGACTGCGACCGTTGGCTTGCATGCTTTCGGCCAGCAGTACCAGCGGCACCAGGGCATAGTGGGTATAGTCGACCGCCAGCCGACCACGGGCGGTTTCCAGCGGCAACTGCACGTAGTCTCCGGCCTGACCGGGCTGCATCTGCTCGAAGGCCAGTTGCAGGGTTTTTGCAGCCCAGTCGATATGGGCATTGCGGTCCAGCAGCATACCGGTGCTGCTGACAGCCCAGGCGGCCCAATAGTCGTGGTTGTTGAACCAGGTAAAGTCGAGGGTCTGGCGCGGGCTGTAATCGCTGATCACGGCGTTGGACAGGCGCTCCAGCCAGCTGCGCTGGGCAGTCGACAGCTGATAACCACCGTTACTCAGGGCCCGGACCTTGAGCAGCCCGGAACCCAGGGCAGCCAGTGACCATTTGCGCACGGCACGGCCAGTGCCGCTGACCTCGCGGCTGAGCATGGCACCCGGCTGAGCCCAGGCCTCCAGCCATTGATGCAGACATGCCAGGCTCAGATTGACCTCCTGCTCATTGCGGGCCCGCTCATAGCGGGTGATGATCTCCTGCAAGCCCCGATGATACTCGGTGATCTGCTGACGAATGCGCTCAGACTCCTGGGGCAGCGGCACCAGCGTGGTCTTGCTTGCCTCGCTCTGGTCGTACTTGCTGTCAACCCGCAGGTGCCCGGTATAGGCTGGCGGCGGTGAGTGAGGGCAGCTCAGGGCACGGTAGTCACCGATCATCGCCGACTGACTGGTGGCCCGTGGCGGCCACATACTGGTGGCGGCACTGGCACTCGCCGCCCAGAGGCTGGCCAGCACCATCAGCAGGGCGATGACGGAAGACTTAAGTCGGACTAACGGCACAGGCTGACCTCCAGATCAATCGGCTTGTCGGACGCCTGGGTCGGCTCGATGAACACCGACAGCAGGTTGGCGTTGCGGAACTCGGTAGCCTTGCTCAGCTCCAGGTAGTACTGACCGCCACTGACAATTCCCGGACGCCGAATCCAGACCTTGTCACGACTGCCATTGTCGTAATAGACGATGACGTAGAAGTTGCGCAAATCGCGGTCGGACATCTTGATATCCAGTACACCGTCGGCCCCAGTCAACGCCTGACGCTGGGCACCACTGTTGCTCAGCACCTCGATCCGGTCGTTCTCCCGATAGCCCGAACGTTCGGCACGTCCGCTCAGCACCGTGGTGCGCGCTGCGCAGCCTCCTTCAGCTGCGGGCACCAGTTGCCGGTACATGACCTCGCTGGCCAGCTTGTAGTTGGCCGGCAGTTCCCAGATGATCAGTTTCGGCGGATTGTTCGTTGAGTAACTGGGTGACAGCAGGTACTCCATCAAGGCACCATCCTGACCACCCCCCTGCAAGGAGAAGTTCATCAGGTTGACCGACAGGTACTCCTTCAGATAACCATCAAAGTTGTACTGCTTGGTGTCTTCGTCACGGGCTGCCGAGTTACTGGTACCGACCAGCGTCACCTCCGGCTCGGGAATATCGTCGAACAACGCACTGACTTCATCAACTTCCGGCACGGTCTGGAAGTTCTGCACATACTGATAGCCAAAATCATTGCCGCACAGGCGGCTGAAGGCCATGTTGTGGGCGCCATCCTTGGGAATGATCACGCTGGGCTCGGTGCGATAGGTGCTCTTGGTCAACCCGGCATAGACCGGCTGACGACGCACTTCCTGCGCCACCAGTTGCGCGGTGGCCTTGGCCCCGGCCGGAGTCCAGTGGGTATCGCGGCGGAAGAAGTATTCCTCCTGCGGCGGGTTTTCCACCAGATTCATGACGTCCGGCACGATGGCCCCGGCGTTTCTCAGCTGGGTGAGAAAATGACGCAGATTGGCTACCCCTTCGGCGTAGTCGAAACCGTAGGCAAAGTCCGGGCGCACTTTGTCACGATGCATCAGGCCACGCGTTGGCTGAACCACGATCGCCACCTCGGTGCCCTGGCGGTTGAAGGTAGAAATCAGCCGGGCCAGCTCCGGCTCCATGTGCGCCGGCATGCCGAAATCGGTGGTCAGATCCACATCCGAGCGAAATAGCCAGCTTCCCCTGCCCGGAGCCATGAAGCGCATGATCTTCATCCCGCCCTCGGCGTACTGTTGCGGATCGCTGAGCGCCGGACAGATCAGGCACTCGGGGCCGAGGCAGGGTTGATTGGGGCCAGCCTGGGCCTGGGCCGCCGGCACAGTGAACCACAGGGCCATCAGCAAGCCGAGAGTTGAGGGGTACGCAGGTTTCATCCTTGGCTCATTCCTGGTCGGTTGCACAACGTTATTCGGTCGGGTCGATGGTGCTGGACATGGACAGGGTTCTCAGCCCGCCCGCTTCCTCGACCACCATGAAGCTGTAGGTGTTGCCCAGCTTGAGAAACACTTCGTCAAACTGGGCCAGTTCCTGCTCGCCAGCGTAGGCGGAAAAGCCGATCTTGATCTCATTGACCGCCCGCAGCCCGGTTTCATTAGTCCCGATCGCCTCAACCACGGTGTGCTTGCCATCGCGGGTCTTGAGCGCCACAGGTTGCGAGGTCAGGTTATAGAATCCGACCTGGGCCTTGCGCGGGTCATCAACGAACTTATCGGCAATCAGCACGAACTGGCCGTCCTTGTAGAGCACGGTGGTGGCGCTGCTGGCCTCGAACTGGGCCTCCAGACTGTTGCCCTCAATGGTCAGCCGCCCAGGGCCCGGCGAGGTGAAGCGGTAGCTACCCAACTGCCCGGCAGCGATGCGCTGTTCACGCTGCTTGCCGCTCAAGCCGAAACCGATACTGGTGCTGCCCAGGTTGAATACCCGGACAAAGGCCGAATCGGCTGGTGCCACCCCGTCATACAGGTCGGCGTTGCCATCCTGAGCCTGGGCCAGGGTGGCCAGCAACAGCAGGCAGGGCAGACACAACCAGCGGTAGATGCGCACATTCATGATGACTTCTCCTAGGGCTAAAACTGTCGTTCAAAAGGGTCGAGTGAGGCCCGGCGCGTGTTTTGCTGGGCCAGCAGCGTGCGCACCGGGAACTCCCATATCACGGTTTCAATACCATGGCGCTGCTCGGGCTCCAGCTTCAGGAAGTTGTCCATAGCATGAAATGGGCCGTGCGCCTCAACCGCCACACTCATCACATCCTGTCCAAGAGCCTGTTTCAGCGCGCCAATGAAGTTCCATTCAGCGACCTGGGTGTAGCTGGTGCCAACCACAGCAGTGCTCAGGCCAATATCGCCGAACAGGCTGTGGGCATCGACCTGCTGCTCCTGACGGCGGGTTTCATACAGCGCCAGCTCGACCGGCTCGAAGTAATCCGGACGCAAGCGCTGATCAAACTGCAGGTAACGCTGCAGATCCCCGCTGTGCTGTTTGCTACCGATCTGCTCGGTCACGAATCGGGTCGGCCCCCGCAGCTCCGGATGCCGGGCAACCAGCAGCTCGGCGGCCAGACGTGCACCTGCAGGACTCCAGTGGGTATCGTTACTGAGAAACAGCTCCTGGCTACTTGCCGCCGCGCGGAAACCGTCGCGTAAGTCGACTACCTCGACCGCCTGAGCCTGCAGTTCAGCCTGCAACCGCTGATACAGGGTTTCGACCGTTTCGGCCGGCTGACGCAGGCGATAGTCGGCATAGACTTCAAGCTTCATCGGCACAGGCAGCAACACCAGGCGCATACCTTCGGCCTGCAATTGGTCTCGGGCCTGGGTAATGTGGCTGACCTGGCGGGCAATGCTCGCCTCCAGATTGTTCGGAACCCGGTACTCCTGGCTGGTGAACAGCCAGCCATCGCGACCGAGCACAGCGCCGCTGGTGGCCTCACCGAAGATCAGTTGCTGCGCATTGGCCCATAGCTTGATCGAAGGGTCGCGCAGGAACAGCTGCTTGTCGTAGAACTGCTCGAAATGCCTGACCAGCTTGCCGTCGAAAAACAACGAACCGGGGTTTTCCTGACTCCGGGCAAACCCGTACAACGTCGGCAGCGAATACAGGAACATGGCGCCCAGCATGATGCAGAAGGCGATGCCGTTGAGCTTGCTGGCGCTACGCATGACGGGCAGGTTCATGACATCCTCCTAGAACTGGAAATACAGGAAGGGTGAGAAGGAGTTGGCTGCCAACCGGCTCAGCGCCAGCAGGAACCCGGCCCACAGCAACAGCGCCTGGACACCACCGACGTGCTGCATGAAATAGGCCTGACCGTCGCTGGCGTAATAACGCAGGTTGATCCGCCCGGCGACCGAGATCCACAGCAGGCCAACGGCGGTGAAGCTCAGGGTCATCAGCGAAGTGCCATACAAATAGCCGTTGAGGCTGCCAACTCCGTTGAAGCCGAACAAACCAGCGTAAATCTCCAGGCTGTGGCGCAAATCACCGGTGTAGAACAGCGGCATGCTCAGGTTGAGCAGGACGAAGGTGCGCATGTTGCGCCAGAACCGGTACGGCGTGGTGACCTTGGTAGCCAGGTCAAAACGCCGTTCGAGGACCATGCCTATCCCGAAGAACAAGCCCCAGCAGATGAACGAGAAGCTGGCGCCATGCCAGAACCCCGACAGCATCATGGTGATCACCAGCCCCAGCATTGGCCCGGCAATGCGCCGACGCACCAGCGGCATATAGACATAGTCACGCAGGAAGTCGGCCAGGGTCATGTGCCAGCGCTGCCAGAACTCGGTGATGCTCTGGGCCAGATAGGGCTGGTTGAAGTTCTCCTGGAATCTGAAGCCCATCATCATGCCCAGACCGATGGCCATGTCACTGTAGCCGGAGAAGTCGAAATACAGCTGCATGATCGAAATCAGCAGGCCGAACCAGGCGTCGGCCATCTGCGGCGTTGACTCACCGAGAAACAGCACGTTCATCGGTGCCAGCGAGTCGGCAATCAGTACTTTCTTGATGAAGCCGAGCATGAAACGGCTGGCGCCCAGCGAGAACAGCTCCATCGAATGAGTGCGTGATCGCAGTTGCTGTTCAATCTGGTTGTAGCGCAGGATCGGCCCAGCGATCAGTTGCGGAAATAGCGAGATAAAAGCGGCAAAGTCGATGAAACGATCGGTTGGCTCGGCCTTGCGTCGATAGATGTCAACGATATAGCTGATCGCCTGGAACACATAGAAGGAAATGCCCAGCGGCAGGATAATGTGCTCCAGGGTGAAGGTATCGATCCCCAGCGGCGCCAACGCTCCGGCAATGACCTCGACGCCAAAGTTGGCGTACTTGAAATAACCCAGGGTGGCCAGGTCTCCCACCACCCCGATGGTCAGCAGGCGGAATGCTCGCTCCTTGTTACCCGCCTCCAGATTGGCCTTGATCCGTAAGCCGAACCAGTAGTTCCAATAGGTGATACCAATGAACAGGAACAGGAAGTCCGGACGCCACCACGCGTAGAACAGGTAACTGCCCAGCACGATTACCAGCGAGCGCCAGCGAAAGCCGGCCAGGTAATAGCACAGCAAGAATGCCGGCAGGAACAGAAACAGAAAGACGTTGGAGGCGAAGATCATCCTGATCGCTACCCGGCATCAATAGAAAAGGGTCAAACCCAGGGTGACCTGGAAGTCGTCGCCAGTGTTCAACGCGCTGCCAGCCTTGAAGTAGCTGGCACTGACCAGCGTATTCAGGTTAAGCCGCCGTTCACGCACCGCCATGGGATACATGCGCCAGTAGTAGTTGAGGTCAACCACCTGGCCCAGCGCCCGCGAGTCGGTGTTGCGAATCCCCGGCTCGTTGACTACCCGTACCGGCAGGCGACCTTCCGAATTACGCAACCGCAGATCGCTGACCCGCAGCCCCACCACGGTACCCGGTGCCGGTTCGGTGTCCACTCCCACCCCCACCATTTGCAGGTTGGTCAGGTTGACGGTGACGAAATTGCTCACCAGTCGGTTGCTGTAGCTCATCGGATCGGTACGCCGGTCCGATTGCACCCGGTTGAGGTAGAAGCCGTCGCGGCCATCGTCATCCGGCTTGTCGGTCAGAGCCAGCGTCAGCCCCAGGCGCGGGCGCCAGGGGTGCTCATCGAAGCGTTTGCCGGCATCCAGCAACGCAGCCCAGCCGTCGATGCGGCCGGTGTCGAATTGGCCAAAGCTGCCGACCGTACGCAAGTCACCGCGCATGCCGATCAGCTCGGCGTGATAGTCGCTGAGCCAGGCCAGGTCGGTGAACTGACCATTCAGGTAGGCGCCCAACCGCCAGCCTTTGAAGTCGTCGCGGTCGCGCAGGTCCTTGTCCGAGTAGTCGTGTTCATACAGGGTACGCACCCCGGCCCACTGCTGGGCCCGCCACAGCCGGCGATAATCGCCCATCAGATAGCGAATATCCTTGTCTTCGGGCTCGAGGGTATTGAAGTCGGTATTGTAGTAATAGAAGCGCTCGGCGACCGCAATGAAGCCTTCGGCCTGACTGTCGCGATAGTCGAAGCGGATTGCTTCCAGGCTGTCGTCCCACCAGACCCCGAAACGCTCGGCAAAACGCTGGCGGCCAACCGTCAACGAGAACCTGGGGTCATTGCCCAGCAGGTTGCGGCGTACGTAGAACTCGCGCATCTCGGCCCAGGTTTTGTCCCGCTTGCGGCTGACCTGCAGGTTGCCTTCATCCTGGATGATCGCATTGGGCTGGCTGTCGTAGTTGAACCAGGCCTTGGCAACCGCCTCCCAGCGCGGCCACTGGATATCGGGACTGAACCAGTGCAAGGTGGGCTCATAGCGGATGCTGATGAACTCCTTGCGATCCTCGCCCAGGCGAGTCTCTTCCGGACCATAGCCGCCGCGCACTGACAGCTTGTGAGTGATCAGCGAGGTCTCTGGCATTTGGCCGAGCTGAGTTTCTCCTTCTTGCGCGGACAGCATCGCAGTCGGGTACAGCAGGGCCAGCAGCAGACCACCCATGGCATGGCATTGTCGCGTTCTCATCCGTGTCCTCACAAAACAGAGTTGCGCAGCATTTGCTCGGTCATGGCATTACCCTGCTCCAACAGCGTTGCCGGCAAACGTTGCTCCAAAAAATTGACCAGACCCTCGGCACGCAGATCCCCCAGTTCGAGGGCCGCCCGGGCATGACTGTAGGCCGTCACAAAGTCGCCCCGCATGGCGCGACCATAGGTATTGAGACGGGCAATACGCAGGTGGGCACTGGCCCAGCCGCGCTCGGCCATTTGTTCATAAATGCCCAGCGCCCGGGCTTGGTCCGGCTCATCGAGCAAACCTCGGCTATACAGGTCACCCTCCATCAGGCGAGCATCGTCGTAGCCTTCTTCGATCAGTTCACGAATCAGCCCGTGGGCCTTGGTGGGGTTCATCGATAGCCAGTTGACCATGTAATAGCTGGCCCACAGCGCCTTGATCCGCTGCGGCCCAACCCGGTCCTGATAATGCTCGCCGGCACTGCTCCGTGCGGTTTCGGTGCTCTCCAGCTGACGCAGCAGGTGCTCAACCGCTTCACTGCTGAAGCGGTTGTTGCCGGCCATCATGAAACTGGCCTTGGTCGACATGGCCGGGGTGTAACCCCGTGCCACCGCGTGATCCAGCCAATAGAGAATCTCGCGGTCGAGTTCATCGATCATCGCGTCCTGAGCCCGCTGGGCCGCTTCGGCTGCGGCCAGTTGCTCGGCATCGGGAATTTCGACCTCACCGATCACACTCTGGCGGGTATACACCCACTCATTGGCCAGAGCGTTACTGGTATTGGCCAGATGCAGGCCAATACGGTGCACGACCTCAATCGGCAGACTGGCGATACGTGGGCTGGCATCACGAGCAAAGCCCCTGAACTTGAGGGCCACGTCTTTACCCATGACCCGGTACAAAGCCTCAATGGCGCGGGGGTCCTGAAGCGCCGCCTGGCGATACAGGCTCTCGGCCAGCTCATGGTTACCTTGGTGTTCAGCCAGTCGGCCGCGGTACAGCAGGGTCAGGCAGTTCTCGATGCAGGCCCGCTCATAGCGGCTGATCAGGTGCTCAACCGCCGCCGACTCAAACAACTCTGGATAGGCATTGAACACCTCCAGGGTGGCCAGCACATTGACCGGGTCGCGGTCATGCCGATAACGGGTCAAACCTTCGGCCACCTCGGCACGGTGCTGTTGCCGCAAGCGTGGCCGCTGGCCCAGATAACGGGCCATGGCAGCCAGGGCACTGATCTCGCCGCGACCACCGGCAAAGGCCTGGCGGTACAGCTCCAGCACCCGGCTGGCGCCGGCCGGATCACGCTCGGCGAGAATATCGCCGAGTAGGCGCTGAGCCCGGTGATCGCCCAGTTTGGCCAGTTGCTCAAGGTCTGGGACGACCTCGGCATGGGGGTCCAGGTAAAGCGCATACCGGACCTGCTCGAAGTTCCTGGCCTCCACCTCGCTGGCCAGCAACACCGCCAGCAAGGGCAGGCTCAGTATCAGGAAAGGTGCGCGCATACCAGCTCCCTCAGAGCATCTCGTCCATGATCTCGAGCCCCGGCATGCCGGGTAGCCCCAGAGTGAAATCAACCCAGACCGGTTTCTGGTAGCTGCCCAGATCCAGCGGCGCTTCTGGCAGAATATCGAGCACCAGCATCTGCGACTGCTCGTTCACCGAAGCGTTAACGATGGTGCCAGCCACGGCTGCGTCAGCGCCATAAACGGTCAGGCTGACGTTGCGGGTACGACGCAGCTTCTCAAGTTTGTCGAACGGCACGCTGGCCTTGACATAGAGGGGCTGGTCCTTGGGCAGCAGATGCACCAGCGGCTCGCCCTTGTAACCGAAGCCGTCAAGCTGGCTGCCGGGGTAAAACAGGGTGCAGTCGCAGGGGCTGGCGATCACCGTTTCGATGGTGGCGCGGCCCAGCAGGGCTTCGACGTCACCCGGGGCCAGATCCATCATCGCCGCGATATCGGCCGGCGAACTCAGGCTGGTGTTGAGTTGGGTCGAAACGCTGGCGACCGGCTGACCGGCACTGACTTCTGTGAGGCTTGGCGGGATCAGGAAGCTGACATTGCCGTTCTCCGGCATGATGATGCGATAGGCGTTAGCCGTGACCAGCGCCTGGGCCGCCGGAATCCGGAAAAACAGCAGATAGGCCTTGTGCACCACATAGGTCAGCGCCAACAGACCGATCAATAGAAACACCAGGGTTCCCAGACCAGCTCGCAGGCGCTGCAGGGGGGTACGCCGGGTGTCGTATTTCTGCTTGCGTTCCTTGATGTAGTTCTCGCGCTGCATCACGTT
Organism: Halopseudomonas phragmitis; assembly: GCF_002056295.1. Taxonomy (NCBI): domain Bacteria; kingdom Pseudomonadati; phylum Pseudomonadota; class Gammaproteobacteria; order Pseudomonadales; family Pseudomonadaceae; genus Halopseudomonas; species Halopseudomonas phragmitis. Next base: position 1,121,761 of record NZ_CP020100.1, on the reverse strand, counting down.
GAACAGGCCATTGATATCGGCAATTTCACCCGACATGTAGGACGAGATGATGTAGCGCAGAATGTCGGCCTTTTTCGGATCCATATCGACAAACTGGGCACCGACGATATCGCCATCCTGCTTGACCACCTTGATCTTGACCTTGAGGTCGAGATCAACGCCGTTGATGCCCAGGCGAATGACCGCTGCGTACAGGCTGCCGATTTTCAGTGGCTCGGCACACACCAGACCGACGCCGCCCAGTGAGATGTCCTGAACATCGCAGGTGATGGGTGAACCACTGCCGCCGGTCAACCGAGCCTTGGCCGGAATTCTGGTGCGAATGTGCTGACGCTCGTCGATCGCTTCATGGACGACCTGGTCAGAAAGAACCGAAGTGCTCATATCCTATGGCCTTTAATTTCAGAGTTGTGAGAGGTCCAGAAGAACCGTAATGACGCCGAAAAAGATGGCTATCGATGCCATCAGCATCCCTTTCGAGGTCCAGCGGTTCAGTGCCGCATCAAGGTTGTTGCTGCCTTTCAGCGTGGTTTTCTGTCGGGTCCAGCTTTGTTGATCCATATGGAACATCGAGTACACCTTCATCAGCGAACCGACGATCTGGTTGTAATACAGAACGAAGGGGTACAACGGATCCACCGGGTGCCGGGTCAGAAAGAACAACAAACACACCAGGCTGCGCGACAACAGGATCCAGAACAGATAGATCAGAAGGTACTGGATGCCGAACACCAGGCCGGCAACCAGCGCACCGGTCAGCCCCACCAGGCAGGTCCACATCGCCACCCGCTGGTCGTACAACACATAGCTGGCGAACGGCCCGAGCCGGCGCAGGCCGAGTTCCCGGGTGGCGCGAAAGTTCTGCCGCAACGAGTTGCCATACCAGCGATACATCAACTGCCGGGTCGCCCGGAAGAAGTTGCGGTCCGGTGGATGCTCGACGGTCAGGGTGTGGCTGTCGGGTACGTAGAAGGTGTCCCAGCCGGCGCGCATCAGACTGAACCAGGAGGACTTGTCATCCCCGGTCAGGAACTGGAACTTGCCCAGGCGCCAGTGCTCGAGAAAATCGGCTTCAACATCGCGAATGAACTCGGGGTCGATCATCACCTCGGCGCGGAAGAACGACAGTCGCCCGGTCATGGTCAGGACCCGCTTGGACAGCGCCATCGAGCACATATTGATATGGCGCTGAACGAAGCGCATCGAGTGCCACTCCTTCATCAGCTTGCCGCCTTCAACCTGGCAGAACTCGTTGGTGGTCAGACCGCCGACACTGGGCAGATAGGCAAACAGCTTGACCGCCCGTTCGACACAGCCCGGCAGCATCATGGTGTCGCCATCGACCACACCGACCACGGCGCCCTGTACCGGCATCCGCCGAGACAGGGCCCGAAACGCATGGGCCAGGCCGTCGCGTTTGCCGGTCCCCCGGGCGCGAACGATCACCAGTTGGATATCCGACCGCTCACGTACCACATCGCGCATGATCTGCTTGATGAAGTTTTCATCGGCCTTCTCGACGATCGAAGCAATCACCGTGCTGGCCACCGGCATACGCTGCAACTCCTCGAACACCGAGCGATAGACCTTATAGGTGGTCTCGCCAGGAATCCGAAAGCTGGTCACCACCATGTACATATGCGATGGCAGGGCATCGTCCCCCATCTTCTCCACCGCCCGGCGAATACGCGGGAAGCGCCAGTGCAGGAAATACATCCCGCGCAGGTAGTGGGTAATGGCGTTGCTGTAACGCCAGATCCCCAACAACCCGATGATGAAGATGAACTTGTGGTGGGCCGGGTCCAGGTAGCTGGGGTCAACCATGTTCGACGCCAGGGCGATCAGCGCGAACAGGCAGGCCCAGCCACACAGACTGCGTAACCCTGGGCGCTGGAACTCGGTATCCAGAAACTCGCGCACCGGCGCCTGATTTGCTTCGGATCCTTGCATGTTGTCCTCGATTAACGGGCCAGGGCCGCAGTGCGGCCATAGACATCTTCCAGCCGCTCGATATCGTCCTCGCCCAGGTAACTGCCGGACTGAACTTCGATGATTTCCAGCGGAATCTTGCCGGGGTTGGCCAGACGATGGACCGATGCGACCGGGATATAGGTCGACTGGTTCTCGGTCAGCAGGAAGGTCTTGTCGTCACAGGTGACCTGCGCCGTACCGGAGACCACCACCCAGTGCTCGGCCCGATGGTGATGCATCTGCAGAGACAGCCGGGCGCCAGGCTGGACGGTGATGCGCTTGACCTGGAAGCGCTCACCCAGATCAACCGAGTCGTAATTGCCCCAGGGCCGGAAGACCTGGACATGGCTGTGAACCTCGTCGCGCCCGTCAGCAGCCAGGCGGTTGACGACATCCTTGATCTGCTGGGCCTTGTCCTTGTGGGCGATCATCACTGCATCCCTGGTCTCAACCACCACCAGATCGTCCAGTCCGATCAGCGTCACCAGTTTGTTGGTGGCGTGCACATAGTTGTTGCTGCTCTCCTGCAGCAATACGTCACCCAGGGCGACATTGCCGCGCGCGTCCTTGTCCTGAACTTCCCACAACGCGGTCCAGGAACCGACATCGGTCCAGCCGGCAGACAGCGGCACTACACAGGCCGCCGAGGTTTTTTCCATCACCGCGTAGTCGATCGAGTCATCCGGGCAGCACTCGAACACTTCACGGTCGATATGCACGTTCTCGCCCTCGCGCCGGCTGCGCTCCAGCGCCAGACGGCAGGTGTCGTAGATATCCGGGGAGTGGCGCTGCAGTTCTTCCAGATAACGGCTGCAACGGAACAGGAACATCCCGCTGTTCCAGAAATAGCTGCCGTCCTCAACGTAGCTCTGGGCGGTGGCCAGATCGGGCTTCTCGACGAACCGCTCGACCGCCAGCGCCCCCGGTACCGGGCCGCTACCCGAGCCGCCGGCCTTGATGTAGCCATAACCGGTTTCAGGTTGCCGAGCCGGCACTCCGAACAACACCAGCGCACCACGCTCGGCCGCCAGTCGGGCCCGCTCCAGGGCCTGATGGAAGGCCTGGGTATTGGCGATCAGATGATCGGCCGGCAATACCAGCAACAGTTCGTCACGTCCCTGCTCGACCAGTTGCAACGCCGCCAGCGCCACGGCTGGCGCCGTATTGCGGCCAAATGGCTCAAGCAGTACCTGTTGCGCGCGCATGCCGATATTGTCGAGTTGCTCCTCGACGATGAACTGATGCTCGCAGTTGCACACCACCAGCGGCGATTCGACGCCCGGCAGATCCAGGCGCAGCAGGGTTTGCTGGAACAGCGTGTGGTCGCCGGTCAGGGCGTGGAATTGCTTGGGAAACAGTTTGCGCGACAGCGGCCACAACCGCGTGCCGTTACCGCCGGAAAGAATCAGAGGAATCATGTCGTTCTCCATGTCAATGCGAAACCACCAGGTGGCTCACCCAACTGTCACAACAGCCGATCACGTTGATCTGCACGAGGCAGTGAAAGCCCGACGTCCCCGGGCCAGGGGCGACTAGCCGCCCCTGCGTTATTGTTGTTGCTGCGTTACCAGCAGATCCCTTCCTGAGCACCGTTGCTCGACTGCTCCATGAAGCCGATCAGGTCAACGACCTGCTTGCCCTGTGGCGGCTGCTTGACCAGCTCACCGAAGCGCGGATCGCCATTGCCGAGCACGATAATGTCCGACTGGGCGATCACGTCTTCGAGACTGGTATGCAGCAGCGACGACACATGGGGGATCTTCGATTCGATGTATTCCTTGTTGGCACCAAATACCCGGGCGTACTCGACGTTCTGATCGTAAATGCGCAGGTCATAGCCCTTGCCGATCAGTTTTTCCGCCAGCTCGACCAGTGGGCTTTCACGCAGATCATCGGTGCCGGCCTTGAAGCTCAGCCCCAACATGCCGACCTTGCGCTTGTCATGGCGGCTGATCAGGTCAAAGGCACGATCGACCTGATGGCGGTTGCTCGGCATGATCCCAGCCAGCATCGGATGCTCGACATCCAGTTGCCCGGCGCGGTAGGTCAGCGCACGCACGTCCTTAGGCAGACAGGAGCCGCCGAAGGCAAACCCCGGGCGCAGGTAGTAACGGGAGATATTGAGCTTGTGGTCCTGGCACACGATATCCATGACCTCGCGGCCATCGACGCCGCAAGCCTTGGCGATGTTGCCGATTTCGTTGGCGAAGGTCACCTTGGCCGCATGCCAGACGTTACAGGTGTACTTGATCATTTCCGCCAGTTGAATGCTCTTGCGGAAAATTGGCGCATCCAGATCGCGGTACAGCTCTTCGAGCAGCTCGCCGGAAAGCTGATCGTACTCACCGATCACGGTCATGGCCGGGAAGTCGTAATCCTTGATTGCGGTACTTTCGCGCAAGAACTCCGGGTTCACTGCCACCCCGAAGTCTTCACCGGCCTTCTTGCCGGAGGTGGCTTCCAGCGCCGGAATCACCACATTGTGCACGGTGCCCGGCAATACGGTGCTGCGGATTACCACGGTGTGACGATCGGACTTGTCGCGCAGCACTTCACCGATTTGCCGGCAGACGATCTCCATGTAGGTCAAGTCCAAGTCACCGTTGCGCTTGCTCGGCGTACCGACGCAGACAAAAGACAAATCGGTGCTCAGTACCGCTTCCTGGACATCGGTCGTGCCGCGCAGACGTCCGGACTGCAATCCGGCCTGCAACAACTCTTCCAGGCCCGGTTCAACAATAGGAGACTTACCCTGGTTGATCAGATCGATCTTGGTTTGTGAAACATCAACACCAACAACATGATGTCCACGCGATGACAAGCAGCCAGCACAGACTGCACCAACATACCCCAAACCGAAAATGCTGATATTCATGGGAATATCCCTCCATGGTTATTTGGCAATGAGTAAAAAAAGACGAAAGCCAAACCCGACGTCCTTGTGGGATTTATTTTGCGGTGCGGGGCTGCACTCGAAGAGGTGCACTAAGCTTTGGGTGTCCAACTTGCGCACAGGATGCGCAGAAGAATGAGGGTTTTCAAGGGGGCAACCGCGGTAATAATAATTGTTTTTTTCTATGGCAACTTTTTTTGCCGAAGTTTTGCTGGCGCCAAAACTCCGTCAAGCCGGCTATTTCGGCGCATTCTTCTTTATATGCAAAACACACCCAAAACAACGAGCCGCAAGTTTTAGCGTAAAAGTTATGGCGCCATTTTTATAACGCCGCCCTCGCAATGTTTCTGCAATATTAACTCAGACACATCAAAATGCCACTTCCACTCATTGCTTTTTATTGCCGAAACTTTATTAAAGTTTGTGCCGCTTATATCATCCGGTAGCAAAAGGCCAACAGCTCCGCTCTGCAAAGTGCACATATGACCAGCCACTCCGACTACCACACCCGGGCCAAACCACACTCTCTTGTGCGCAGTGATTCCCGCCTTAGAGGCAAGTGCCTATATAATCCCCGCCAGCAGCCCATTCACCAGCCAGCAGGACACCAGGATCCATGACCCACGCCAGCGGCACCCTGTACATCGTTTCCGCCCCCTCCGGCGCCGGCAAAACCAGCCTGGTCAAGGCACTAATCGATCAGGTCGCAGACCTGCGCGTCTCGGTCTCACATACCACCCGGCCGATCCGCCCCGGCGAGGTGGATGGCGTGAACTACCATTTCACCAGTCGCGAGCAGTTCATTGAGCAGGTCAGTGCCGGCGATTTTCTCGAGCACGCTGAAGTTTTCGGCAATCTCTACGGCACCTCCCAGAGCACCGTCGAACGCACCCTGGCTGAAGGTTATGACCTGATTCTGGAAATCGACTGGCAGGGCGCCCAACAGGTGCGCCGGGCCCTGCCCCTGGCCCGTTCGATCTTTATCCTGCCACCTTCGCGTGAAGCCTTGCGCGAGCGCCTGACCAATCGCGGCCAGGATGAGGACAGCGTGATCGAAGGGCGCATGACCCAGGCCATCGATGAAATGAGCCACTATGTCGAATACGACTTCCTGGTGATCAACGACGATTTCCACACTGCGCTGGATGACCTCAAGGCGATCATGCGCAGCGGCCGACTGGATATTGCGCACCAGCAAAATCGCCACACCCCGCTGCTGACGGCACTCTTGTCAGAGTGACCGGCGATTCAGTAGACTGTCAGGTCCAGCATTCCCGAGCGGAATGCGCCTGTTTCTTTATGCTAGCCGTCCCCGGAGTACACCATGGCCCGCGTCACCGTTGAAGACTGCCTGGAAAATGTAGATAACCGTTTCGAACTGGTCATGCTGGCCACCAAACGTGCGCGTCAAATCGCCACCGGCGGCAAGGATCCCAAGGTCGCTTGGGAAAACGACAAGCCCACCGTAGTAGCCCTGCGGGAAATCGCTGAAGGCCTGGTCTCCAACGAGATCCTGGCTGAAGAAGCCCTGCAGGATCAGCAGGAGCCGTTGTACTCGCTGGAATCCGAGTTCACCGCGGAGTAAAGCCGATTGCGAAGGTCTGCCTGCCCCAGCGTTAAGAGCCGCTTCCGCGGCCAGGGGAGGACTGCATGTCCAGCATAGAGACCTTCGCCGACCGACTCGGCAGTTATCTGGAGCCGGAGCAGATCAATCTGGTCCGGCGCGCGTACTACTACGCCGAGCAGGCCCACGACGGCCAGACCCGCCGCAGCGGTGAACCCTACGTCACCCATCCGCTGGCGGTCGCCCACATCCTTGCCGACATGCACATGGACCATCAGAGCCTGATGGCCGCTATGCTGCACGACGTCATCGAAGACACCGGAATCCCCAAGGACGCCCTGACTCAGCAGTTTGGCGAGACCGTGGCCGATCTCGTCGACGGGGTCAGCAAGCTGACCCAGATGAACTTCGAGACCAAGGCCGAGGCCCAGGCCGAAAACTTCCAGAAGATGGCCCTGGCCATGGCCCGGGACATCCGGGTGATCCTGGTCAAGCTGGCCGACCGGTTGCACAACATGCGCACCCTGGGCGCGCTGCAACCGGCCAAACGTCGCCGGATCGCCAAGGAAACCCTTGAGATCTACGCACCCATCGCCCAGCGATTGGGGATCCACAGCCTCAGCACCGAGTTCGAGGACCTGGGCTTTCGGGCCATGTATCCGATGCGTTCGCAACTGATCGAGCGCGCCGTACGCAACGCCCGCGGCAATCGCAAGGAACTGCTGAACAAGATTCTTGAGTCACTGCAGAGTCTGCTCGAGCGCGAGGGCCTACCGGGCAAGGTAATGGGCCGCGAAAAGCACCTGTACGGCATCTACCAGAAGATGCGCGGCAAACGCAAAGCGTTCAACGAGATCATGGACGTTTACGCCTTCCGCATCATCGTCGACAAGGCCGATACCTGCTACCGCACACTGGGCGCCGTACATAGCCTGTATAAGCCGTTCCCCGGGCGCTTCAAGGACTACATCGCAATTCCCAAGGCCAACGGCTACCAGTCGCTGCACACCACGCTGTTCGGCATGCACGGGGTACCGATCGAAATCCAGATCCGCACCGAGGAAATGGAAGAGCTGGCCAACAATGGCATCGCCGCCCACTGGCTGTACAAATCCAAGGACGAAGTGCTCAACGGCAACCATGCCCGCACCCGGCAATGGCTCAAAGGCGTGCTGGAGCTGCAGCAGCGGGCCGGCAACTCGCTGGAGTTCATCGAGAACGTGAAGATCGACCTGTTCCCTGACGAGGTCTACATCTTCACCCCCAAAGGCCGGATCATGGAGCTGCCAAAGGGCTCGACCCCGGTCGATTTCGCCTACGCGGTACACACCGACATCGGCAACAGCTGTATCGCCTGTCGGGTCAATCGACGCCTGGCGCCGCTATCCGAACCCTTGCAGAGCGGCCAGACGGTGGAGATCATCACCGCTCCCGGTGCCCGCCCGAACCCAGCCTGGCTCAGCTTCGTCATCACCGGCAAGGCCCGTGGCAACATCCGCCACTTCCTCAAACATCAGCGCCACTCGGAGTCAATCGCACTCGGCGAGCGCCTGCTCGACAAGGTCCTGGCCAGCTTCGATACCTGCCTGGCCGACATTCCCGAGCCCCATGTCCAACAAGTTCTGAGCGACTGCGGCCTGGAACTGATGGAGGACCTGCTGGCCGATATCGGCCTGGGCAACCGCATGGCCTATGTGGTCGCCCGCCGCCTGCTGGAACGCGATAGCGTCGAGACCGAAACCGCCAAGCCCGAAATCACCGAACCCAACAGCCGCGAAAAGCCGCTGGCAATCCGCGGCACCGAAGGCCTGGTGGTCAGCTTCGCCCGCTGTTGCAACCCGATCCCCGGCGATCCGATCGTCGGCTACCTGTCCTCCGGCAAAGGCATGGTGATCCACCAGGAAAACTGCAAGAACCTGGCCGACAGCCGGCACAATACCGAAAAGACTCTGCATCTGACCTGGGACAAGGACGTCAGCGGCGAATTCACTGTCGAGCTCAAGGTCGAGCTGGAGCACCAGCGCGGCATCATCGCCCAGCTCGCCACCAGTATTACCGTGGCCGACGCCAGCATCGACAAGATCAGTGTCGATGAGCGCGACGGCCGGGTCAGCGTGGTGCAACTGGTGGTCCGGGTGCGTGACCGCCTGCACCTGTCACAACTGATCAAGCGCATTCGCGCCCTCAACGGGGTGATGCGAATCACCCGCCTGAAAAACTGAATCCGATCTGGAGATTCCATGAACAAGCAAGTCATCACCAGTGACCAGGCGCCTGCTGCTATTGGCACCTACTCCCAGGCCATCAAGGTCGGCAACACCGTCTACCTGTCCGGGCAAATCCCGCTTGATCCTGCAACCATGGAAGTGGTCGAGGGTATCGAAGCGCAGATCTGCCAGGTATTCGACAACCTCAGCGCCGTAGCCGCTGCGGCTGGCGGTAGCCTGCAGGACATCGTCAAACTGAACATCTTCCTCACCGACCTGGGTCATTTCGCCCTGGTCAATGAGGTCATGGCCCGTTACTTCAAGCAGCCCTACCCGGCTCGCGCTGCGATCGGCGTTGCCGCCCTGCCCAAGGGCGTGCCGGTAGAAATGGATGGGGTGATGGTGGTCGGCTGACAGTTACTGTCAGCTACCAGCGCCGCCCTGCTCCCCAAGCAGGGCGGCATAACCCTCCCGATAACTCGGATACTGCGGCGCCCAGCCACTTTCGCGCGCCAGCGCATTACTGCAGCGCTTGCTGCCTACCCGGGTGCTGACCGGCCCATCTTCACGCGACTCAACCCCCAGCTGTCCAGCCAGCCAGGCCGCTACCTCGTGCATGGCTGCCGGCTCGTCGTCCACGCCCAGGTAACAGGGCGCCAGCAATTCGTCCTGATCGACCAACAACAGCAGATGCTCAAGCAGCGCAGCGGCATCGTCACGATGGATGCGGTTGGTGTACTGGGCCGGCTCGGCCGCTACCTGCAGACCTGCCCGCACCTGCTCAATCAACCGGGTCCGCCCCGGACCATAGATACCGGCCAGGCGCACCACCGAGGCTGGAATACCGCTGCGCAGAGCCAGATCCTCAGCGGCCAGCAACAAGCGGCCGGTATCACTGGCCGCCAGCGCCGGACTGTTCTCACTGACCCACTGCCCATCGGCCTGGGCATAGACGGCGGTGCTGGAGACCTGCAACAGATAACGCGGCTTACGCTTGTTCTGGGCCAACCAGCCCAGCAGGTGGCGCAAACCATCCACATACAAACGCTGATACAACTCCGGATCACGCCGCCCAGCGGCCGGACAGTAGACCACATAGTCGATCTGGGCCGGCCACTGAGCAGGTTGCTGCGGCTCGCACAGATCCGCCACCAACGGCTCTATTCCGGGCGCTAGCTCGGAGGTGTCGCGACGCAAACCATAAACCTGCCAGCCGCGTGCCAGCAGGCGCAAAGCCAATGCCGAACCCAGATCTCCACATCCTGCCACCAGAACCCGTTTCATTGTTTTCCTCTATCGATCAAGGCGCTATGCTACGAACTATCGATCCTAGTCCGACTTTCACCGCAGGCAGTATAACGCCATGACCCTGACCGAACTGCGTTACATCGTTACCCTGGCCCAGGAACAGCACTTTGGCCATGCGGCCGAACGTTGCCACGTGTCCCAGCCCACGCTGAGCGTCGGGGTGAAAAAACTGGAAGACGAGCTGGGCGTGATGATCTTCGAGCGCAGCAAAAGTGCCGTGCGGGTTACGCCGATCGGCCAGAAGATCGTCACCCAGGCGCAAAAAGTGCTGGAAGAGGCCCTGGCCATTCGCGAACTGGCCAGCACCGGCAAAAATCAGCTGGCGGCTCCACTCAAGGTCGGCGCCATCTACACCATCGGCCCCTACCTGTTCCCTCACCTGGTCCCGCAGTTGCACCGGGTGGCGCCGGAAATGCCGCTGTATATCGAAGAGAATTTCACCCATATCCTGCGCGACAAGCTACGCAACGGCGAACTCGACGCCATCATCATCGCGCTGCCGTTCAATGAGCCCGACGTATTGACCAAGCCGTTGTACGACGAGCCGTTCAGCCTGCTGATCCCGTCCAGCCACCCCTGGGCCAAGCGCGACCATGTCAGCCTGGATGAGCTCGACGACAACAAGCTGCTGCTGCTCGGCGAGGGTCACTGTTTCCGCGACCAGGTACTGGAAGCCTGCCCGAGCATCCGCAAGAGTGAAGAACAGCACAAGCACACCACGGTCGAGTCCAGCTCACTGGAAACCATTCGCCATATGGTCGCCTCCGGTATCGGCATGACCGTACTGCCGATGTCCGCCGCCGATGACCGCTACTACAGCTCTGATCTGCTGGTCACCAAGCAGTTCCAGAGCCCTGTGCCCTATCGCACCGTCGCCATCGCCTGGCGCGCCAGCTTCCCACGGCCCAAAGCGATCGAAATGCTGAGCGACTCGATCCGCCTGTGCTCGGTCAGCCAGCCGCATTGAGTCAGACACCGATCACCCCGCTGACCGCGCTCAAGGGCGTAGGGCCGGCGCTGGCCGAAAAGCTCGAAAAACTCGGCCTGCGCAACGTTCAGGATGTGTTGTTCCATCTGCCGCTGCGCTACCAGGACCGGACCCGGATTACTCCGATTGGCGCCCTGCGGCCCGGCACCGATGCAGTGATCGAGGGCGTGGTGCTCGGCGCCGATGTGGTCATGGGCCGACGCCGCAGCCTGTTGTGCCGGCTACAGGATGGCAGCGGCACACTGAGCCTGCGCTTCTACCACTTCTCCGCTGCACTCAAGGCCAGCCTCAGCCGCGGCAGCCGCTGGCGCTGTTATGGCGAAGTGCGGCCCGGCGCCTCCGGGCTGGAAATCTACCACCCGGAAATGCAGAAGCTCGACGAGCACAGCACCGCGCCAGTGGCCGTAACCCTGACCCCGATCTACCCAAGCACCGAAGGGTTGTCGCAACTGCGCCTGCGCAGCCTCAGCGAAGCCGCACTGGCCTGGCTGGATCAGGGCCATGCACTGGACGACCTGCTGCCGCCCGAACTGGCTGAGCAACATCACTTGCCGGCGCTGCGCGAAGCCGTGCGCACCCTGCATCGACCACCACCGGATGTCGATCTGGAGGCCCTGCACGAAGGCCGCCACTGGGCCCAGCACCGACTGGCGTTCGAAGAGTTGCTAGCCCATCAGTTGGCCATGCTGCGGCTGCGCGCGCAGATCCGTGCCCACCGGGCTCCGGCCATGCAGGCCAGCGGCGAGCTGGCCGCGCAATTCTGTCGCCAGTTAGGTTTTCCGTTGACCAGCGCCCAGCAGCGGGTCAGCCTTGAGGTCAGCCGTGATCTGGCCCAGGCCAAACCTATGCTGCGCCTAGTACAAGGCGACGTCGGTGCCGGCAAGACCGTGGTCGCCGCCCTCGCCGCCCTGCATGCACTGGAAGCTGGTTGGCAGGTGGCGTTGATGGCACCGACCGAGATTCTGGCTGAACAGCACTTCAACAATTTCCAGCGCTGGTTCTCGGCCCTGGGCATTTCCGTGGCTTGGCTGGCTGGCAAACTCAAGGGCAAGGCCCGGGCCAACCAGTTGCAGATGATCGCCAGCGGTGAAGCGGCGATGGTGGTCGGTACCCATGCGCTGTTCCAGGATGAGGTGCAATTCCACAATCTGGGTCTGGCCATCATCGATGAACAGCACCGTTTCGGCGTCCAGCAGCGCCTGGCCCTGCGCGACAAGGGCAGTGCCGGGCAATTCTCACCCCACCAGTTGATCATGACTGCCACCCCGATCCCTCGGACGCTGGCGATGAGCGCCTACGCCGACCTGGATACCTCGATCCTCGACGAACTGCCTCCCGGACGCACGCCGATCAACACCGTGCTGATCGCCGACAGCCGCCGCGAACAGGTCATCGAGCGGGTCCGCGCCGGCTGCGCCGAAGGCCGTCAGGCCTACTGGGTCTGCACCCTGATCGAAGAGTCCGAGCAGCTTCAGGCCCAGGCCGCCGAGGCTACCTGGCAAGCGTTGTGCGAAAGCCTGCCAGAACTGTCGATCGGGCTGGTTCACGGGCGCATGAAGGCCACCGACAAGGCCGAAATCATGAACGCTTTCAAAATGGGTGACCTGCATCTGCTGGTGGCTACCACGGTGATCGAAGTCGGGGTCGATGTACCCAACGCCAGTCTGATGATCATCGAAAACCCCGAGCGCCTGGGTCTGGCCCAACTGCATCAGTTACGGGGTCGGGTCGGTCGCGGCAGCACCGCCAGCCACTGCGTACTGCTCTACCATGCGCCACTTTCGGCACTGGGCCGCGAACGCCTGGGGATCATGCGTGAAAGCGCCGATGGCTTCGTGATTGCGGAAAAGGATCTGGCCCTGCGCGGCCCTGGCGAAGTGCTCGGTACCCGACAGACCGGGCTGGTGCAGTTCCGGGTCGCCGATCTGGTGCGCGATGCCGACCTGCTGCCCCAGGTCCAGCAGGCCGCCAAGCTGTTGGCCCAGCGGTATCCAGGGCAGGCTGCGGCACTGATCGACCGCTGGTTGGCTCAAGGCCAGCAGTTTGCACAGGTTTAGGGAACCTCTGAAAAACTACCTGCGTTGGCAATACTGCGTTAAAAACAGCCTCGATCGCGAGCCCGGTCAAAATGCTCATTTACATCACGTAAACTCCGCTTTTTCGGCTGTTTTTGCGGGGCCGCCATCGGTATTGTCTTGCCGCCTCGCCTAAGTTTTTCAGCGGTTCCTTAAGATAGCTCTGAACAACCAGCAACCTTACCCAGTGCATGCTAAGATCAGCGAAAAGCTTGTTCGGCCGGCTAGCGCGTGCCAGGCCCAGTGAAAGGATCCTGCTCCATGAATACCGTAGCCGCCACCGATGGTAATGCCAGCCTCCCCCAGTTGATCGAAAAACTGCTGCAGCAGCAGGGCGTAAGCTATCGGATGCGCCAGCAGCGCCATGCCGGCCCGGCGGCGCAGCAGATTCAGGCCTGCCTGCTGAGCGACAATATCGGCACTGTATTGATACTTATTCCCAAAGATCACCTACTTGACCTCAAGCGCATGCCTGAACTGCTCGGCCGCGAGCTTGAGCCCATGCGCGATGCCCAGCTCAGCCATATCCTGGCCAAGCATCAGCTCAATCAGCTACCTGGCCTGCCGATTCTGTTCAGCTCGCCCTGTGTCTACGAACAAAGCCTGCTCGAACATCCCCGGCTATGGCTCGACAGCGGCCTGGAGGGTTGGTGTCTGGAGCTTGAGCAGGCCGATGCCAAGGCGCTGGTCGCCAAGGCCAGTGGCGCCCGCTTTGCCGTCCCACTGAGCAGCATCGCGCCGCTGCCGAGCGACCCCGACCAGGATCATCAGGACATCCACGCCGCCGTGCAGAACTTCACCGCACTGCGCATGCGCCAACGGCTGGAAGAAACCATCGAAATCCCCCCGCTGCCGGAAACCGCACAGAAAGTCATGAAATTGCGGGTCGACCCCGACGCTAATATTGACGACCTGACCGATGTGGTCGAAACCGATCCCAGCCTGGCTGCTCAGGTCATCAGTTGGGCCGCCTCGCCATTCTACGCCGCGCCGGGCAAGATCCGTTCTGTCGAAGATGCCATCGGCCGGGTGCTGGGGTTCGATCTGGTGATCAATCTGGCCGTCGGCCTGGCATTGGGCAAAACCTTCAACCTGCCCAAGGACGCCCCGGAGCGCACAACGCCCTATTGGGAGCAGGCAATCTACACCGCCGCCGTGATCGAGGGCCTGGCCAAGGTCATGCCCCGTGACAAGCGCCCGGAGCTGGGGCTCAACTACCTGTGCGGGCTACTGCACAACTTCGGCTATCTGGTGCTGGCCTACATCTTCCCGCCCTATTTCAAGATGATCTGCCGACACCTGGAAGCCAACCCGCATGTGCCCCCGCACCAGATCGAGCAGCATGTGCTGGGAGTGACCCGCGACCAGATTGGCAGCTGGTTGATGCGCTACTGGGACATGCCTGATGAAATCGCCAGCGCCGTTCGCCACCAGCATGAACCTGACTACCGCGGTGATGATCACGTCTACGCCAACCTGATTTACCTGAGTCTGGCGCTATTGCGCGAACGAGGTATTGGCGGCGGGCCGCTGATGGCGATTCCCGAGTCGCTGCTTGAGCGTCTTGGTCTGGAGCGAGACCAGGCAACGACGGTGGTGGAAAAAGTGCTGGATGCGCGCGATGCGCTGCGGGTGCTGGTCAACCAGTATCAGCATACCTGGCGCAGTTGAGGCGGATCGAATTTGTTCGAGGTCACTCGCGGCGGCTAGCCGCCACAAAACGGACTATCTGCAACGGTAAGGCCCAGCAGCGCTTACTGGGCCCACCGCGACGCCTTGTTCAATTAACGGCGTCTTTCAGGCTCTTGCCTGGCTTGAAGGAGACGGTGTTGCTGGCCTTGATCTTGACCGGGGCTCCGGTCTGGGGATTCTTGCCGGTACGAGCGCCGCGATGACGCTGAAGGAAAGTACCGAAACCAACCAGGGTTACCGTGTCCTTTTTACTCAGAGCCTGGGTGATTTCATCGAGAATTGCGTTGAGTACTCGGTTGGCCTGGTCCTTGCTCAGGTCAGCCTTGTCGGCAATAGCCGCTGCGAGATCCGGTTTACGCATAATAGCCTCATAGTCTGTTGTTGTTGTTTTCCCGCTGCTTCCTCGCAGCGGTCTGGCAGGGGCCGAGCCGTCTGGCCCGCCTGTCACAGCTCAACCAGCATGGCACGACTCGCCCCATAGCGCCAGTCGGAAAATCCATCTTTTGGCTATTGTGTCGCGGATTTCCCGACAAAAGGCCAAAGCGTCCCATTTTGGCCCGTTCTCTCTACAACCAGGGCGGCAACTGCCGATTCAACTGCAACCGCTCCGGCAATGCCCCGGCCGTCAGGGCATAACCGTGTAGCAGCCCATCCGGCGCATGAAACAGCGCTCGTCGATCCGGGCCCTCACCACTGAAGGTCCAGGCACCGGCACTGGCGGTCACCGGTGGGGCAACTACCAGCGGACAGGCCGGAGTCTTGACCGTCACCGGCATTGGTCCGTAACTCAGCTGCGCAGTCTGGCCGGCCAACACTTGCGCCAGGGTTCGGGCCCCGGCCATCAGCGGCATGACATACATCAGATTGAGCCCGCTAACCTCGGCGCAGTCGCCCAGCGCAAACACATGGGGATCAGAACTGCGCAACTGACGGTCAACCACAATGCCGCGGTTGACCGCCAGCCCCGCCTCCGCTGCCAGCCGGGTATTGGCCTGCAAGCCGATGGCCGACAGCCCCTGGTCGGCCTCCAGCACCTGCCCATTTTCCAGTCGCACCTGCAACCCAGACGAACTCAACAGCATCTGGGCAATGTTCTGATTCAGATAGAAGCGCACACCCAGCGCTTCGAGGCTGGCCTGGATCGGTTCGGCCACTGGTTCGGGAATCAACCCGGGCATCAGGTAAGGATCGCTGGCCAGCACGCTGACCTCGAAACCGGCCAGCACCAGATCATTGGCAAACTCGCAGCCGATCAGTCCGGCACCGATGATCAGGACTCGCTTGCGCCCCTCCAAAGCCTGGCGGAAACGGGCGTAGTCTTGCAGGTCGTTGATCGACAGCAATCGCTCCCCCAGATCCCGGGCCCAGGGCAACTGCCGGGGCGAAGCACCACAGGCCAGTACCAGATCGCTGTATTCAAGCTCGTGCCCGGCCAGCCACAGGCGGCGCTGTTGCGGATCAATCCGCTCGACCCGGGTCTGGGTGAGAATCTCGGCCTGCAGTTGCCCAGCCATGCTGGCAGCATCCTGCATCGCCAATTCATCAGCCTGCTTGCCCTTGGCAAATCCGGTAGACAGCAACGGCTTGGAGTAAAAGCGCCCATCATCGGCGCTGATCAACATAAGCGGGCGCTCAGCATCCAGTTTGCGGAACTCCTTGGCCAGGTTATAGCCGGCCAGGCCGGTCCCGACGATTACCAGCGGTGCGGTTGTGGACACTCTTCCCCCCAAGTCTCAACCAATCTCGATCATCTCGAAATCTTCCTTGCCTACCCCACAGTCCGGGCACTGCCAGTCGGCAGGCACATCTTCCCAGCGGGTACCCGGAGCGACCCCCTCGTCGGGCCAGCCTTCGGCCTCGTCATAGATGAAGCCACAGACGATACATTGCCACTTTTTCATTGAAGTACTCATCTCAACAGAATTCCGAATTGCCGCGACACTACCTTATATACCGAATCCGGCCAAGGACCGGGCAGCACCACCGCCTACCTTCATGATACCCTTGTGGACCACGCCGATTGACCATGAACCGATTCAAAACGTGACAGTACCCGACTGGTTTCCCGCCGCTCAACACCCCGATGCACCTGCCGGTGCCCTGCTCGACTGGCTATGTGGTCAGGGCTCGCTGACTCAGCGTCTGACTGCCGCCGGACCCAACGACTTCCGGGTTGAGCTGCTCTGGCAGGGCATCCAGACCGGTCGGAGCGATGAACTGCAGGCCTTCGGTCTGGCCAGCGGTGAACCGCTGTGGGTCCGCGAGGTGCTGTTGCATACCGCCGGCGCACCGCGAGTCTTTGCCCGCAGTGTTGCCCCCCTGCAGACTCTGCGCGAAGCTCGGGTCGATCTCAACAGCCTGGGCACGCGCAGCCTTGGCGAGCTGCTGTTCAGTGACCCGGAGATCCAGCGCGGTCCGATTCAGATCAGCCGCTACCCCGCCGCCTGGCTGCCAGCCCGGGTCCGTGCCGAGCAGCTCTGGGCCCGGCGCTCAAGCTTTGGTCGTGGCGGCCAGTCGCGACTGCTGGTCTGCGAAGTGTTCCTGACCGGCTGGCCTCCGGCCGGCCAACCCCATGCCATGGAGACCTCCCCGTGCTAGGCCTGCTGATCAAACCCCTGCAGCGGGTACACCCCCGCGCCCTCGACTTCATTCAGTTGATGCGTCTGGATCGCCCGATCGGTACCTATCTACTGCTCTGGCCCACGCTTTGGGCGCTGTGGCTGGCCGCCGAAGGCGTGCCGAGCATCAAGGTGCTGGTAATCTTTGTGGTCGGCGTCATCCTGATGCGCGCCGCCGGCTGCGTGATCAACGATTACGCCGACCGCAATTTCGACGGCCACGTCAGCCGCACTCGCCAGCGCCCACTGGCCACTGGCCGGATCAGTGCCCGCGAAGCACTGATTTTGTTCGCCATCCTGACCGGCCTGAGTGGTCTGCTGGTACTGCTGACCAATGCCCTGACCATCAAGCTGGCATTCGTCGGCATCGCTCTGGCCGCCATCTATCCGTTCTGCAAACGCTTCACCTTCTACCCCCAAGTAGTGCTCGGCGCGGCCTTTTCCTGGGCCATTCCCATGGCGTTCGCCGCCCAGGCCGGAGAGTTGCCCATCGCCCTGTGGCTGGTATTTATCGCCAACCTGCTGTGGACCGTGGCCTACGATACCGAATACGCCATGTGCGACCGCGAAGATGACCTGAAGATCGGAGTCAAATCCACCGCAATCCTGTTCGGCGAGGCCGACCGCCTGATCGTTGGCCTGCTCCAGGGCCTGACCCTGATCTGCCTGCTGCTGGTTGGCAGCCGCTTCGAATTGGGGCTGTACTATCATCTGGGCCTGGTGGCCATGACCCTGGGCTTTGCCTGGCAGCAGTGGCTGATCCGCGAACGCGAGCCCCAGGCCTGCCTGCGCGCCTTCCTGGCCAATCACTGGGCCGGGATGCTGGTGTTTATCGGCCTGGCCCTGGATTACGCCATGCGCTGACAGCAAGCTTCATCAAGTGGTTATGTGAGCGTCATACAACTGCAATAAAAGTGTTATCTAATCGACGCATGTCAGGAATCCGCAACGAGATGGTAAACACCATGGCAGGCAAAACCATTCTGATCGTCGATGATGAAGCCCCGATCCGGGAGATGATTGCTGTAGCGCTGGAAATGGCCGGCTATGAGTGCCTCGAGGCCGAAAACGCCCAGCAGGCCCATGCCAGCATCATTGACAGCAAGCCGGACCTGATCCTGCTCGACTGGATGCTGCCCGGCACCACCGGCATCGAACTGGCCCGGCGCCTGAAGCGCGATGACATGACAGCCGACATTCCGATCATCATGCTCACCGCCAAGGGCGAAGAGGACAACAAGATCCAGGGCCTGGAAGTCGGCGCCGACGACTACATCACCAAACCCTTTTCACCGCGCGAACTGGTCGCCCGGCTCAAGGCGGTATTGCGCCGCGCCGGCCCGGCTGACAGCGAAGCGCCGATCGAAGTTTCCGGCCTGCACCTGGACCCGGTCAGTCACCGGGTGACCATTGATGACAAGCCAGCGGAAATGGGTCCGACCGAATACCGCCTGCTGCAGTTCTTCATGACTCACCAGGAGCGCGCCTATACTCGCGGACAATTGCTTGATCAGGTCTGGGGTGGCAATGTCTATGTCGAAGAGCGCACCGTAGACGTGCATATCCGCCGGCTACGCAAGGCCCTGGGCAGCAATTACGAGCATCTGGTGCAGACCGTGCGCGGTACTGGTTATCGGTTCTCCACCAAGGCCTGAGAGCGGCTCAATCACATCGGACCACCGGCCGAGTAAGGAGCTGACGCTTGGGTAACAACTGGTTCACAGCGGTACTGAACAGGCTGTTCTGGCTGATGCTGCTGTGCCTGGTGGCCGGGCTGATCCTCGACGCAGTGGCCTGGACCCTGGTCGCCGGCCTCACCCTTTATCTGTTCTGGATCCTGCGTCAGATGTTCCGCTTCCACCACTGGCTGCGGACCCGCCCCAATGACCCACCTCCGGAAGCCAAGGGCGTCTGGGGTGAAATCTTCGACAGCATCTATCATATGCAGCGCCGGGACAGCCGCATGCGAGCCCGCCTGCAAGCGGTGATCGACCGCATCCAGGCCTCGACTGCGGCGCTCAGCGATGCGGTGGTGATGATCGACCCGGACGGCCACCTGGAATGGTGGAACCACGCTGCAGAACAGTTGCTGGGGCTGCGTGCTCCGGATGATAGCGGCCAGCACGTCACCAACCTGATTCGTGACCCGCGCTTTGTGGCCTACTTTGACCAGGACAGCTACAAGGAACCGCTCGACATCCCCTCGCCGATCGACATCAATAGCTGGCTGCAGTACGCCATCACCCGCTATGGCCGTGGCGACCGCCTGATGGTGGTGCGCGATGTCACGCGCATGCACAACCTCGAACAGATGCGCAAAGACTTCGTCGCCAACGTCTCCCATGAACTGCGCACCCCGCTGACCGTGGTAGTCGGCTATCTGGAAACCCTGCTTGACGCCGAAGACTCGATCAATCCGCGCTGGAAGCGAGCCTTGCAACAGATGCAGCAACAGGCCCGGCGCATGCAGACCCTGCTCAACGACCTGCTGTTACTGGCCCGGCTGGAAACCTCGGATACTGTCGACGATGAAAAACCAGTGGCGGTCGACCTGCTGCTGCTCGGCATTCGCCAGGACGCCCAGGCCCTGTCGGCCGAACGCAACCACCACATCAGCCTGGAAGCCAGCAGCCAACTGCGACTACGCGGTATCGAAGGCGAGCTGCGTAGCGCCTTCTCCAATCTGGTGTTCAATGCAGTGAAGTACACCCCGGACGAGGGTGAGATCCAGATTCGCTGGTGGCAGGATGAGCGCGGTGCTCACCTGAGCGTCAGTGACAATGGCGTAGGTATCGCCCCGCAACACATCAACCGGCTGACCGAGCGTTTCTACCGGGTAGACTCCAGCCGCAACAGCAGTACCGGCGGCACCGGGTTGGGGCTGGCGATCGTCAAGCACGTGCTATTGCGCCACGACGGCAAGCTGGAAATCACCAGCACTCCGGGCAAAGGCAGCACCTTCACCTGCCATTTTCCCAGCGGACGGATAGTCTGATCAGGCCCCGGGCGAGTAATGCTGCTGAGCCGTGCCTGAGGCAATCAGCCGGGACAGATAGCTGAGCTTGTCCTGATCCTGATCGACGAACTTCAGCGTCACCTTGACCCATTCGCAGTCGAGCTTGGGTTCCAGCGCCGCCACCGCATGTACATAAGCGTTGATCCGCGCCACGCTCTGGTCGCTGTCCTGTTCCAGATCCAGCACGACACTTTCAAACACCTGCGGTAAGCGTTCAGCACGGCGCACCACTACCAGCGCATCGCGCAGGCTCAGAGTCTTGATCACGCAAGCCTGCTGCTGATCAGCCAGGCGCAGTTGCGCCTGGCCGCGCACGTTCTGGGCGCTGCTGGCCGCAGCGGGGCTGGGCGAGACGGTGGGAGTAACAGCCTTGGGTGCTGGCTTGGCTGCCGCACTGGAGGGGGGCGATGCCGCCGGGCGACCACCGGTCAAGGCACTGATGCTGTCCTGGGCAGTGCCGACACTGGGTGTAGCCGGTCGCGCCTGCAATGCCGCCAGCTTGCCTGAGCGCTGCAGGGCCTTCTTGACCTTGCCGACCAGTTGCTCATTGCTGAAGGGTTTGCCGATATAGTCGCTGACCCCGGCCTGAATGGCCTGAACCACATTTTCCTTGTCGCCGCGGCTGGTCACCATAACAAACGGCACCTTGGCCATTTCCGGCTGGCCACGAAACCATTGCAACAGCTCCAGACCGCTCATTTCCGGCATTTCCCAGTCGCACAACACCAGATCGAAGCTGCTGCGGCTCAATACCTGCTGAGCCTTGCGACCATTGGTCGCCTCCTCAATCTGCAAGCCAGGAAAATGACTGCGCAAGGCCTTCTTGACCAAGTCGCGAATGAAGGGGGCGTCGTCCACCACCAGGACTGACACTTTCGCCATGTTGACTCTCTCTTTCCGATGTCCGCATAGCTTAGCGCAGAGTAATAGCAATTACCCAGTGTGAATGCCGGCAGGCTGACGACCCGCCTGATACTGAACAGTACCAGGCGGTGTCAGGCAAGGTTAGAGCGTGCCGTTCAAGGCATTGAGGAACAGTTGCTGATACTGCGCCGCTTCCAGTTGGATCGGGTTGGTCCGGGCACTGGGATCCTTGACCGACATCGCGCCAATGGTCTCGGCCTGGGCATCGTCAATACCGATAGCGGCCAGCGTATGCGGCATGTCCAGCTCGCTGCGCAGTTCCAGCACCCAGTCCAGAATGCCGTCGAAGTTGGGCTTGGCCAGCCCCAGATAACGGCCAGCCCGCTGCATTTCCGCCTCGATGGCGGTACGGTTCATTTGCAGCACATAGGGCATGACAATCGCATTCAAGGTGCCGTGGTGGGCATCGTAGAGCGCGCCCAGGCTGTGCGACAGCGCGTGGATCGCGCCCAGGCCGCGCTGGAATGCCACGCAACCCATGGTCGAGGCCACCATCATCTGCATCCGCGCATCGATATCGTTGCCGTTGCCGGTCGCCCGCGGCAGGTATTCCTTGACCAGACGCATACCTTCCAGGGCAATGCCTTCAGCCATTGGGTGGAACAAGGGCACACAGAAAGCTTCCAGGTTGTGCGCCAGGGCATCCATCCCGGTGGCCGCGGTCAGCTTAGGCGGCAGACCAACGGTCAGCTCCGGATCGAGAATCACCACCGGCGGCACCATCTTGGCGTGGAACAAGATCCGCTTGGCGTGACTTTCCTCGTCGCTGATCACCGCCGCCTGACCCACTTCCGAACCGGTCCCGGCGGTGGTCGGCACGGCAACCACCGGCAGCATCTTGCTGACATCGACGTTCGACGGTTTCTGCGCCTCCCACAGCGAAATGCTCTGGTGGGCGATCAGGGCGATGGCCTTGGCCGCATCGATGGCCGAGCCGCCGCCGAAGGCAATCACCCCATCATGGCTGCCGGCCTTGAGTGCCGCCACGCCATCGGCCACGTTGCCGCTGGTGGGGTTACCCTTGACGGCACTGAACAAGCCCGGATTCAAACCGGCATCACGACAGTTCTGCAGCGCCTGTTCAACCATTGGCAAGGCCGCCAGGCCCGGATCGGTCACCAGCAGCGGTGCCTGCATGCCCAACTGTTTGCAGGCCTTGCCCAGCTCGCCGATGCGCCCGGGGCCAACCCGGACAGAGGTAGGATAGTGCCAGTTGATACTGTAAGACGAAATTTCCATGGGAGCTCTCCGCAGCCATCAGGCGTTGTAGTAGGTGTATTGAAGCGGAACCCCGGCAGCGGTCCGGGGATACAAAATCGTTTTATGTCCCGCAACATACCCAAAGCCAGTTCTTTAGTCTATGTCTTGCGAGACGTTCTGCGACAATCGACCACTTGCCAAACCAGCAATAAGCCGGCAACGTAATCGGCAAAGTGCCCATAATGAAACCTATTAAAAGATGGGAATTTAACCCTCACCAACATCCGAGGATACCTGATGAAAAACCTGCTGATCCCCGCACTTGCCGCTGGCGCCCTGTTTGCCAGTCATGCCGCGCTGGCCGATGGCGAAGCCCTGTTCAAGAGCAAACCCTGCGTGGCCTGTCATGCCGTAGACACCAAGATGGTTGGCCCGGCCCTGAAGGAAGTCGCCGCCAAGTACGCCGGTGAAGACGGTGCCGTTGATACCCTGGCCAGCCACATCAAGAATGGCTCCTCTGGCATTTGGGGGCCGATCCCGATGCCGCCGAATCAGGTGAGCGATGAGGAAGCCCGGCAACTGGCCGAGTGGGTACTGACGCTGAACTGAGAGACCCGCAGGCGGAGCCCGGCCGTGCCCGGGCTCCATCAGCGGCTAGCGTGCCGCGCTGATGTCTGCCATGCCTCTGGGCAGACCCAACGAGATCAGCGCAGCCGCCAATACAAAGAGTGCCGAAATCCATAGGCAGGCTTCCAGCCCCTGAGTCTGATAAACCCAGCCCGACAGCAGGGTGCCGATCAACCGCCCCAGGGCGTTGGACATGTAGTAGAAGCCGACATCCAGCGAGACCCCATCACGCCCGGCGTACGCCACGATCAGATAGCTGTGCAGCGACGAGTTGATCGCAAACAGTACGGCAAACAGCAGCAACCCCGTGATCAACAGGCTCGGGGCCGGCGCGCCCATATGCAACCCCAGGGCCATGGCCGCCGGCAGCAAGGCCAGTGCCAACGCCCAGCCGAAAGCGGACCGCGCCCCCGGCACCCGGCCCTGACGCTTGCCGGTCAAGGCCGGAGCCTGGGACTGGACGATGCCGTAGCCAATCACCCACAGGGCCAGAAAACCGCCAACCGACCAGAAATCCCAGCCCAGCACGCTGCTCAGATACACCGGCAGAGCGACCACGAACCAGACATCCCGGGCGCCGAACAGAAACAGCCGGGCTGCCGAAAGAATATTGATCCGCCGGCTTTTGGACAGCAGCTCACGGAACTTCGGCTTGACCTTGGCCCGGCCCAGATCCTGCTGCAACAGCCACAGGCTGAACAACCAGACCACTCCCAACGCCAGCGCCATGGCCAGCACCGCGCCAGCAAAGCCCAGCAGCGTGAGCAGTCCGGCACCAAGGAAAAAGCCCACACCCTTGAGCGCATTCTTCGAGCCGGTCAACAGCGCCACCCAGCGATACAAGGTGCCCTGCTGCTCGTCCGGCACCAGCAGCTTGATAGCGCTCTTGGCGCTCATCTTGTTCAGGTCCTTGGCGACTCCGGACAATGCCTGGGCGGCCATGACCCAGAGTACCGTCAGCCATTCACTGGGCACCGTCAGCATCAGCAACGCCAGCACCTGCAATGCCAGACCAATATTCATGGTCCGGTTGAGGCCGATGCGGGCACCCAGATAGCCACCGACCAGATTGGTCACCACGCCGAAGATTTCGTAGAACAGAAACAGCGCGGCGATCTGCAGCGGGCTATAGCCGAGGCTGTGAAAATGCAGCACCACCAACATCCGCAAGGCGCCGTCGGTGAGGGTAAAAGCCCAGTAATTGCCGGTCACCACCAGATACTGGCGAATTCCCGGACTGAGCTGCGCCAGCCAGCTCATGCGCCTCAGCCTACCTGACCGACCAAACGGGCCAGCTCAACCGTGCGGTTGGCATAGCCCCATTCATTGTCATACCAGGCGTATATCTTCACCTGCGTGGCGTTGACCACCATGGTCGACAGTGCGTCGATGATCGACGAGCGCGGGTCAGTACGGTAGTCGATCGATACCAGCGGTCGCTCCTCGTAACCCAGAATACCCCTGAGCGCGCCATCGGCGGCGCTCTTGAGCAACACGTTGACCTCATCCGCCGTGGTTGCGCGCTCGACCTCGAATACGCAGTCGGTCAGCGAGGCGTTGGCCAGCGGCACCCGCACCGCATGGCCATTAAGCTTGCCGCGCAGCTCGGGAAAAATTTCGGCAATCGCGGTAGCCGAGCCAGTGGTGGTCGGGATCAGGCTCATGCCGCAGGCCCGAGCCCGGCGCAGATCCTTGTGCGGCTGATCGAGAATGCTCTGGGTGTTGGTCAGATCGTGAATGGTGGTGATTGAACCATGGCGAATGCCCAGCGTCTCATGGATCACCTTGACCACCGGAGCCAGGCAATTGGTAGTGCAGGAGGCGGCAGTGACGATCCGGTGCTGGGCCGGGTCGAACAACTGCTGATTGACGCCCATGACGATATTCAGCACACCGGCTTCCTTGACCGGGGCGCTGACCACCACCCGCTTGACGCCCTGCTCCAGATAACCCTGGAGTACGGCCACGGTCTTCATCTTGCCGCTGGCCTCGATTACCAGATCGCAGCCCGACCAGTCGGTCTCGGCAATAGTCTTGTTGGCGGTCAGTTTGAGTCGCCGGTCACCGATCCGCAGATCATTACCCTCGGCTACCGCCTCGTGCTGCCAGCGCCCGTGCACCGAGTCGAAGTTGAGCAAATGCGCGTGGGTTGTGGCGTCGCCGGCCGGATCATTGATCTGCACGAACTCCAGTTCCGGCCAGTCCCAGGCAGCACGTAGGGCCAGCTTGCCGATCCGGCCGAAACCGTTGATACCTACCTTGATTGTCATGCTGTGTTCTCCACGGGTTAACGTCGATCAAAGTACCGGGCGAGCCGGCGGTATCCATCAAATACTGCGCTGGTTGACTCGCGCCGAAAGCTGCTCGGCCGATTCCTTGCGCTCGGAATAGCGATCAACCAGATAGTCCTGACGATCGCGCAGCAGCAGAGTGAACTTGACCAGCTCCTCCATCACATCCACCACCCGGTCATAGTAGGACGATGGTTTCATCCGCCCGGCCTGGTCAAATTCGAGAAATGCCTTGGGCACCGACGACTGGTTGGGAATGGTGAACATCCGCATCCAGCGACCCAACACTCGTAACTGGTTGACCACATTGAACGACTGCGAGCCACCACAGACCTGCATCACCGCCAGGGTCTTACCCTGGGTCGGACGGATCGCGCCTATGGCCAGTGGCACCCAGTCGATCTGCGCCTTGAATACCCCGGTCATGGCGCCATGCCGCTCAGGCGAGCACCACACCTGGCCTTCGGACCACTGCATCAGCTCACGCAGTTCGCGGACCTTGGGATGGTCATCGCCGGCATCATCCGGCAAAGGCAGTCCAGACGGGTGGAAAATCCGCGGCTCGGCGCCAAAACCTTCAAGCAGTCGGGCCGCTTCCTCGACCAGCATGCGGCTGAACGAACGCTCACGGGTGGAACCGTACAGCAGCAAAATCCGGGGCTTGTGGCTGGCCGGCTGGCGGGGTGCCAGTTGGTCCTGGTCAGGACGCTGAAACAGCTCGGCCTCGACATTCGGCAGATCGTCAAACATGTTAGCTCCTTATTGGCACAGGGCGGCGCGCTGCGGCCGGTTGCGCATGCTGTCCAGGCGCAGCAGATCAGGTGCCAGCCACTCAGTATTGGCCGTCAGCACCCGCTTCAGGGTGTCATTGATCCAGGCTGGCAGTTGCGGGTGCAGGCGGTAATAGACCCACTGGCCACTACGCCGGTCCTGCAACAGACCGCAGGTGCGCAGTTGCGCCAGGTGGCGGGAGATTTTCGGCTGGCTGAGCCGCAGCGCTTCGGTCAACTCACAGACGCACAGTTCGCCTTCGCGAGCGATCAGCAGGGTGGCCCGGGCCCGGGTGTCATCGGCCAGGCACTTGAACAGCTCGGTCGGCGTCATGGACTGGGACATGGTGGGACTCCGTTATATTCGGTTTTTCGAATATACGGAATATCAGATATGCTGTCGAGCATAAGCTGGAGGGCGGTTGCCCTGGGTAACAGGGTGACGCCCGGCGGCTTGCAGACCGCCGTAAGCGTCACTGGTGTAGCTACCGGATCAGTCCTTCTTCAACTGCTCTTCCATGTTCTTCAGGCCCAGGTGGCGCACGTCAGTGCCCTTGACCAGATAGATCACATGTTCGGCAACGTTGCGCGCGTGATCGCCGACCCGCTCCAGTGAGCGCAGTACCCAGAGGATGTTCAGCACCCGGGTAATGGAGCGTGGATCTTCCATCATGTAGGTGACCATCTCGCGCATGGCGGTCTTGTACTCCTGATCGACCACCTTGTCCTCGCGGGCAACGGCGAAGGCCTGGTCGCTGTCGAAGCGAGCGAAAGCGTCCAGCGCGTCCTGCACCATCTTGCGCACGTGATAACCGATATGCCGGCACTCGACGTAGCCCCGCGGGGCCTGGCCTTCCTCGACCAGATACTGAGCCCGACGGGCAATCTTCGAGGCTTCGTCACCAATGCGCTCAAGATCGACGATGATCTTGCTGATGCTAATCACCAGTCGCAGATCACTGGCCGCCGGTTGACGACGGGCCAGAATGCGCATGCACTCCTGGTCGATCTTGCGCTCCATCTGGTTGATCGCGTCATCCTTCTCGCGCACCAGCTCGGCCAGCTTGGCATCACCTTCGATCAGGGCGACGATGGCATCGTTGACCTGCATCTCCACCAGACCGCCCATCTCCAGCATGAGGGTGCGGATTTCCTCCAGCTCCTCGTTGAACTGTTGGGAGATGTGATGGCTGAATGCTTCTTTGTCTTGATTCATGGCAGTCTCCCTGCGGGTTAGCCGTAACGGCCGGTGATGTAGTCTTCGGTCTGCTTCTTGCTCGGGTTGGTGAACAAGGTGTTGGTGTCACCAAACTCGATCAGATCGCCCATGTACATGAACGCGGTGTAGTCCGAGACTCGCGCGGCCTGCTGCATGTTGTGGGTAACGATGACGATGGTGTACTGGTCCTTGAGCTCGTTGATCAGCTCCTCGATCTTCAGGGTCGAGATCGGGTCCAGGGCCGAAGCCGGCTCGTCGAGCAGGATCACTTCCGGTTCGATGGCGATGGCCCGGGCGATCACCAGACGCTGCTGCTGACCACCGGACATGCCGAAGGCGTTGTCGTTCAGACGATCCTTGACCTCATCCCACAGCGCCGCGGCGCGCAGCGAACGCTCGACCACTTCGTCCAGGTCGCGCTTGGAGCTGACGCCCTGCAGGCGCAGGCCATAGGCGACGTTTTCGTAGATCGACTTGGGGAACGGGTTGGGCTTCTGGAACACCATGCCGACATTGCGGCGCAGTTCAGCCACATCGACATCACGGTCGTAGATGTTCTTGCCGTCCATCAGGATCTGGCCTTCGATGCGGCAGATATCGACCAGATCGTTCATGCGATTGAAGCAGCGCAGCAGGGTCGACTTGCCGCAACCGGACGGGCCGATGAAGGCGGTGACCTTCTTCTCCGGAATGGTCAGGTCAATGCCGTTCAGAGCCCGGTCATTGCCGTAGAACAATTCGAGGTTGCGTACCTCGATCTTGGCTTTTTCATCCGCCATGGACAGTACTCCGCCTTGTTTGTCTGCCAGGGCATTGGCAGCAGAAACGGATACTTTACCCTGTTGCGCGGGGGTGTTCATGCTTGCAGTCTCGGTAGTCATGTCGTGTTACCTGTCTTGAAGGCGATCAGTCCGAAGCGCTGCGATAGCGCTCACGCAGGTGGTTACGAATCGAAATGGCGGTCAGGTTGAGCACCACGATCAACAGGACCAGGACCAGCGCGGTGGCGTATACCAACGGACGGGCCGCCTCAACGTTAGGGCTCTGGAAGCCCACGTCATAGATATGGAAACCAAGATGCATGATCTTGCGCTCCATATGGATGAACGGGAAGTTGCCGTCGATTGGCAGGGTCGGCGCCAGCTTGACCACCCCAACCAGCATCAGCGGCGCCACTTCGCCAGCAGCTCGGGCGATCGCCAGGATCAGCCCGGTCATCATCGCCGGCGTGGCCAGTGGTACGATCACCTTCCACAGGGTCTCGGCCTTAGTTGCGCCCAGCGCCAGGCTACCCTGGCGGATGGTGCTGGGAATCCGCGCCAGACCTTCTTCGGTGGAAACGATGACGATCGGCAGGGTCAGCAGGGCCAGAGTCAGCGAGGCCCAAAACAGCCCCGGCGTACCGAAGGTCGGTGCCGGCAACGAGGCCTCGTAGAACATCCGGTCAATGCTGCCGCCAAGGAAGTAGACGAAAAAGCCCAGACCAAATACCCCGTAAACGATCGACGGCACCCCGGCCAGGTTATACACCGAGATCCGGATGATCCGGGTCATGGTGCCCTGTTTGGCGTACTCGCGCAGGTAGATGGCGGCGGCGATGCCGAACGGGGTAACGATGATCGACATCACGAACACCATGGTCACGGTGCCGAAGATCGCCGGGAAAATCCCACCCTCGGTATTGGCCTCACGCGGATCATCGGTCATGAACTCGCCGAGACGCACCACGTACTGGCCTAGCTTGCCGAACACCGACATGGCGTTCGGCTGGCTGACCCGGACGATGGTGGCAAAGCTGATCTCCAGTTCGTTGCCATCGGCCATGCGCAAGGTCAGGCTGTCGCGCCGGGTGCTGGCGTACAGCGCGTCCAGCTCAGTGCGCAGCACCTGATACTCAGCGTCCAGCTCACTGCTGCGCTGATCGATACGGGCCTCGGCCTGGTCACGCTCGAGCCCCTCGACGTTGCGCAGATCGAGCATCCGCCGCTCCAGGCGCAGTTGCTCCATGTCGCTGTTGATCCGACCGATACGCCGGCGCTCAATGGCCTTGATATCGTCGTGCAGCTCCAGGCTGCGATCCACCGAGGCCTGCACCGCCTGCCAGAACTCCGGCGCTTCGGCGCTGATGGTCCGCCCGTCCTGCGACAGCTTGACCGGGTAGCCGTAGAAGTTGCCCCACTCGCGGCGCTCGATGACGAAGGCGTTTTCCGGGTACTGGAACTCGCCCATACCGATCTCGGTGTACCAGGCAAAGTCACGTCCGGTCTGGTCGCGGTTGCCCTGCTTGAACAGGAAACGGGTGACCAGCTCACGGTTTTCCGGTACGTAGTAGCCGGCATCGCGGGCAACCGCTGCCGGGATGGTCTGCGAACGCACCACCTCGCCCAGCACCACGCTGCGATTGCCTTGCTCGTCGGTGATCACCACCTCGGCCACATCGGCCGGCCAGAAGTGGCCGAACCCACGTACCGCGATCAGCCCGATCAGGCCGACCACCATGATCATGCACACCGCTACCGCTCCGGCGTTCAGCCAGATCCAGGGTGCCCCACTCTTGAACCACGCTTTCATGTCTTTCCCCTAAATCCGGTTCATCACAGGTTGCTGTAGCGGGCGCGCAGCCGCTGACGAATGATTTCCGCCAGGGTGTTGACGATGAACGTCAGCGCCAGCAGCACCAGGGCGGCCAGGAACAGTACGCGGAAGTGCGACGAGCCCACGGCGGTCTCCGGCAGCTCTACGGCGATGTTGGCCGACAGCGTGCGCATGCCTTCGAAGATGTTGAAGTTAACTACCGGGCTGTTGCCGGTCGCCATCAGCACGATCATGGTCTCGCCTACGGCCCGGCCAAAGCCCATCATCACCGCCGAGAAAATCCCCGGACTGGCGGTCGGCAGCACCACCCCGATCACCGTCTGCCAGCGGGTGGCGCCCAGCGCCAGCGAGCCCTGGGTCAGATGCTTGGGCACGGTGAACACCGCATCTTCGGCAATCGAGAAGATGGTCGGGATCACCGCAAAGCCCATGGCGATACCAACGATCAGGGCGTTGCGCTGGTCGTAGGTGATGCCAATATCGGTGAACCACTGGCGCATGCTGCCGTTGAAGAACCAGATCTCCAGCAGCGGGCTCATGAACACTGCCAGCCAGACAAAGCCGATGATGACCGGCACCAGCAGCGCTGCTTCCCAACCATCGGGAATCCGCTGGCGCAGGCCAGCCGGAATGACATTGGTCCAGATGAAAGCGAACACCAGCATCATCACCGGTAGCAGCAAGAGAATGCTGAAGATTGCCGGCAGGTGTTCCTCGGTAAACGGCGCCAGCCACAGGCCGGCAAGGAAACCCAGGATCACGGTCGGCAAGGCTTCCATGATCTCGATGCTCGGCTTGACGATGCCGCGCAGCTTGGGAGTCATGAAGTAGGCGGTGTAGATCGCCCCGGCAATCGCCAGCGGCATGGCAAACAGCATGGCATAGAAGGCCGCTTTCAGGGTCCCGACCGACAGCGGCACCAGGCTGAACTTGGACTCGAATTCATCGGTCGCCGAGGACGACTGCCAGATGTATTCGGGGTCGGCCCGGCCCTCATACCAGACCTTGTTCCACATCGCCGCAAACGACAGCTGCGGATGCTGGTTCCACAGCTCGGCAATGTGCAGCTGGCCCTGATCATCCTGGGCCATGATCCGGCCATTGAGCGGCGACACCGCCACCTGCTCGATCGGCCGGTCAATCAACGACTTGAGGTACAGGGTGCGTGACGAGGTGCCGTAATGCACCCCGATCTGGCCCTTGGCGTCACCGGCAATAAAGCCCTTGCGGTTGTATTCCGGGGCAATGGCGGTGATCGCCGCGCCATGGTTCTTGAAATCACGAATACGGGTCAGGTCATAGCGATTCTGTGCATCACGCACCAGAAACCACTGGCTAAGCTCGCCGCGCTCGGTACCCACGATCAACGACACGGTGCCGACCAGGAACTCCATCGCAGTGATCGGGCTGCCGTTACCGGCATCGACACTGGTCACCAGCCGGGCATTGGCCGGCTGGCTGACATCGTAATAGTGGATCTTGCCGCTGCGGTCAGCCACATACAGGCTGCGCAGGGCCTTGTCGACCAGCAGGCGCACCGGCTCACCCGGGATCGGCGGCAGGCTGTAGACCTGGCGATCAACACTGGTGGCTCCGGTCATCAGGTTGGTACGGGTGGCCAGGTTGGCCAGCAGCAGTCGATTGTCCTCGGTCACCCCGGCGATCATGGTCCCGGCCCGACCACGGGTGCGGCTTTCAATCGCCAGCAGCTTGAGTGCCTGGCCCTGTTCGTCAAGGGTAATAGGATCACTGCCCAGCGGAGCTTCCAGCCGCGGCGCGATCACCCGGCGACCCTCGGGGAAGCTCAGAGTATAGGCATGCTGCACCACCACGACCTGGCCATTATCCAGGCCATGGGCGGTCACCTGGGTACCCGGCTCGGTAGCGGCAAAACTGGTGACCTTAGCGCCTTCGGGCAGATTTAGTGGCAGTTGGCTGCGCAGATTGCCGTTGGCCAGTTCGAAGAAGCTGACCTGGCCATCGTCGCTGTACTGGAAACCCAGCTCCTCGTAACGCTCGATCAGAATGGCCTGGGTTCGGGCGTCAGCCACTGGCACCGGCTGACTGGTCAGTGGGGTGACCGAGGCGCCGCGCAGAATCGGCGCCACCTCATAGAACAGGTAAATGAAGATCAGCGCCAAAGCGAACACCACGCCGAAACCGGCGGCGCTGATGCCCCAACGCGAGGCATTGTCCTTGAATAGCCGGCGCTGGCGCAGGCGCTTTCTGGCTTCGGCATCGGGCAGCAAGGAGCGCGGAGGGGCGCTCTTGCCGATCGTTGAGGTAATGTCAGTCATAACAGGCTGCTCTATCCGGTCCTGGCACTATGGTCAGCACAGGCTAAGGAGTCTGTGTGACAGCAATGTTACAAAGACATGAAAAAAGAGGCCCGCAGGCCCCTTTTCCGATAACCCGCCATCCCTGGCGGTAAACGCAATCCGTTACTTGATGTTCAGGTCGCTCAGTACCTTGTCGGCAACCGACTTGGGCACAGTCACGAAACCGTCACGATCAACTACGCCCTGACCTTCCTGGGTGTAGAGCATCTTGACGAATTCGCGGGTCAGCGGGTCCAGATCCTGATTCGGGTTCTTGTTGATGTAGACGTACAGGTAACGGGCCAGCGGGTAAGTACCATTGGCAGCGTTCTCGGCAGTCGCTTCAACGAAGTCAGCGCCCTCCTCGGTAGCCAGCGGAACGACGCGCACACCCGAGGTGCGATAGCCGATACCGGAGTAGCCGATACCGTTGATCGACTCAGTCACACCCTGAACCACCGAGGAAGAACCCGGCTGCTCGTTGATGCTGGATTTGAAGTCACCGCCGCACAGGGCGTTGTCCTTGAAGAAACCGTAGGTGCCGGATACCGCGTTGCGGCTGTACAGGGCGAAGTCACGGTTAGCCCAGGCGCCAGTCATACCCAACTGGCCCCAGCGGGTGATGTCGGCTTCGTAACCGCAGCGACGGGTAGCGGAGAAGATGGCATCAACCTGCGGCAGGCTCAGACCTTCAATCGGGTTGTCCTTGTTGACATAAACAGCCAGCATGTCGACGGCGACCGGCAGCGCGTAGGGCGCATAGCCATGACGACCTTCAAAAGTCTGGATTTCAGAGTCACGCATGGCGCGGCTCATCGGCGCCAGGTTGGCGGTGCCTTCGGTGATGGCCGGCGGCGCAGTGGAGGAACCAGCGCCCTGAATCTGGACGTTAACGTTCGGGTAGAACTTGTTGAACTCTTCAGCCCACAGAGTCATCAGGTTGTTCAGGGTGTCGGAACCGATACTGGACAGGTTACCGGACACGCCACTGGCGCGCTCATACTTCGGCAGGTTCGGATCAATGTCAGCTACAGCGGCAGTGCTGATCGCGCCCACAGCGGCGAAGGAAATGGCGACGCACAATTGCTTCAGTTTCATGAATAACTCCTTGAGAGTATGTATTGGCAACACGCGACCAAGTATCTGGAAGCCGTGTGACAACCCTATTCAAGGAATATGACAATTGTATGAAGGCTGCCAGTATGCGCCATTAAGCCGCGCAGCCCGTCGACAAAGATTGAGAGGGCCCCCGCAATCCCTTAACATAGCGCTGTTTCTGCCCTGTCAAGCCTGATTCCACGGGTTGATGGAAGACAACAATTACAACATACCTTATCGAGTGATACATGCACGATCTAGACAAGGAACCTGTTCCCAAGGGTGAGCTGGCGCTCAAGGTCACCGCTCTGCCCCGCGACTGCAACAGCTTCGGCGACATTTATGGTGGCTGGCTGGTCTCGCAGATGGATATGGCTGGTACCAGCACCGCCTCGCGCATTGCCCGTGGCCGGGTCGCTACCGTGGCCATCGACCGCATGGGCTTCATGGTCCCCGTGCCGGTCGGCGCGCAACTGGCGTTTCACTGCCATGTGCTGGATATCGGTCGCAGCTCGATCAAGGTGCTGGTCGAGGTCTGGAGCGAAGACCTGGCCCACGATGAAAGCCGCAAGGTGACCGAAGCGGTATTCGTGTTCGTCGCAATCGACGACCGCGGCCGCACCCGCGTCATTCCTTCCTGACCGACGGGGCATCAGGCCCCGCGCCGCATAGGGTTCCCGCACATGTCCGGTTCCCCCATGGCCATCGCCCTGCGTCTGGCCCGGGTCATCGATCTGGTCAACGCCGGCCTCGGCCGGACGCTGGCCTGGCTGACGCTGCTGATGGTCGTGCTGACCTGCTACGTGGTGCTGCTGCGCTACGGTTTTAGCCTGGGTGCTACTGCCGCCCAGGAATTGATCATGTACGCCCACGCGCTGGTGTTCATGGGCGCAGCCGCCTGGACCCTGCAGCGTGACGCTCATGTCCGGGTGGATATCTTCTACCGCCGCCACAGTGCCAAACGCCAGGCACTGGTCGACCTGACCGGCACCCTGTTGTTCCTGCTGCCGGTGTGCCTGTTTCTGGCCTGGAGCTGCTGGGATTATGTCGCCGTATCCTGGGCCCGCCAGGAGCGCTCGGCCGATGCCGGCGGCCTGCCTTGGGTCTATCTGCAAAAGAGCATCATCCTGCTGCTGGTCGCCAGCCTGCTGCTGCAGGCCATCGCCCAGTTGATCAAGACTACCGCGGTCCTGCGCGGCGCCCTGCCCCGGCATCTCGACAGCCAGCCACAGGAGGAGCTGTGATGCCGCCCGAGTTCATGGCCATCGCCCTGTTTCTGTGTCTGTGTCTGGCTCTGCTGGTCGGCTACCCGGTAGCCTTTACGCTGGGCGGGCTGTCACTGCTGTTCGCCGGGCTCGGGGTGGTGCTTGGCAACTTCGATCCAAGCTTCTTCGGCGCCCTGCCCAGCCGGCTGTTCGGCACCATGAACAACCAGACCCTGCTGGCGGTGCCGTTGTTCGTGTTCATGGGCGTGATGCTGGAGAAATCGCGGATCGCCGAAAGCCTGCTCGAATCCATGTCCCGGCTGTTTGGCGGGCTGCGCGGCGGGCTGGCGTTCTCGGTCTGTCTGGTCGGCGCGCTGCTGGCCGCCAGTACCGGCATTGTCGGCGCCACCGTAGTCACCCTCGGCCTGCTGGCCCTGCCGACCATGCTCCGGCGCGGCTATGACCCGGCGGTGGCCACCGGCACCCTGGCCGCCACCGGTACTCTGGGGCAGATCATTCCACCATCGATCATTCTGGTTTTGCTGGGCGATGTGTTGTCCAGCGCCTATCAGCAGGCCCAGTTGCGCCAGGGCATCTTCTCGCCCCAGACCGTCACCGTCAGCGACCTGTTCATCGGTTCACTGCTGCCCGGTCTGCTGCTGGTCGGTCTGTATCTGCTGTATCTGATCGGCGTGGCCCTGCTACGCCCGCACAAGCTGCCGGCGATTCCGGCCGAAGAGCGCGGAGAGCTCAAACTGCTCAGCCTGCTCGGCAGCCTGTTGCCGCCGCTGCTATTGATCATGGCGGTACTCGGTTCAATCCTCGGCGGCATCGCCACCGCCACCGAAGCCGCCGCCGTCGGCGCTCTGGGCGCTACCCTGCTGGCGCTGATCAAGGGTCAACTGAATCTGACCCGGCTACGTGAAGTGGTCGAATCGACCACCCAGATCAGCGCCATGGTGTTCATGATCCTGATCGGCGCCTCGATCTTCTCTCTGGTATTTCGCGGCTTCGGTGGCGAAGAGCTGATTCATCAGGCCTTCAACAGCCTGCCCGGCGGGGTGGTCACTGCGACCATTCTGGTGATGCTGGTGATCTTCCTGCTCGGCTTTATCCTCGACTTCATCGAGATCACCTTTGTGGTGGTTCCGATCGTCGGTCCGGTGCTGCTGATGATGGGCCTGGACCCGATCTGGCTGGGGGTCATGATCGCCCTGAACCTGCAAACCTCGTTCCTGACCCCGCCGTTCGGCTTCGCGCTGTTCTATCTGCGCGGCGTCACCCCGGTCACCGTCCCGACCAGCGCCATGTACCGCGGGGTAATGCCGTTTATCGCCATCCAGATCCTGATGCTGATCATCGCCGCCGTCTGGCCGGGACTGATCACCTGGTTGCCGGGGGTGTTGTAGGAGGCGGCATAAAAGCAGGATTGAACGTGATCGTCTTATCCGGCCGTTGCCGCTGTTGGCTGTAGCTTGTCACCAAGCTCTTCGCGCCGATGGCGCTGGCCCAGCCAGGACGAAATACCGACCTCTGCTGCGATCAACACCAGCAGCGCCAGCGCCTGCAACAGTACCATCAGATAGAACTGGCGCATGAAGCGACTGACCTGTTGATTGACGAAGGCAATGATACCGTCGGCGTCCATCAGCGTATCGAAACGCAACTGGGTAAGATCGCGCAAAGTGCGCTCGTCAAGTCGAGTGTATTTGGTCCCGGCCGGAATGATCACTTTGTTGACTATCTGGCGCACCATATATTCGCGCAGCACGGTGCGGCGTAACGATTCCCAGCCGCGCTGAGCCAGGCGCTGCATCGGCCCAGCAGTATCAGTGGCTTGCAGATAGGCCAACGGCACCTCGGCCAAATAGGCATCGACCAGCTCCACCAGTACCTGCTCAGCGCTGTAACTGCGATATTTCTCCAGCTCCAGTCGCGGCCCTTGCTGACTGATATAGGCGTGATATTCGGCAGTGAAGCCCAGCGCAATCTCTTCCACCACTGGCCGCTGGCGCTTGATCTCGCTGTGTACCTGCTGTTCCAACGTCGACAGAATGCCGTACTGGAATCCGAGAAAACCGCCCAGGCAAGGCAGCGCCAGCCAATAGAGTTTAAGCAGCCAGTGGTGCCAGGCATTCTTGCGCGCCAACCAGCCCCGGCGCTGCATGAGAACGACCACAAATACGCCCGCCACCAGCCCCAGCAGTGTCATGCCGGTAGTGGTCAGGGCAATCATGATCAGATCCAGGTTGTCCCAGAAACCACTTGCGAAGGTCTTGATATTGTCCATTGCCATTCCTTGACAGTTATTCCTTGTTTACTGCGCGACAACAAGCACAGTGAGAGTGCCGAAGCACTCCCGATCAGTACTCGCCATCAGAATCTCGCTTAGCCTTCGATGGCGCTGACCGCGGTGAGACGGTCGATGGTGTTGCCCATATAGAAGCTGAACGGCTGGCCGAGGCCGATGGCCAGCTCGCTGCATTGGCCGCGTAGCCGCGAGTGGACTATCGAGTCGATCTTGCCACTCTGGTGGCGTACGTCGCCAACCGGGCCGAGCTGCAGGTCGATCTGGTTGAGGCGGCCGCTGAACATGCTGGCCCGTCCGCGGCTTTCGACAGGGGGGCTGATGCCTACTTCATCGTTATCGAGCATGGCCTGCAGCCGGGCGTTGTTGAACTGTAGTTCGGCGTTCAGTATTTCCGAGCTACGCCGGCCAACCACATAACGACCCTCTTCGCTGTCCTCGTCCAGCTTGTAGGCGAGGTAGTTGAACGGCAGATGGGGTTCAAGCTTGACACTGATATTACAGAACACTGAGCTTCTGGCTCCGCTGTTGCCTGTCAAGGCGGCGGCGAGCATGTCGCCCAGGCCGTAGCTGTGGCTAAGCACGACCCTGCCCAGAGTCATTTCAGCCTGATAGCTGCCCAGCTCTTCGCTGTCAGCCTCTGTCTCTTCCTGCCCACCGGGCTGACGGCTGAGGTTGAAGGTCACAGTCAGTGGCAATGCTTCACGGGCTTCGACAATCGCTTGCAGGCTCTGCTGAAAGGCCTGCAGTTGCTCGGGCTGTGCACCGCCGTTACTGATGCTGAGGATCACCGAGTGATCGTCGTCCGGATCGATGCGCATCGATACCTTGGTCGGCTCAATACCCTGTTCCTGCAGTTGACCAACGATGGCTTGCTTGTAGGCGGCGAAGACTTCGGGCTTGGAGGCAGGCTTGCTCCAGTGGCGGTCGGCGCGGGCCGACTCTTCAAAGGTCAGGCGGGCGAAATCCTGGCTACAACCGGCCAGCATGCCGATCAGAACCAGGCAGAGAAGGTTACGCATCCTTACGTCCTGTGCAGTGTGACAAAGCCCGGCAGTTTAGCGACCTGACCGCAGAGGCTCAAGGGCGGGGTGTTCCACAAGGGCTACATTGATCAGCCTTTAACTGCCATCGAACAGCGACAGAGCTAACCCGCCAACCCGTCCCCGTTATCCCCCGGATTGGCACGCAGCTGCTCCAACGCCAGCAGATTGCGATACAGGGTTTCCGACAGACGCTTGAGCTCAGCGCCCTCCGCCGGGGTCAGCACGCCCAGGCAGGCCATGCGCAGGGGAATGTCCTCGGCGCGCGCCTGCAGCGCCCGGCCGCTGTCGGTCAGGCTAATCACCCGCCGGCGCTCGTCCTCGGCTGAACGGGCACGCAGCAGCAGCCCCTTGGCCTCCAGCCGTTTCAGCAACGGCGTCACGGTACCGGTATCCAGCCGGGTGCGCTCGCAGATGGCGGTCACCGACACACCGTCCTCCTCCCACAACGCCAGCATCACCAGGTACTGCGGATAGGTCAGATCCAGCGGCTCGAGCAACGGCCGGTAGGCCCGCGACAGGGCATTGCCCGCCGAATACAGGGCCAGGCAGATCTGGTTGCGCAGGTGCAAGTGAGAGGGAGAAGACATGCAACAGAGTCCATCGGTGAAGTCAGACATCATTCTATCGGGCGCCAGCGGTTGACACTACGGCCAATCAGGCAAATTATATTGCACACAATATAAATTCAGGAGCCTCCCCGTGAACCTCAGCCACAGCCGCCTGCTGCTCGCCGCCGCACTGACCAGTCTGGCCATCACCACCCATGCCGAAGCACCGGCCGACCCGATCAGCGCTGACAGCTTCGGCTGCATCCGCGACATGACCCCGGTACGCGGCTTCTTTGTCGACAACCTGAAGGGCGATCTGGAAGCCACCCTGGCGGTTGCCAACGCCCTCGACGGCGGCGTCTACCCGCCCGGCTCGGTGGTGCAACTGATCCCCACCGAGGTAATGGTCAAGCGCGACCCCGGTTTCAGCCCGGTAACCAAAGACTGGGAGTTCATCGAACTGGACGTCAGCGCCGAGGGCGCCAGCATCCGTGCCCGCGGCTTTGCCGACGTCAACAACAAGTTTGGTGGCAACTGCTTTGCCTGCCACGTCAAGGCCGAGCCGCAGCGCGACATGATCTGCGAACAGGGCCACGGCTGCGATCCCATCCCGCTGACCGCCGCCATGTCGCGCGCCCTGCAGAAAACCGACCCGCGCTGCGCCCCGACCGAGCTGAGCAGCGAGGAAATGGAAGCGCTGAAAGCGCTGCGGGCGGTGTTTGGCGGGTGAGGAAAAAACCGGCCTGATTTGCTGAAGTCCGGCAAACGCTGAGGGCGTGGTTCAAGTACTGCAACGAACCGCACCCGCAGGGACATTACATTTCACTACTCAACCACGCAAACCGTACATCACCTGTTCGCCCAGCGCATGGTTGGCCCAGACCTTTTGCCGGAAAGCTTCCATCGAGTCCCAGACCTGGCGGTTGAGCGGATCCTGGTTGGCGGTTTCGTCCAACACCTGCATCGATAGTTCACGCAGCCGTTCAAGCACCTCATCGGGCAACCGGCGCAGTTGTACCTGGTGCTCGTTGACCAGGGTATTGAGGGCATCGGCGTTGCGCCGGGTGTACTCATCGAGCATGGCCTGGTTGGTGGTCCGTGCGGCCTCTTCGACAATACTCTGCAGATCGGCCGGCAAGGCCTCGAAGGCGCGCTGGTTGATGGTCAGCTCAAGCACCGCACAGGGCTCCTGCCAGCCGGGGTAATAGTAGTATTTGGCGGCCTGGTGCAGACCGAAGGCCAGGTCGTTGTAAGGGCTGACCCAGTCAGTCGCATCGATCATGCCGTTCTGCAACGAGGTGAAGATGTCGCTACCCGGCAGGTTGATCGTGGTGGCACCGGCACGGGCCAGCACTTCGCCGCCAAAGCCGGGCATGCGGATCTTCAGCCCGCGCAGATCATCAAGGCTGTTGATTTCCTTGTTGAACCAGCCGGCCATCTGCACCCCGGTATTGCCGCAGGGCAACGGCAGGACACCGAACGGAGCGTAGGCCTGGCGCCACAGTTCCAGGCCGCCGCCTTCGTACAACCAGGCATTCATTTCCTGGGCGTTCATGCCGAAAGGCACGGCGGTAAAGAACGGCGCAGCGGCACTTTTGCCCTTCCAGTAATAGGCCGCGCTGTGGCCCAGCTCGGCGGTGCCGCTGGAGACTGCATCGAACACTTCCAGGGCTGGAACCAGTTCGTTGGCGGCAAACACCTGGATGCGCAAGCGGCCACTGGACAGACGGTTGACCGTGTCGGCGAAGCGCTCGGCCGTGGTGCCAAGGCCGGGGAAGTTCTTTGGCCAGGAGGTGACCATTTTCCAGCGAAAGCGTTGCTGGCTTTGCTCACCGCCCTCGGCGATGGCCTTGTCCTGGTCCTGGCAACCGGCCAGGGCCATGGCACCGAGGCCCAGACCGGCGGCGGTGATCAGTTCACGTCGTTTCATCAATCAAGCTCCTGACTTCTACTCGCTCAAGCG
The DNA here is from genome assembly GCF_002056295.1 of Halopseudomonas phragmitis. Taxonomy (NCBI): domain Bacteria; kingdom Pseudomonadati; phylum Pseudomonadota; class Gammaproteobacteria; order Pseudomonadales; family Pseudomonadaceae; genus Halopseudomonas; species Halopseudomonas phragmitis. The sequence goes on along the minus strand of NZ_CP020100.1, from coordinate 1,081,317 downwards.
CTGTCCTCAGCGCCGGCTATTGCTGTAGTAATTGTCGCACTCGGTGTGATTACAGCGGCTGCAGCTTGGCATAGGCGACCATCAGCCATTTGCTGCCTTCGTCGTCGAAGTTGACCTGGATACGGGCCTGGGCGCCATGTCCTTCGTAGTTGAGTACCACGCCCTCGCCGAAAAGGCCGTGCGCCACTCGCTGACCCAGGGCGAAGCCGGTGCTTTCGGTGGCTTCGGCCTGGAACAGCTTGTTCTTCGGCCCGAACGGACGGCTGACCTGGTTGCCCAGGCGTACCTCGCGAATCAGCTCGGATGGGATCTCGCGCACAAAGCGGGAAATCTTGTTGAACGTTTCGCTGCCATACAGCCGCCGGGTTTCCGCCCAGGTGATCACCAACTGCTGCATGGCGCGAGTGATGCCGACATAGGCCAGACGCCGCTCCTCCTCCAGCCGGCCGGGCTCTTCCAGGCTCATCTTGTGCGGGAACAGGCCCTCTTCCACTCCGGCCAGGAACACCAGCGGGAATTCCAGGCCCTTGGCGCTGTGCAGGGTCATCAGCTGGACGCTGTCCTCGAACTGGTCGGCCTGGGTATCGCCGGCCTCCAGCGAAGCATGGGCGAGGAAGGCCAGCAGCACATTGCCCTCTTCTTCCAGCTCAGCCTGATCATTCTCGAAGGCGCGGGCAGCCGACACCAGTTCCTCAAGGTTTTCGACCCGTGCCTGGGCCTTGTCGCCCTTTTCCTGTTCGTGAAAACGCAGCAGGCCGCTGTGTTCGATGACCTGCTGGGTCATGCTGTAGAGCGGCAGACCTTCGACCCGCTGGGCCATTTCCTCAATCAGTTGCAAAAAGCCCTGGACCGCATTGGCCGCGCGCCCGGGCAGGGCTTTCATATCGAGCATGTCGCAGGCTGCCTGCCACAGCGTGACGTTGCAGGCGCGGGCGTGCTCGCGCAGCGCTTCGACGGTCTTGTCGCCAATGCCCCGGGTCGGCAGGTTGATGATCCGCTCCAGCGCGCCGTCATCGCCGCGGTTGGCGACCAGACGCAGGTAAGCCATGGCGTTCTTGATCTCGGCGCGCTCGAAGAAGCGCTGTCCACCGTAGATGCGGTAGGGAATGCCGGCACGCAGCAGAGCCTCTTCGAGCACCCGCGACTGGGCGTTGGAACGATAGAGAATGGCGATTTCACGGCGGGCCATGCCCTCGCCCACCGCCTGCTCGATACGCTCGACGATATAGCGCGCCTCGTCCTGTTCGTTGAAACCGGCATACAGGGCAATCGGTTCGCCTTCGCTGCCGTCGGTCCACAGCTCCTTGCCCAGACGCCCGGCGTTGTTGCCGATCAGCGCGTTGGCGGCCTTGAGGATCAGCGCGGTGGAGCGGTAGTTCTGTTCCAGCCGGATCAGCTCGGCGTTGGGGTAGTCGCTTTGGAACTGCTGGATGTTCTCGATCCGCGCGCCGCGCCAGCCGTAGATCGACTGGTCATCATCGCCAACCACCATCAGACTCGGGTTGCTACCGGCGATCAGGCGTAGCCAGGCATACTGCACAGCGTTGGTGTCCTGAAACTCGTCGACCAGCAAGTGACGGAAACGCGCCTGGTACTGCTCGCGCAACCCGGCGTTGTCGCGCCACAGCTCCAGCGAGCGCAACAGCAGTTCGGCGAAATCCACCACCCCGGCACGCGCGCAGGCCTGTTCATAGGCCGCATAAATGCGCAGCATGGTGGTCAGGTACAGGTCCCCGGCCGGCTGGATGTGCTGCGGGCGCAGGCCTTCGTCCTTTTGTGCGTTGATCCACCACTGAGCCTGACGCGGCGCCCACTGGTTCTCATCTAGCCCCAGTTCGCGGATGACCCGCTTGACCAGCCGCTGCTGGTCATCGCTGTCGAGGATCTGGAACTGTTCGGCCAGTCCGGCCTCACGCCAATGGGCGCGCAGCAGGCGGTGGGCCAGGCCGTGGAAGGTGCCGACCCACATGCCCTGCGGCGAGATACCGAGTAGTTGCTCGATACGCTGGCGCATTTCATAGGCGGCCTTGTTGGTAAAGGTCACCGACAGAATGCTCCAGGGCGAGGCATTCTCGACCTGGATCAACCAAGCGATGCGATGCACCAGCACCCGGGTCTTGCCCGAGCCGGCGCCAGCCAGAACCAGTTGTTGCCCAGGGCTGGCGGTGACCGCCTGGCGCTGGGCGTCGTTAAGCGAGTTGATAAGGTGTGAAATATCCATCGGGGCATTCTACCAGCGACCGCCGGTCCCTCGGTAGAATTTGCCCAAGCCCGCGGTCCAGAGGCTTTGGCGCTATAAAGCAGCGACTAAAAAAGGCTGGGCCGGATCAGCGCTCTGGTGTATGGTGCAAAATCTGATACTGTCGCGGTACAGATCTTCGGCCAGCCACGACAACACGTAACAACAAGAAACGCTCAGCGTTCAGGGGACCACGTCATCATGACGTTTGACACCAGCCCATTTGCCAGTGGCCACACCGAGCAGCGCCTACGCCAGCTCGATAAGCTGTATCACTATTCGCGTCTGCCACAGTGGTTGATCCTGCTTTCGGCCAGCGCCATCAGCTTGCTTGTCTGGGAGCATACCGAGCGCCCTGTATTGTTGGCCTGGCTACTGCTGATCGGTTTGCTGGTGCTGCTGCGCAGCCATCTGGTGAACCGCTACCGGCAAGCCTCCAACGCAATCAAGCTGCGCCTGCGCTGGCGCCTGCTGTTCTATCTGGGTAATGCCCTGTCCGGCCTGAGCATGGCCTATGTGCATCTGTTCCTGGTGCCGCTCGACAACTTCAGTCTGCAAGCACCAGCCTACGGGCTGGTCACCGGGGTCAGTCTGTGCGTAAGCATTATCTACGCTCAACGGTTTCTGGCGTTCATCACCTTTGCCCTGCCTTGCTGGTTGCCGCCAATCATCTATCTGTTGAGTCGCGACGACCCTTCCAGCCCCTATTGGGGCTTGATGGCTTTGGCGCTGTTTAGTTGCCTGATGCTGGCGGCAGCTTTCATCAATCGCTCGGCGATCACTACTGCCCGGGCCAATCAGCGCAACGAGGCGCTGGTGGCGCGGCTGGACGATGCCCGACAACAGGCCGAGGCACTGAACCAGCAACTGACCCGGGAAATCCAGCAGCGGCGCCAGGCCGAACAGCATCTGCGAGACAGCCATGACGCCCTGGAGGAGCGGGTACGTCAGCGTACCGCCGAGTTGGAACAGGCAACCCGGGCCCTGAGTGCCAGCGAAACCCAGCTCAGCCTGGCAATGGAAGCCAGTGAATTGGGGCTATGGGACTGGAACCTGGAAACCGATCAGGTATTTCACTCCCACCTGCAAGAGATTTTCGGCTTACCGGCCGAGTCGGTCACCAGCATGCTCAGGGATCTGCGCCCACGCCTGCACCCGGACGATGTGCGGCCGCTGCAGGAAACCCTGGTTCGGCACATGCGTGGCAATACCCCGTCCTATCGCATCGAGTACCGGGTTCGGCACGCCGATGGCCGCTGGATCTGGGTCGAAGACAGTGGCCGGGCGGTGGCCCGCGATGACAGCGGCCGGGTAACCCGGATGATCGGCACCCGTCGCGACATCACCGCCCGCAAGCACCAGCAGGAACAGGCGCAGTTGGCAGCAACCGTATTCGAGGCCACCTCCGAAGGTATCTACATTCTTGATCCCGAGCTGAAAATCCTGGCGGTCAACCAGGCTTTCAGCGTAATCAGTGGCTACGCTGCCGGGGATGTGATCGGTCAACCGATTTACCGCCTGAACGATCTGGCCGACGCTTTCGACACTTATCAGCGCCTGAGCCAGTTGCTGCATACCCAGGATCGCTGGCAGGGCGAGCTGCTCGAACAACGCCGCAGCGGCGAGCGCTACCCACAGTGGCTGCAACTGACCGTCGTGCGCAACCACAAGGGTGAAACCACCCATCTGGTCGGCTTCTTCGCCGATCTGACCACCCACCGCCAGACCGAAGAACAGCTTCAGTACCTGACCAATTTCGACGCGCTGACCCAGTTGGCCAATCGCAACCTGTTCAACCAGCGCCTGCAGGAAGCCACCGGCCGGGCCCGTCAGTACCGCTACGGGCTGGCCTTGTTACATATCGACCTGGACCGCTTCAAGTACATCAACGACACCCTCGGGCATGACGTAGCCGACCAGTTGCTGCGACTGGTGGCCGGGCGCCTGAGCGATCTGGCTCCCGAGGCCGATACCCTGGCGCGCCTGTCGGCCGACGAGTTCGTGATTCTGGTCGAACGCGACACCAGCCTCGAACAGCTCAGCGAACTGGCCGCTCAACTGCTCAAAGGCCTGCGCCAGCCGGTCAGCATCATGGGCCATGAACTGGTGGTCACTGCCTCTATCGGCATCAGCCAGTTCCCGGATACCGCCCGTGACAGCCTGCTGATGATCACCCAGGCCAACCAGGCCATGCAGCATGCCAAGCACCTGGGCGGCAACACCTACCGGTTCTTCACCCGAGAACTGCGGGCCTACAGCCTGGAGCGCCTGCAATTGGAAAACCAGTTGCGCAAGGCCATCGAAGACAACCAACTGGTGGTGCATTACCAGCCCAAGCTGCACCTGAACGACGATAGCATCAGCGGCGCCGAAGCGCTGGTACGCTGGCAACATCCACAGCGTGGTCTGGTGATGCCGGGCGACTTTATCGACATGGCCGAGGAAACCGGGCTGATCATCGCCCTGGGCGATGCCGTGCTGCACAAAGCCTGCCGTCAGGCCAGCCACTGGTATCACCAGGGCCCAACGCCGGTCTGCGTATCGGTCAACCTGTCAGTGCAGCAGTTGCGCCAGAGCCACTTCGCCCGCCGGGTCCAGCATATCCTTGAGGAATGCCAGTTGCCGGCCGAGTATCTGGAGCTGGAGCTGACCGAAAGCATGTTCCTCGAACATGTCGATGCGGTGGCCCACAATATCGCCGAGCTGCGGGCCATGGGGATTCGCCTGGCAGTCGACGACTTCGGCACCGGCTACTCCTCGCTGGCCTATCTCAAGCGCTTCCCGGTCGATACCCTGAAGATCGATCGGGTATTCGTCACCGATCTGGGCCAACACAGCCAGGACGCGGCGATTACCCGGGCGATCATCGCCATGGCCCATAGCCTGGACCTGCGCGTGGTTGCCGAAGGGGTCGAGCGCGATGTGCAGCTGGCCTATCTCAAGCAGTACGGCTGCGACGAAGTGCAGGGGTATCTGATCAGCCGGCCGCTCTCGGCGGCCGACTTTACCGCCATGCTGCAGGAGCACCGGGGCCTGATGAACTAGGCCCCGGACTCAGCGAGCGGCATACAGACAGATCATCTCCATTGCCAGGGTGGCACCAGCCAGCGCGGTGATTTCCGCACTATCGTAGGCTGGCGCCACTTCAACCAGATCCAGCCCAACCAGATTGATCCCACGCAGCCCACGCAGAATCTCCAGCGCCTGATGAGTCGACAGACCGCCACACACCGGGGTACCGGTGCCGGGCGCGAAAGCCGGGTCCAGACAGTCGATGTCGAAGGTCAGATAGACTGGCTGCTGGCCAACCCGTGCACGAATCCGCTCGGCAATCGTCTCCGGACTGCTGCGATTGACCTCACGCGCATCAAGCACCTGGAACCCCATTACGTCATCGTTGGTGGTGCGCAGTCCCACCTGCACCGAGCAGGCCGGGTCGACCAGCCCCTGGCGCGCGGCATGATAGAACATGGTGCCGTGATCGATGCGCTCATGCTCCGGGTCCGGCCAGGTGTCACTGTGGGCGTCAAAATGAATCAGCGCCAGCGGACCATGACGCCGGGCGTGGGCCTTGAGCAACGGGTAGCTGATGAAGTGATCGCCACCGAGGGTCAACAGTCCGCAGCCGGCGTCCAGAATCTGTTCGGCATGGGTCTGGATACTGGCCGGCACGCTTTCCGGGCGGCCATGATCGAACAGGCAGTCGCCATAATCGACGCAGGCCAATCGCTCGAACGGGTCGAACTCCCAGGGGTAGTGCCGGGCCCAGGCCATCTGTACCGAGGCGGCGCGAATCGCTCGCGGGCCGAAGCGGCTACCCGGCCGGTTGCTGGTGGCAGTGTCGAAGGGCACGCCGCTGATCACCAGATCGACACCGGTGAGATCCCGGCTGTAGCGTCGACGCATGAAACTGGTGACGCCTGCATAGGTTGGTTCGGCGGCGGTGCCGTACAGGCTGTCACGGGTGAAGGCCTGGTCGTTGCTGGGGCTGTGATCCATGGGAAAGCTCCTCGGGCTCAATACTGGGTACGAAAACGGGTCCACAGACGGTTGCGCTGACGCTGCTCGGCCAGGCTCAACTGGCGCTCGGCGAACAACCGGGCCCGTAGCTCGGGCGGCGGATAAATGTCTGGATCGGCGGCGATCTGTGGATCAATCAACGGCTCAGCCGCCAGGCTGGCATTGGCGAAGAACAGCTCATTGGTCAACTCGGCCAGCACTTCGGGCTGGAGCAGAAAGTCGATCAATTGCCGGGCCGCTGCCGGATTGGGGGCGTCCACCGGAATCGCCAGACTGTCGAACCAGATCAGTGTGCCCTCACGCGGGATACGGTAGATCACCTCGAACGGCTGGCCCGACTCTGCGGCCCGCGCCGCCGCCATGCCGGCATCACCGTTATAGGTCAGCGCCAGACACACCTCACCCCGGGCCAGGTCATCGATATGCCGGGCACTACCGACATAGCGCACATTCGGCTGCAGCTCCGCCAGCAGTTGCGCCGCCTGCTCCAGGGCCGGGCCAGCGCTGGCGTAGGGGTCATGACCCAGGTAGTTGAGGGCGATGGCAATCACTTCCTGGGGCGAGTCCAGCACGGCAATCCCGCAATCCTTCAGGCGCTGGGCGTAGTCCGGCTTGAACAGCAGGTCCAGGCTGTTCAGCGGGGCATCGGCCCCCAGCCGCTGCTCGACCGCCTGCAGGTTGATCCCCAGGCCCACGGTGCCCCAGGTATAGGGCATGGCGTAGCGATTACCCGGATCAGCCTCGGCCAGCAGCGCCAGCAGTTCCGGGTCCAGGCTCGCGGCATGGGTAAATTCGCCAGCCTCGATCGGCTGCAGGGCGCCGGCCTGGATCGCCCGGGCCAGGCTGGTCGAGGCTGGAAACACCAGGTCATAGCCGCTGCGTCCAGTCAGCAAGCTGCCGCCCAGCAGCAGCGCTAATAGGAACAGTCGCATGGTCTGAATCTCGCACAGGCTAATGAATTGTTATCGGGCCTGAACATGCTTGCATGGGCATTGTTTTATAAAAATGCAAAGTGTTCTATTTTGGCATCGACATTCATCAATGTTTGGAGGCGCAATGCTCAGCCAGCTACGTGATCTGGATCTGCAACTGTTGCGGCTGTTTGTCACCGTGGCCGAGTGTGGTGGTTTCAGCGCCGCTCAGGGTGAACTGGGGGTGGGCCAGTCGACCATCAGCACCCAGATGGCCAAGCTGGAAACCCGTCTGGGCTTTCGCTTGTGCGAGCGCGGCAAGGCCGGCTTTCGCCTGACCCCCAAGGGCGAGCAGGTGCTGCAGGCAACCCGGCGGCTGTTTGCGGCCATCGACAGTTTCCGCCACGAGGCTCAGGGCATGGCCGACAAGCTGATCGGCGAACTGCATCTGGGACTGTCCGAAGGGTTGGCCGACGCTGTGCTGGAGCGCATTGCCCAGGCCATCGGGCGCTTCAGGCAGCGCAATCAGGCGGTGCAGATCGAGCTGATCACCGCCATGCCGGCGGAGCTGGAACGGCGGTTGTTGCAGAATCAGTTGCAGTTGGCAGTCGGCTATTTTGCCGGGCAACAGGCCGCCATCGATTACCGGCCGCTATTTCAGGAGCGCCAGTGCCTGTACTGTGCCAGTACTCACCCGCTGTTCACAAACCCGGCACCAACCCCAGAGGACCTGCGCCTGGCCGACCGGGTACACCATCCCTATCGACTGTTTCCGCCACGTGAGCCGCACCTGAGCGAAGCCAGCAGCGCCCAGACCGAACAGGTCGAAGGTGCGCTGGCATTTATCCTCTCAGGCCAGCATATCGGCTATCTGCCCGAGCATATCGGCGCGCGCTGGGTCGCGCGCGGACGTCTGCGTGCCTTGCTGCCCGGGCAACTGCGCTTTGAGGTCGGCTTCCAGTTGGCCCGCCATCGGGGCCAGCATCCCAGTGATGCACAACAGGCCTTCGAGGCGGATCTGCTGGCCAGCTTTCAGAGCCCGCTGAACCCGTGAGTCCTTACTCAGTGTTGGGCGATAACCCGGCTCCACAATCGAGTGCGCTGACGCTGATCGGCCACACCCAACTGACGCTCGACGAACAGCCGCGCCCTGACTGCCTCGGTGGGATAGATGTCCGGATCGGCGACAATCTGCGGATCAACCAGCGGCCCCGCTGCCAGGCTGGCGTTGGCGAAGAACAGCTCATTGGTCACTTCGGCCAGCACCTCGGGCTGGAGCATGAAGTCGATCAACCGGTGCGCGGCCTCGGGATTCGGCGCATCAACCGGAATCGCCATACTGTCGAACCAGACCACGGACCCTTCACGGGGAATACGATAGACCACCTCGAACGGCTGCCCCAACTCTGCGGCCCGTGCCGCCGCCAGCCCGGCATCACCGTTGAAGGTCAGTGCCAGACAGATTTCGCCGCTGGCCAGATCATCAATATGTTGGGCGCTGCCAACGTAGCGCAGATTCGGCTGTACCCCGGCCAGCAACTCGGCGACCTGTCTGAGCGCTGGCGGGTAACTGGCATACGGATCATGCCCCAGGTAGTTGAGGGCGATGGCGATGACTTCCTGTGGCGAGTCCAGAATCGAGACGCCGCAATCTTTCAGGCGGCTGACGTATTCGGGCTTGAACAGCAGATCGAGACTGTTAAGCGGGATCTGTCCCAGGCGTCGTTCCACCGCCTGGCGATTGATTCCCAACCCTATCGTGCCCCAGGTGTAGGGCATGGCATAGCGGTTATTGGGATCGGCCACCGCCAAAAACTGCATCAACTCTGGATCCAGCTCAGCAGCATACTGATAGCGGCTGCCGTCGATCTGCTGCAAGGCACCGGCCTGGATTGCCTTGGCCAGCACGGTGGTGGATGGGAACACCAGGTCATAGCCACTGGCGCCGGCCAGCAGCGTACTTTCCAGTACTTCGGGACTGTCGAAGGTGTCGTAACGCACTTCAATCCCGGTTTGTTCCTGGAATCGCTGAATCGCTTCAGGTGGAAGATATTCTGGCCAGTTGAACAGGTTGAGCTGCTGACTGGCGGCCAACGGCAGGCTGCAGCACAACAGCCACACACAGCAAAGCAATCGCATGGTTCAGATCTCACGCCGGTTGGAATTCAAATGATGCCGGCTCATCTTTACACAGGCTCTGCTTCAAATAAATTCAATCGGCCCGCTATAGGCCTTTATTGTGACCCAAGTCAGTTCTTGCCCTTCAACCTGGCACTCCGACGCTTTAGCGCAAGCCTTTCAGCCGACAGCGGAATCAGTTTTCATCGAACCAGCAATGCCCCTGACGCTCCAACAGGCTGTCAGCGGCGTCCGGCCCCCAACTGCCGGCAGCGTAGCGCTTGGGTGAGCGATAGCAGTCCTGCCAGCCCTGGATGATCGGATCGACCCAGCGCCAGGCTGCTTCGATCTCGTCGCGGCGCATAAACAAGGTGGCGTCACCTTCGATCACGTCCAACAACAGCCGCTCATAGGCGTCCCAGCGCCGGCGCTTGAAGGCCTTGGCAAAGTTCAGATCCAGCTCAACTTCCTGCAGCGCCATGCCCCGTCCCGGTGACTTGGCCATCAGCGCCAGGCTGATGCTCTCATCCGGTTGCAGGCGGATCACCAGCCGGTTGCGCGCCGGGTCGCCGCCGTTCTGGGAGAACAGCCGATGCGGTACGGCCTTGAACTGGATGACGATTTCCGATTTGCGCTGAGCCAGGCATTTGCCGGTACGCAGATAGAACGGCACTCCAGCCCAGCGCCAGTTGTCGATCTCGGCCTTAAGCGCAACGAAGGTTTCAGTATTGCTGTCATGATCCACACTTTTTTCGAAGTAGTAGGCCGGCAGTTGTTCACCAGCCCGTTCTCCGGCGGCGTATTGACCCCGTACGGTACGGTCCTGCACATCCATACCGGTGATCGGCCGCAAGGCTTCGAGAATCTTCAGCTTCTCGTTACGCACCGCTTCGGGCTCGAAATGCACCGGCGCTTCCATGGCGACCAGACAGAGCAACTGCAGCAAATGGTTCTGCACCATGTCGCGCATCGCCCCAGCCTGATCGTAGTAGCCCCCGCGATTTTCGACCCCGACCGTTTCCAGCACGCTGATCTGCACATGGTCGATATGCGCATTGCGCCACAGCGGCTCCAGCAGAGCGTTGCCAAAGCGCAGCGCCAGCAGGTTCTGTACTGCTTCCTTACCCAGATAGTGATCAATTCGGAACACCCGTGACTCGTCAAACACGGCGCCGATCTGGTCATTGATCTGGGTCGCGGTCTTGAGGCTTTCGCCCAACGGTTTTTCCAACACGATGCGGGCCTGCTCATCGACCAGCCCCACCGAAGCCAAGTGCTTGGCGGTAGCAGCGAACAGGTTGGGGAAGGTTGCCAGATAGAACACCCGCACTCGCCCACGGACCTTGCCCAAGGCCTGGGCCAGACGCGGGAACTCGACCCGCTGACTGACGTCCAGACTCAGATAGTCAATCCGCTCGGCGAAAGCGTCCCAGGTCTCGCTGTCGAAATCCCCCAGGGCCACATGCTGACTGACATGCCGCTGTACCAGTCGCCGGTAGCTCTCGGCCGCATGCTTGGCCCTGGCCGCCGCCAGAATCCGCGTACCCGCATGCAGATAACCGTCGCGGTGCAGGTAGTACAGCGCCGGCAGCAGCTTGCGCAGGGCCAGATCGCCGGTCCCGCCCAGCACTACAATGTCACAGGCCATGCCGCGATGTGCAGGCACATCGATTCTCCCATTCAAGACGTTTTGACCATTTTTGTAGTATAACTACAAGAAATTCGGCCATTTCGACCCTCAAGACTACCAGAAGCCAACGTGAATTTACTCCAGCATATCGCCGTCAGCCGCCCTACGCTGCGCAAATCCGAGCTCAAGGTAGCCGATTTTGTGCTGGCCCAGGCTGCCCAGGTCATGCACTCGTCGATGGCCGATCTGGCCCGCGAAGTCGGGGTCAGTGAACCGACCATCGTACGCTTCTGCCGGGCAATTGGTTGCAGCGGCTTTCAGGACCTGAAACTGCGCCTGGCCCAGAGTCTGGCCGCCGGCGCCAGCTTCGGCCAGTTCTCGATCAGTGAAGACGACAACGTCGACGAACTCTCACACAAGATCTTCGACACCACCCTGGCGACCCTGATGGATGTGCGCGAGCGCCTCGACCCGCAGGCCATGGAGTCCGCCATCGCCGCGCTGGCCAAGGCCCGGCGGGTGGAGTTCTATGGGTTTGGCGCCTCGGGTGCGGTAGCCAGCGACGCCCAGCACAAGTTCTTCCGTCTGCAGGTCTCTACCGCCGCTTATTCCGACCCGCATATGCAAGCCATGTCGGCAGTGACCCTGGGGCCCCAGGATGTCGCCGTGGCCATCTCCCAGACCGGGCGGACCAAGGATCTGCTGCACTCGGCCAGCCTGGTTGGCGAAACCGGCGCTACCCTGATCAGCCTGTGCCCCAGCCATACCCCCTTGGCCGAGCTGGCCGGTATTCATATCCCGATCGACGTGCCGGAAGACACCGACATCTACACCCCGCTGTCTTCACGCATCGCCCACCTGGTAGTGATCGACGTGCTGGCCATGGGCATGGCCATGCGCCGCGGCCCGGAGCTGGTCAACCACCTGAAGAACGTCAAGCGCAGCCTGCGCGGCCTGCGCCTTTCGAACAAGGCCGGGGCACGCAGCGCCGATACCCAGGAGTAACCCATGCCCGTCGCCATGGCCCGCCATATTCTGGTCAAGACCGAAGCCGAAGCCGCGGCGTTGAAAAAGCGCATTGCCGCCGGTGAAGCGTTCGACGTTCTGGCCAAAAAGTACTCTACCTGTGCGTCGAAGAAGCGCGGCGGCGATCTGGGCGAAGTGCGCCCGGGCCAGATGGTCCGCGCGATTGACCAGATCATCTTCAAGAAGGCCCTGAAAGTGGTGCATGGGCCGGTCAAGACCCAGTTCGGCTGGCATCTGGTGCAGGTGTTCTACCGCGATTGAGGCTTACTGACTGTTAGCCAGAACAGCATCCAGCAGGCCGGGGAAGCGGCTGTCGATATCAGCCCGGCGCAGCGAATTCATGTGCATAGTGCCCACCCCATAGGTGCATACCAGCCCGGCATCGCGCAGCACCCGGAAATGGTGCGACATGCTCGACTTCGGCCGCCCGCCATCCAGCTCACCACAGCTGGCTTCGCCGACCTCGGCCAGCCGACGCACAATTTCCAGGCGCACCGGATCACTCAGCGCATAGAGCACGCGCTCAAGGACAAAATCATCGGGATTGGGGTGTTTGAACGGTCGCATGGATCAAATTCTACACAAGGGTTTACTTTACGGCCATAGTTCCAATATTATCGAACTAACGTAACAACTAACCCACAGGTATTTCCCATGTCCGCGCTGTTTCAACCCTTCACCCTCAAGGACGTCACCCTGCGCAACCGGATTGCCGTACCGCCGATGTGCCAGTATTCAGCCGTCGACGGTCTGGTCAATGACTGGCACCTGGCCAATTACAGCGCTCAGGCCCGTGGCGGCGCAGGCCTGGTGATCGTCGAGGCTACCGCCGTGGCCCCCGAAGGCCGCATCACTCCGGCCTGCGCCGGGATCTGGAATGATGATCTGGCCCAGGCCTTCGCCCCGATCGTGCGCAGCATCAAGGCCCAGGGCGCGGTACCCGGCATCCAGATCGCCCATGCCGGGCGCAAGGCCAGCGCCAACCGGCCCTGGGAAGGCGATGATCACATCGGCAACGATGACCCGCGCGGCTGGCAGACCATCGCTCCCTCGGCCGTGCCCTTCGGTGCCCATCTGAGCAAGCAGCCCAGGGAAATGGGCCTGGACGATATCGCCCGGGTGCGGGACGATTTCGTCACCGCCGCCCAGCGTGCCCTGGCGGTCGGTTTCGAGTGGCTGGAACTGCACTTTGCCCATGGCTATCTGGCCCAGAGCTTCTTCTCCGAGCATGCCAACCAGCGTACCGACACCTATGGCGGCAGCTACGAGAACCGCAGCCGCTTCATCCGCGAAACCTTCGCCGCGGTACGTGAGGTGTGGCCAGCACATTTGCCGCTGACCATCCGCTTCGGGGTCATCGAGTTCGACGGCCGCGACGAGCAAACCCTGAGCGAGTCGATCGACCTGACCAAACGCCTGAAAGCCGATGGCCTGGACATGATCAGTGTCAGCATCGGTTTCAATACCCCCGAGGCTCAGATTCCCTGGGCACCTGGCTTCATGGGCCCGATTGCCGAGCGGGTGCGTCGCGAAGCGGACATTCCGGTCTCCTCGGCCTGGGGCTTTGGTGAGCCGAATATCGCGGAAAATGCAGTGAATAGCGGGCAACTGGATGTTGTCATGGTCGGCAAGGCACACCTGGCCAACCCGCACTGGGCCTACCATGCCGCCCGAGAGCTCAAGCTCGACCAGGCCTCCTGGACCCTGCCCGCGCCTTACGCGCACTGGCTGGCGCGCTACTAAGCACAACACCGTCCCCTGAAAGTCCCGGACTCCTGTCCGGGACTGCCATCACCCTGCCCACCTCCCCCAAACCTATCCGGCGGATTTTATCCACCGGTTTGCGCGGCTGAATCATTCAGCCTCCAACTCATGAATCCGATGAAAAACCTGCACCCGGGGCAGCATAAAGTGCCACACTTTAGCTATCACTCTTGCCAGCGCCACGAGACGTACAGTGACCATCATGCAAGCGCACATCCCTACCATGTTTATGATGGTCATCATCGTCAGCCTGACCATGACCATCTGCACTGCCCTGGTCTGGCGGCCGGAGCGCAAGGAAGGGTTAGGTTATTGGACGCTGGCTCTGGCGCTGCACAGCTCGGTGTATACCCTCTACAGTCTGCGCGGTGAACTCAGCGACTTTCTCACCATTATCGTTGCCAACACGCTGCTGGCCGGTGTGTTCGTGCTGTTTGCCGAGGGCTTGATGCAATTTCAGCAACGGCGACTGAACCGCTGGCTGACCTACTGGCCGCTACTGGTCGTACCGTTGGTGCTATATGCCCTGCTCGATCAGTTGGCGGCCAGGGTAGTGGTGATGGCTGCAATCGTCCTGTATCAAGCCATACTGGTACTGGTGATCGTGTTCAGCCGGCATCGCCAGACTGACGGGCGCGGTCAGTATTTCCTGATCACCGCCTTCGGCATGATCATCGCCACCATGGCCTATCGGGGCGTAGGCACAGCGCTGGGCATGGATCAGATGTTGCTGATCACCAGTTCCAACCCGATTCAGATGGCCACCTTCCTGACCGCGACCGTCAGCATGATTCTGGTTGGCATGGGGCTGATTCTGATGGTCAAGGAGCGGGCCGACGCCCAAATGCTCAAGCTGGCCATGCATGATGAACTGACCGGACTACCCAACCGCCGTTACATACTGGAGGTACTGGAGCGCCTGCTGGCCGCCAGTAACCGCCAGCAACAACCCCTGAGCCTGATGATGCTGGATACCGACCATTTCAAGCTGATCAACGACCGGCATGGCCACCAGGTCGGCGACCAGTCGCTGAAACTGCTGGCCGACACCCTGCGCTCGCGGCTGCGGACCCAAGATCATGCCGGGCGGCTAGGCGGCGAGGAGTTTCTGGTGGTACTGCCCAATACTCAGGCCAGCGGCGCCCGGGAGCTGGCCGAGCAACTGCGCCAGAGCATTGAGCAGTCTACCTTCCTGACCCGCGACAGCCGACCGCTGACCCTGACCATCAGCATCGGCCTGTGCTGCCTGGAGCCGGGGGGCGAACTGGACAGCCAGCAGGCCATCAGCCGCGCCGACCAAGCGCTGTACCTGGCCAAGCAGAATGGCCGCAACCGGGTAGAAATGGCCGCCTAGAATCCGCCAACCCAGTGCAGCCAGGCCAGCGCGAGCGCCATGCTGATCAGGGTGACAGGAATACCGCAACGGGCATGGGCGCGGAAACTCAGGGTCACACCGACCTGGGCAGCGCGCTCGACCACGATGATATTGGCCAGGCTGCCGACGATCAGCAGATTGCCGGCCAAGGTCGATAGCAGTGCCATGGCATACAACGCCTGCTCACTGGCCTGGGGCCAGACACTGAGCATCAGGATCACCAACGGGACATTGCCAACGCTGTTGCTGCCCGCCAGCATCAGCGGTGCTAGCAACCATGGCTGTTCAAGGTCCCAGCCTGAACCCAACAACCAGGCCATGGCCTGCTGATCGAATCCGGTCAGCGACAGACTACCGGTGACGATGAACAGGCAGGCGAACAGCAACAACAGGTGCCAATCCACCGCCCCCAGCATATCCCGGCTGGCCTGCACCCGGCTCATCAGCAGAATCGCAGCAACCAGCAGCGCGCTGATTTCCTTGGCCTGTGAGGTGGTAAACAGCGCCAGTAAGGCCAGCACTGCAACCACGCCCTTGCTGGTCTGCCAGGTGGAAAAGCCATTGGCTCGCAGCAAAACTCCAGACTCGGCCGGCTTGCTGGGCTCGGCAGCCAGGGTCTGACGCCACACCCAACCCACTACCAGCCAGACCACCAGCGTGGCCAGCAGCGCCGGTACCGCACAGACCGCGGCGAAGGCCCAGAAATCCAGCTGGCCGGCCTGACCGATCAGGATGTTCTGCGGATTGCCGATCAAGGTCGCCGCGCTACCGGTATTGCAGGCGCAGGCCAGACCGATCAGAAAGGGCCTGGGGTCCAGACCGCGCTGGCGGGTGCCCTCAGCAATGATCGGTGCCATGGCAAAAGCAATGATGTCATTGGCCAGCAGCGCCGACAGCAATGCCGCCGTGGCGATGGTCAGCCCCAGCAGCGCCTGGGATGACAGTCGGGCATTGACCAGCCGCCGGGCCAGCGCATCGTAGGCTCCGGCGGCGGCGAACTGAGCGGAAATGATCATCAGCCCCATCAACAGTACCAGGGTCGGCAGATCGATCCATTGCCCTGCCTGATCGACTTCCAGCAAGCCACTGACCAGCAGGCACACAACCGCCAGCAGCGCTATGCCGGTACGGTCCAGGCGCATACCGGGCATGCGCCCCAGTGCCATGCCGATATAGGTCAGTACAAACACCGCGAGCAATAAGTAGGTTGGCCACATGATCAAGGGGCTTCTCTAGAGTCTGTTGAAGTGGCGCGGCCTGAGTCGGTCGGCTCCGGGCAACTGCAGCAGTTTTTTCCGGGTCTGACAAGCCACTCACATCCTGTCTGCCCGTCAACGACTGTCATCGCGCCGCATTGCCCGCTACAATGCCCGGCCCGCGCGTTCTGCCCGGTCCTACATTCTCCACCCGCAGGTTTCCATCGTGATCTCCACCGCCAACATCACCATGCAGTTCGGCGCCAAGCCGCTGTTCGAAAACGTTTCCGTCAAATTCGGCAATGGCAACCGTTACGGCCTTATCGGCGCCAATGGCTGCGGCAAGTCGACCTTCATGAAGATTCTGGGTGGCGAGCTGGAGCCCTCGGCCGGGCAGGTGATGCTCGAGCCCAATGTGCGTCTGGGCAAGCTGCGCCAGGACCAGTTCGCCTATGAGGAACACACGGTACTGAACACCGTGATCATGGGCCATGAGGAACTGTGGAAAGTGCATGCTGAACGCGATCGCATCTACTCGCTGGCGGAAATGAGCGAAGAAGACGGGATGAAAGTCGCCGAACTGGAGACAGAATACGCTGAACTTGACGGCTACACCGCCGAATCCCGCGCAGGCGAACTGCTGCTCGGACTGGGGATTCCACTGGAACAGCACCACGGCCCGATGAGCGAAGTCGCTCCCGGCTGGAAGCTGCGCGTGCTGCTGGCCCAGGCGCTGTTTTCCGATCCCGAGGTACTGCTGCTGGACGAACCGACCAACCACCTGGACATCAACACCATCCGCTGGCTGGAAACTGTGCTGACTGCGCGCAACAGCACCATGATCATCATTTCCCACGACCGCCACTTCCTCAACAGCGTGTGCACCCACATGGCTGACCTGGATTATGGCGAGCTGCGGCTGTTCCCCGGCAACTACGACGAATACATGACCGCCGCCACCCAGGCCCGCGAGCGGCTGCTCTCGGATAACGCCAAGAAGAAGGCTCAGATCGCCGAGCTGCAACAGTTCGTCAGCCGTTTTTCGGCCAATGCCTCCAAGGCCAAACAGGCCACCAGCCGGGCCAAGCAGATCGACAAGATCCAACTCGAAGAGGTCAAACCCTCGAGCCGGGTCAGCCCGTTCATCCGCTTCGAGCAGTTCAAGAAACTGCACCGCCAGGCAGTGACTCTGGAGAATGTCAGCCAGGGCTTTGACGGCGAGCTGCTGTTCAAGGGCCTGAATCTGCAAATCGAGGCGGGCGAACGAGTGGCGATCATCGGCCCCAACGGGATCGGCAAAACCACCCTGCTACGCACTCTGGTCGGTGAGATGGCGCCGATCAATGGCGAGGTGAAATGGGCCGAGAGCGCCGATATCGGCTATTTCGCCCAGGATCATGCCGACGACTTCAAGGCCGACTGCACCCTGTTCGAGTGGATGGCACAGTGGACCCAGGGTGGCGAGCAACTGGTGCGCGGCACCCTCGGACGCATGCTGTTCTCCAACGATGAGATCGGCAAGTCGGTGAAGGTGATCTCCGGGGGCGAGCAAGGCCGCATGCTGTTCGGCAAGCTGATCCTGAAAAAGGCCAACGTGATGCTGATGGACGAGCCAACCAACCACCTCGACATGGAGTCGATCGAGGCGCTCAACCTGGCGCTGGAGAACTACCCCGGCACGCTGATCTTCGTCAGCCACGACCGCGAGTTCGTCAGCTCGCTGGCCACCCGCATCATCGAGCTGTCGGCCAATGGCGTGACCGACTTCTCCGGCAGCTACGACGACTACCTGCGCAGTCAGGGCGTGCTGGTTTAAGCTCCAGAGGGTGTACAAGCGGCTGAGGAGGCCTGGTGTGGACCGACTGACACTGGAGCGCCATCAGCTATGGCTGTATCTGGCGGCGATCAGCGCCGGGCTCGGTCTCGGGCACAGCCTGCCCGATCTGGCTGCAGCACTGGAGCGGCTGATATGGCCAATGCTGATCGCGCTGCTGTTCTGCACCTTCCTGCAGGTGCCGCTGCTGCATGCCCGCGCCGCGCTCGGCGACCGCCGGTTTCTCACCGCGCTGCTGTGCGGCAACTTTCTGGTCATACCAGTGCTGGTCTGGGGCCTGATCCAGTGGCTGCCGGATCAGCCGGCCCTGCGCCTGGGCGTACTGTTGGTGCTGCTGGTGCCCTGCACTGACTGGTTTATCAGTTTCACCCAACTGGGCCGTGGCGATACCGCCCGCGCTATCGCCGTCACCCCATTGAACCTGCTGTTGCAGGTCTTGCTGTTGCCGCTGTACCTCTGGCTGCTGAGCGATACTCCGGACTACCTGACGCTGGCGCCGCAGCTATTGGCCGCCGCGGTGCTGGTGGTGTTGCTACCGCTGCTGCTGGCAGCCCTGAGCGAGCGCTGGATCGAGGCACGCAACGGCCGTGAGCACCTGCGTGAACAACTGGCCTGGTGGCCAATTCCGTTGCTGGCACTGGTCATTGCGCTGATTGCCGCCAGCCAGGCCGAGACCCTGGCCGATGCGCTGCCGCTGCTTCCGAGCGTGGTCCCGATCTATCTGGCCTATCTGGCTCTGGCCCTGCTACTGGCTGCGGCCCTGGCCAGACTCTGGCGGTTACCGATAGCTCAGCAGCGCACCCTGGCGTTCAGCTTCGGCACCCGCAACTCCTTTGTGGTCCTGCCGCTGGCCCTGGCCCTGCCCGCCGGCTGGGAGCTCACCGCCCTGGTGATCGTCGTCCAGTCCCTGGTCGAGCTGCTGGGCATGCTGTTCTTTCTCTGGTGGCTACCGCGCCGCCACTAACCCAGGGCGCGCACCAGCAGATGCCCAAGATAGCGCCCATCCAGAACCAACCAATCAACCCAAAAGACCTGGTGCGCCGCCACAATCAGCCAGAAAGTGCTCTGGTAACTCACCTTGCGGGTCTTGTGCCGAAACACCTGCTGGGCCACCAGTGCCCCCGGCCAGCCACCCAGCAGCTCAGCGGCATGCAAGGTCGTTTCCGCGGTGCGCCAGCGACCTTTGCTGGCCTTGTGCTTATCCGACCAATACAATAGAAAACAGAACACACTGACCAGCAGATAGGCCATCAGCACCCAACCGTTGCCGGTGAGCAGCAGTTGTACTGAGGCAACCGCCGGCAAGACCAGCAACAGGGCAAAGACCAGCAACTTCAGACCGGGATTGCGCATGCCCTGTGACGCCTTTACCGGCGGGTATCTGGGCGAGTCTGCGCGCTGCGGCCGAGCGGTTGGCGTCATACCCGCTCGCGGCTTTTTACGAATGGCCGGCCGATCCAGCGCCAAACCTTCCGCACGCATATGCTCAGCCCGCAGACGCCCCTGTTGGTCACGCCCGGCCACATAGAGAACCTTGTCACCCTGATTGGGCCGGCGATCACCGCGCATGGCGGATATGTGCACGAACAGGCGGTCACCGCCCTGCTCCGGCAGGATAAAGCCAAACCCCTTATCGTCATTCCAGCTTTGCAGTGTGCCGCGCTGTTCCATCTAGCGACCTCGATTATCCAAAAGTAGGCCGCGCCATTGTCTATCAGTTACCTGATGGCCGCTATCCCCACATCCAGGCTTGCTCCAGAACGCCCTTATCAACCCCCAGCATACACACCTGCCAGCTCAATAATCGCAGTGCTGGCCAATTCATGGATGAAACCCATTTAATTGTTATGTTATAACAATATTAGAGCAACAATAGCCCGCTCAATGCCCGGGCTCATTCTGCGACCGCCTTCTACAAGCGCGTATGAGCCTGGCGATCCGAGCCATACCCGTAAAACTGCCAACCTTCCAGCGGCACCATGTCACGGCCGGTTGGACCACAACAATGCCAGCAAGGATTCAAGCCATGAACGCGAGACGTGAGGCCGCCAGAGGCTGCCTGATCGCACTGATACTGATGGGGAATAGTGCCTGGGCGCAAAAGCCCGGATCACACCAGCAAGCCGCAGTGGACGATATCACCCGGTTGCCTGCGACGGTTGTCACCGCTACCGCCTCCGTGCGCGACGAGAGCAACGCGCCAGCCAGCGTGAGCGTCATCCGCGGCGCCACCCTGCGCAACCAGCCCGTCCATGACCTGGCAGATGCCGTGCGCAACAGCGTCGGGGTCGATCTGGAGAACGTCGGGCTGGGGCGGCGCGGCATTTCCATTCGCGGCATGAGCTCCGAACATACACTGATGCTGATCGACGGCCAGCGGATCAATACCTCCGCATCAGCCATTGCCCACTCGGATTTCGAGCTGGGCTGGATACCCACCGAAGCCATCGAACGGATCGAAATCGTACGCGGGCCCATGTCATCGCTGTATGGCTCCGAGGCACTCGGCGGTGTCGTCAATGTGATCACCCGCTCCGCCACCGATCACTGGCAAGGTTCGTTCAGCAGTTATGCAACGATCAACGACCACAGCCTGGACGGCAATCAGTACAAGACTGGGTTCTATCTGGGCGGGCCGCTGGTGCCAGGCAAGCTGGGACTGAATGCCTGGGGTGAGTTCAGGCACCGGGAGGCCCTGCGTGATACAGAGAACCGCGCCCTGGCGGCACTGGATGATCAACGAGCGCTGAACGGCCACCTGGGACTAAGCTGGACGCCCGACGCCAACCAGCGCATCGACGCCTCGCTAGAGGCAGGCAATGAAGATCAGAAAGGCGCACGCAGCAGCACCGCAAGTCCTTTCTACAAGGTCGAGAACGATGTTCAGCGCCGCCGCTACTCGCTATCGCATAGCGGTGACTGGCACTGGGGCCAGTCCCAACTGCGGCTGTATCGTTCCACTCTGGAGCGCAAGGCTTACCGCAGTGATGGCGGCAATGCCAGCGGCCCCAACACCTTTACCGACACCGTGCTGGACGGGCGGACAGGCTTCATGGTCGGCAGCCATCACAAGCTGACCCTGGGTGCCGAAACCCGGCGTGAAAGCCTGGAAGACCCTACGGTCAACCGCCGTGGCAAGCAGTCTCAGGATCATTACGCGCTGTTCGCCCAGGACGAAATGTGGCTAGGCCGGCAATGGGAGCTGGTATTGGGCAGTCGCTTCGACCGCCACCAGGACTTTGGCTGGGAAACCAGCCCACGGGCCTACCTGATGTTCCATGCCAACGATGAGCTGACCTTCAGGGCCGGGGCCGGGCGCGGCTTCAAGGCGCCGTCACTTAAGCAGCTGTCGCCGGAATTCGAGTCACGCGCTGCCATCGGTGGACGCGGCATCATCCGCGGCAACCCGGACCTGAAGCCGGAAACCAACCAGTCCTACGAACTCGGCGCCACACTTGACCGGGGACGCTGGACCACCAGCGCCATGCTGTTCCACAACGATGTGAAAAACCTGATCGAGACCGTGCGCCAACCCACCTGTTTCGAGCCAGGCCGCATCTGCCTGGAGTACGAAAACATCGCCAAGGTGCGTCTGCAGGGACTGGAGCTTAGCGCTGGCGTGGATCTGCTGACGAACCTGAGACTGGACAGCAACTACACCTACCTGGACGCTATTGACCGCAGCGCCGACCAGCGCCTGGCCGACCGCTCCCGCCACCGCGCCAACGCCACACTGGCCTGGGCCGTACAACCGCAACTGGCCACCCGGCTGCGCAGCGAATACCACGGCTCGCAGTACCGCTCGGCCACCGAACGCGATCGGCCCGGATATACCCTGCTGAGCTGGTATGTGGACTATGAGCTGAACCACAACCTGAGCCTGCATGGCGGGATCGAGAACCTGACCGACAAGCGCCTGGCCAACGATGACCCCGAGCGTTACGACCGCGCCGATGAAGGCAGGCGCTACTTTGTCGGTCTGAGTGCGAGGTTCTGATGCCGCTGCTGCGTTGTCTCAGCGCTGTTGCCGCGCTACTCCTGTCCGGGCTGGCAATGGCCCAGAGCGCCGGCCCGGTGGTCCTGTTCCTGCACAACAGCTTCGTGTCAGCGGAGAAGTTCCATCTTTTGCAGCCTACTGCCCAGTCGCA
Organism: Halopseudomonas phragmitis; assembly: GCF_002056295.1. Lineage (NCBI taxonomy): Bacteria > Pseudomonadati > Pseudomonadota > Gammaproteobacteria > Pseudomonadales > Pseudomonadaceae > Halopseudomonas > Halopseudomonas phragmitis. The sequence goes on along the minus strand of NZ_CP020100.1, from coordinate 1,059,056 downwards.
ACAGTTGCAGCTTGAGCATCTGAATGTCGAAACCAGTGACGCCGATGCGTTGCTGGCGGCCATCGAGCATAGCCAGCTGGTGGTGCTCGATGTACCACGGCCAAATGACCGGGCCCGGGTCAGCGCTGCGGTGCAGCCACTGATCACTGACCAGCCGCTACTGACCGTCGGCGGCGGTCCGCCGGCCTGGGAGCGGCTGCCGGCCCCGGTGGGTGGCGCACTGGCGGGACTGTATGGCGCTGGCGGTGAAAGCAACTTCCAGCGGTTCTTCCAGTTGCTTCACGCGCTGCTACACGGGGAGCCAATCCCGCCGGCCCTGCTGACGGCTCCCGAACGCCTGCCCGCCACCGGCTTCTACCACCCGCAGGCACCGCAGCTGTTCAGCCGCCAGCAGGATTATCTGGCCTGGCAGGCAACACGGGCGCAGAATTTCAACGGCAGCATCGCCTACCTGATTCATTCGGGCGTAGTAGGCGACATGCTGACCCGCGAGCTAGACCAACTGATCGAGCGCAGCGAGGCCGCCGGCCTGCTGCCGCAGGTGTTCTGGTTTGACGCCTCGCAGGAGCAAGGCTTGCCTGGCGTGTTCAGCCACCAATTCCCGGATGTACTGGTCAACCTGACCCACATGCAAAATGGCTCGGCCCGCAGCCGGGACTTCCTGGAACTGGACATTCCGGTTATCCAGACTTTGCGCTTTCGCGACGGTGAAGCCCGTGACTGGCCACAGGCAAGCAGTGGCGTTAGCCCAGGCACGACCGCGGTTTTCCTCGCCGGGCCTGAAGGCTGGGGGATTAGTGACCCCCTGGTGCTGTCGGCCAGCACAGCGGGGGTGGATGATCTGTTGCCAGCTCAGGCCGATGCACTGATTGCCAAACTGCAACGACTGGTCGCCTTGCGCCGCACAGCCGCCCAGGACAAGCAACTGGCGCTGATGTTCTGGGACTACCCGGCTGGCGAGAAAAACCTGGGTGCATCCAACCTCAACCTGCCACGCAGTATCGTCTCCATCCAGCAGGCCTTATTGGCCGAAGGGTATCGGGTTGGCCCACCTGTTACCGAACAACAGGTGATCAGCAAGGCCCAGCTCATGCTCGGCGCGCTCTATGGCAGCGTCGCCCTGACCACTCTGCTGGCTGAGGATCTGGCCGTTTCTTACCCGCTGAGCGAGTACCAACGCTGGCTCGACAGCTTGCCCCAACGCCGCCGGCTCGAACTGCAGCAGGCCGGCGCGGCAAGCCAACACCGCGCCGTACACCAGATTGATGGCGAACGCTATTTCATCATCCCGCGCTGGCAGCTCGGAAACCTGCTGATCATGCCGCAAATGCCGCGCCAGGCCGAACCCCACGATCACTATCACGATACCGCCAGCGCCCCCGACCATCTGTACCTGGCGGCCTATCGCTATCTGCAAAACCGCCATGCCCTGATTCACCTGGGTACCCATGGCACCCAAGAGTGGCTGCCGGGCAAGGATCGCGGCCTGGCGGCCGATGACTACCCCTGGCTGAGCGCTGGCCACCTGCCGATCTTCTACCCGTACATTCAGGACAACGTGGGCGAAGCCATTCAGGCCAAACGCCGTGGCCGCGCGGTGACCATCAGCCACCAAACGCCCCCCTTCGCCCCGGCCGGACTCTACGACCAACTGCGAGACCTGCACCATCTGATTCACGAATATGAGCAACTGGACGCCGGCATGGTCCGCCATCAGGTCTCCGAGCAGATCCGCACGACGGCGATTGCCGCCCACCTGCACAAGGATCTGGGCTGGAGCGAACAGCAAAGCGCCAGCGATTTCGACACGTTTTTCCAACAACTGCACGACCATCTGCACGAACTGGCCCGTATAGCCATGCCACTGGGCCTGCACACCTTTGGTCAGCCGGCTGAACAAGCGCAGCGCATCAGCACCATCATGCAGCAGCTTGGTGAGCCCTTCTATGCGACCCTGGATACCGACAGCGAGGAGCTGTTTGTCAGTGATCACTCCGAGTTGCCGGACAGCCCGGCCTACCGTGCCGTGCGCCAGATGCTCGACAGCGAGCAGACCCAGCACTTGCCCGCTGCGCTAGCGGCCCATGCTGAACGGGCCCGGGAACTGGACCGGCACCTGCGCGATACCCAGGAAAATGAGGCCCTGTTGGCCGGCCTGGCCGGACGCTTCGTCGCTCCAGGCCCCGGCGGCGATCCGATCCGCAACCCGGATGTGCCCAGCGGGCGCAACCTGTACGCCTTCGAGGCGGACAAGATACCGGCACGGGCCGCCTACCAAAGCGCGGCCCACGCCCATGAGCAACTGCTGCAGGCATTTCGGGCTGAACATGGCGGTGAATGGCCAGAAAAGCTGGCTTTCAGTCTGTGGTCGTCAGAAGCCATCCGCCATCTGGGCGTTACCGAGGCCCAGATACTCCACACCCTGGGCCTGCGGCCGGTCTGGGACGCAGGCGGGCGGGTAAGCACGCTGGAGATCATTCCGGCCGCCGAGCTGGGCCGCCCGCGCAGCGATGTGGTGGTGCAGGTTACCGGGGTCTATCGTGACCAGTTCGACAGCTTCATGCGCCTGCTGGACGATGCCCTGCAACGCCTGGCCGAACTGGATGAACCCGGCAACCCCATCGCCGACAACAACCGCCGAATCGCCGCCAGCTTGCAGGATCACGGCATGAGTGCTGAGCAGGCGGCCGCCGCTGCAGGCTATCGGATCTTCAGTAACGCACCGGGTGAATACGGCACCGGCGTGCCTGAGCTCGCACTGCGCTCAACAGAATGGGATGACGAAGCCGAATTGGCCCAGCAGTTTCTTGCCAGCAGCCGGCACGCCTACGGCAGTCAAGGCTGGGGTGACAACCCGCCACAGGCTAACCTGCTGGCCGAGCAGTTGCGCGGCACCCAGGTCGCCATCATGTCGCGCTCATCCAACCTGCACGGCGTACTGTCGACCGATCACCCGTTCGAGTTTCTTGGTGGATTGTCCGCCGCCATCCGCCACCTCGACGGCAAGGCTCCGCAGTTGCTGATTTCCGACCTGCGTAGCAATGAGGTCAAAACCACTGCCCTGGCTCGTTTTCTCGCCGACGAGTTGCGCGTCCGCTACCTCAATCCACACTGGATTGGCGCCATGCAGCAGGAAGGCTATGCCGGGACGCTGGAGGTACTCAACGCCACCAACAACCTGTTTGGCTGGCAAGCCGTGGATACCTCAAGCGTGCGTGATGATCAATGGCAGGCGCTGTTCGATACCTATGTCAGCGATACCCGCGAGCTGGGTACAGGCCAGTGGTTCGAGCAACACAACCCCACCGCCCAGGCACAGATACTCGAACGCATGGCCGAAGCCATGCGCAAGGGCTACTGGGATGCATCAGCACAGACCCGTCAGCAACTGGCCGAGCGCTGGCAGCAGTTGCAACAGGAGTTTGCCGTGGATAGCGGCAGCCCGCTGACCCGCCAGTTCATTGCCGACATGGCCCAGGGTTTCGGCCTGGACGGTACAGCCCCAGACCTTGCCAACTCGGCCCCAGCCGAGACCAGCAATGCAGCCGCCGCAACAGCCAGCGAGCAGCCCTTGCAGCAGGTTGAGGGACAGATGCTGGAGCCCGTCGAACCACCAGCAGCCGAAGACCTCAGCCGCCAGCTCTGGGTTCTGGCACTGATGCTGTTGCTGATCAGCGGCGGCGCTCTCCGGCAGCTGCGCCAAACCACTCAACCCACCCCATGACTACACGGGAAAACCGAGAGCCCCATGACCGTATTTACTGAAATTGAAACGCTGCTATACGCCGTATCCCGCCTGTTTCTGGCCCCGGTAATGCTGCTGATCGCTCTGGCTCTGGCCTATGCCCTGGTGGTGCTGGGTGCTTTTGCCGTGGAGGCCTGGCAACGACGCCAAGGCACGCATGGCCATGCACTGTTTGTTCATGCCCGGAAAGGCAACGGCACCTGGCTGGCCAGTGACGATCTTGAGCTGTGGATCATGCAGCGCCTGGAATGGCTGCGTATCGTGTCGCGTACCGCCCCCATGCTTGGTTTGATCGCCACCATGATCCCGATGGGACCGGCTCTGCTGGCTCTGGGCAACAACGATGCCGGAGCTGTCGGTCGCAACATGGTCGCTGCCTTCTCAGCCGTGATCCTGGCGTTGCTGGCGGCCAGCATCTGCTTCTTCATCCTCACCGTGAAACGTCGCTGGCTGCTTGAGGATCTGCGCCAGATCGAACGCCAGCGCCAGGACGGGGGCAGGCTCTGATGCGCTTTCTCGACGATGAAGACAACGACCCTATGCTGTCGGTCGTCAACCTGATAGACCTTTTTCTGGTCATTATCGGCATTCTGCTGATAGTGATCGCCCAGAACCCCCTGAACCCTTTCACCCAGGACCGCGTAGTCGTTATCGAAAACCCGGGTGAAAGCGACATGCGCATTACCATCAAGGATGGCCAGGAACTGACCCGCTATGAATCCAGCGGCGAAGTCGGCCAGGGCCAGGGCGCCCGCGCGGGGGTAACCTACCGTCTAGATGACGGCCGCATGATCTATGTGCCGGAGAGCTGAGCAACCATGAAAAACACCCCCCTTACCGCCGAAACACTGCTGCGCGAGCCCGCGCAGAACTACATGAATGAAGCCCAGCAAAGCTTCTTCCGGGAATTGCTGCTAAGCCAAAAATATGAGCTGCAGGAAAGGATCGACAACGAATTCCGCGACCTGCGCGAATACCAGCCGGAAAGTGATCCGGCCGATATCGGCAGTAGCGAAGAACAGCGCCAGTGGCAGTTGCGCATGCTGGAGCGGGAAAAGAAGCTGCTGGACAAGATTGACCAAGCGCTTGAGCGCCTGGCTCGGGGTGAGTACGGCTGGTGCGAGGAAACCGGTGAACCCATTGGCCTGCAGCGCTTGCTACTGCGCCCCACCGCCACCCTGTGCATTGAAGCCAAGGAGCGGCAGGAGCTCAGGGAAAAGCATCAGCGCGAGCGCTGAGCGTCAGCGCCTGGCCAACCGCCACAGCCGGGCAATATCCACACTCCGGGCCTGAAGTTGCTGCGCCGCAGCGTCCAGCGCGTTCTCCAGCGCCATGGGCCCCGGAGTCAGGCTGAAGGCGGCATCGATGCCAATCTCGTACAGGCGCTGATAACCTTCACCGAGACTGCCGGCCAGGGCGATCACCGGAACCCCGGCAGCACGCGCGATCCTGGCCACCCCGGCCGGGGTCTTGCCGTGCAGGGTCTGGCCATCGAGCCGGCCTTCGCCGGTGATCACCAGATCGGCGCCCTGCACCGCTTCGGCCAGACCGGACAACTCGGCAACCAGTTCAACCCCCGGGCGGAAGCTGGCTGCCAGAACCGCCCGTGCGGCAAACCCCAAGCCACCTGCCGCGCCTACCCCCGGTACATCGCGCTCATCACGGCCCAGAGTCTGGGCCATGACGTCGGCAAAATGCCCCAGCGCCCGGTCAAGCAGCTCGACCTGAGCGGCAATCGCACCTTTTTGCGGGCCGAACACCTGCGAAGCCCCGCGCGGTCCGCACAGGGGATTATCGACATCGGCAGCCACTTCGATGCGCGCAGTGGCCAGACGCGGATCCAGGCCACTCAGATCAATCCGCTGCACGTTGGCCAGCGCCGCACCACCCGGCGCCAGTGATCGGCCGGCGGCATCCAGCAGCCGTGCGCCCAGAGCCTGGAGCAGGCCGGCCCCGGCATCATTGGTGGCACTGCCACCCAGCCCCAGGATAATCCGCGTCGCCCCGGCATCCAGCGCTGCGCCTATTAGTTCACCGGTGCCAAAACTGCTGGTGCGGGTAGCATCGCGACGCGCCAGCGGCACCCAGTGCAAACCACTGGCGGCAGCCATTTCGATCACGGCCCGACCATCGCCCAGCCAGCCCCAATGAGCCTCTACCGGCTCACCCAGCGGTCCCTGAACAGTCACACTGCGGCGTTCGCCACCGCTGGCGGCCAGCAGCGCATCAACCGTGCCTTCGCCACCGTCGGCCATCGGACACAGGCGAATGTCGGCCTGGGGATAAACCTCGCGCCAGCCGGCAGCAATGGCCTTGGCCACCTGTGGGGCGCTGAGGCTTTCCTTGAATGAATCGGGGGCGATAACCAGTTTCATGTTCATTACAGCAGTACCAGACTCAACAGCCAGACAGTAAGGATACCAGCCAGCCCCTGGACCAGCGTGGCCATGGTCTGGGCCTTGTAGGCGGTGGCCACATTCATGCGGCTGAACTGAGTAACCACCCAGAAGAAGCTGTCATTGGCGTGCGACACGGTCATCGAGCCTGCACCAATGGCCATCACTGTCAGAACCCGCCCCATATCGCTGTCCAGCCCGAGCTGGCCAAGCAGCGGCGCCACCAGCGCCGAGGTGGTGACCAGCGCCACCGTGGTCGAGCCCTGAGCCGACTTCAGCGCGGCCGCCACCAGGAACGGCATGAACAGGCCAATCCCCAGGGTCGACAGGGTTTCTCCCAAATAGTCACCCAGCGGCGTGGCCCGCAGGACCGCACCAAAGGCGCCACCCGCGCCGGTGATCAGCAGGATCGGCGCGGCAGACTGAATGCCTTCAACCACCCGGTCATGGAACTCCTGACGCTTGTTGTCCGCTTTCAATAAGCTACAGGCCAGCCCCAGGCCCACTGCGAGCGCCATGACCGGCTGGCCGAGGAAACTCAGCACGGTGAACAGCCAGCCTTCGCCAAAGGGCTTGCCCGGCAGACCGGCGATAGTCCCCAGACAGATCAGGGCAATCGGCACGAAGATCGGTGCAAAGGCCTGGGTGGCGCTGGGCAGGGTGCCGTAGCGGGCGCGCATCTGTTCGTAATCCTCGCTGGCCAGCAGTGGCGCACCGTCGTCTTCCAGCGCAATGTCCTTGCCAATAAAGCGGTTGGCCCACCACATCCCGGCCAGAGCGGTAATGAAGGACACCAGCAGACCAACCAGAATCACCAGCCCGAGGCTGGACTCCAGGCCCAGATTGCCGGCGGCCGCAATCGGCCCCGGGGTCGGCGGAACAAAGGTGTGGGTGGCGTACAGCCCAGTGGCCAGCGCGACGCTCATGGCGATCACCGAGATTTTCATGCGCGCGGCCAGGGCATTCTTCAGCGAGTTGAGAATCACATAGCCGGAGTCGCAGAACACCGGCACCGAGACCAGATAGCCGATGATCGACATGGTCAGGGTTGGAAAGCGCTCACCCAGCAGGCGGATCACGGTTTCAGCCATGGTGATCGCCGCGCCGCTGCGCTCAAGGATCACCCCGATGATGGTGCCCAGGGCAATGACGATACCGATGTAACCGAGAATGCCGCCAAAACCGCTGGTGATGTGCTTGACGATATCCACCGCCGGCACCTGATAGGCAAAACCGGCCAGCAGCGCGGCGCCGAGCAGGGCGAGGAAAGGGTGCAGCTTGAGGCGAGTCGTCGCCAGAACAATGAACGCGATCAGTACGACCAGAATCAGAACCAGGCCCATGGGTGGCCTCCTTTCTTATTGTCTTGTCCGTCGATAAGCCAGGGCCATCGCACACTCACAGCAACGGCGGTGTATGCGAAGCGCCCTCGGCCAGCCGCTCATTGTCGCCTAGCATCGGCACAAAATCCTCGGACACAGGCACGGTATTCATGGGTCATATCGGGGGGAAATTTGTGCGCGCGCACAATTCAGTCGTGATCCACCCCCTGCAACAAGGCCAGCGCCAGGCTCAGCCGCTGCCGTGGCTCGGCCTGGAACAGCTCCAGCCCGGTCACCCGGCTGATGCGCTCCAGCCGATAGCGCAGGGTGTTGCGATGAATCCCCAGACGTTGGGCACACAGTTGGCTCTGGGCACCGCATTCAAGCCAGTCACGCAGGGTCGCTTCCAGCACGCCCTGGCCATCGGCCTGGCGCAGCGCCCGCACCGGCGCCAGCAGACGCTGAACCAACCAACTGCGACGCTGGGCATAAAGCAATACCAGCACCTGTTGGTCGGCCAGATACAGCAGCCGCGCAGCCTGTGCCACGTCAGCATAGTCGCGCAGAGTACCGAGCGCCTGACAGGCTTCGCGCAATTCGGCCAGTTGTTCGACCGGCTCGGCGACCAATAGCCGGGTTACTGGCCAGGCGCGCCGCTCGGCCTGCGCCAGCCAGGCCTGATCGGCCGCAGGCTCCTGGGGCGGACGCAACCACAGCAACTGACGGCGACCCAGCGGCAACAGCAGTGGCCCGGTCCGCTCGCGCAACTGATGGGCAGCGTCGGCACGCTCATCCAGACAGATCAGCGCGGCCTGCAACGGCCAGTGCAAGGTCAACTCCAGGCGCTCCAGTTCACTGGCAAGCGCCGGTAGCGGGTAATCGCTGTCCAGCAGTTCAGACAGCCAGCGCTGCAATTGCTGCTCTTGCCACTGCCGCTCGGCCTGCAAGGCACGCTGTTCCACCAGCATTTCCGCCGTCATGCGCACCAGCTCGGCGAACGGTCGAACTTCCTCGGGATCACCGGTGATCCCGAGCACGCCCACCAGTTGCCCGGCGTTGAACAACGGCAGGTTGACGCCCGGCCGCACGCCCTGCAGGCAGGCGGCAGCCTGGGCATCGAGCTCTACCACCCGCTGGTTGCTGAGAACCAGTTGGGCGCCCTCGTGACGGGTATGCAGACGCTGGCGATCTCCGCTGCCAATAATCAGCCCGCGCGTATCCATCACGTTGATGTTGTAAGGCAGGATGGCCATGGCCCGATCAACAATATCCTGGGCCAGGCCGGCGTCGAGTTCGATCATCAGGGCTCTCCACGAATTGAATTGAGCATACCAGGCCCACTGTCATCAGTCCGTCATCGCCTTGCGGCACAGTGTTCGGGTACTGCCCGACAGCCACCCCGGGAGGATGCCAGCATGGCTTTTGATCCTGATTACCGTAGTGACACCAGTACCAGCAACCTGCGCAGGGAGCGCCGGCGCGAAGAAGACAAAAAGCGCATGGCCTATCGTCGTGCAATCGAGGACTACCGCGACAGCCAGGCTCTGCACGCCCAGGTCTGCGACTATCCGGAGCTGATGAGCAGGCAGCGCGAGCGCTGGCTGAACGTCTAAGACGCTACTCAGCCAGCAACAAAGCGCTCGGCCAGGGTCCGCACCTGGACCCGCTCTTCGCGCAGGAATGCCAGGAAGGCCTCAGCCACCGGGCTCAGCCGCTTGCCGCGGGCATGCACCGCGCACCAGCTGCGGTACAGCGGCAACTCGCTGAAGTCCAGCCGGACCAGTTCGCCACTGCGCAGGTAAGGCGCCGCCGCGTGCTCACTGACCAGCGCCACTCCCAGGCCGGCCAGTGCGCCGTGTACCATGCTTTCGCCCGAACCCATCTGCATTAATTGCTGCAGATGCACTCGTTTCTGCTGGAAAAATTCATCGACCGCCTTGCGCGTCCCTGAGCCCTGCTCACGCTCGAGCACCACCTGCTGTTCCAGTGCCGTCAACGCCAACTCCGCCTGCCCGGCCAGTGGATGGCCGGGATGGGCCACGGCGATGATCGGGTTGTTCAGAAACGGAAAGAACTCCAGCGCCCGGTCTTCCGGCACCAGCGCCATCAGCACCACATCATCGCGATTGTCCTGCAAGCGCTGGATCACCTGCGATCGGCGGGTCACCTCCAGACGAAAAACCACCTCCGGATAACGTTGGCGAAAGGCCGCCAGCAGATGCGGTGTCAGGTACTGGATACTGCTGACCACCGCCAGCCGCAGCTCACCGCGCAGGCTGCCCTGCAGGCTCGACAACTGCATGTCGAGGCTATCCAGACGATTGAAGATATCCTCGCTGGCCGCCAGCAGGCTAACGGCCGCCTCGGTCAGATAAAGCTTTTTGCCAACATATTCAAACAGTGGTGCGCCGACCTGCTCTTCCAACTGACGGATCTGCTGGCTGACCGCAGGCTGGGTCAGCGCCATGTCCTCGGCCGCCCGGCTGTAGGACTGACTGGAGCACACCGCCTGGAACACCTGCAACTGCCGCAGGGTCATGCGGAGCAAGGACTTGCGCATGATGGTCTAACCTTTAGAGATGAATGAAATGAGTATTCATAAGCAATAGCTTATATCTGATCCAATAATTATTCATTTCACTTGATGGGTCGCCAGGCGTAGCTTGGTTGTACCCGATCACCACCACGAGGAAACGGCCGTGATCAAGAAAATCCTGATCGCCAACCGGGGCGAAATTGCCGTACGCATTGTCCGCGCCTGCGCGGAGATGGGCATTCGCTCGGTCGCGGTGTACTCCGACGCCGACCGTTATGCCCTGCACGTCAAACGGGCCGATGAGTCCTACAACATCGGCAGCGACCCGTTGGCCGGTTACCTGAACCCCCGGCAACTGGTCAATCTGGCCGTTGAAACCGGCTGTGATGCTCTGCACCCGGGCTATGGCTTCCTGTCGGAAAACGCTGAACTGGCAAAGATCTGCGCCGAACGCGGGATCAAGTTCATTGGCCCAAGCGCTGAGGTCATCAGCCGCATGGGTGACAAGACCGAAGCCCGGCGCAGCATGATCGCCGCCGGAGTACCGGTCACCCCCGGTACCGAAGGCAATCTGGCCAACCTCGGCGAAGCTTTGAGCGAAGCCGAGCGCATCGGCTATCCAGTCATGCTCAAGGCCACCTCCGGCGGCGGTGGCCGGGGCATCCGTCGCTGCAACTCGCGCGACGAACTGGAACAGGCCTGGCCACGGGTGATTTCCGAAGCAACCAAGGCGTTTGGCTCTGCCGACGTATTTCTGGAAAAGTGCATCGTCAATCCCAAGCACATTGAAGCGCAGATTCTGGCCGACAGCCACGGCAATACCGTGCACCTGTTCGAACGTGACTGCTCGATCCAGCGGCGCAACCAGAAACTGATCGAGATCGCCCCCAGCCCGCAACTGACTCCCGAGCAGCGCGCCTATATTGGCGATCTGGCGGTACGCGCGGCCCAGGCGGTCGGCTATGAGAACGCCGGCACTGTGGAGTTCCTGCTCGCCGATGGCGAGGTGTACTTCATGGAAATGAATACCCGGGTCCAGGTCGAGCACACCATTACCGAGCAAATCACCGGTATCGATATCGTTCGCGAACAGATCCGCATCGCCTCCGGCCTGCCGCTATCGATCAAGCAGAGCGATATCCAGCACCTGGGTTACGCCATCCAGTTCCGGATCAACGCCGAGGACCCGAAGAACAACTTCCTGCCCAGCTTCGGCAAGATCACCCGCTATTACGCCCCGGGCGGCCCCGGGGTCCGGGTCGATACCGCGATTTATACCGGCTACACCATTCCACCCCACTACGATTCGATGTGTCTGAAGCTGATCGTTTGGGCCCTGAGCTGGGACGAAGCCCTGGACCGCGGCCTGCGTGCGCTGGACGACATGCGTCTGCAAGGGGTCAAGACCACCACCGCCTACTATCAGGAAATTCTGCGCAATCCGGAGTTTCGCAGCGGGGTGTTCAACACCAGTTTCGTCGAGAACCATCCGGAACTGACCCAGTATTCGATCAAACGCAAACCGGAAGAGCTGGCGCTGGCGATTGCCACCGCGATCGCCGCCCACGCCGGACTATGAACAGCTTGAAGCTGGAAACTGACGCTGCAGGCCGCTCATGCGGATCGTGCCTGCAGCGTTCAGCTTCAAGCTTCCGCGTTACCTGGAGATGAGAGCCATGACCAAACGCATCACCGTCACCGACACCATCCTGCGCGACGCCCACCAGTCGCTGCTGGCCACCCGGCTGCGCACCGAAGACATGCTGCCGATCTGCCCGAAACTGGATCAGGTCGGTTACTGGTCACTGGAAGTCTGGGGCGGCGCAACCTTCGACGCCTGCATCCGCTTCCTCAAGGAAGACCCCTGGGAGCGCCTGCGCCAATTGCGCGAAGCACTGCCCAACACCCGCCTGCAGATGCTGCTGCGTGGTCAAAACCTGCTTGGCTATCGGCATTACAGTGACGACGTAGTACGCGCGTTCGTCGCCAAGGCCGCCGAAAACGGTATCGACGTGTTCCGCATCTTCGATGCGATGAACGATGTACGCAACCTGAAAACCGCGATTGAGGCGGTCAAGACTGCAGGCAAGCACGCCCAGGGCACAATCGCTTACACCACCAGCCCGGTGCACACGGTCAAGGCCTTCGTCGAGCAGGCCAAGGCCATGGCGGCGATGGGTGTGGAGTCGATCGCGATCAAGGACATGGCTGGCCTGCTCACCCCCTACGCCACCGCCGAACTGGTCAGCGCACTCAAGGCCGAACTGACCCTGCCGGTGTTCGTCCATTCGCACGACACCGCCGGTCTGGCCAGCATGTGCCAGCTCAAGGCTATCGAGGCCGGCGCTGATCATATCGATACTGCGATCGGCGCCATGGCCTGGGGCACCAGCCACGCCGGCACCGAATCCATGGTCGCCGCGCTCAAGGGCACCCCCTACGACACCGGCCTGGATCTGGAGCTGATCCAGGAAATCAGCATGTACTTCCATGAAGTGCGCAAGAAGTACCACCAGTTCGAGAGCGAATTCACCGGGGTCGACACCCGAGTGCAAGTCAATCAGGTGCCGGGCGGGATGATGTCCAACCTGGCCAACCAGCTCAAGGAACAGGGGGCGCTCAACCGTATTCAGGAGGTGTTCGAGGAAATCCCCCGAGTGCGCGCCGACCTCGGCTACCCCCCGCTGGTGACACCGACCTCACAGATTGTCGGCACCCAGGCGGTATTCAATGTCCTGGCCGAAGAGCGCTACAAGACCATCACCAATGAGGTCAAACTCTACCTGCAGGGCCGCTACGGCCAGGCCCCAGGGCCGATCAACGAAACCTTGCGGCGCAGTGCCATCGGCAACGAGGAGGTGATCGATGTGCGCCCGGCCGACCTGCTCAAGCCGGAAATGGACAAGCTGCGCAGTGACGTCGGCAGCCTGGCCCAGAGCGAGGAGGACGTGCTGACCTACGCCATGTTCCCCGACATCGGGCGCAAGTTCCTCGAAGAGCGCGCAGCCGGCAGCCTCAAGCCCGAAGCCCTGTTGCCGCCACCCGGCGCGGCGGGCAAGCCGGTGGCCCAGGAAGGGGTGCCGACCGAATTCATCATTGATGTGCATGGTGAAAGCTACCGGGTCGACATCACCGGGGTCAGCGTCAAGGGCGATGGCAAGCGGCACTTCTATCTGAGCCTGGACGGCATGCCCGAAGAGGCGGTGTTCGAGCCACTCAACTCCTTCACCGGCAGCTCCGGCAACCAGCGCAAGCCAGCCAGCCAGCCCGGCCATGTGACCACCAGCATGCCCGGCAACGTCGTTGAGGTACTGGTCGCGGTCGGCGACACGGTCAAAGCCGGCCAGGCAGTACTGGTCAGCGAGGCGATGAAGATGGAAAGCGAGATCCAGGCAGCGATTGCCGGAACAGTCAAGGCCGTACACGTGGCCAAGGGTGACCGGGTCAATCCGGGCGAGATTCTGATCGAGATCGAATAAGCCGACGCACGGGCACAGCAGACGGGAGGCTGAATGGACAAACTTGAGGATCTGCCAGAACCGGCAGCACTGTCACTGCGCAAGATCGTCGACGGCCACAAGTACTTTCACGATCAGGTGTACCCAGAGCAGCGGGAACTGTTCCACAAACTGGCCCACGAGCAGGCACCCAAGGTCATGTTCATCACCTGCGCCGACTCGCGGGTAGTGCCGGAACTGATCACCCAAAGCGCTCCCGGCGATCTGTTCGTCACCCGCAACGTCGGCAACGTGGTCCCGGCCTACGGGCAGATGATGGGTGGGGTCTCGACCGCCATCGAGTTCGCGGTCATGGCCCTGGGAGTACATCACATCATCGTCTGCGGCCATTCTGACTGCGGCGCGATGAAGGCCGTGCTCAACCCTGCCGAGCTGGAGCGCATGCCCACGGTAAAAGCCTGGCTGCGTCACGCCGAGGTCGCCAAAGAGGTGGTTCAGCAAAACTGCGCCTGCTGTTCGGCCGACTCGATGCTTGAACTGCTGACTGAGGAAAATGTGGTGGCCCAGCTCAATCACCTGAGCACCCACCCCTCGGTCGCCGCCCGACTGGCCAGCGGCGAGTTGTTCATCCATGGCTGGGTTTACGATATCGAGACCTGTCGTATCCGCGCCTACGATGCCGAGCGCGGCGAGTTCCGCCCGCTGGACGATGAATCGCTGCCCATGGCCACGCCCCGGGCCCGGTATCCGCAGCAGCGCTGAAGCATGACTACACTGACCTTGCAGACCTTAGCCTTGCAGCCCTAACAGGAGTTACCCCATGGGTTGGGATCCCGTTGTCCTGTTCTTCGTCTTCGGCCTGGTAGCCGGACTGGTGAAGAGCGAACTGAAACTGCCACCGGCACTATACGAAACCCTGTCAATCATCCTGCTGCTGGCCATCGGTCTGCACGGCGGGGTCGAGCTGGCCGCTCAAGCCAGTCCGGCGCTGCTCGGCCAGACCCTGGCGGTACTGGCCTTCGGTATAGTGCTGCCTTTACTGGCTTTCCCACTGCTGCGCGCACTGCGTTTCGGCCGTACCGATGCCGCCAGTATCGCCGCCCACTATGGCTCAGTCAGCGCCGGGACCTTCGCGGTGGTAATCGCCTACTTGCTGGCCCGCGAGATCGTCTTTGAAAGCTACATGCCGCTGTTCGTCGCGGTGCTGGAAGTGCCGGCGATCATCGTCGGTATCCTGCTGGCCAAAGGCGTCAGCCGCGATACTGACTGGAAAGCCCTCGGCCATGAAGTCTTTCTAGGCAAGAGCATCATGCTGCTGCTCGGCGGCCTGGTGATCGGCCTGCTGGCTGGCAAGGAAGGCATCAAGCCACTGGAGCCACTGTATACCAGCATGTTCAAACCGGTATTGGCGTTCTTCCTGCTGGAAATGGGCCTGATCGCTTCACGCCATCTGGGCAGCCTGCGCACGACTGGCGTGCGCCTGATCATCTTCGCCTTGCTGTTCCCGCTGCTCGGCGCCCTGCTTGGCGCCCTGCTCGGCCACGCCATGGGACTGTCGGTTGGCGGCATGACCGTGCTCGCCACTCTCGGCGCCAGCGGCTCCTATATCGCGGTACCGGCGGCCATGCGTCTGGCTCTGCCGGAAGCCAACCCGGCGCTGTCACTGACCGCTTCGCTGGGTATCACCTTCCCATTCAATATACTGGTGGGCATCCCCCTGTATCTGTCGCTGGCCGAATGGCTGGCCGCCTGAGGAGTTCGACATGGAACTGCCAACCCGTACCCTGCTAACCCTGATCTGTGAAGCGGCCCTGGAAAATCGCCTGATCAGGGATCTGGAACAGCTCGGCGCTCCCGGCTGGACGTTGTCCGACGCCCGCGGCAGCGGCACCCGCGGCATCCGCAGCGCCGACTGGGACACCGATGGCAATATTCGCCTGGAAGTGATTTGCAACCGCGAGCTGGCCGAGCACATCGCCCGCCACCTGCAAGAGCGCTACTACGATAACTTCGCCATGGTTTGCTGGCTGAGCCAGGTCGAGGTGCTGAGGGCGGAGAAGTTCTGACCACCGGCTTATGTGGTTTAGTATCATTGTTCGCGTATAATGTCCGGCTTTTCATTTCCGTCCGCCGCCTGGCGGGCCTTTGAGCGAGGCAGCGAACGATGACCGCACTGGTTGGCGTGATCATGGGCTCCAAATCCGACTGGTCGACCCTGAGCCATACGGCCGACATGCTGGAACAACTGGGCATCCCCTACGAGGTCAAAGTAGTCTCGGCCCACCGCACTCCGGATCTGCTGTTCCAGTACGCCGAACAGGCCGAAGAGCGCGGCATCGAGGTGATCATCGCCGGTGCTGGCGGCGCCGCGCATCTGCCTGGCATGTGTGCGGCCAAGACCCATCTGCCGGTACTCGGCGTACCGGTGCAGTCGTCGATGCTGTCCGGGGTCGACTCGCTGCTGTCGATCGTGCAGATGCCAGCCGGCGTACCGGTGGCTACCCTGGCGATCGGCAAGGCCGGGGCGATCAACGCCGCGCTGCTGTCAGCCAGTATCCTCGGCGCCAAGCACCCGCAATTTCACCAGGCGCTGAAGCAGTTCCGCGCCCGCCAGACCGAAACCGTGCTGGACAATCCCGACCCGCGTCAGGCCTGAGGAAAGAACCATGAAGATCGGCGTTATTGGTGGTGGACAACTCGGACGCATGCTGGCCCTGGCTGGCACCCCGCTGGGCCAGCAATTCGCCTTTCTCGACCCTGCGCCGGATGCCTGCGCCCAGGCCCTGGGTGAGCATATTCGGGCCGACTACGGTGATCGTGACCATCTGCGCCAACTGGCCGATGAAGTCGATCTGGTGACCTTCGAGTTCGAAAGCGTACCAGCCGAAACCGTCGCCTTTCTGTCCCAGTTCGTACCGGTTTATCCCAGCGCCGAAGCCCTGCGCATCGCCCGTGATCGCTGGTTTGAAAAGTCGATGTTCCAGGATCTGGGGGTACCGACCCCCGAGTTCGCCGATATCCAGTCGCAGGACAATCTGGATGCCGCGGTCAAACGCATTGGCCTGCCAGCCGTACTCAAGACCCGCACCCTGGGCTATGACGGCAAGGGCCAGAAAGTCCTGCGTCACCCCGAGGACGTTGACGGCGCCTTTGCCGAGCTGGGCAGCGTCCCCTGCATTCTTGAAGGCTTCGTACCTTTCACCGGCGAGGTGTCACTGATCGCCGTACGTGGCCGCGATGGCCAGACCTGCTGCTACCCGCTGGTCCACAACAGTCACGAACAGGGCATCCTGCGGCTGTCGGTGGCCAGCACCAACCACCCGCTGCAAAGCCTGGCCGAAGACTATGCCAGCCGGGTGCTGGACAAGCTCAATTATGTCGGCGTGCTGGCCTTCGAGTTTTTCGAAGTCGACGGCGGTCTGAAAGCCAATGAAATCGCGCCCCGGGTCCACAACTCCGGACACTGGACCATTGAAGGCGCCGAGTGCAGCCAGTTCGAGAATCACCTGCGCGCCATCGCCGGCCTGCCGCTGGGCTCGACTGCCAAGGTCGGTGAAAGCGCGATGATCAACTTCATCGGCAGCGTGCCGCCGGTCGAGCAAGTCACCGCTCTCGCCGACTGCCACCTGCACCACTACGGCAAGGCCTTCAAGGCCGGCCGCAAGGTTGGCCATGCAACCCTGCGCTGCAGCGATTCAGCCGTGTTGCAGGCTCGCATTGATGACGTGCTGCAGTTGATCGACAAGGGCTAAGTCGTACTGGTCAAGCCGGCTGTGATCAGTGAAACTGCGACCCTGATTCTATGTCTCAGTTTCCACACCCACTGACACCGAGCCGACCCTATGCGCCATTGGTTGTTCTTGCTGATCTGCCTGCCCTTGCTGGCCCAGGCCACCCCGAAAACCCTCGACTGGCTCGACCTGTTGCCGGAAGAGGATTATCAGGCGCTGCTGGATATGCCGGAGATCGATCACGACTGGACCGAAGAGGCGCCGGGTACCTTTAGCGAAAGCCTGCGCCAGCGCGATGACAGCCTGCCCGAGGTGATGTATTCGACCCGGGTAGTGGCCGAACTGGACGGCCAGCAGGCACGAATCGCCGGCTTTCCGGTACCGCTGCAAACCAACGAACGCGGGCTTTTCACCAGTTTTTTCCTGGTCCCCTATGCCGGCGCCTGTATCCATGTACCACCACCGCCACCCAACCAGATCATTCTGGTTGACTACCCCAGGGGCATTGCCATCGACGATCTTTACGATGCCTTCTGGATCAGTGGCACCCTGCATGTCGAGCAAAGCAGCAACGAGCTGGCCGATGCCAGTTACCGCTTCGACGCCGAACGGGTCTGGATTTACGACGGCGAATGACCGACCATCCCCCGCATGGGTGACCAGCCCAGTGCCGGTGATCCATTATGCTGTCACTCTACAATCACCGTTTCGGGAGCCCCAATGGACATACTGCTTGGACTGATCGGCCTGACCATATTGATCGTCGTGTATCTGCGCCGCTGGTTGCTGGACAAGGAAATTCCGCAGCAGCAGGCCATGGACTTCGACGGCGAGCTGTATCAGGTTGGCGAAGCGGTGATTGCCCGCCGACGCTCGGCCAATCCGCGCTGCAGCGTGATAGTGATGCCAGGCTTCATGGAAAACTTCCTGTATTTCACCGAGTTCTATCAGGATCCTGAGATCGAGCTGATCATGCTGACCAGCGGCGACTACCATGTGCCGGTCAATGATCCGCGCTTCCAGCAGGCTTCCTGGGCCAGTACACCGCAATACCCTCTCGGCACCATTGCCTACGACGCCAGCGTACTGAATCAGGCCCTGGCGCATCTGGTCAGCACTGATCTGATCCGCGTCCATGGCCATTCACGCGGCGGCGCCGTGACGCTCGAAGCGGCTCGCCAGCGCCCTGATCTGTTCGAGCAGGTCGAGGTACTGCTCGAAGCGCCGGTACTGCCCCAGGGCCAACCTTATACTCGGATTCCAGGCCCAGCACTGTGGTTGATGCCCTATCTGCTGCTGCTCTGGCAACAGCAGCCGATCTCCGAGCGCAACCGCAAAATTTGGGGTCCGCTGGACAACCCGCGCAAGCGTGAGCTGATCATGGGGGTGCCCTTCAACCCCAAACGCTGCCGCACCATGCTGGCCAATCTCAAGGATATGGCCAACTGGATGGAAGAGCACGGCAGTGAACTGTTTGCCCATGTCAAAAGCGGCGCAATCCTGGTCCCGGGACATGACCGGGTTCTGCAACCAGCGGCCATGCTGGCCAGTGCCCGTCAGGCCGAAAATCTCCAGGTCATCGAAGTGGAAGGGGGTAGTCACTTCGTGACACCAGATCACCCTGACAGTATCCCGCCGCTGCCAGCATGAGCTACTGTTTCGAACCTATCGGCGTAGTGCACTCCTGCTTCGCTGAGAAATTCGCGATCCCGCGCCAGCCAAGCCTGGCGCCGGCTGCCCGCGCAGTCCTCGAGCTATACCCGCCGTTTGACCAGCCAGAGGCGCTGCAAGGGCTGGAAGGGATCAGTCATCTGTGGCTGCTGTTCGTATTTCACGCCGCTGCCAGCGGTCCTGAGCATCTGCGGGTGCGCCCACCGCGCCTGGGTGGCAATCAGCGCATCGGTGTGTTCGCCAGCCGCTCGACCCATAGGCCCAACCCGATCGGTCAATCGGTGGTCAAGCTCGAAGCCATTGAGCCCGGCCGTCTGCTGCTCTCCGGAATCGACCTGCTTGATGGCACCCCGGTTCTGGATATCAAACCCTATGTACCCTATGCCGATAGCGTTGCACCGGCCTACAATCACCTGGCCGAGCAACCGCCAGCCCTGATTCCTGTGAGCTGGAGTCCCGAGGCTCTGGTCCAGGCCGATGTCGAGGCCAGTCGCTTGCACCAGCCAGTCCAGGAGTTGATCGAGCAGTGCCTGACCCAGGACCCCAAACCTGCCTATCAGCAGCCTGGCCCGGAGCGGGTCTACGGGGTGCGCTTCTGGGATATCAATGTGCGTTGGCACTACCCTGAGCCTGGGCGCATCCGGGTGCTGTCGGTCACGCCGGTCTGAGCTTTCTATAACCAAGTACCGATCAAGTGCAAGTGCATCCCCGAGTGCTCAGTTGTAGGATAGAGTCTGATCTTTACCACAACGAAAGGGGTTTCCATGTTCGATCTGGGCCATGTCGCCCTGTTACTGCTGGCGGCAGCGATCGGCACCTGGCTATGGCGTGGCCTGGGCTTGCGCGACCGGGCGCTGGGCCTGGTACGCCAGCATTGTGCCAAAACCGACGTGCAACTGCTGGACGAAAGCATCGCCCTGACCCGGCTGCGCCTGGGGCGCAATCGACATGGACGCTGGGGCTGGGTGCGGCGCTACGGGTTCGAGTTCACAGTTACCGGCGAACGGCGCTACAACGGCCACATCGAGTTGCATGGTAACCAGCTCCAGCATATCGAACTGGCACCGCATCCTTTCCCTGGGGACGACAACCCACCGCCCCACAACTATCACGACAATGTGCGACCGCTGCGATGACCGACAGTGAGCTTGCCTCGCTGTGCCTGCATCTGCCGGGCGTACGCGAGGATATCAAATGGGGCAATTACCGGGTGTTCTCGGTCGCGGACAACAAGATGTTCGCGCTGATTGATGTGCATGATCACAGTTGCTCGCTCAAGGTAGCCGATGACCTGTTTCTGGGCTATTGCGATCGCCCTGGCGTCAGCCCGGCCCCCTACCTGGCCCGGGCTCACTGGGTTACCTTGAGCTATCCCTATCCGCTACCTGAAGCCGAGTTACGCCAGCGGCTTAAGGAAGCCCATCAACTGGTGGTACGCAAGCTGCCCAAGCGTCGCCAGATCGGCCTGCTGCTCGACTGATCGTCAGCGCCAGTTAGAGCTGGCCCTGGCCACCGCATCGTGGTCATGCAGACTTTCAGCATGCACCACCCGTAACGTGAAGCCCTCAATCAACGACCAATCCCGCAGACTGGCATGCAGCCGCCTGGCGGCATCTTCGCAGAACATCAGATTCTGACCATTGGCCAAGGCGAAGGCCTGCTCGTCGGCGCGCTTGACCGCAGTCTGCACCGCAGTACCCAGCGCCTGTTCGATCCGCTCAACCAGTTCCACCATAGGCAAGCGCTCGAAACGTGCAGGCAGCCGGACCTGTACATGAGCTTGGCTACGCTGGCTGTGTGGTGTGGCGACAATGCCCTGTGGGCTGCCCAGCCAGTCAAGCACAGCGGCATGGTTCAGCTCACGGCTGCTGAAGTCCTCGGCAAAACGCTGCTGGATCAGTTGCCGAGCCAGGGCGGCTGAGCACGGACAGGTCGATGAATAGGCCACCTGTAACCCTAGTTCCACGTGGAACCCCTGCGGCCCCAGTCGACCATGCACAACCAGCGGGTAAGCCTTCCAGCCAGCCAGCGGGCTGACCAGCGCTGGCCTACGCAGGGGCAGTTCGCCATGCAGGCTTAGTGTCGCCTGATCGGCCAGGGCGCTGTGGCTGTCCAGAAACTCCTGCAGGAGCTGCTCCAGGAACGCCCCGGTCAGCGGCTGGCGATCCAGTCTGTCGAGCGCCAGGTACAGACGCGACATGTGGATCCCCTTGGCCTCAGCCTGGCGCAGATTAACCCCGACATCGGCCTTCATCAGCAACGGAGCAACATCGTCACCCAGTACTACCCGGGCGGCAACGGCCTCCATACCGACCCAGTCGAGCGTTGCCGCGATCTGGGTCCGTTGCGCAGCGATATCGGGCAGGGTGTTGGCATTCATGGCGACCTCACAAAAGGTTATGTTATAACACTTTTATTATTTCAGCCCAAGCTGCGCACTGAGGTATGCTGTTGGCTATCACTACGGATCAGCCCCATGCTCAACGCCATCCCCACTCACTTGATCGCCGGCCCGCTCGGTGCCGGCAAGACCAGCCTGTTGCGCCATCTGCTCGGCCAGCGTCCGGAGAACGAGCGCTGGGCCCTGTTGATCAACGAGTTCGGTGAGTTAGGCATTGATGCGGCGCTGCTGGAGCAACCCGAGAGCGGCGTGCAGATCGCCGATATCGCCGGCGGCTGTCTATGCTGCGTCAATGGCGTACCGTTTCAAGTCGGTCTCAGTCGTCTGCTGCGCCGAGCCCGGCCTGACCGGCTGTTGATCGAGTGTTCCGGCCTGGGTCACCCCGCCACGCTCCAGCAGCAATTGCAGCAGCCGCCCTGGGACAGGGTTCTGCAGCTGCAACCGCTGATCATGGTGCTCGATGCCCGCCAGCCTCTGAAGCTGTCCCCGGCGCAGGCCAGCGCACTGCCGCAAGCTGGGCTGCTGGTATTGAACCGGATCAGTGACTGCTCACAGCCGCCTCAGTTGCCTGGCGAGTTGAGCGGTATTGAACAGGTGAGCTGTGATCACGGCGCTCTGGCGCTGGCCTGCCTGCCACAAACCGCCGAGAAAAAGCCTGGGGCCGAGCCACCGCCTGTATTGAACGCCAGCCCGGCGCCGCTGCCATTGTGGCAAACCCAGGATGACTGGCACTGTCTACAGCGTCAGCAGGACGGTTTTCACAGCATCGGCTGGCGGCTGCATCCCCAGCTCAGGGTCCAACGCCAAGCGCTGGCACAATGGCTGGCTGAACAACACTGGCTGCGGGCCAAGGGCATTTTCAATACCGAGGCCGGCTGGATGAGTTTCAACTGCCTGGCGCCCGAACCTTTGCACTGGCGCGTCAGTGACTGGCGCAATGACAACCGCCTGGAGTTGATCAGTACCGTGCCCCTTGAGCGCCAAGAGCTGGAGTCCGGCTTGCGGCGGCTGCTGCACAGCCAGTAAGGTAGGGTTTTGCCCGGATTGAAATCAATGTCGCTGCGCCTGTTGAGCTTGTTTCCCCTGTGTCTGCTTTCGACTCTGGCTATGGCTGAGGCCTGCCTGATCGAATCCAATGACGACCAGCTACCGATTCGTATGTGTCAGCAAAACCTGACCATCCCGGCGCAACTGTTCAGTGACAGCTTCTGTCAGCCGCAGATTCCTGACCGCAGTTTCCAGGTACAGATGCTCGAACAGTGTCCGGAGGGCGCCTATGGCATTTGTCAGGGCGCGCGCAGCGAAGGGGTGGCCTATCAGCAATCGATCCACTATTACAGCGATCCGGACGATGCACCGGTATTGCAGGCTTACTGTGAGCAGATCAGCCAGGGCCGTTGGATAGAAAATCCCTGAATACCTGGGGCCATGCCCGGAGGTCTGTGTGACTCTGGTAGGTCGCGCACCAGAGCAAGAGCATTTACTGGGGCGGGGCCGGACGCAGGGTCAATTCACCCAGCTCGAGCTGAGCGCCGGGTTGCAGGCCCAGACGCTCGGCGCTGCCGGCAGCCAGTTCGATGACAAAACGCAGCGGCTGCTCGGCGCGGTAAATCGGGCAGGGCATGGCCTGGCACGGCGGCACCTGTTCGAAGATCTGCACCAATTGCCCCTGATCATCAACAAACAGCAGATCCAGGCTGATGAGCATGTTGCGCATCCAGATCGCCGGCCGGGTGCCGGCGGGAAAATCGAACAGCATGCCGCCATTGGTATCCAGTGCCTCACGGCCCATCAGGCCCTGCTGTCGGCTGATCGGATCATCGACCAGTTCCAGTTGAAACAACTCGTCGCCCAAGGGCAGGGCCAACCGTGGCAGCTCGGCCGCCACCCAGCTACTGACGGTTGTCAGCCAACCTGCAATCATCAGCGCCAAAACCGTGCGCATAACCCTTCCCCCAGCTGTCCAATACCCTGCTACCGCCCGGTGCGGCTGCCTAACGGTACAGATCAGCCCGGGTCCATGGCAAGTCATGACTGCCGTCGGCATGCGGTTTGACCGCCAGTATCTGGTGAATATTCATCCAATTGCGGCGAAAGCCATAGGCGCATCCGGCCAGATAGATCCGCCAGATCCGCAGGGCCTTGTCGTCGATCAACGTCCTGGCTCGCTCAAGCTGTCGTTCAAGATTGTCGCTCCAGCACTCCAGGGTTCGGGCATAGTGCAGGCGCAGGCTCTCGACATCGACCACTTCCAGCCCCTGCTCGCTCATGCTCGACACCGCCATGGCCAGATGCGGTAGCTCGCCATGGGGGAACACGTAGCGGCCGATGAAGTCTCCGGCACCACGCCCCACCTGACGACCGTCGGTGTGCTTGGAGGTGATGCCATGGTTCATCACCAGCCCACCGGGCTTGACCTGGTCGTGGAGAACCTTGAAGTAGGCATCCAGATTGGCATGACCAACGTGCTCGAACATGCCAACGCTGACCACCTTGTCGAACTGCTCCTGACCGGTCAGGTCGCGGTAGTCCTGCAGCTCCAGCTGAATATGCTGGTCGAGCCCGGCTTCAGCGTTCTTCTGCCTGGCCAGCTCCAACTGCGCCTGACTCAGGGTAATGCCATACACCTCGACGCCATAGTGCCTGGCGGCATGCCGGGCAAGACCGCCCCAGCCACAGCCGACATCCAGCAAGCGCTCCCCCGGCTGCAGCCGCAACTTGCGACACAGGTGATCCAGCTTCTGTTGTTGAGCCTGGGCCAGACTGTCATTGACCGAGTGAAAATAGGCACAGGAATAGACCATTTCCGGATCCAGCCACAGGCCGTAGAACTCGTTGGAAAGGTCGTAATGGTAGGAAACCGCTGCCGCATCGGTGTGCTTGTCATGTGCCTGGCGCTGGGGCGCTGGACCGGGATCATCGCCCAGCAACCCCTTGCTGAGCATATCGGCCACTTCAATCACATCCATGATCGGGCCATGAATTTCCATCCGTCTGGAAATGTAGGCTTCGCCCAGCTTGTCCAGACTCGGTTCGGTCAGCTCCTCAAGCAGACTCAGATCCTGAATCTCCAGGGTCACCCGTGGGTGGGGGCCCAGATCGAGGGTCGGTCCACCCTTGAGGGTCAATCGCAGCGGCAGCTGCAGGTTGCGCAAGCTAGGGGAAAGCTTCACCAGCATACGGATTCTCCTGTGTCCGTCGGCCATACCCCTTTAACTATAGAACAGGGTCGCGGCACAGGAGTGATTGCGTTTTTGTATGGTGCCCTTAGCCCAGGCCGATCAGAGGCCGCAGCTCAGCCCTGTTTCTGCGGGCGTTTCCAGCCACCAATATTGCGCTGCTTGGCCCGGCCCACCCCCAGATCACCGGCCGGAACATCCTGGGTAATGGTGGAGCCAGCACCGGTCGTGGCGCCATCACCAATCGAGACCGGGGCAACCAACGCAGTATTGGAGCCAATGAAAGCTCCCTCACCAATCCGGGTCTTGAACTTGTTGACCCCGTCGTAGTTGCAGGTGATGGTACCAGCACCGATATTAGCGCCGGCTCCCACTTCGGCATCACCGACGTAGGACAGGTGATTGATCTTGGCCCCGGCACCGATCTCGGCTTTCTTGGTCTCGACGAAATTACCAATTTTGGCCTTGGCCGCCAGGCGGGTGCCGGGCCGTAACCGGGCATAGGGGCCAACATCGCAGAGCGGGCCAACCTCAGCGCCTTCGAGATGGCTGAAGGCCTTGATCACACTGCCAGCGCCAATCACACAGTCCTTGAGCACGCAATTGGGACCGATCTCAACGTTGTCCTCAATCACCACCCGGCCTTCAAGCACCACGTTGATATCGATCAGAATGTCCCGTCCGACCTGAATGTCACCGCGTACATCGAGTCGTGCCGGATCCAGCAGGGTTACCCCCTGGACCATTAGCCGTTCGGCCTGACGGCGCTGATAGACCCGCTCCAGCACCGCCAGTTGCTGACGGTTGTTGGCACCCATCACCTCGTCTTCATCCTGGGGCTGGGCTACCTGGACCGGTACTTGCTGGCTGACTGCCAGAGCCACTACATCGGTCAAGTAATACTCGCCCTGGGCATTGTCGTTGGACAGGCTGGTGAGCCATTCAGCGGCGTAGCGTCCGGGCAACGCCATGATTCCGGTATTGCCTTCACTGATTTGCAGTTGCTCAGCACTGGCGTCCTTCTGCTCGACAATCGCCTGGACCTGGCCAGCAGCATTGCGCACGATACGCCCATAGCCGGTCGGATCGGCCATCTGCACGGTCAGCAGTCCCAAGGCCTCGGTGCCGGCCTGGATGCTGAGCGCCTGCAGAGTCTCGACCCGCAGCAGCGGCACATCGCCGTACAGGACCAGAATCTGCTCGGCCGCCTCGATCTGCGGCAAGGCCTGCGCTACCGCATGACCCGTGCCCAGTTGTTCGGCCTGCAATACCCAGTTGATATCCTCGGCATCCAGCCGTTCGCGAACCAGTTCGGCACCATGGCCAATCACCACATGAATCTTTTGCGGCGCCAGCGCCCGGGCACAGTCGATCGCATGGCCCAGCATCGGCTTGCCGGCTACCGGGTGCAGAACCTTCGGCAGGGCAGAGCGCATACGGGTGCCTTGGCCGGCGGCCAGAATGACGACGTGCAGATTCATCGGCGGGTCCTTTTACGGATAACGAAGACAGGGGCGGATCATAACAAAAAAGTACTCGGGGGCTGGAGGCCCGCGGTCTTTGCCGCTTCAACAAAAAAGGCAGCCGAAGCTGCCTTTTTTGACGGGGTTAGCGGTTGTTAAGCGCCGGTCCACCGTATTTCTTGCGCATTTCCTGCACGGTACGAAGCTGGGCGGCGGCTTCAGCGAGACGGGCGGAGGCCGAACCGTAGTCAAACTCGGCGCCTTTCTCGTTAAGAGCCTTTTCTGCGGCCTTCTTCGCTTCCAGAGCGGCTGCTTCATCAATGTCGCCAGCACGGATAGCCGTGTCGGCGAGCACCTTGACCATGCTCGGCTGAACTTCCAGGTAGCCGCCAGAGATGTAGTACACCTCTTCGCTGCCATCCTGCTTGATCACCCGAACCGGGCCAGGCTTAAGGTCGGTCAGCAGTGGAGTGTGACCGGGCAGAATACCCAGATCACCCATGTTGCCATGGGCCACGACCATTTCGACCAGGCCTGAGAACAGCTCTTCTTCCGCGCTTACGATATCGCAGTGCACTGTCATAGCCATTGTTTTGCCTCGGTTCTGCGCCCGCTTGCGCGGGCGCTACCCATTACATTTTCTTCGCTTTCTCGATGGCTTCGTCAATGGTACCGACCATGTAGAACGCCTGCTCCGGCAGGTGGTCGTAGTCACCATTGAGGATGCCTTTGAAGGCCCGGATGGTTTCCTTGAGGGCAACGTATTTGCCCGGAGCACCGGTGAAGACCTCGGCCACGAAGAACGGCTGGGACAGGAAGCGCTGCATCTTACGGGCACGGGCCACCAGCTGCTTGTCTTCCTCGGACAGTTCGTCCATACCCAGAATGGCGATGATGTCCTTCAGCTCCTTGTAACGCTGCAGAACATACTGAACGCCACGGGCGGTGTCGTAGTGCTCCTGACCGATCACCAGCGGGTCGAGCTGACGGCTGGTGGAATCGAGCGGGTCAACCGCCGGGTAGATACCCAGAGAAGCGATGTCACGGGACAGTACCACGGTCGCGTCCAAGTGGGCGAAGGTGGTTGCCGGCGACGGGTCGGTCAAGTCGTCCGCAGGTACGTATACCGCCTGGATCGAGGTGATCGAACCGGTCTTGGTCGAGGTGATGCGTTCCTGCAGAACACCCATCTCTTCGGCCAGGGTCGGCTGATAACCTACCGCCGACGGCATACGGCCCAGCAGTGCGGATACTTCGGTACCGGCCAGGGTGTAACGGTAGATGTTGTCAATGAACAACAGTACGTCACGACCTTCGTCACGGAACTTCTCGGCCATGGTCAGACCAGTCAGGGCCACGCGCAGACGGTTACCCGGCGGCTCGTTCATCTGGCCGTAAACCAGGGCTACCTTGTCCAGTACGTTGGAGTCCTTCATCTCGTGATAGAAGTCGTTACCTTCACGAGTCCGCTCACCCACACCGGCGAATACCGAGTAACCGCTGTGCTCGATGGCGATGTTACGGATCAGCTCCATCATGTTTACGGTCTTGCCCACACCGGCGCCACCGAACAGACCAACCTTACCGCCCTTGGCGAACGGACACATCAGGTCGATTACCTTGATGCCGGTTTCCAACAGCTCGTTGGAGCCAGATTGCTCGGCATAGGACGGAGCCTTGCGGTGAATACCCCAGCGCTCTTCTTCACCGATGGGACCAGCCTCATCAATCGGGTTACCCAGTACGTCCATGATCCGGCCCAGGGTCTTGACCCCGACTGGAACCTGGATGGCTGCACCGGTATTGTTCACGCTCAGGCCCCGCTTGAGACCTTCGGTGGTACCCATGGCGATGGCACGTACGATGCCGTCACCCAGCTGCTGCTGAACTTCCAGAGTCAGGTTGTCGTGCTCCGGAACTTGCAGCGCGTCATACACCTTCGGCACGTCAGCACGCGGGAATTCCACGTCGATGACCGCGCCGATGATTTGAACGATACGTCCGCTACTCATTGTTGGTTCCTCTAAAAGTTTGAAACCCTGTCGTCAAACCGCGGCGGCGCCGCCGACGATTTCCGAAATTTCCTGGGTGATCGCTGCCTGACGGGCCTTGTTGTAGATGAGCTGCAAATTGCTGATGAGCTCACCGGCGTTGTCAGTCGCGCTCTTCATCGCGATCATCCGGGCCGCTTGTTCGCAAGCATTGTTCTCGACCACCGACTGGTACACCTGGGACTCGATGTAACGAGTCAGCAGGCCATCCAGCAGGCCCTGGGCATCCGGCTCATACAGGTAATCCCAGCGTTCCTGGAGTTCGTCGCTTTCCGACGCCACCAGCGGAATCATCTGCTCCACCGTGGGCTGTTGCACCATGGTGTTGATGAAGGTATTGGATACCAGGTACAGACGGTCGATACGGCCTTCGTGATAACCATCAAGCATCACCTTGACGCTGCCGATCAGGTCATTGACCGACGGCGCTTCACCCAGGTGGCTGATGGCGGCCACGACGTTACCGCCGAAGCTGCGGAAGAAGCTGGCGCCCTTGCTACCGATCACGCACAGGTCGGTTTCAACGTTGCGATCACGCCATTCCTTCATGTTTTGAACCAGTGCCTTGAACAGGTTGGTGTTCAAGCCACCGCAGAGACCACGGTCCGTGCTGACCACGATATACCCCACCCGCTTGACTTCACGCTCTTGCATGAACGGGTGGCGGTATTCCGGGTTGGCATTGGCCAGATGACCAATTACCTGACGGATCCGCTCAGCGTAGGGGCGGCTGGCGGCCATGCGCTGCTGTGCCTTGCGCATTTTGCTGACCGCCACCTTTTCCATGGCGCTGGTGATCTTCTGCGTACTTTTAATACTCGCAATCTTGGTGCGAATCTCTTTTGCGCCTGCCATGTCACACCTTTCAGGTTAGCCCTTGGCCGGATCGCACGAAGCGGGACATGTCGCCATGCCCCGCGCTCGGCTTACCAGCTTTGGGTCGCCTTGAAGTTCTCGATGCCAGACTTGATACCGGCTTCGATCTCGTCGTTGTAATCGCCCTTCTCGTTGATCTTGGCCAGCAGATCGGCCTTGTCACGCTTGAAGTAGGCGAGCATGGCCTTCTCGAAGGCGCCGACCTTGTTGAGTTCGACATCGTTCAGGAAGCCCTTCTCGGCGGCATAGATGCTGATGGCCATTTCGGCGATCGACATCGGCGTATACTGGTCCTGCTTCATCAGCTCGGTAACACGCTGACCGTGCTCGAGCTGCTTGCGGGTCGCTTCGTCCAGATCGGAGGCGAACTGGGCAAAGGCTGCCAGCTCACGGAACTGGGCCAGCGCGGTACGAATACCACCGGACAGCTTCTTGATGATCTTGGTCTGGGCCGCACCACCAACACGCGATACCGAGATACCGGCGTTAACCGCCGGACGGATACCCGAGTTGAACAGGTTGGACTCGAGGAAGATCTGACCGTCGGTGATCGAGATCACGTTGGTCGGAACGAACGCCGATACGTCACCGGCCTGGGTTTCGATGATCGGCAGCGCGGTCAAGGAACCGGTCTGGCCTTTCACTTCACCGTTGGTGAACTTCTCAACGTACTCTTCAGAGACGCGCGAGGCACGCTCGAGCAGACGGCTGTGGAGATAGAACACGTCACCCGGGTAGGCTTCACGGCCCGGCGGACGACGCAGCAGCAGGGAGATCTGGCGGTAAGCCACAGCCTGCTTGGACAGATCATCATAGATGATCAGTGCGTCTTCGCCACGGTCACGGAAGTACTCACCCATGGTGCAGCCGGCGTAGGGCGCCAGGAACTGCAGGGCAGCCGGGTCGGAAGCCGATGCGGCAACTACCACGGTGTGCGCCAGAGCGTCGTGCTCTTCCAGCTTGCGTACCACGTTGGCGATGGTCGACTGCTTCTGACCAACGGCTACGTAGATACATTTGATGCCGGAGCCTTTCTGGTTAATGATCGCATCAACCGCCATGGCGGTCTTACCAGTCTGACGGTCACCGATGATCAGCTCACGCTGGCCACGGCCGATCGGAATCATCGCGTCAACCGACTTGTAACCGGTTTGCACCGGCTGGTCGACCGACTTACGCCAGATCACGCCCGGGGCGACCTTTTCGACCGCGTCGGTAGCCTTGGCATCAATCGCACCCTTACCGTCGATCGGATTGCCCAGCGCGTCAACGACGCGACCCAGCAGTTCCGGACCAACCGGTACTTCAAGGATGCGGCCGGTGCACTGGGCAGTCATGCCCTCGGCCAGGCTCAGGTATTCACCCAGAACCACCGCACCGACAGAGTCCTGCTCCAGGTTCAGCGCCATACCATAGACGCCACCGGGGAACTCGATCATTTCGCCGTACATTACATCGGCCAGGCCATGGATGCGCACGATACCGTCGGAAACGCTGACGATGGTGCCGACATTGCGGGCCTGGGAGCTGACATCGAGTTTCTCGATGCGCTTCTTGATAATTTCGCTAATTTCGGAAGGATTCAGTTGCTGCATGTGCCATGTCCCTCAAATCAGGATTTCAACGCCTCGGCGAGCTTTGCAAGCTTGCCGCGGACCGAACCATCGATGACCAGGTCACCCGCACGTACCAGCACACCGCCGATCAGGGCGGGATTGATGGTGACTTGAGGGGTCACTGTCCGGTCCAACCGCTTGGATAGTGCGGTTGCCAGCGTTTTCAGTTGATCTTCGCTCAGCTCGAAGGCGCTTTCGACTTCGACTGCGACGCTCCGATCGTGCTCCGCCTTGTGTTGCTCATAGAGCTCGGCGATTACCGGGATCAGGGGCAGACGGTCATTTTCGGCCAGGGTCCGGATGAAATTTCCGAACGCCTCGTCGATCTGACCTTCACACACCATGAGCAGGTCCTCGGCCTTGCGCTCACGGGTCAGACCCGGGTTGCGCACTCTATCGGCAAAAACCGCTTCGTTGATCGCAGCGCCAGCCAGAGCCAGCATGCCTGACCAGGCATCCAGCTGATTGGCTGTCGACGCGTGCTCGAAAGCGGCTTTGGCGTAAGGCCGAGCTAGCGTGTTGATAGTAGCCATCGCTCGCCTCGCTTAGAGTTGTGAGGCCAGTTTTTCGACCAGCTCACTGTGGGCCTTGGAATCCACCTCGGACTGCAGGATCTGTTCAGCACCCTTGACTGCCAGAGTGGCAACCTGGGCACGCAGTTGATCCTTGGCGCGATTCACTTCTTGTTCGATTTCGGCTTTGGCGGCCGCAATCAGGCGCTCACCTTCGGAACGTGCCTGCTGCTTGGCTTCCTCAATAATGAGGTTGGCACTCTTGTTGGCTTGCTCGATGATCTGAGTAGCCTGTTCCTTGGTCTCACGCAGGGTCTGGGAAGCTTTTTCCTGAGCGAGGCTCAGGTCACGCTGGGCGCGGCCAGCCGCATCCAGGCCTTCGGCGATTTTTTTCTGGCGTTCGGCCATGGCTGCCGTGATCGGCGGCCAGACGAACTTCATGCAAAACCAGACAAAAATAGCGAAGGCAATCGTTTGACCAAACAGCGTCAGATTAATGTTCACAGCGATTTACCTCGTGCTATTTCGTTGATACCTGGGGTGTGACGATCGATCTGACAGGGCCTGCGCCCTGCCAGTTATCGGAGTCGATCGATCAACCAGCCAGACCAGGGGCAACAACGAAGATCAGGTACATCGCGATACCAACGCCGATCATCGGCACGGCGTCGAGCAGACCGGCCATCAGGAAGGTCTTGGTCTGCAGCTGCGGGCCCAGTTCAGGCTGACGAGCAGTGGACTCCAGCAGCTTGCCGCCCAGCAGGGCGAAGCCGATACCAGTACCCAGAGCGCCCAGACCGATCATGATAGCGGCAGCGATGATTACGAGTTCCATAATTACTCCTAACTAAGTTTCAAGGTTGTAGTGCAAGGTTGTCGTTGGTTGAACAGGTTCTGACTGCGTCAATGGTCCTCATGGGCAGCGCTCAGATACACAATGGTGAGCACCATGAAGATGAAGGCCTGCAGCGGAATGACCAGGATGTGGAAGATCGCCCACGGCACGTTCAGTACCCACTGCAGGTAGAACGGCAGCAGCGCGATCAGGATGAACACCACTTCACCGGCATACATATTGCCGAACAGACGCAGCGCAAGGCTCAGCGGCTTGGTCAGCAGACCGAGAATTTCCAGGAACAGGTTGACCGGAATCAGGGCCCAGTGGTTGAACGGGGTGAAGGACAGCTCCTTCATGAATCCGCCGGTGCCCTTGACCTTGAAGCTGTAGAAAATGATCAGCGCGAACACCCCGATAGACATGCCGAAGGTGGCATTGGGATCGGTGGTCGGAACAATCTTGAAGTAGACGTCATGCGGGTCCATGCCCAGGACGTACTGACCGAACAGCACCGCCAGCTGCGGTATGTAGTCGACCGGAATCCACTTCAGCGAGTTCATCAGCAGGACCCAGACGAAGATGGTCAGGGCCAGCGGGGCGATCAGTGGATTACGGCCGTGGAAGGTATCCTTGACCATGTTCTGCACGAACTCGACAGTCATTTCGACCAGGTTCTGCAGCCCATTGGGGGTATCGACGGTGACGCGGGTAGCAACAAAACGGAACAGCCCAAGGAAGATGATCCCCATCAGGATCGACCAGCCCAGGGTATCCAGGTGGAATGCCATGAAGCCCATGTCAGCGGCTTCACTGCCACTCTTGGCCACGGTCCAGGTAGCTTCCTGCAACACAGAACCATCATAACGCTCATAACCGGCCGGCAGTTTGCCGAAGGTCAGATTCTGCAAATGGTGCTGAATATACTCTACTGATGTACTCGCCATATTCGCCTCAAACGCTAATGCTTTGGAAAGCCTCTGACGATGAGCAATGCGCTGGCACCTACAGCCAGCACCGCGAGGTACCCACCGAACACTGCGGCGACCTCCAGCGGTTTCACGCCCACCCACACCAGCACAAACAGTGCGGCGGTCAAAATCAGTTTGCCTGCCTCGCCGGAATACAGTTCCCGGACGATGGCGCGCGCCGACCGGGCACCGCTATAGCGGTACACCCGGTAGGCAAAATAAGCGTTGGGGACCAGTGCGATCAGCCCTCCCAACAAGCCGGAATAACCGGCAACCGGTCCCTGGAAAAACCACAGGATCGCGGCAACCCCGAGCATAACGAGGCATTGCAGCAGCAACACCGGGAAAGCGGGGAGCCGATGGAAGGGGGTTCTGTTGGGCGTTCTTGCGTCCATTTACCCTAACCTGTGATACGGCCTCTTCCGGGCGCATTCCGGTTGTTTGCTTGCAACAAACTGGTGCATTCACCAGCCAAAACAGCGCGAGGGAGTATAGGTTGAATAACCAGCAGGTTCAACCGAAACCGCCCGAAATCCGGTCGATTTTCGCCGCTATTGCCACCTTGGCAGGTGGGTTCACGACCAAAGTAGCGGCCCGGCTGTCACTTGATGTGCATCAAAACGCCGTCCAGTTCATCCAGTGAACTGTAGCTGATGACCAGCTTGCCTTTGCCCTTGTTGCCGTGCTGAATTTTCACCTCGGCGCCGAGTCGCTCGGACAGATCCAGTTGCAGCCGGTCGATATCCGGATTGCTGCGAACCTGGGCTGACTCACGGCGCGGATTCAGCCATTGGCGAACCAGCGCTTCGGTCTGGCGGACGGTCAACCCCTTGGCCACGACCTGACGGGCGGCCTGAGTTTGCTGCTCCAGGGGCAGGCCGAGCAGAGCCCGGGCATGGCCCATCTCGATATCGCCACGCTCGAGCAGCAGTTTGACGTCATCGGGCAGGGCCATCAGACGCAGTAGATTGGTGACTGTGACTCGCGACTTGCCGACTGCGTTGGCCACTTCCTGCTGGGTCAGCTCGAATTCCTGCTGCAGGCGCTGCAGGGCCATGGCTTCTTCGATCGGATTAAGGTCTTCACGCTGGATGTTCTCGATCAGCGCCATGGCGATCGCGGCTTCGTCCGGAACCTCGCGGATTACCGCCGGAATGGAGTCCAGCCCGGCCAGTTGGGTCGCCCGCCAGCGCCGCTCACCGGCAATGATTTCGTAGCGCTGCCCATCGATCGGCCGCACTACGATCGGCTGCATCACGCCCTGGGCCTTGATCGACTCTGCCAGTTCCTCAAGGGCCTGGGGGTCCATGTCCCGCCGCGGTTGATATTTGCCGCGCTGAATCAGATCGACCGGCAGCTCCTTGAGCTGCTGATCCTGACTGTCTTCCACCGGTTGCCGGGCGGCGTTGGCCTGCCCAAGCAGTGCATCCAGTCCTCGTCCCAAGCCGCGCTTTTTCGCCGCCATGCCTGTGCTGTCCTTCTTCCGGTTAGATTATTCGGTTGCTGCTGCCGCGGCCTTGGCCGCCTGCTTGCTGCGCCGTACCAGTTCACCGGCCAGCGCCAGATACGCCACTGCGCCGCGCGACTGCTTGTCGTAGGCCAGTGCCGGCATGCCGAAACTCGGCGCCTCGGCCAGACGCACATTGCGTGGAATCACGGTCTGATAGAGCTTGTCGCCAAAATGGCTGGAGAGCTGGGCCGACACATCCAGAGTCAGGCTGTTGCGCGGATCGTACATGGTCCGCAGCAGACCTTCGATCTGCAGATTGGGGTTAAGTACCGCGGCAATCCGGCTGATAGTGTCGACCAGCGCCGACAACCCCTCCAGCGCGTAGTATTCGCACTGCATCGGAATAACCACACCATCGGCGGCAACCAGTCCGTTGACCGTCAGCATGTTCAGCGACGGCGGGCAGTCGATCAGGATGAAATCGTATTTGCCCCGGACATTCGTCAAGGCGTAGCGCAGCCGGCTCTCTTTCATCTTGATATCAAGCAGTTCGACTTCGGCAGCGGTCAGGTCGCCGTTGGCCGGCAGCAAGTCATAACCGCCATGTTCGGAACGTTGCAGGGCCTGATCCAGTTCACAGCGGCCGGTCAGCAGTTCGTACACCGAGTTGTCCAGTTCCGCCTTGTCGATCCCGCTGCCCATGGTCGCATTGCCCTGGGGGTCGAGGTCGATCAGCAGCACCTTGCGCTTGGTAGCGGCCAGCGAGGCGGCGAGGTTGATACAGGTCGTAGTCTTGCCGACACCGCCTTTCTGGTTGGCAATAGCCAGTACCTTACCCACTGACACCTCCTATCCGTTATCCGCCGAAGTCACCCGACGCAGTATCAGCAGATGACGGCTGCCCTGGCAACCGGGAACTGACAATTGCGTGCTTTGTTCAACCCGGAAGTCGAGCGGCAGGGCTGCCAGCTCTTCTTCAGGATACTGGCCTTTCATCGCCAGCCAGCGGGTTTTCACCGTTCCCAGATGCCGGGTCAGTGCGACGAAGTCATTGGCCGCGCTGAAGGCCCGCGAGACCACACCATCAAACGGCTGCTTCGGAGCAAAAGCTTCAACCCGGCTGTTGACCACCTCCAGATTGCCCAGCCCCAGCTCGAGCCGAACCTGGGTGAGAAAGCGGGTTTTCTTGCCGTTGCTGTCAAGCAGGGTGAACTGACAGTCCGGACGCATGATCGCCAGGATCACCCCGGGCATGCCACCACCGCTACCCACATCCAGCCAGCGGCCAGGGGTGACGAACGGCAGCACGCTCAGGCTGTCGAGCAGGTGGCGGCTGACCATTTCATCGGGATTACGTACCGCCGTGAGGTTGTAGGCCTTGTTCCACTTGATCAGCAATGCCAGATAGCCTAGCAGCAGCGAGCTCTGCTGAGGGCTGAGGGCGATATCCAGTTGCGCGGCGCCGGCCGCCAATTCCTGTGCCTTGTCCTGCATCCGCCTTACGCCTCCCGGGCCAGTTGACTGCCACCCAGGGCGTTGCGTTTTTTCAGATGGATCAGCAACAGGCTGACCGCCGCCGGCGTCACGCCGGGAATCCGCGAGGCCTGACCCAAGGTTTCCGGGCGGGCGGCATCGAGCTTGTGCTTGATCTCGTTGGACAGGCCGCTGAGCGCCTGATAGTCGAGGTCAGCCGGCAACCGGGTGGCCTCATGCTGACGCAGACGGTCGATTTCCTCCTGCTGACGCTCGATATAGCCGGCATACTTGGTCTGGATTTCGACCTGTTCGGCCACGGCCGGATCGATGCTCTGCTCACCGGTAGTGTCACACAGGCCAGCGTAGTCGACTTCTGGGCGACGCAGCAGATCCAGCAGGTTGTATTCGCGTGTCAGCGGCACGCCGTAACGGCTGGCAAAGGCTTCGGCCTGGGCACTGCCAGGCTGTACCCAGGTGCTGCGCAAGCGCTGGTTTTCCAGCTCGATGGCTTCGCGCTTGGCGTTGAACGCGGCCCAGCGGGCGTCGTCGATCAGGCCCAGGGCCCGGCCCTGTTCGGTCAGGCGCAGGTCGGCGTTGTCTTCACGCAGCACCAGACGGTATTCGGCCCGCGAGGTGAACATCCGATAGGGCTCCTGGGTGCCCAAAGTAATCAGGTCGTCGACCAGCACGCCGATGTAGGCTTCGTCACGGCGCGGGCACCAGGCGTCCTGGCCCTGGGCGCGGCGGGCGGCGTTGAGGCCGGCCAGCAACCCCTGGGCGCCGGCCTCTTCGTAACCGGTGGTGCCGTTGATCTGCCCGGCGAAGAACAGCCCGCCGATGACCTTGGTTTCCAGCGAATACTTCAGATCCTGCGGGTTGAAGTAGTCGTATTCGATGGCATACCCCGGACGCAGGATATGGGCATTTTCCATGCCCTTGATCGAGCGCACGAGCTCCAGCTGCACGTCAAACGGCAGCGAGGTGGAAATGCCGTTGGGATACAGCTCATGGGTGGTCAGGCCTTCCGGCTCGATGAACACCTGATGGCTGTTCTTGTCGGCAAAGCGATGAATCTTGTCCTCGATCGACGGGCAGTAGCGCGGGCCAATGCCCTCGATCACCCCGGTGTACATCGGCGAGCGGTCGAGGTTGTTGCGGATGATCTCGTGGGTACGCTCGTTGGTGTGAGTGATCCAGCAGTTGACCTGCTCGGGGTGCTCGTCGACCGAGCCCATGAACGACATGACCGGCAACGGGGTATCGCCGGGCTGCGGGGTCATCTGGGAAAAATCCACACTCTTGCCGTCGATCCGCGGCGGGGTGCCGGTTTTCAGCCGGTCGACCCGCAGCGGCAGTTCGCGCAGGCGCTGGGCCAGGGCAATCGCCGGCGGGTCGCCGGCGCGGCCACCGGAATAGTTGTCCAGACCAATGTGAATGCGCCCGCCAAGGAAGGTACCGGCAGTCAGCACCACGTTGTCGGCGAGAAAGCGCAGGCCCATCTGGGTCACGACACCGCGTACCTGCTCCTGTTCGACGATCAGGTCATCGCAGGCCTGCTGGAAGATCCACAGGTTCGGCTGGTTCTCCAGCATCTGGCGGATCGCCGCCTTGTACAGCACCCGGTCGGCCTGAGCGCGGGTGGCACGCACCGCCGGGCCCTTGCGGCTATTGAGAATCCGGAACTGGATCCCGGCCTGGTCGGTCGCCCGAGCCATGGCGCCACCCAGCGCATCGATTTCCTTGACCAGGTGACTCTTGCCAATCCCGCCAATGGCTGGGTTGCAGCTCATCTGTCCCAGGGTTTCGACGTTGTGGCTGAGCAGCAGAGTCTTCACACCCATGCGTGCAGCCGCCAGCGCGGCCTCGGTACCGGCATGGCCGCCACCTACCACGATCACGTCAAAACGACTTGGATAGTCCACCGCTCACCTCATTGCCCGGTTCAGGCTGATTTTGGGAAAAGGGGCTGATTATAGGCCCAGAGCGAAAAAATTGCAGCCAGCGGTTGAACGTTTTTTGATCAACCCGGGGTAAGCCAAGAAGGTGAAGGAAATTACATAGAGAAAAGGAAAACATGTTTAAAAACCTAGTTTATATGACTGTATATGATCAGCCCATTTTCTGTGGATAAGCATAAAAAATCCAATATCTTCATTCGGTTAGAGAAAGCATAAGGTTGTTGGCGATAGGGGGACAGACAGGGGTGAATCCTTGGGTAAAGCTGTGGGTAACCAGTTGGCTTATCCACAGGCGGGTTTGCCCTCAGTCCATGCACAGGGTTATCGACCTGGCTCAGGGTGGGTTTTCCACAGGGTTTATTCGACCAATCCGCATCATTTTGGGGCGTTATTAACCTATACAGGCGGGAGGGTTATGGCTATTTGTGCAGTTTGCACAGCTCATTGGTTCAGCCAACGGCGTGAGGGCAACCTAAACTGGCCCGTGGCACAGCCATTGCAAATGCCCAAGGGACTGAACCGTGGCGGGGCGCTGACGCAACCCATGCCCCTTTTAGAATAGGGAGATACCGTGATGACTGATACGCATGTGACTGCAGACCAGGACTACCCCTTGGAGCCTGTGCCGGCTCAGGCCAGAAAAAGCCTGTGGTCGATGGGCTTTGTGCTGCTGGGCTTTACCTTCTTTACCGCCACCATGTGGGCTGGCGGCAGTATTGGCACGGCCTTCGACTTTTCCACCATGTTGTGGATTCTGCTGATCGGCAACCTGTTGCTGGGTTGTTACGCGGCGGTGCTGGGCTATATTGCCGCCCGCTCTGGGTTGAACACCGCCTTGATGAGCCGGTTCGCCTTTGGCGAACTGGGCAGCAAGTTGTCTGATGTGCTTCTTGGTTTCACCCAGATCGGTTGGTATGCCTGGGGGACCGCTACCATGGCCTTGCTGCTGGTCAAGATGACCGGTTTGCCTGAGGGGCTGACCCTGCCGTTGATGGTGTTGTTCGGGTTTGGATTCTGTGTCAGTGCCTTTGTTGGTTATCGGGGCCTGGACCTGCTGTCGCGTTTTGCCGTGCCGGCGATGATCATTCTGGTTGCCGTCAGTCTGACGATTGCTGCCTCCGATGCTGGCGGGCTGTCAGGGCTTAGCAGTGTGATCCCCAGTACCGAGATGAGTGTGGCTGCCGCCATTACCCTGGTGTTCGGTACCTTCGTCAGCGGCGGTACCCAGGCGACCAACTGGACCCGGTTCGCCCGTTCGGGCAAGTCCGCGGTACTGGCAACCCTGGCTGCCTTTTTCCTGGGCAATGGCTTGATGACGCTGGTGGGGGCCTTTGGCGCACTGGTCTATCAACAGGCTGATATCGTCGATATTCTGGTGGCCCAGGGGCTGGCAACGCTGGGGATCCTGATGCTGTTTCTCAATCTGTGGACCACGCAGGACAATACCGTCTACAACTTTGCCGTGGCCGGCTGCAATCTGTTGCGTACCGAGCGGCGCAGAACCATTACCCTGGTCGGTGCGGCTATCGGTACTCTGCTGGCGGT
Source organism: Halopseudomonas phragmitis (assembly GCF_002056295.1). Taxonomy (NCBI): domain Bacteria; kingdom Pseudomonadati; phylum Pseudomonadota; class Gammaproteobacteria; order Pseudomonadales; family Pseudomonadaceae; genus Halopseudomonas; species Halopseudomonas phragmitis. The sequence goes on along the minus strand of NZ_CP020100.1, from coordinate 1,019,864 downwards.
GCTGGGGATGTACGCCTGGCTGATTCCCTTTCTGATTCTGCTCGGCACCTTCATTCCGCCGGTCGGTGGGGTAATCATGGCCAATTATTTCGTGTCCTGGCGGGGGCGCTATCCGGAGATTGGCACAGCCCGATTGCCGGCCTTCAATCTGGTCGGGCTGACAGCCTATGCGTTGGGTTCGCTGGTTGCCTATGCTTCAGCCTGGATCGCGCCACTGGTTGGGGTGCTGGTTGCGGCGTTGTCTTATGTCCTGATCGAACTGGCAGTGGCCGGGGTGCGTGAACGTCGTGCCGCGTTGCTGCGCAGTGCCGGATGATGGGTCTGCGCTGTCGTGAAGTGTCGCAGTTGCCTGGCCTAGGGGGGATCCGCCTGCGCGCTGGGGCTGCCGGCAGCGAGCGGCTGGTACGCTGGCCCTATGTTGCCGAGAATCGCTCCTTTGGCCCCTGGATCAAAGGAGGGGAACTGGTATTCATTACCGGGATTGGTCGGCACCACAATCAGAGCAACCTGTTTGAGCTGCTGTATGAGGCGGCGCGTACCGAGATCGCAGGCCTGGTGATTCTGACCGGTGATGTCTATATCGGCCAGTTGCCGCTGGCTTTGTTGCGCCTGGCCGATCAGTTGCAGATGCCGCTGTTGGAGCAGCCATACTCGCTGCCCATGGTGACTGTGACCGAAGCCATCAGCCGGGCAATCGTGCAGCGCGAACAGCAGGCCCGGCGTCTGGCCGAGCAGCAGGCCGGCTCGTTGCTCGAGCGGTTGCAGTTGCGGGTGGGCGAGCCTGAGGAGCGCCTGGCCCTGATCGACCCTTTTATTGGCCAGCATCTGGAGTTGCTGAAACAACTGGCCAGCAGTCTGGAAGCCTGGTTGGCGCACCAGGGCAACCTGACGGCGGCGGCCGATGCCTTAGGTTGTCACCGCAACTCGCTGCGCTATCGGCTGGACAAGCTGTTTACCCTGACTGGGCTTGAGCCCGGCAATATCGATGATATCTACACCCTGACGCTGGCTCTGGCTCTGCTGCGCGAGCCGGCGTCACCACGCCTGAATCTGGAGACCCCGCATGACCCCGCATCTTGAAGCCATCGTCAATGCCCGTCTGGTTGGTGCCGACGGCCTGTATACCCTGCGCATGGCCTCCGGCCGTTTCAGCGCCATCGAATCCCAGGTTGGCGAGCTGAACGCCAGTGCAGAGCAACTGGACGCCAGGGGCAATCTGGTCAGTGCGCCCTTTGTTGAGCCGCATATTCATCTGGATGCGGCGCTGACCGCTGGTGAGCCGCGCTGGAACCGCAGTGGTACGCTGTTCGAAGGTATCGAATGCTGGGCTGAGCGCAAGGCGCTGCTCAGCCGTGAGGACGTGATAGGGCGTGCCGAGCAGACCCTCAAACTGTTCGCTGCGCATGGCATTCAGTATGTACGCACCCATGTCGATGTCACCGACCCGCAACTGACGGCCCTACAGGCCATGGTCGAGGTGCGCGAGCGCGTCCGGGATTTCGTCGATCTGCAGATTGTGGCCTTTCCCCAGGAAGGCATTCTGTCCTTTCCCAAGGGCCCGGAACTGATGAGCCGTGCGCTGGAGCTGGGCGCCGATGTGATCGGTGGAATCCCGCACTTCGAGTTTACCCGTGATTATGGGGTCGAGTCGGTCAAGCTGTTGATGGATTTGGCCCAGGCCCACGATTGTCTGGTAGATGTGCACTGCGACGAAATCGACGACCCGCAATCGCGCTTTCTCGAAGTGCTGGCAGCCGAAGCCCTGAGCCGTGATTACGGTAGCCGGGTCACCGCCAGCCACACCTGCGCCATGCACTCCTATGACCAGGCCTATTGCAGCCGCCTATTCCGCCTGCTGCAGAAGGCCGGGTTGCGGTTTGTCGCGCTGCCGACCGAGAACCTGCATCTGCAAGGACGCTTCGATGGTTATCCAAAGCGCCGGGGCATCACCCGGGTGCCGGAGCTGCTGGATGCCGGACTCAAGGTCTGCTTTGGCCAGGACTCGATCCGCGACCCCTGGTACCCGATGGGCAATGGCAACCTGCTGCGCACTCTGGATGTTGGTCTGCATGCCTGTCACATGCTGGGCATAGAACGAATCGAAAGCGCGCTTGAGCTGGTGACCGATAACGGCGCAGCGGCGCTTAACCTGAGTGACTATGGCATTGCCGTTGGCCGGCCGGCCCGTTGCATGGTGCTCCATGGCCACAACCCCTACCAGGTGCTGCTCAACCAGTCGCCGGTGCTGGCCTCGGTGCGTGATGGTCGCTGCCTGGTTCAGCGGCAGATCAGCCAGCCGGCAGTGGCTGGTTGGGAGTAAGGCTTACTTGCCAATACAGAAACTGGAAAAAATCCGCCCCAGCAGATCATCGGCACTGAACTGGCCGGTGATCTCGCCCAGTGCCTGTTGCGCCATGCGCAGGTCTTCAGCCAGCAGTTCGCCGGCGCCCAGGACGGTCAGTTGCTGGTGGCCATGGCTGAGGAATTCGGCCGCCTGTTCCAGTGCCTGCAGGTGTCGGCGGCGGGCGCTGAACAAGCTTTCGGCGGTCTGCTCAAAGCCCATGCAGCTTTTCAGGTGCTCGCGCAGCAACTCGATCCCTTCGCCGTTGCGGGCGCTCAGACACAGGCTTACGCTACCGTCATCGGCGCTCTGCAGGCCAACCGGTTCACCGCTGATATCCACCTTGTTGTAGATCAGGGTGATTTTCGCCGGGTCCGGGTGCTGGTCAAGAAACTCCGGCCACAGACTGTCCGGGTTGCCGGCTTCCGGCTGACTGGCATCGACCACCAGCAGAATGCGGTCGGCTTCGGCAATCGCGTTCATCGCCCGTTCCACCCCGATCCGCTCGACAACATCATCAGTGGCGCGCAGGCCGGCAGTATCAATGATATGTAGCGGCATGCCGTCAATGTGGATATGTTCACGCAGGATGTCGCGGGTGGTGCCGGCTATGTCGGTGACAATCGCGCTGTCCTTGCCGGCCAGGGCATTGAGCAAGCTGGACTTGCCGGCATTGGGCCGACCGGCGATCACTACGGTCATGCCATCGCGCAGCAAGGCTCCCTGCCCGGCTTCGCGCTGGACCTGGGTCAGTTGGTTCTGGATCGCGTGTAGCTGGCCGAGTACGTGACCATCGGCGAGAAAATCGATTTCCTCTTCGGGAAAGTCGATCGCCGCCTCGACATAGATGCGCAACTGGATCAGTGCTTCGGTCAGCTCATCTACCCGCCGGGAGAAGGCCCCCTGCAGCGATTGCACGGCATTGCGCGCGGCTTGCTCGGAGCTGGCTTCGATCAGATCGGCGATGGCTTCGGCCTGGGCCAGGTCAAGCTTGTCGTTGAGAAAGGCCCGTTCACTGAACTCGCCCGGGCGGGCCAGCCGCGCGCCACAATCCAGGCAGGCCTTGAGCAGCATATCCATGACCACCGGGCCACCGTGGCCATGCAGCTCCAGCACATCTTCGCCGGTAAATGAGTGTGGCCCGGGAAAGAACAGGGTCAGCCCCTGATCGAGCACCAGATCCTGATGCCAGAACGGGCCGTAGTGGGCATAGCGGGGTTTGGGCTCGATCCGGCTGAGTTGCCGGGCGACCGTAAGTGCCGCCGGGCCGGACAGGCGGATGATGCCGACGCCACCCTGCCCCGGCGGGGTGGCGATGGCGGCAATGGTATCGGCATGGTAACGGCTCATGGCATCCTCTGTGCGACTTAAGGCACCTCAATGCAAAACGCCCCGGGATCGGGGCGTTTGCGTGGCGCGGGGTTCAGCTTCAGGCCTTCTCGGCCGCCCCCTCGATCTGCCGGGTAATGTACCACTGTTGCGCGATCGACAGGATGTTGTTGACCACCCAGTACAGCACTAGACCGGCCGGGAACCAGAGGAAGAAGAAGGTGAAGATGATCGGCAGCATCTTCATCACCTTGGCCTGCATCGGATCCGGCGGAGTCGGATTGAGCAGCTGCTGGATGTACATGGTCACACCCATCAGGATCGGCAGGATGAAGTAGGGGTCCTTCAGCGACAGATCACCAATCCAGCCCAGCCACTCGGCCTGACGCATTTCCACGCTTTCCATCAGTACCCAGTACAGGGCGATGAACACCGGCATCTGCACCAGAATCGGCAAACAGCCACCCAGCGGGTTGATCTTTTCCTTCTTGTACAGCTCCATCATCGCCTGGGACATTTTCTGCCGGTCATCGCCATGCTGCTCGCGCAGCGCCTGCAGCTTCGGCGACACCCGGCGCATGTTGGCCATCGAACGGTAACTGGTGGCTGACAGCGGGAAGAACACCAGTTTGATCAGAATGGTCAGCAGGATAATGCTCCAGCCCCAGTTGCCGACGAAGCCATGGATGATGCTCAGCACCCAGAACAGCGGCTGGGCAATCCACCACAGGAAACCATAGTCGACGGTCAGTTCCAGGCCCTGGGAAATTTCCCCCAGGCGGTCCTGGATTTTCGGGCCGGCGTAGAAATCGGCTTTCAGGCTGGCTTGCTCGCCTGCGGCAATACTGGTGGCCGGGCTGATAAAGCCGATGATGTAGTTGCCCTGGCTATCCTTGCGGGTCTGGTAGACATTGTTCTGCTCAGCACTGGGAATCCAGGCGCTGACAAAGTAGTGCTGCAGCCAGGCTGCCCAGCCGCCGGTAACGGTTTCGCTCAGCCGCGACTTGTCCATGTCCTTGAAGCTGACTTTGGTATAGGAGCGGTCAGCACTCCAATAGGCTCCGCCCAGGTAGGTGGCCATGCCGGTGGCACCGGTGCTGGAGGGATCACCACTCTGGTCACGCTTGATCTGACCGTAGAGGTTGCCGGTCCAGGTAGCATCGCTCTGGTTGTCGATCAGGTATTCGACGCCGACCAGATAGTCGCCACGGGTGAAGGTGAAGCGCTTGATGTAGCTGACCTCACCCTCTTGATAGTTGAGGTCAACCACCAGGGTTTCGGCGTCGCCCAGTTCGTACTGGGTCTGGGCACTGCTGAACTGCGGTCGGCCAGAGGCACGGGCGTCCAGGCCGTTGGGGCCAATCAGGCCACTCTGGGCGACATAGGTGCGGGCACTGCTCTGCTCCAGCAATTGGAACGGCAGGTCGGGCCGGTCCTTGCGCTGCGGGTATTGCGGCAAGGCCACGGCGACGATATCACCGCCGCGCGGGTCGATGCTGACCAGCATGCTGTCGGTGCGTACCTGGATCAATTCGTTGCTGGTGGCTACAGGCACTGCCGGGGTGCTGGGCACTTCGTTGGCGGAGGGCTCGATGACTTCGGGTACGTCGCCATCAACCTGAGCCGTGGCCAGATCCGGCAGGTCGTTGCCCTGCAGCGGGCTGGTAGCGGCTTCGGCCGGCGGCAGTTCGGGTTGACCGTAGTCCTTGTTCCACTGCAAAACCATGAGGTAGGTGATCACGAGCAAGGCAGCAATAAGGATATTTCGTTGCATGTTCATGGTTTGTTGGCCATCTGGGAAGAAGGGTTGTCAGACGCTGGTGGAACAGGATCGTAGCCACCGGGATTCCAGGGGTGGCAACGGCTCAGGCGACGGGCGCTGAGCAGACTGCCCTTGAGCAAGCCATGTTGTTCGATGGCTTCCTGGGCATAACAGGAGCAGCTTGGGTAGAAACGGCAATGATTGGCCATCAGCGGACTGATAGCGTAGCGGTAAACCTTGATCAGTCCGAGCGCGACTCTACGCATGGGATGACGGGGGTCCAGATTCGCGAGTTCGTTTGTGCTTGTCAGCCGATTTGATCAGTCGGCGCCACATGTCCCGAAACAGGGCGTGCAGCGCCTGACTGTCAAGGTCGCCCAGGCCGCGGCGGGCCAGAACGACAATATCCAGATTGCCCAGTTCAGCACGGTGATGCCTGAAGGACTCACGTGCCACGCGTTTGACCTTGTTACGGTCTACGGCACGCCGGACATTTTTTTTGGCTATGACCAAACCCAGCCGTGCATGCTCTTGCTCATTGAATCGAGCGAGCAACAACAGACTGGGTCCTGAGGCTTTGCAGGTGGCTCCATCGAAAACGGCCTTGAACTGGCCAGGCGTCAATAACCTGTATTCAGGGCCAAACCCGAGATCCACCTGGATAACCGGGTCTTAGGCTGACAGACGCTTGCGGCCTTTGGCACGACGACGGGCCAGAACCTGGCGACCGTTTTTGGTGGCCATACGAGCACGGAAACCGTGGTTACGCTTGCGCTTCAAAACGCTGGGTTGGAAAGTTCTTTTCATCTTCAGATACCTGAGTGGTTCAACAAGAGCCAATGAGCCCTTTCAAGGGACCGGCAATTCTAGAGAATTCGCCCGCCCAGGTCAATTTCATTCGGTGGTTGTGAGTAAAGAAAAAGAATAGAAAATCTATGTGTTTAAAAGATGAATATAAATACTGTTCTTAGTAGCTGCTAGAACTGTGGATAGATTGCCCTGGCTCAGGGGGGATGCAGGTTTAGGGCAAGGGATAAGGTTGTTGATAGGGTGTTGGGGCACGGGTTGGATGCTTGTGACTGTTCTGTGGATAAATGTGACTGATATCCACAGGGTGGTTTTGTGCACAACCCTTCAAGGAAATTGGCACAGGCTTGATCAAGGGTTTTCCACAGGGTTTAAGAGCCCCGTATTTCGTGGTTCACAGATGCATTGAACGATTATCGAAGTGGTGTTGCGACGCTCTGGCCCAATTACAGTAAATGCTTGATTGGTGTGGATAAGTCGAAGGTGAACCGCTAGAATGGATGGCTTGTCAGGACGAGAAACGCCGCACACGATGTGCCGCCTCCGTCTCCCAGAAACGTGTTGTATAAGGTCAAGTACCGGGGGATATTGTGTCTGTTGCACTCTGGCAGCAATGCATCGACTTCTTGCGTGATGAGCTACCATCTCAACAGTTCAATACCTGGATTCGCCCTCTGCAGGTTGATGGGGATCAGACCGAGCTGCGTTTGTACGCGCCCAACCGTTTCGTGCTGGACTGGGTCAATGACAAGTACCTGAATCGTATTCAGGAGTTGCTCGATGATTTGTCCCAGGGCCAGGCCCCATTGGTTTCATTGCTGATTGGCAGTCGCAGGAGCGCGGCGGCAGTCCAGGCCCCTGTCAGGACTCAACCAGCGCCAGTGCCCGCGGCCACACCGGCCCCCAGCGCCCCAGCCCCGGAACGGATAGCTGAACCAGTGCGCCCTCGGGCCCAGGTCAGTGCCCAGGGCTTTGAGCCAGAAGGCGCACCATTGTCCGATGCCGAAGTGGCCACGCCCTTGCCTGGCCAGGCAAGTGACAACTCCGCGCCGGCTTTGATCAAGCACACCAGTTACCTGAACCGCAGCTTCACGTTCGAAAACTTTGTCGAGGGTAAGTCGAACCAACTGGCTCGGGCGGCAGCCTGGCAGGTCGCCGATAACCCCAAGCATGGTTACAACCCGTTGTTCCTGTATGGCGGGGTGGGCCTGGGTAAAACCCACTTGATGCATGCGGTTGGCAACCACCTGTTGAAAAAGAACCCGGCAGCCAAGATCGTCTACCTGCATTCTGAGCGCTTCGTGGCAGATATGGTCAAGGCGCTGCAGATGAATGCGATCAATGACTTCAAGCGCTACTACCGTTCGGTCGATGCCCTGCTGATCGACGACATTCAGTTTTTCGCTAAGAAGGAACGCTCGCAGGAAGAGTTCTTTCATACCTTCAATGCTCTGCTTGAAGGTGGGCAGCAAGTGATTTTGACCAGTGACCGTTATCCCAAGGAAATTGACGGCCTGGAAGAGCGGCTAAAGTCGCGTTTCGGCTGGGGCCTGACGGTGGCGGTTGAGCCGCCGGAGCTGGAAACCCGGGTCGCTATTCTGATGAAGAAGGCCGAGCAGTCGCGGATCGATCTGCCGCATGATGCCGCCTTCTTCATTGCCCAGCGCATTCGCTCGAATGTCCGCGAACTGGAAGGTGCGCTCAAGCGGGTGATTGCCAGTGCCCATTTCATGGGGCGCGATATCACCATCGAGCTGATTCGTGAGTCGCTCAAGGATTTGCTGGCGCTGCAGGATAAGCTGGTGAGTATCGACAATATCCAGCGCACTGTGGCTGAGTACTACAAGATCAAGATCGCCGATATTCTCTCCAAGCGCCGTTCGCGCTCGGTGGCGCGGCCGCGTCAGGTAGCCATGGCTCTGTCCAAGGAACTGACCAATCACAGCCTGCCGGAAATCGGTGATGCTTTTGGTGGGCGGGATCACACCACTGTGCTGCACGCCACGCGCAAGATTGCCGAGCTGCGTGAAACCGATGCTGATATCCGCGAAGATTACAAGAACTTGCTGAGGACGCTGACCACCTGAGGTCACGTCGGCAACCTGCTAACCTGCACGAGGTCGAAGGAAGACTATGCAATTCACCATCCCGCGCGAAGCCCTGTTGAAGCCCCTGCAACTGGTGGCCGGTGTTGTCGAACGCAGACAGACCCTGCCCGTGTTGTCCAATGTTTTGCTGGTGGTTGACGGCAATACCCTGTCGATGACCGGGACCGATCTGGAAGTCGAACTGGTTGGCCGCATCAATCTGGAAGAGGCAGCGGTCGACGGCGAAATCACCGTACCGGCGCGCAAGCTGATGGATATCTGCAAGTCGCTACCTGATGACTCTGTACTGACTCTTAAGGTTGAAGACAACAAGGCCCTGATCAAGGCCGGGCGCAGCCGCTTTACCCTGGCTACCCTGCCTGCCAGCGATTTCCCCAATGTTGAAGACGGCCCGGGGGCCATGAGCTTTGCCATTGGTCAAAGCAAACTGCGTCGGCTGATTGAGCGGACCAGTTTCGCCATGGCCCAGCAGGACGTGCGTTATTACCTCAACGGCATGTTGCTGGAAATCAACAAGGGCCAACTGCGCGCAGTAGCAACTGATGGTCACCGGATGGCCATGTGTACTGTCGATGCTGGCATCGACTACCAGGAACGTTATCAACTGATCGTTCCGCGCAAGGGGATTCTTGAACTGGCGCGGCTGCTCGGTGAGGCTGACGATCTGGTCAATATCGTGTTGGGTACCCATCATATCCGCGCCACTACCGGCGACTTCACTTTCACCTCGAAGCTGGTCGATGGCAAATTCCCTGATTACGAGCGGGTCCTGCCGCGCGGTGGCGACAAGATTATCCTGGCTGATCGCCAGACGCTGCGTAATGCTTTCAGCCGTACGGCGATTCTGTCCAACGAAAAGTACCGTGGTATTCGTCTGATGCTCAGCGAAGCGCAGCTGAAAATCCAGGCCAACAACCCGGAGCAGGAAGAGGCTGAAGAAGATATCGTGGTCGACTACAGCGGTAATTCGCTGGAGATCGGTTTCAACGTCAGCTACCTGCTGGACGTAATGAACGTCCTGAGCAACGAGCAGATCAAGATGATCCTGTCCGATGCCAATAGCAGTGCCCTGATCCAGGAGTCCGAGTCTGACGACAGCCTCTACGTTGTCATGCCTATGCGTCTTTGAACGCTCGATGCCATTAAAGCGTCTGTCAGTCACCGCGGTGCGTAATCTGCACCCGGTGACTCTCCATCCCTCCCCACGCATCAACATCATTTCCGGCGCCAACGGCAGCGGCAAAACCAGTTTGCTCGAAGCCATTCATATTTTGGGCCTGGCCCGTTCGTTCCGCAGTACTCGCCTCAACCCAGTGATTCAGTATGAACAGCAACAGTGCACGGTTTTTGCTGACCTGAATTTGCATGCCGGTGCTCAACGCTCGATGGGCATTACCCGAGGCAAAGAGGCGGATTATCAGATTCGGATTGATGGCCAGAGCGTGCGCAGCACGGCGCAATTGGCCGAAACCCTGCCACTGCAGTTGATTAACCCCGAGAGTTTTCGTTTGCTTGAGGGAGCACCGAAGCAGCGCCGGCAATTTCTTGATTGGGGTGTGTTCCACGTGGAACATCAATTTCTGCCCAGTTGGCAGCGACTGCAAAAAAGCCTCAAGCAACGGAATTCACTGCTGCGTCGTGGTAGAATGGAACGTTCCATGCTCGCCCCGTGGGAAACCGAGCTGGTACAAATGGGGGAACGCATTGACCACTATCGGCGCGGCTATATACAGCAGCTCAAGCCCGAGTTTGAAACGGTGCTGGGTCAGTTGATAACCCTTGATGAACTCAGCTTGAGCTATTACCGCGGCTGGGACAAAGAGCGTGGGCTGGCTGAAGTGCTTGATCAGCAGTTCGAGCGAGATTGTCAATTGGGCCATACCCAGTCCGGGCCGCAGCGTGCTGACCTGCGTTTGCGAGTACGCGGTATGAATGCTGTCGACGTATTGTCTCGTGGCCAGCAGAAGCTGGTGGTATGCGCCTTGAAAATCGCCCAAGGGCATTTGCTCAAGGCCAGTGGACGGCAACAGGACTGTGTTTTCTTGGTCGATGACCTGCCCTCTGAACTGGATGGCCAGCACCGCGAAGCTCTGTGTCGCCTGCTTGAAGGATTGAATTGCCAAGTGTTCATTAGCTGTGTTGAGGCTGAGCAGTTGGCTGGTAGCTGGAAAACTGAAACACCGGTGTCCATGTTCCACGTGGAACATGGCCGAATTGTGCAGACTGGTTAATGTCTGGAGTGACGAAATGACCGACAACAATGCCTATGATTCATCCAGTATCAAGGTCTTGAAGGGCCTGGATGCGGTCCGTAAACGCCCCGGTATGTATATCGGTGATACGGATGATGGTACCGGCCTGCACCATATGGTGTTCGAAGTGGTCGATAACTCCATTGACGAGGCACTCGCCGGCCACTGTAGCGACATCGATATCATCATTCATACCGACGAATCGATCACTGTACGCGACAACGGCCGTGGTATTCCTGTGGATATCCACGAGGAAGGAGTGTCTGCTGCTGAAGTGATCATGACCGTCCTGCATGCCGGCGGTAAATTTGACGACAACAGCTACAAGGTATCCGGCGGTTTGCACGGTGTCGGGGTCTCGGTAGTCAACGCCCTGTCAGAGGTGCTTACCCTGACCATTCGTCGCCAGGGCAAGGTCTGGGAGCAGGAGTACCGTCATGGCGTCCCTCAGGAGCCGCTGAAGGCCGTAGGCGACACCGAGACCACCGGCACCCAGATCCATTTCAAGCCCTCGGCCGAGACCTTCAGCAGTATCAGTTTCAGCTGGGATATTCTCGCCAAACGCTTGCGCGAGCTGTCGTTCCTCAATTCCGGGGTCGGCATCAACCTGCGAGATGAGCGCAGTGGCAAGGTTGAAACCTTCAAGTACGAAGGTGGTTTGCGGGCCTTTGTCGAATACCTGAACCAGAACAAGAGTGCGGTCAACAGCGTGTTCCACTTCGACCTCCAGCGTGAGGATGGAATCGGTGTTGAGGTGGCGCTGCAGTGGAACGACAGCTTCAACGAAAACATCCTGTGTTTCACCAACAACATTCCCCAACGCGATGGCGGCACCCACCTGGCCGGTTTCCGCAGCGCCCTGACCCGCTCGCTGAACGCCTATATCGAGCAGGAAGGGTTGTTGAAGAAGATGAAAGTCAACACCTCCGGTGATGACGCCCGTGAAGGCCTGACCGCGATCATTTCGGTCAAGGTGCCGGATCCCAAGTTCTCCTCGCAAACCAAGGACAAGCTGGTCTCGTCTGAGGTGAAGACTGCGGTCGAGCAGGAAATGAACAAATATTTCGCCGATTATCTGCTGGAAAGCCCCGGTGAGGCCAAGGCAGTGGTTGGTAAGATGATTGATGCCGCTCGCGCCCGTGAAGCGGCGCGCAAGGCCCGGGAAATGACCCGGCGCAAGGGTGCACTGGATATTGCCGGGTTGCCGGGCAAACTGGCTGACTGTCAGGAAAAGGATCCTGCCCTGTCCGAACTCTACATAGTGGAGGGTGACTCTGCGGGTGGCTCGGCGAAACAGGGCCGCAACCGCAGAACCCAGGCCATTCTTCCGCTCAAGGGCAAGATCCTCAACGTCGAGAAGGCCCGCTTCGACAAGATGTTGTCCTCGGCTGAGGTCGGCACGCTGATCACCGCCCTGGGCTGCGGTATCGGTCGGGAAGAATTCAATATCGACAAGCTGCGTTACCACAACATCATCATCATGACCGATGCTGACGTCGACGGTTCGCACATTCGTACCCTGCTGCTGACCTTCTTCTTCCGGCAGATGCCGGAGCTGATCGAAAAGGGCTACATCTATATTGCCCAGCCGCCGCTGTACAAGATCAAGAAAGGCAAGCAGGAGCAGTACCTGAAGGATGATGAGGCGCTGGAAGAGTATCTGACCCAGTCGGCACTGGAAGACTCTTACCTGTTCGTCAACGAACATGCCCCGGGTATTACCGGTGAAGGTCTGGAAAAAATCGTGCAGGAATTCCGCTCGGTAATGAAGACCCTCAAGCGCCTGTCGCGCCTGTATCCGGAAGAGTTGATGGAGCACTTCATCTACCTGCCGCGTCTGAGTCTGGACAACCTGGCCGACAAGCCGTTCATGGAAAACTGGCTGGTTGGCTTCGAACAGCGGGTCAAACAGGGTGAGAAATCGGGTCAGGAATACCGGGTCAACCTGCGTGAAGACCGCGAGCGGCATTTGTGGTTGCCGGAAGTCGAGTCGATCAGTCACGGTCTGTCGAGCTACTTCACCTTCAACCGCGACCTGTTTGCCAGTAACGATTACCGGACCATGGCCGAGCTGGGTGAAAAGCTGCAAAGCCTGCTCGAAGACGGCGCCTATATTCAGCGCGGCGAGAAGAAGAGGCTGATCAGCACCTTCAAGGAAGCGCTGGAGTGGATGATGAATGAGACTGCACGCCGGCACAGCATTCAGCGCTATAAGGGGCTGGGTGAGATGAACCCCGAGCAGTTGTGGGAGACCACCATGGATCCGCAAAGCCGACGGATGCTGCGGGTCAATATCGAGGATGCTATTGCTGCCGACCAGATCTTCAACACCCTGATGGGTGATCACGTCGAGCCGCGTCGCGAGTTCATCGAAAGCAATGCCCTGGCGGTATCCAACCTCGACGTCTGATTCGGAGGCCCTGAGATGAGCGTGGTGAGCTTTAAGCTGTTGGGCGCTGCGGCACTGGCGCTGGTGCTGGCCGGCTGCTCCAAGGGGCCTTCAAGTGCGGATGTTGAGGCCTTGATCAGGGCCGAAAGTGAGAATATCACCCAGCAAATGGAAGCGCTGGGTGGGGCCTTTGGCGGTGATCTGGCACGGGCGATCACCCCTGAAGTGCACAGTGTTCATGTAATCGGCTGCGAGGAAGTACGCCAGAACGTATATCGCTGTGATCTGGAAATCGACGCTACGCGGCCGATGATCGGGCGCAAGAGCGAGGTCACGCAGATGGAGTTTGTCCGGCTTAAGGATGGCCGTTGGTCGATTCTCAACTGAGTGTGGTAAACGCTTAAGGAAGTACTGATTAATTGCACGTAAGCCCGGTTGCCCGGTTGGCGCTGACCTGTTCTGGACTGTCGATGCCCTGGACGGGCATCGTCAAGCCCCCAGGGATGGGTTCACGGCGTGTCCAGAACAGGTCAGCGACAATTGGGCTAACGCTGAACGGATATAATCAGTGCTTCCTTAACGAAAGTCTTCAGTCAGGTCACTATCAAACCCTGCCGCGTCGCTGGTCGGCTCAGCCGGTGCTGCTGACTCGCTATTGTCCTTGGCCTGGTCTTCCAGCTTGGCGCGTAGCATCAGGTCGTTGCGTGAATCGGCCAGGCGCAGGGCTTCCTTGAGAGTAATTTCCCGGGCCTTGAGCAGTCGGAACAGATGTTGATCGTAGGTCTGCAGAGCCTTGTCATCGGTACCGCGACTCATCACTGCCTTGATATCGTGAAGCTCATCGCGGGCGATCAGGTTGACGATATAGGGTGTGCGCAAGAGCATTTCAACAACCGGCAATCGCTGCTTTTTTACGCCATTTGCCAGGCGTTGGCCGATAATAGCCACCATATTCATGGAGATGTCATTGAGTACCTGAGCCCGCGCCTCTTCCGGAAACAGGTTGGCGATGCGCTCCACTGCCTGCACGGTATTGGTTGCATGCAGAGTGGCCAGTACCAGGTGCCCGGTTTCACTGTAATGTAGGGCATGCTGCATGGTTTCCCGGTCGCGAATTTCACCAATCATGATCACGTCTGGGGATTCACGCAGGACATTGTGCAGCGCGGCCTTGAAACTGTGGGTGTCCAGGCCGACCTCGCGCTGATCGACGATCGAGCATTGATGGTGATGCAGAAACTCGATCGGATCCTCAATGCAGACAATATGACCCGAGCGGCAGCGGTTGCGGTAATCGATCATCGCTGCCAGGGTTGTTGATTTGCCGCTCCCGGTGGCCCCGGTTACCAGAATCAGACCACGATCAAGCAGTGACAGTTTTTCCAGCACCCGCGGTAGCCCAAGTTCGGCAAAGCTGGCGATCCGGTCACTGATAAAGCGCACGACCATGGTCACTTCACCGCGCTGCCAGTAAACGTTGACCCGAAAGCGCCCTACCCCGGCAATCCCCAGGGCAAGGTTCATTTCCAGCTGGGTTTCAAATTCCTCGATCTGCTTGGCGCTCATCAGGGCGTAAGCCAGGGTTTTGACCTGCCCTTTCTCCAGTACCTGAGTCTCGTTAAGGCGGACGAACTCACCTTCGCGCTTGAGCGTGACCGGTGCCCCCACGCTGAAAAACAGGTCAGAACCCTGTTGCTCGGCCAGCGTACGCAAGTAGTCGTGAATATCCATATCCGTTCCTTGTCAGTGCCCGGAACTGCCCGGGTTGATGGCGCTCAGGGCCTGATTGACCCAGGCCTCGGCCTCGCGATTGACCTCAATGATGGCGCGCGGGTCTGAACCCTTGGGATAGATCGCAGGGCCGATCATGACCTTGATGGTACCAGGATGTTTGTTCCAGCCATGCCGGGGCCAGTGTTCACCGGCATTGTGGGCAACCGGTACCACGGGTACCTGAGTGCTCACCGCCAGGGCCGCACCGCCGCGACTGAACTTGATTGGGGTACCGGGGGCTTTGCGGGTACCTTCGGGAAATACCAGAATCCACATTCCGTCACGCAGGCGCTGGCCGCCGATGCGGGTCAGTTGCTGGAGCGAATCGCGGGCCTTGCTGCGATCGATAGCGATCGGTTTCATCAAGGCCAGAGCCCAGCCGAAGAAGGGTACATACAGCAGTTCCTTTTTCAGCAGTTGGCTCTGCGGACGGAAGATCTGCTGCAGGAAAAAGGTTTCCCAGGTGCTCTGATGGTTGGCCAGAATGACCCCGGCCTGGTCCGGAATATTCTCCAGACCGCTGACTTCATAGCGAATACCAACCATGACCTTGCACAGCCAGATGGCGAAACGGGTCCAGCATTCGACCACCAGGCCGAAGCGCCAGCGGAACGGCAACAGCGGTGCCAGCACAAGCATCAGGATGCTCCACAGGCAGGCGCTGGAGGCCAGCAACAGGTAGAACAGGGTGATCCGCAGGAGCATGAACAGGCGCATGTCAGGGTTCCAGCAATGAGTCGACCACAGCGGCCAGGTTGTCGAAAATCAGTGTGCCGGCGGGCAGCGCCTGATTGGCGGTTTTGTTGCCCTTGCCGGTGCGCACCAGATAGGGTTTGCAACCGACGGCAACGCCGGCCTCCAGATCACGCAGGCTGTCGCCTACAGTGGGTACCCCTGAGAGACTGTCCAGGCCAAAGTAATCGGCAATCTGGCGGTACAGCCCGGGACGTGGCTTGCGGCAGTCACAGTCGTCGTCAGGGCCGTGTGGGCAGTAACGAATCAGTTCGACCTGACCGCCCTGCTCGGCCACCAGTTCGGCCAGTCTGGCGTGCATGGCTTCGAGTATTTCCTGGGTGAAATAACCGCGCGCCAGGCCGGACTGGTTGGTGGCTATGGCAATACGCCAGCCGGCTTTGCTCAGGCGCGCCATGGCCTCGATCGATCCTGGCAACGGAATCCACTCGTCGAGTGACTTGATGTAGGCGTCGGAGTCCTCGTTGATAACGCCGTCGCGGTCGAGAATGATCAGTTTCACGTCAGCCTAACAGCGAAATATCCGCCACCCCGAGAAATAGTGCGCGCAATCGGGCCAGCAACGCATAGCGGTTGGCGCGTACGGCCGGGTCTTCGGCGTTGACCAGTACCTGATCGAAGAATGCATCGACTGGGGTCCGCAGGCTGGCCAACTGCTCCAGGCTGCGTTGGTAGTCGCGGTTGGCGGCCAGCGGGGCGTTGGCCTGCTCGGCACTGTCGATGGCATTGGCCAGGGCCTGTTCGGCGGCGTCCTGCAGCAGGCTGGTGTTGACCACTGTACCGACTTCACCCTCGGCCTTGGCCAGAATGTTTGACACCCGCTTGTTGGCGGCGGCCAGGGCGTCAGCTTCGGGCAGCCGGCGGAAGGCCTGCACCGCCTGTACGCGCTGATCGAAGTCCAGCGGTGAGGCCGGGTTCAGCGCCCGTACCGACTGGTACACGGCCACGTCGATGCCTTCGTCCTCGTAACGGGCGCGCAGGCGGTCGAAGATGAAGTCCTGAACCTGAGCCAGCAGACCCTCGGCCTTGATCTTGTCGCCATACTGGGCGATCGCGCTGGTCAGGGCGCTGGTCAGATCCAGCTCCAGGCGCTTGTCGATCAGAATCCGCAGCACGCCCAGGGCTGCGCGGCGCAGGGCATAGGGGTCCTTGCTGCCGGTCGGCAGCATGCCAATGCCGAAAATGCCGACCAGGGTGTCGAGCTTGTCGGCCAGCGCCACGGCGGCACCAGTCAGCGTGCTGGGCAATTCGGCGCCGGCGCCGCGCGGCATGTACTGCTCGTTCAGTGCCAGCGCCACGTCCTCGGCTTCGCCGTCATGGCGGGCGTAGTAGTAGCCGGCAATGCCTTGCAGTTCCGGGAACTCGCCAACCATTTCGGTGGCCAGGTCGCACTTGGACAGCAGTCCGGCGCGGGCGGCGTGACTGCTGTCGCCACCGATCTGTGCGGCGATGAAGGCGGCCAGGCTGGAAACCCGTTCAGCCTTGTCCAGCACGCTGCCGAGCTGGGCCTGGAACACCACCTTGGCCAGTCGCTCGTTGCGGGTTTCCAGCGGCTGCTTCTTGTCCTGGTTGAAGAAGAACTCGGCATCGGTCAGACGCGGGCGCACTACCTTCTCGTTGCCGCTGATGATCTGCGCCGGGTCTTCACTGTCAATGTTGGCTACGGTGATAAAGCGCGGCAGCAGCTTGCCGCTGGCATCGAGCAGGCAGAAGTACTTCTGGTTGTCCTGCATGGTGCTGATCAGGGCTTCCTGCGGCACTTCGAGGAAGCGTTCCTCGAACGAGCAGACCAGAGGCACCGGCCATTCGACCAGAGCGGTCACTTCATCGAGCAGGTCATCGGGAATGATCGCACTGCCCTGCTGCTCGGCGGCCAGTTGCTCGACCCGTTGGCGAATCAGTTCCCGGCGCTCGCTGAAATCGGCGACCACAAAAGCCTGGCGCAGGCGGTCGGCGTATTCGGCTGGGGCACTGATGGTCAACTGATCCGGGTGGTGGAATCGATGGCCGCGCGACTGGTTGCCAGCGCTTTGGGCGAGAATCTCGCAGGGCACCAACTGATCGCCGAGCAGCATCACCAGCCACTGGGTCGGGCGGACGAATTCGGTCTTGTGCGCACCCCAGCGCATGCGCTTGGGAATCGGCAGCTGCGCCAGAGCTGCATCGACGATGCCAGGCAGCAGACTGGTGGCCGGCTGGCCTGGCTCGGATTTGACGAAGCGCAGCTTGGGCCCGCTTTGATCGATCTCGGTCAGCTCAACCCCGCACTTGCGGGCAAAACCCAGGGCGGCCTGGGTCGGGTTGCCGTCTTTGTCGAAGGCAGCCTGCAGCGGCGGGCCGTCGATCTGGCTGCTGCGGTCCGGCTGCTGGGTGCTCAGCTGTTCAACCAGCACGGCCAGGCGCCGGGGCGCGGCGTAGTAACGGGCGGCCTGATAGCTCAGCCCAGCGTCAGCCAGGCCCTTTTCAACACCTTCCAGGAAGGCTTCCGCCAGGCGCTTGAGGGCCTTGGGGGGCAGCTCTTCAGTGCCAAGTTCAACCAGAAAATCCTGCGCCTGCATTATTCGGCCTCCTTCAGTTTGGCCAGTACTTCATCACGCAATTCGGGGCTGGCCATCGGGAAGCCAAGACGGGCGCGGGCCAGCAGATAGCTCTGGGCAATGTTGCGCGCCAGGGCCCGCACCCGCAGGATGTAGCGTTGACGCTCGGTCACCGAAATTGCCCGACGGGCGTCGAGCAGGTTAAAGCTGTGCGAGGCCTTGATCACCATTTCGTAGGCGGGCAGCGGCAGTTGCAGCTCCATCAGCCGGTTGGCTTCGCCCTCGTAGTGATCGAACAGTTCGAACAGCTTGTCGACGTTGGCGTGCTCGAAGTTGTAGGTCGATTGCTCCACTTCGTTTTGGTGGAACACATCGCCATAGGTCACGGTGCCGAACGGGCCGTCGGAGTAAACCAGGTCGTAGACCGAGTCAACGCCCTGCAAGTACATCGCCAGACGTTCCAGACCATAGGTGATCTCGCCGGTCACCGGATAGCACTCGACCCCGCCGACCTGCTGGAAGTAGGTGAACTGGGTGACTTCCATGCCGTTGAGCCAGACTTCCCAGCCTAGCCCCCAGGCGCCCAGGGTTGGCGATTCCCAGTTGTCTTCAACGAAGCGGATATCGTGTACCAGCGGGTCGATACCGATATGCCGCAGCGAGTTCAGGTACAGCTCCTGGATATTATCCGGGTTGGGCTTGAGCACTACCTGGAACTGATAGTAATGCTGCAGACGATTGGGGTTTTCGCCGTAGCGACCATCGGCCGGGCGGCGCGAGGGTTGCACGTAGGCGGCATTCCAGGTTTCCGGGCCGATGGCGCGCAGGAAGGTGGCGGTATGGAAGGTTCCGGCACCCATTTCCATGTCGTAGGGTTGCAGGATCACACAGCCCTGCTCGGCCCAGTAGCTTTGCAGGGCGAGGATCAGGCCCTGGAATGTGCGCACGTCTGGCGTAGTTTGTGTCACGTGGTTCACCCGGTCAGGCTGAAAATAAAAGCCGGAGTATACCGTCAGATAGGGGGGACATACAGGCTGAGCCGTCGCACAAGCACAAGGTTGCAGGATGTTGCTCCGGCACTCTTGGGGTTTTACAGGGTCAGAGCCGGGTGGGAGCATTGCCCAATGCCTCTTTCTTTTCCAGACCTGTTGCAAGGAGTAACCCTGATCATGAACAAGTCCTGTGGCGTTTTGGCCCTGTCCACCGTGCTGGCCCTAGGCGCTACCCAAGCCCAGGCGCTAAGCCTGGGAGCCAGCGCCGGCAGCAATTCGTATGGCCTGGAGGCCACCCAGACGTTGGTGCCTGGTGTACGTGCCGGTGTTGGCTATCTGAAGACCGATGACAGCGGCCGCGACGCCCGCCTCTACAGCGGCTCACTGATGATTTCATTGCCTACCCCGCTGGTGGATCTCAGTGTCGGTGGCCGTTACCAGTACCAGGATACCGATTACGGTAACGGCGGTGGCCTGGGGCTGGGGGGCTCGTTGTTCGTCGATACCCCGCTACCGCGAGTGTCACTGGGTGGTTATGGCTTCTACACGCCAGAAGGCCTGACCCATGGCAATGTCAACGAGAGTTACGAATACGGTGCTCAGGTTCGGGCCAAGCTGTTTGCTCAGAGCTATGCCTACGCCGGTTATCGCTATCTGCGTACCGACTTCGATCGGCGAGGTAACCGTACCCTGGACAGCGGTCCGGTGCTGGGTGTGAGTGTCGGCTTCTGAGCGATCGGGCAAGACAAAACGGGGCCTTCGGGCTAGGCTGGTGGACCTGTAACCATTAGCCAGGAGGCCCCATGTCCGCGTCACAGGCTGTTGATTTGCCGGTTCGTTGCCGTTGGTGTTCGAGTGACCCGATTTACCAGCACTATCATGACACTGAATGGGGCGTGCCCGAGTACAACAGCCAGCAGCTATTCGAAAAGCTGCTGCTCGACGGTTTTCAAGCCGGTCTTTCATGGATCACTGTGCTGAAGAAGCGCGAGCGCTACCGTGAAGTCTATCGTGGCTTCGATCCACAGTTCATGGCCGAACAGAGCGATGAGCAACTACTGGAGCTGATGGCCGATAGTGGGATCATCCGCAATCGGCTGAAAGTTCATGGCGCCCGGCAGAATGCCCGGGCCTGGCTGCAGATGGCCCAGCATCAGGATCCAGGCCAGTGGCTTTGGCAGTTCGTCGATGGCCGACCGAAGATCAACCGGTTTGAACACCTGAGCCAGATTCCGACCCAGAGTGCCGAAGCCGTGGCCATGAGCAAGGCCTTGAAAAAGGCCGGTTTCACCTTTGTCGGGCCAACCATTTGCTATGCCTTCATGCAGGCTACCGGGATGGTGATGGACCATACCACGGACTGTTTTCGTTACCCCGAGCTGAGCTAACGGACTAATCGCGCAAAAACAGGCCCGGCGTGGTTGTGATGAAACGGCAGCCGACCCTGGTTCGGGCTACAATGGCGTTTTTTGATTGACGGGGGATAGGTGTGGAGCGACTCAAGGGCGCCATCATCGTGGGTTTTCTTCGACTGTTTTCGTTGCTGCCCTTTGCCGTGGCCCAGCGCCTGGGTGCCGGGCTGGGCTGGTTGATGTGGAAACTGCCGAACCGGTCACGGGAGGTAACCCGGATCAATCTGCAGCACTGTTTCCCGGAGCTGTCCGAATCTGAGCGTGAGCAACTGGTCGGGGAAACGCTGGTAAACATCGGCCGCAGCTTTGCCGAAAGTGCCTGCGCCTGGATGTGGTCACCGGAAAAAACGGTATCGCTGATCAAGCAGGTTGAAGGCGAGCATTTGCTTCTGGATGCCTTGGCCAAGGGCCAGGGCGTGGTCGGCATTACCAGCCACCTGGGTAATTGGGAAGTGCTCAATCACTGGTACTGCTCGCGCGCCAAGCCGATCATCTTCTATCGCCCACCCAAACAGAAAGCGGTGGATGAACTGCTGCAACGCCAGCGTACCCAGCTTGGCAACAAGGTCGCGGCCTCGACCCGCGAGGGCATCATCAGCGTCATGCGCGAGGTCAAGCGCGGTGGTTGTGTCGGTATTCCTGCCGACCCTGAACCGGCGCTCAAGAGCGGTCTGTTCGTCCCCTTTCTCGGTACCACGGCCCTGACCAGCAAATTCGTCCCTAACCTGCTCAAGGGCGGGCAGGCCAAGGCGCTGTTCTTCCACTGTCTGCGCCTGCCCGACAACAGCGGCTTCAAGGTGATACTGGAAGAGGCGCCAGAGGCGCTATACAGTAACGATGAAACCGAGGCGGTGAGCTGCATGAGTGAGGTGATCGGGCGCTATGTGGCGACCTGGCCGAGCCAATATATGTGGAGCATGAAGCGTTTCAAGAAACGCCCGGCCGGGGAAAAGAAATGGTATTGAACAACCTATAACAACGACGGCAACGACCAGGGAGAGCAGCGCGCATGGCCAATCAGCGGCAGTATCCACGGACCATGATGAAGTGTCGGATCAAGATCAGTCATCCGCAACTGGGTGAAGTGTTTGGTCAGACCCGTGATCTGTCCGACGGTGGGGTGTTTGTCGAGAATCCGCTGCTGGCCGAGCTGGCACCCGGCACTGTAGTCACCGGTCAGGTACAGGACATCCCCATGGATGCACCAGTGCTGCGGATGGTCGTTCAGCGAGTGGTGGCGGGTGAAGGTGCGGGCCTGGTCTTTCTTGACCAGTAATTGGTCCGCGCCGTATACCAAGCGTTTCTCCTAGGGCCTCAGCGCCGCCAGAACATCGGCGTCAACAGCACCAGCAGGGTGAACACCTCCAGGCGCCCGAGCAGCATGGCGAAGCTCAATACCCACTTCACTCCGTCCTGCAGTTCGCCGTAGTGTGCGGCAACCTCACCCAGGCCTGGGCCCAGGTTATTGATACAGGCAGCCAGCGCTGAAAACGCAGTGACGAAATCCAGGCCGGTGCCGAGCAGGATCAGAAACAGCACCGCGAAGGTGAACACATACACCGCGCAGAACCCCCATACCGCCTCCACCACCCGGTCAGGCACCGGTCGACTGCCAAGCTTGACTGGGAAAACCCCGTTGGGGTGCAGCAACCGCTTGATTTCACGTGAGCCCTGCTTATACAGCAGCACCACCCGAATCACCTTCATGCCGCCGCCAGTAGAGCCGGCCGAGGCGCCGATAAAGCTGGCATACAGCAGCATGAACGGCAGCAGGGTGGGCCAGGCCGAAAAATCGGTGACGCCAAAACCGGTGGTAGTGGCAATGGAGACGGTCTGGAAGGCGCTATAGCGAATGCTGGTCCAGGCATCGTGATACTGGTAGTGGATCAGCACCGCCGCGCAAACGACAAATACCGCCGCCAGGATCAGCAGATAGGCCCGGCACTCGGGGTCACGCAGGTAGTTGGTCAGGCTGCGGTGGCGCCAGGCAAGGAAATGCAGGGCGAAGTTGATCCCGGAAATGATCATGAAGATGATGCAGATCAGCTCGATCAGCGGGCTGTCGTAATAGCCGATGCTGGCGTCGTGGGTGGAGAAGCCGCCGATCGCCACGGTTGAGAAGCTATGGCCAATGGCATCGAACAGCTCCATGCCTGCGGCCCAGTAGGCCAGCGCGCAGGCCAGAGTCAGGCTGGCATAGATGTACCAGAGTACTTTGGCCGTTTCGGCGATCCGCGGGGTCAGCTTGTTTTCCTTCAGCGGCCCGGGCATTTCGGCACGATACAGCTGCATGCCACCAACCCCGAGCAAAGGCAGAATCGCCACCGCCAGCACGATGATCCCCATGCCGCCGAACCACTGCAGTTGCTGGCGATAGAACAGCAGCGCGCGTGGCAGAGTATCGAGCCCGGTGATCACCGTAGCCCCGGTGGTGGTCAGCCCGGAAAACGACTCGAACACCGCGTCGGCTACGCTCAGGTCGGGCATTTCCAACAGATACAACGGAATCGCCCCGAACAGCCCGAGTACCAGCCAGAACATCACCGTAATCAGGTAGCCGTCGCGGGTACGCAGTTCATTGCGCTGGCCGCGGGCCGGCAGCCAGATCAGAAAGCCCAGCACCATGGTGATCACGAAACCGATCAGGAAGGCCTCGCGGGCCTGCTCGCCGTAATACAGGCCAACCCCGGCTGCCGGCAGCATGCTGGTGGAAAACAGCATGAGCAGGATGCCGAGAATACGCTGGATCTGGGTGTACTGCATGAACGCGCTCCCTGCGCCTTAGAAGAAGGTCAGCCCGACCTGGAACAGACGTTCCACGTCGCGGATGCGTTTCTTGTCGATAACAAAGAGGATTACGTGGTCATCTGACTCGATTACCGTCGAATCATGGGCTATCAAAACCTCTTCATTGCGCACGATCGCGCCGATGGTGGTGCCCGGTGGCAGGTCGATGTCGCGGATGGCCTTGCCAACTACCTTGGAAGAGCGCGTATCGCCATGGGCCACCGCCTCGATTGCCTCGGCCGCGCCACGGCGCAGCGAATAGACATTGACGATGTCGCCGCGCCGAACATGAGTCAGCAAGGTGCCGATGGTGGCCTGCGAGGGCGAGATGGCGATGTCGATTTCACCGCCCTGAACCAGATCGACGTAGGCCGGGTTGTTGATCAGGGCCATGACTTTGCGGGCGCCCAGGCGCTTGGCCAGCATCGAGGACATGATGTTGGCCTCGTCATCGTTGGTCACCGCACAGAAGATATCGACTTCCTCGATATTTTCCTCGGTCAGCAGCTCCTTGTCCGAGGCGCTGCCGTGCAGCACGATGGCCCGGTCGAGGTTCTGGGACAGATAATCGGCACGGGCCTTGGACTTCTCGATGATCTTGACCTGATAGCGGGTTTCGATCGCCTCGGCCAGCCGCTCGCCGATATTGCCGCCGCCGGCGATCATGACGCGCTTGTAGTTTTTCTCCAGGCGGCGCAGCTCGCTCATGACCGCACGAATATCCGCCGTGGCAGCGACGAAAAATACCTCGTCGTCGGCTTCGATGATGGTATCGCCCTGTGGCAGGATTGGCCGGTTCTTGCGAAAGATGGCTGCTACCCGGGTATCTACGCCGGGCATGTGCTGACGCAGAAAACGTAGTTCCTGACCGACCAGCGGGCCACCGTAATAGGCTCGTACTGCCACCAGCTGGACCTTGCCCTCGGCAAAGTCGAGTACCTGCAGCGCACCGGGGTGCTCGATCAGCCGCTTGATGTAGTTGGTGACCACCTGCTCGGGGCTGATCAGTACGTCGATCGGCACTGCTTCATTCTGGAACAGCCCGCCGCGGGTCAGGTAGGCCGATTCGCGTACCCGGGCAATCTTGGTCGGGGTGCGGAACAGGGTGTAGGCGACCTGGCAGGCAATCATGTTGGTCTCGTCGCTGCTGGTCACCGCAATCAGCATGTCGGCGTCATCGGCACCGGCCTGACGCAGCACCGTGGGAAACGAGCCCTTGCCTTGTACGGTACGTATATCCAGGCGGTCGCCCAGCTCGCGCAGGCGACTGGTATCGGTATCGACCACGGTGATGTCGTTGGCCTCACTGGCCAACTCGGCGGCCAGACTGCCACCGACCTGACCGGCACCGAGAATAATGATTTTCATGTTCTCTCTCCCCCGCTGCGCGTAGTGTAGCTGGCGCGCTGCAATCAGGCGGCAATTTTGATCAGTTTGGCCAGGTAGAATCCATCATGGCCATCGTTCTGCGGCAACAACTGACGCCCGCAGGGTTGCGCCAGGCCGTAGTCGGCACTGATCTCCAGCTCACGGGCACCGGGCTGGCGCGCCAGGAAGGCAGCAATGGTCTGGCTGTTTTCTTCCGGCAGCACCGAGCAGGTGGCATACACCAACACCCCACCCACATCCAGGGTTTGCCACAACTGATCCAGCAACTGGCCCTGCAACTGTGCCAGTGCGGCTATGTCTTCAGCCTGGCGGGTCAGCTTGATGTCCGGATGGCGGCGGATCACCCCGGTGGCTGAACAGGGGGCATCGAGCAGGATGCGCTGAAATGGTCGGCCATCCCACCAGTTGCTCAGTTCGCGGGCATCGGCGGCCTTGAGGGTAGCGTGCAGCTGCAGCCGTTCAAGGTTTTCGCGGACCCGTTCAAGCCGTTTGGGTTCCAGATCCAGCGCGACCAGTTCGTCCAACGCACTCTGTTGCTCGAGGATCTGGCAGGTCTTGCCGCCCGGTGCGCAGCAGGCATCCAGCACCCGCTGGCCAGGCTTGAGTTCCAGCAGCGGCGCCGCCAGTTGCGCAGCTTCGTCCTGAACACTGACTTCACCCTCGGTAAACCCAGGCAACTGGCTGACATCACAGGGTTGCAGCAGGCGCAGGCCGACGCTGCTGAACCGGCAGGGTTCGGCGTCGATTCCGGCGTCGCTCAGGCGGCTCAGGTAGGCGCTGCGGCTGGTGCGGGCAAGGTTGACCCGCAGTGTCATCGGCGGATGGGCGTTGTTGGCCTGGCAAATGGCTTCCCAGCCATCTGGCCAGTCCTGTTTCAGGCGCTTCTGCAGCCAGCGCGGGTGAGCCAGGCGGATGGTCGGGTCGCGCTCCAGCGCCGCCAGCTGTTCGGCGCCTTCACGCTGGGCGCGCCGCAGCACGGCATTGAGCAGGCCGCTGGCCCAGGGCTTTTTCAGGGTCTTGGCGGCATTGACTGTCTCGCCGATCGCGGCGTGGGCCGGGATGCGGGTGTACAGCAGTTGATACAGGCCCACCAACAGCAGGGCGTGCAGCTCGCGTTCGGCGGCTTTCAGCGGCTTTTCCAGCAGCGCGTTGGCCAGCCCGTCCAGGCGCTGAAACCAGCGGGCGGTGCCGAAGGCCAGTTCCTGGGTGAGTGCCCGATCACGCACGCTGACCCGCTCCAGTTGTGTCGGCAGGCTGCTGCCTAGCGAGGCCTTGCCTGCCATTACCTGAGCCAAGGCGCGGGCGGCGGCCAGACGCGGGCTCACTGGCCGTTGTCCAAGCGGCTGCCAACGGCGAATTGATCGCGGCGGGCGTTGTACAGGTCGGCAAAGGCCAGCGGTTTGCCACCGGGCAATTGCAGACGGGTCAGGCGCAGGGCGCCTTCGGCGCAGGCCACCAGCAGGCCGTGCTTGCTGCAGTCAAGGATTTCACCGGGTTGGCCGCTGCCGGCTTCCGGCTGGGCGGCCCAGATCTTGAGCGGCTGGTCCTGCCAGCGGGCATGAGCCAGCGGCCAGGGATTGAAGGCGCGGATCAGCCGGTCCAGCTCAACCGCTGGGCGTTGCCAGTCGATCGCCGCGTTCTGCTTGTTCAGCTTGTGGGCATAGGTGGCCAGCGCGTCATCCTGGATCTGCCCTTGCAGGGTGCCGGCGGCCAGGGCCTGAATTGCCTTGACCACGGCGGCCGAACCCAGCTCGGCCAGCCGGTCATGCAGACTGCCGCCGGTGTCTTGGCTACTGATCGGTGTGTCGACCTTGAGCAGCATCGGGCCGGTATCCAGTCCGGCTTCCATCTGCATCACAGTGACCCCGCTGGCCTGATCACCGGCTTCGATGGCGCGCTGGATCGGTGCCGCACCGCGCCAGCGCGGCAGCAGTGAGGCATGGCTGTTGATGCAGCCCAGGCGCGGGGTATCCAGTACCGCCTGAGGCAGGATCAGGCCGTAGGCGACTACCACCATCAGGTCGGGCTGCAGCGACGCCAGCTCGCTTTGGGCTTCGGGGCTGCGCAGGCTGGCCGGCTGGTAGACCGGCAGGTCATGCGCCAGAGCCAGTTGCTTGACCGCACTCATGGCTAGTTTCTGGCCGCGTCCGGCCGGGCGGTCGGGCTGGGTGTAAACAGCGATGATATTGAGACCGGCATCGAGCAGCGCCTGCAGGTGACTGGCGGCAAACTCCGGCGTTCCGGCGAAGATCAGGCGAAGATTCTGGGCGTTCATGGGAGTCCGTAAAGAAAAGGCTTGCCGAAGCAAGCCTTGGAGTCAGGTTGTCTAGATCAGCCGCTGGCTTGCAGCCGATGCTGTTTTTCCAGTTTCTTGCGGATGCGGTCACGCTTGAGATTGGACAGATAGTCGACGAACAGCTTGCCGTTGAGGTGGTCGCACTCGTGCTGGATGCACACCGCCAGCAAACCCTCCAGTTCCCACTCGAAAGCCTCGCCGTTGCGATCCAGTGCCTTGACCCGTACGCGCTCGGGGCGGGTTACTGTCTCATAAAAGCCCGGGACCGACAGACAGCCTTCCTGCATCTGCTCCAACTCGTTGGTCAGTGGTTCCAGCACGGGGTTGATGAACACCAGTGGCTGGCTCTTGTCCTCGGAGATGTCGATGACGATCACCTGCTCGTGGACGTTGACCTGAGTCGCGGCCAAACCGATGCCGGGGGCGTCGTACATGGTCTCGAACATGTCGTCGACCAGTTTCCGGATACGGTCATCGACCACCTCCACCGGTTTGGCGATGGTGCGCAGGCGCGGGTCGGGAAACTCCAGGATGTTTAATATGGCCATGTCGGTTTGTGATGCATTCTGTGGAATAAATCTAAATTGTACTGCTAAGATGATGAGCAGCTTGGAAATAAAAACAAGTCCGGCGTTTTGAGAGTGACGCGGGGCTTGATTGCTTGCCTCTATAATAAAGGGATTCGTGTCATGAGGAAAACATTACTCGGCCTCCTGCTGCTCGGCATGAGCCTTTGGGTGCAGGCCCAAGAGTCTGTTTTTAGAGAAGGTCACCCGGAACGCTATACCGTGGTCAGAGGCGATACCCTCTGGGATATCGCTGGCCGATTCCTCAGCCTGCCGTGGAAGTGGCCGGAAATCTGGCACGCCAATCCGCAGATTGACAACCCGCACCTGATTTATCCCGGCGACATCATTTCCCTGGTCTACATCGATGGCCAGCCGCGGCTGATGGTCAGTCGTGGCGATGGCGGCACCATCAAACTGTCGCCGACCATTCGCGCCAAGCCGATTGCCGAGGCAATCCCGACCATTCCGCTGGAGGCGATCAATGCCTTCCTCAATGCCGGTCGGATTCTGGATGATCTGGACGCCATCGAGCAGGCCCCGTATGTCATTGGTGGCGAGGCCGAAAGTGTGGTGGCAGGCGCCGGCAGCAAGGTTTATGCCCGGGGTGATGTTGACCAGTCGGTACCGGCTTTCGGCATCTACCGGCGCGGCAAGTCGTTCTCTGACCCGGAAACCGGCGAGTTCCTCGGCCTGCATGCCCAGGATATCGGCACCGGTGAAGTGGTGGCCAACGAGCGCGATATCGTTACCCTCAACATCAGCCGCAGCCGTCAGGAAGTGCGGGTCGGTGATCGACTGATGGAAACCGAAGAGCGGCCGGTGGCCTCGACTTTCTTCCCCAGCGACCCGGATCAGCAGGTCGAGGGCCTGATTCTCGACGTTCCCCATGGCGTGACTCAGATCGGCCTGTACGATGTAGTGATCCTCAACAAGGGCATTCGCGACGGACTCAAGGAAGGCTCGGTGCTGGCGATCTACAAGACCGGCGAAGTGGTTCGCGACCGGGTACGCAACGAGCAGGTTCGTCTGCCCGATGAGCGTGCCGGCCTGCTGATGGTGTTCCGCCCCTACGAAAAACTGAGTTACGGCATTGTCCTCAACGCCAACCGCCAACTGGCAATCATGGACAAGGTTCGCAACCCCTGAAACCTCTGATGTACTGCTGACGCCACCTGCGGGTGGCGTCTTGCTGTCAGTCTTCCCCCGATCAAGGATGATCCATGACTAGCCTGTCTCCCGCCCGGCACGAGGCCTGGCTGACGTTGGCGTTGCTCGAGGGCCTGGGAGCCCGTTCGCTGCGCCGTCTGTTTGATGTTCAACCCGATCCCGTAGCCTTGCTCAGCAGCACGCCCTCAAGCCTGAAGGCGATGGGTATGAGTCCGCGTGCGCTGGAAGCGCTGTTGCGTTTGCGGGCTGGTCAGGACCAGGAGTTGAAACAGCGCTTGGCCTTGGCCTGGCAATGGTCGGAGCAGCCAGGTCAGCATGTTCTGTGTCTGGGTGAACCGGACTATCCCGAGCTGTTGCGCCAGATTGCTGATCCTCCGGCGGTGCTGTTCGTGCGTGGCAATCCGGCGCTGCTGCAGGATCCGCAACTGGCCATGGTTGGCACCCGTCATCCGAGTCCGCGTGGGGCGGCAACCGCTCGCGAGTTCGCCAGTGCCTTCGCCGCCAGCGGATTGTGCGTGACCAGTGGTATGGCCCTGGGTATTGATGGCGCCTGTCATCAGGGCGCGCTGGAAGCCGGAGGGCATACCGTGGCGGTCTGGGGTACCGGGCTGGATTGTTGTTACCCGAAACGTCATGCCGGTCTGGCCGAGACCATCGTCGCCTCGGGTGGAGCACTGGTGTCGGCGTTCTGGCCCGACACCAAGGCGCAACCAGGACAGTTTCCCAGTCGCAACCGGGTTATCAGTGGCTTGAGTCTGGGCACCCTGGTGGTCGAGGCCAGCCTCAACAGCGGCTCGCTGATTACCGCGCGCCTGGCTCTGGAACAGAACCGCGAGGTGTTCGCCATGCCCGGCTCAATCCACAACCCCCAGGCTCGCGGCTGTCACCGCTTGTTGCGTGATGGCGCGCATCTGGTGGAAACCGTCAACGATGTGCTGCGGGTTCTGCACCAGCCTTTGTGTCAGGCCTTGCAGCCGAGTGAAGACCCACGTCGTAGCGACAATCCGTTGTGGCGCTGGCTTGACAACGAACCGGTCAGTGTCGACTGGCTCAGCGAGCAGAGTGGTCAGCCGGTGCATGTGGTGTTGCAGCGGCTGATGGATCTGGAGCTGGAAGGCCTGGTTCTGCACGGCCCTGCCGGTTATTGTCGGCGCCCGGCTTGAGCTGTCAGCCTGGCTCGGCTACTGTCGCAGCCACAGGCAATCAACGGGAGCGACAACATGGTGTCGAGCTGGCGGCTCAGGCAGATCAATCAAACCATCCAGACTGGTGGGGTCATCGCCTACCCGACCGAAGCGGTCTGGGGGCTGGGCTGTAACCCGTGGCAGGCCGAGGCGGTCGAGCGGCTGCTGACTATCAAGCAGCGACCGGTGCACAAGGGCGTGATTCTGGTGGCCGGAGCCATTGAGCAGTTCGATTTTCTGCTCTGGGATTTGCCCGATGCGCAACTGGCCCGGCTGCGGCTGTCCTGGCCTGGCCCCAACACCTGGCTGGTGCCGCATCAGGACCGTTTGCCAGCCTGGGTTACAGGCCAGCATGAGACAGTTGCACTGCGGGTCAGTGATCACCCGCTGATCCGCCAGCTATGCGCGGTCAGTGGTCCGCTGGTGTCGACTTCGGCCAATCCGGCCGGCCGACCTCCGGCTCGCTCCAGGCTGCGGATAGAGCAATATTTTCATGCTCAATTGGACGCTATTGTGCCTGGTGCTTTGGGTGGACGGCGCAATCCCAGTATCATTCGTGATGTACGTACCGAACAGATCATCCGACCGTCCTGAGAGTTGCCGTGAAAAACGATATGCCCCAGGCCACCGACGTGGCCGCTGTCAAAGCCTACCTGATGGATCTGCAGGAGCGCATCTGCGCTGCCCTGGAGGCAGCCGACGGTGGGGCCCGGTTCAGTGCCGACAGTTGGGAGCGGCCCGGTGGCGGCGGTGGGCGTTCACGGATCATTGAAAACGGTGCGGTGCTGGAGAAGGGGGGCGTCGGCTTCTCCCATGTATTTGGCGACGGGATGCCGCCCTCGGCCACCGCCCATCGGCCGGAGCTGGCCGGGCGGCGGTTCCAGGCCATGGGCGTGTCGCTGGTGATGCACCCGGACAACCCGCATATTCCCACCTCGCATGCCAATGTGCGGTTTTTCATCGCCGAGAAGGAGGGTGCCGATCCGGTCTGGTGGTTTGGTGGTGGTTTCGATCTGACCCCCTACTACGGCAACGAGGACGACTGCGTGCATTGGCACCGGGTAGCCCGTGATGCCTGTGCGCCCTTTGGTGCCGAAGTCTATCCACGCTTCAAACAGTGGTGTGACGAATACTTCTTCCTCAAGCACCGCAATGAAGCGCGTGGTATCGGTGGGCTGTTCTTCGATGACCTGAATGATTGGGGCTTTGAGCGCAGCTTTGAATTCCTGCGGGCGATTGGCGACGCCTATCTGGCGGCCTATCTGCCGATCATCGAGCGGCGTCGCGGTATGCCGTTCAGCGCCGAGCAGAAAACTTTCCAGGAGTACCGGCGCGGGCGTTACGTTGAGTTCAATCTGGTCTGGGACCGTGGCACCCTGTTTGGGTTGCAGACTGGCGGGCGGACCGAGTCGATCCTGATGTCGTTGCCACCGACAGTGCGCTGGGGTTACGACTGGCAGCCCGAGCCGGGTAGTGCTGAAGCGCGCCTGGTGGAAGAGTTTTTGCCCCCGCGCGACTGGCTCGAAGGAGTGAACTGATGGACAGATACGCAGTGATCGGTAATCCGATCAGTCACAGCAAGTCGCCACAGATTCATGCTCAGTTTGCCGCCCAGACCGGTCAGGCGATGAGTTACGAGGCACTGCTGGCGCCGCTGGATGATTTCGCTGGCAGCCTGCGCGAGTTCTTCGTGGGCGGGCTGGGGGTCAATGTCACGGTGCCGTTCAAGGAGCAGGCCTGGGCGTTGGTGGATGAGCGGACGCCGGCCGCTGAGCGCGCGGGTGCGGTGAATACCATCAAGCGTCTGGCCGATGGCCGGCTGCTGGGCGACAACACCGATGGCAAGGGGCTGGTGCGTGATATCCAGATCAACCACGGCCTGGCGCTCAAGGGCCTGCGGATTTTGCTGGTGGGTGCTGGTGGCGCTGCTCGCGGGGTGATTCAGCCGATTCTTGATGCGGCACCCGAACAGCTCTGCGTAGTCAATCGCACGGTGGCCAAGGCCGAGCAACTGGCGGCGCTGTTTGTCGATCAGGGCCCGATCAGCGCTGCCGGGTTCGACTGGATCGAAGAACCGGTCGATCTGATCATCAATGCCACCTCGGCCAGTCTCGCAGGTGAGCTGCCGGCGATCTCGCCCAAGCTGATCCAGCCCGGTCACACGGTCTGTTATGACATGATGTACGCCAAGGAACCAACGACCTTCAACCGCTGGGCCGCTGAACACGGCGCAGCACGTTGCATCGACGGCTTGGGCATGCTGGTCGAGCAGGCCGCCGAAGCGTTCCAATTGTGGCGTGGCGTGCGCCCGGATACCGGCCCAGTATTGGCGGCACTCCGCTAGGGCCTGTACGAAAAGTGCCTACGCTCGGTGACTGTTCGTACAGACCCTAGGGTCTGAGCGCGGCGGCCAGTTCCCGTACCAGTGCCAGAGCCGCATCCACCCCCTGCTCCTGCAGCCGTTCGACCAGCGCTGAACCGATCACCACCCCTTCGGCCAACTGTGCCAGGGCTGCGGCCTGCGAAGGCTGGCGTACGCCAAAGCCCACACACAGCGGCAGTGTCGTCTGCTGGCGAATGCGCTCCAGGCTGCTGGCGACACTGGCGCTGTCGGCTTGGCCGACTCCGGTCACGCCATTGAGCGCAACGTGGTAGATAAAGCCTTCGGCCTGCTCCAGCAGCCTGGACAGGCGCTGGGCATCGGTGCCCGGGGTGGTCATGCGAATCATCCGGATGCCGGCGGCACGGGCCAGTGGTCCCAGCTCCTGATCGTGTTCGGCGGGGAGGTCGACAATCAGCAAACCATCGACGCCGGCGTCGGCCGCTGCGGCGATGAAGGCTTCAGCGCCAAACCGATAGATCGGGTTGTAATAGCCCATCAGCACCAGCGGGGTGTGCTGATCGCTGCGGCGAAAGTCGCGCACCAGCGCCAGCGTGCGCGCCAGACTCTGGCCGGCCTGCAGTGCCCGCTGGGTAGCAGCCTGGATGGTCGGGCCATCGGCCATCGGGTCGCTGAACGGCATGCCCAGCTCGATCAGGTCGGCGCCAGCCTGGGGCAGGCCCTGGAGCAGCGCCAGACTAGTGGAGTAATCCGGATCGCCGGCGCACAGATAGGTGACCAGTGCGGCACGCTTGTCGGAGCGCAGTTCGGCAAAGCGGTGCTCAATGCGTTGGCTGTTCATGCCTGTTCCTCCATCAGTTGCAGTACGGTCGGCATGTCCTTGTCGCCACGGCCGGACAGGCAGACCACCAGCAGGTGATCGGTCGGCAGATCAGGCGCACGCCGGGCCACTTCGGCCAGGGCGTGGGCGGTTTCCAGGGCCGGGATGATGCCTTCGCGACGGCAGCAGTTATGGAAGGCCGCCAGCGCCTGTTGGTCGTTGATGGCGACGTATTCGACCCGCCCCTGCTCGTGCAACCAGGCATGTTCAGGGCCGATCCCGGGATAGTCGAGCCCGGCCGAGATCGAATGGGCGTCGGTGATCTGACCGTCGGCGTTCTGCAGCAGATAGGTGCGGTTGCCGTGCAGTACGCCGGGTGTGCCGCCTTGCAGGCTGGCGGCGTGCAGGCCGCTGGCGAGCCCGTGACCGGCGGCCTCGACGCCGATGATCTGCACCTCGGGGTCGTCGAGAAAGGGGTGGAACAGGCCCATAGCATTGGAGCCGCCGCCGATGCAGGCGATCAGGCTGTCTGGCAGCCGACCTTCGCGGGTCAGCATCTGCTCGCGGGTTTCCCGGCCGATCACCGCCTGGAACTCGCGGACCATGGTTGGGTACGGGTGTGGGCCGGCCACGGTGCCGATCAGGTAATAGCTGTTGTCGATGTGGGTCACCCAGTCGCGCAGGGCTTCGTTCATGGCGTCCTTGAGGGTCCCGGTTCCCGAGTTCACCGGCACGATCCGGGCGCCGAGCAGGCGCATGCGGGCAACATTGTCGCGCTGGCGCTGGATATCGGTAGCGCCCATGTAGACCACGCATTCCAGGCCAAAGCGGGCCGCCACCGTGGCAGTCGCTACCCCGTGCATGCCGGCGCCGGTTTCGGCAATGATGCGGGTCTTGCCCATGCGCCTGGCAAGCAGGATTTGGCCGATGCAGTTGTTGATCTTGTGCGCGCCGGTATGGTTGAGCTCCTCGCGCTTGAAGAAGATCCGGGCGCCGCCATACTGCTCGGTCAGGCGCTCGGCGAAATACAGCGGGCTGGGGCGGCCGACGAACTCGGCCTGAAAACGGTCCAGCTCGGCTATAAAGTCAGGCTCGATCAGGGCCTGATTGAAGGCCTGCTCCAGTTCCAGAACCAGCGGCATCAGATTCTCGGCGACGAAGCGGCCACCGAACTGGCCGAATTGGCCCAGCGCGTCGGCTTGGCGGCGATAACGGGGTGTGGACATGGCAACCTCCTGAAACAGTAGCCACAGGTTAGGTTGAACAGGCGCCGGAAAAAATCGATAAGATAGCTCCAACCTGTGAGAAAAGCTGACAGATAGCCATGGCCAGAGATCTTCCATCACTTAATGCGCTTAAGGCCTTCGAGGTCGCCGCCCGACTGGAAAGTGTGAGCCAGGCGGCAGAGGCGCTACATGTCACCCACGGTGCGGTCAGTCGTCAGATCCGCACGCTGGAGCAGGAATTGGGGGTGGCGCTGTTCGACAAGGCGGGACGAGGATTGCGCCTGACCGCCGCCGGGCGGCGCCTGCGCGATGCCTGCGGTGAGGCTTTCGGGCAACTGCGACTGGCCTGTGAGGATATCCGTCAGGCCGAGCAGGCTGCGCCGTTCCTGCTGGCCTGTCCCGGCAGTCTGCTGGCGCGCTGGTTCATTCCCCGGCTGGATCGGCTGCAGCGCCAGTTGCCCCAGCTCAACCTGCACCTGTCGGCCAGCGAGGGAGAGCTGGACCCGCGTCGGCCCGGGGTCAGCGCTACCCTGATGTTCGCCGCGCCGCCCTGGCCGGCCGACATGCAGGTCTATCCTGTAGCCAAGGAACGGATCGGCCCGGTGTTCAGCCCGCGCTATGCCGGCGCCCAGCGGCTGCATGGGCAAAGCGCGCAGATTCTGACCACCGAGCCGTTGCTGCATACCCGCTCGCGGCCACAGGCCTGGGCCGATTGGGCCAGGGCCCAGCAGCTTGAACCGCAGGCACTGAATCAGGCCCAGGGTTTCGAGCATCTGTACTACCTGCTGGAGGCGGCACTGGCCGGGCTGGGGGTGGCAATTGCGCCGCAGTTGCTGGTGGCGGACGATCTGGCCGAAGGTCGCTTGCTGGCGCCTTGGGGCTTTGTCGAAACCGGGCATTCTCTGGGGCTGTGGGTGCCGGCCCGGCACAACCAGAGCCAGGCCCAGGCGTTGCTGGGCTGGCTGGAGGAGCAAGTGTGAACAGACTGTTGTGGTTGGCGCTGGGGCTGTTGTGGTTGGCGGGCTGCGCCCGGGTCGAGTATCTGCATCAGGCCTGGCAGGGCCAGCGCGAGGTCATGCGTCTGGCGGTGCCGGTTGCGGATATTCTGGCTGACCCGGAGGCCGACCCGGCCTTGCAGGCGCGCCTGGCGCTGGCGCTGGAGGCCCGGCGGTTCGCCAGCGAGCAGTTGGGGTTACCGGACAACCCCAGCTATACCCGCTATGCCCAATTGCCGCGCAGCTACGTGTTATGGAATGTATTCGTCACCCCGGAACTGTCGCTCAAGCCGATCGAGCACTGCTACCCGCTGGCCGGCTGCATTGCCTACCGGGGCTACTTCAACGAGGCACGGGCCGAAGCCGAGGCCAAGCGCTGGCAGGCCAGGGGCATGGATGTCTATGTCGGCCCGGTGCCGGCCTACTCAACCCTGGGTTGGTACGACGACCCGCTGCTCAGCTCCATGCTGCACTGGGGAGATGATTATCTGGCCGGGCTGATTTTCCATGAACTGGCCCACCAGCATTTCTATGTGCGTGACGACACCAGCTTCAACGAATCCTACGCCAGCTTCGTCGAACAGCAGGGCTTGCGTCAGTGGCGCGAGCAGCGCGGTCAGCCCGCTGAGGATCCGCGTCAGGCCCGCCAGGGACGGGAGTTCACCGAACTGATGCTGGATACCCGGCGGCAATTGGCGCAGCTGTATGCCAGTGAGCTGGACGATCAGGCCAAGCGTGAAGGCAAGCAGCAAATGCTGGCCGAGCTGCAGCAGCGCTACCAGGATTGGCGCGATCAGCGCTGGGATGGCAGCCGGCGTTTCGATGGCTGGTTCGTCAGACCCTTGAACAATGCCAGCCTGCTGCCGTTTGGCTTGTATGACCAGTGGGTGCCGGCGTTCGAACGGTTATTTCAGCAACTGGGTGAGGATTGGCCGGCGTTTCATGCTGAGGTCAAGGCTCTGGGCGGGGTTGCGGCGCCACAGCGTCGGCAGCGTCTGGAGGCCTTGCTGGACGAGTCCGCCAACTGCGACAACTCAAGCGCGGCGTGCTAGCCTTAGTGTGCATGCTGCCTGCAACGGACTGACCATAACAACATTGACCAAGGTGGATGCTTCGATGTGCCTACCGTTGCCCCCCTCACCGAGTTTGCCGAACCATGTCTGAGTTTGCCCGGACCACCCCCCGTGCGCCGCTGCGCTTTTGGTTGACGGCGGTGTTGGTGTGTCTGGCGAGTGCTCTATTGATGGGCCTGGCGATTCATTATCTGGTACGTCTGGAACAGGATCATCGGCTGCGCCAGTTCGAAGCTGTGGCCGCAGTGCATGCGCTGGGGGTGCAAACCTTTCTCGAGCGGGCCTTCGGCGTAACCCACACGCTGGCGGCGGTGGTACGTTATAGCGGTGGCGAGATCGATGATTTCGAGCATTTTGCCGCTGACCTGGTCCCGCAGTTCCCCGGTATTTCGGTGCTGGGGTTGTCGCCAGCCGGGCGAATTCGCTACATCTGGCCTTTGCAGGGGCACGAAGGGGATCTGGGACAGGATCTGTTCCTGCATCCGCAAAAGGCTGAAGACGCCTGGTTCGCCGTGCGCAACCTGAGTCTGACCCTGACCGGTCGCTTCGACTTGCCCGACGGTTCGCCGGCCATTGCCGCCCGCCTGCCGGTCTTTGTCAGTGATGAGCTGGGCCATGAGCGCTTGTGGGGGCTGGTACACGGAGTCGTGCGCCTGGAGCAGATAGCCCGGATCCCCGAGTTGGTCAGCCTGCTGGAGTCCGGGCAGCATTATCGGATCTGGCGACTCAACCCGCACAACGGTGAGCGCGAAATTCTGCTGGAATCGCGCCCCGAGCCCTTTGCCTTGCAGGTCAATACCGTGATGGATCTGCCCAACAGTCGCTGGGATCTGAGTGTCGAATACAACGAGGATCCACTGGAGACGCTGCGTATTTCCCTGATGTTGGTCATGGGTGTGATGCTCAGTCTGCTGCTCGGCTATCTGAGCTGGCTGCTGTTGAGCCTGCGCTGGCATCGGCTCAATCTGGAGGCTCAGGTTGAACAGCGGACTCGCCAGATTCGTGCTGCCGAGGATCAGGCACGCTCGGCGCTGGGCCGTTACCAGTCGTTTATCAGCGCCTCGAATACCGGGGCCTGGGAGTATGACTGGAAAACCCGGCAGCTACGCTGCAGCCCCGAGTTCTTCAGCATGCTCGGCTACGATCCGGATGACTTTCCCCCGGAGCGTCAGCAGCTGGGACTGTGGATCGAGCTGCTCCACCCGCAAGATCGTGAGCGAGCGGTGCAGTGCTTTGCCAGCTATCTGGAGGAGCAGCCTGATCACCTGTACCAAAACCAGTTCCGGTTGCGTAACGCGGCCCATGACTGGACCTGGATTCTGTCGCGCGGCAGCTTGCTGCGTGATGAGCAGGGGCAGCCCAAGGGGCTGGTCGTCGGCACCCATATCGATATCAGCGACAACATGCGGGCCGCCGAGGAGTTGCGGTTGGCGGCCCGGGTATTTGAGCAGAGCAGTGATGGTTTTTTGATCACCGACGCCGAGCGGCGGGTGGTGATGGTCAATCATGGTTTTACCCGGATTACCGGCTACCAGGCTGATGAAATCATCGGGCAAAAGCCAGAGCTGTTGGCCTCGGGGCTACATGATCAGAGTTTCCATCAGGCACTGTGGGAGCATGTTGAGCACGATGGTCAATGGCAGGGCGAGATCTGGCACCGGCGCAAGGACGGCTCGCTCTATCCGGAATGGCTTAGCGTCTCACGGATGGAGGATGAGGACGGCCAGACCAGCCATTATGTCGCCATTTTCAGTGATATTTCCCAGCGCAAGGAGGATGAAGAGCAGATTCATCGCCTGGCCTATTACGATCCGCTGACCGGCCTGCCCAACCGGGCGCTGCTGGAGGAGCGTGGGCGTCTGGCGCTGAGCATGGCCGAGCGGCACGGCGGGCGCCTGGCATTGCTGTTCATTGACCTGGATAACTTCAAGAACATCAATGATTCGCTGGGGCATGCGGTTGGCGATGCCCTGCTGGTGGCCTTTGCCGAGCGCCTGGGGCAGGAGCTGCGTGAAGAGGACACACTGTCGCGTACTGGCGGTGACGAATTCATCCTGATCTTGCCGGAAGTCGACGCCAATACCGCGGTCCACGGCGCCCAGCGAATCCTTGACCTGCTGCGCCAGCCGCTGAGCGTGGCCGGTTATGAACTGACGGTCAGCGCCTCGATCGGCATTGCCCTGTATCCCGACGACGCCGATACCCTGGCCGGGTTGCATACCAATGCTGACATCGCCATGTACCGGGCCAAGCAGCAGGGACGCAATGGCTACAGCTTCTACACCCCGGAACTGCAGAGCCACTATGTCCGTACCCTCAAACTTGAGAACGCGCTGCGTCGGGCGCTGG
The DNA here is from genome assembly GCF_002056295.1 of Halopseudomonas phragmitis. Classification (NCBI taxonomy): domain Bacteria; kingdom Pseudomonadati; phylum Pseudomonadota; class Gammaproteobacteria; order Pseudomonadales; family Pseudomonadaceae; genus Halopseudomonas; species Halopseudomonas phragmitis. Next base: position 981,213 of record NZ_CP020100.1, on the reverse strand, counting down.
AGCAGGATCAACTGAGCCTGCACTTTCAGCCCCAGCATGAACTGCTCAGCGGCCGGCTGGTCGGGGCCGAGGCTCTGCTGCGTTGGAAACATCCGGAGCTGGGCTGGGTCCCGCCGGCTGAATTCGTGCCGATTGCCGAAAGCAGCGGTCTGATCGGGCCGATTGGTGACTGGGTACTGGGCCAGGCGTTACGCCAGCTTCGTAGCTGGCAAGCCCAGGGCTATACCGAGTTGTGCATAGCAGTCAACCTGTCGGCGGCCCAGTTTCGTGCCGCTAATCTGCCCGAGCGGGTAGCCGAGCGACTGGAGCGCGCCGGGGTGAGCGCCGCATCGCTGGAACTGGAACTGACCGAAAGCATCACCATGCAGGATCCTGAAACTGCGGTACTGGCCATGGAGCGGCTGCATCAGCTCGGGGTTCGGGTGGCGCTGGACGATTTTGGTACCGGCTATTCTTCGCTTAGCTACCTCAAGCGTTTTCGCTTGCACAAACTGAAGATCGACCAATCCTTCGTCCATGATCTGGAGCGCGACGACGATGATGCCACCATCGTGCGCAGTACTATCAGTCTGGCTACCAGCCTGGGTTTGCAAGTCCTCGCCGAAGGAGTAGAAACCCAGGCCCAGCATGATTTTCTGCTGCGCGCCGGCTGTCAGTTTGCTCAGGGCTACCTGTACAGCCGGCCATTGCCAGCAGATGAATTCAGTCGCTATGCCGCACGCTGCATGAGTATCGAGCTGCCCTGACCCGACATAAACCCTACATATGGCAGGTTTTTCTTTCCGGCAAAGCCGGTCATTATGGGGTCTGTTCACTATTTTGATTGCCGGAGTCCCCCATGAAAGCCGTTGGCTACCTTGAAGCAGGCACTATTGAACGCGCCGATGCCCTGATCGACCTCGAGCTGCCGATGCCCAGTCCCGGCCCGCGTGATCTGCTGGTCAAGGTCGCGGCCATTGCGGTCAATCCGGTGGACACCAAAATTCGTCGCAACCGCGCCCCCCAGAACGGCCAGGCTGAAGTGCTGGGCTGGGATGCGGTCGGAATCGTCGAAGCGGTGGGTGCCGAGGTTGAGGCCTTCAAGCCTGGTGACCGGGTGTTTTATGCCGGGGCACTTAACCGCCCCGGCTGCAATGCCGAGTATCATCTGGTCGATGAACGCATTGTCGGCCATGCGCCGCAGAGTCTAAGCGACGCCGAGGCGGCAGCCTTGCCGTTGACCAGCATCACTGCCTGGGAACTGCTGTTTGACCGGCTAGGGGTACTGGAGGGCGGCGGTGCCGGCCAGACCCTGCTGGTGATGGGCGGCGCTGGTGGCGTTGGCTCGATTCTGGTGCAACTGGCCAGGCAGCTGACCGCCCTGACCGTGGTAGCCACCGCCTCGCGGCCGCAAAGCATCGATTGGGTCAAGGATCTGGGTGCCCATCAGGTGATCGACCACAACCAGCCGCTGCTGCCGCAACTGCAGGCGCTGGGGATCGAGCAGGTTGACCTGGTCGCTTCGCTGACCCATACCAGCGAGCATTTCGATCAGTATGTCGAATGTCTGGCACCGCAGGGCAAGCTCGGCCTGATCGACGACTTCGACAGCCTCGACATCCTCAAGCTCAAACCCAAGAGCCTGTCGCTGCACTGGGAGTTCATGTATACCCGCAGTCTGCACCAGACACCGGACATGGCCGAGCAGGGCCGACTGCTGAGCCGGGTTGCCGGGCTGATCGAGCAAGGTACCCTGCGTACCACTCTGGGCGAGCACTACGGCAACATCAATGCCGCCAATCTGATGCGAGCCCACCGCCTGCTGGAAAGCCACCAGGCCCGTGGCAAGATCGTGCTTGAGGGGTTTTGAGCGAACCTGCTTGGCGGACAGGCATGACCGGTGTAAGGTAATGCCTGTCCGCAAGGATCTGTTCAACCGATTGAGTTTTTGACCATGACGTTCAAGGTACGTACAGCCACTCCGCCCCCTGGCGCCACCAGCATTGGTGTCGGGTCGGTCTGCGTACCGTCGGTGGTTGCCCTGATCGCTGCCGTATCACCGCCTCCTGCGGTGGTCGCCGATCAGGCCGTCGCGCACTGCCTGATCTGATTTTCCCCTAACACTTGTGTGTCTCCGGCCCTGACCGGTGCGGCCTGCTGCCGCCCGTGCGGTGCGCGGCGACCTGTGTCTGACAGGTAAACGTCATGTTGAACATTCAATGGGCCGCGATTGGCCCGACTGCATTATTCGTGTTGCTGTGGAGCGGCGGCGCGATTTTCTCTACCTGGGGCCTGCATTACACCTCAGCCTTTGCTTTTTTGTTGCTGCGCTTTGCTCTGGCCTGCGGCTTGCTAGCGGTTTTGGCTGCCTGGCGGCGGCGCTGGTTGCCGCAACCTGGCAGCGGATGGCGAGTCAGCGTTACCGGGTTGTTGATGATTGGTGGCTATACCATTTGTTATCTGCTGTCGCTGGAGCATGGGTTGACACCCGGCGTGCTGGCTACCCTGCTGGGTGTGCAGCCGATCCTGACCCTGATGCTGCTGGAGCGACGTGCCACCGCGTGGCGCTGGTTTGGTTTGCTGTTGGCGTTGGCAGGACTGGCGCTGGTCGTGCTGGACAGCTTGCTGGCAGCGCGCTTCAGCCCGTCCGGTATCGGCTTTGCCCTGGCGGCGCTGGTGTGCATGACCTGGGGAGCCATTGTCCAGAAAGGCATTGAGCAGGCCCCGCTGGATGTTTTACCACTGCAGTACGCGCTGGGTCTGCTCTGTTGCCTGCTACTGGCGCCGTGGCAGCCGCTGCGGATCAGTTTCGAGTGGGCATTGCTGATTCCGCTGTTGTACATGGGGGTGGGCATCTCGGTGTTGGCCACCCTGCTGCTGTACCGGCTTATTCGTGTGGGCAACCTGGTCAATGTTACCAGCCTGTTCTATCTGGTGCCGGGGGTCACCGCAGTGCTCGACTACCTGGTGTTCGGCAATCGTCTGGCGCCACTGAGTCTGCTGGGCATGGGCGCCATCTTGTTGGGGTTGGGGCTGGTGTTTCGTCATCGTCCTGGTTGAGCGGGTGAGCGTCCCGCGGCTCAGACGGGCCGCAGGGACGCGATGACCGCCAGCGCCAACAGGACCAGCATGATCCCGGCCAGCCGCTCGATATGTACCAGTTGCTGGCCGAACCGCCGCATCAGAGCCGGCTGGCTGGCCAGCCAGACCACCAGCAGATCCCAGCCCAGTACCACCAACGTCATCCACAGGCCGTAGAGCCCCTGTACTGTCCAGCCGACACCCTGGCTGGCGAGCACCGCGAACAGGCTGGCATAGAATAGGCCGTTCTTGGGATTCAGCAGCCCCGAACCGAGGCCGGCCAGCAGTGCTCCGACCGGTGCGCTGCGCGCTGTGTCCGTTTCGCCGAGCAGTGGTCGGCGGCCGGCATGGCGAATGAACTGCCAGCCCATGTACAGCAAAAAGCCGCAGCCGGCCCACTGCAGGCTCAGAAACAGGGTGGCCTGGCTGTTCAGGGCCATCAGGCCCCACCAGGCCAGCAGGATATAGAGCGCATTGGCCAGCGTTATGCCGATGCAGGCCAGTGCTGCCTGGGCACGGCCCTGAGCGATGGCATAACGCAGAATCAGGAAAAAATCCGGGCCCGGGCTAAGCAGGGCGAGAAAGTGGGCGCCGGCCACCAATAGAAACTGTTGCAACATGTCGCATACCCCAGACGGTCTGAGCGGCCAGTCTGGAGGCGATGGCTAACGGGGTATTGAATAAAAGTGCGCTGAGCCTGAGCCGTTGCTCAGGCGCGGCGATAGTGTCCGGGGGTGGCCGCCACGTGGGCCTTGAAAACCCGCTGGAAATGCCCCTGGTCGGCGAAGCCCAGCTCCTGGGCCAGGCCGGCCAGGTCGGCGCCCTGGCTCAGGCGCTGGCGCGCCTGCTGCACGCGCTGGTCAAGCAGCCAGGCATGCGGAGTCAGACCGGTGTCGCGACGGAACAGGCGGATCAATTGATAGCGGCTCAAACCCTGCGATGCTGCCAGCTCGGTCAGGCTCGGCGTGGCGCTCCATGGGTCGAGCAGGCGAGCCTTGAGCGCTTGCAGTGATGCGCTGGGCTCGGGAAGGCGGCCTAGCGGCTGACCAGCACACCACAGGCGTTGACCGATGAATTCGATCAGTGCCGCCTCCTTGTCGCTGTGCCCGCTGTCGGAGAACAGTACCCGATTGAGCTGACAGAACGCCTGGTAGGCAGCCGGGCTATGACTGATAAAGGCTTGCTCGGGCACGGCCAGGTGTGGGGCTATTTCGGCCAGTAGCGTCGCCACCCAGTCCTGCTCCAGGTGCAGCATCTGGTAGCTCCAGCTGGCGTCCGGTAACGGATTGCAGGCATGCACCAGCCCGGCTGGTACGCTGACCAGACTGCCGGGTGCGAGCGGCGCCTGCACCGCGGCGCACTGAAAACGGCTATTGCCGGCATCGACTACGCCGATCGACAGGGTTGGGTGGCTATGTGGCCGGTAACAGGCCCGGCTGTTGCTGGCCCGACGACTTTCGACAAAGGGCAGTGCCGGATCACGCCAGAACTCGCTCATCACTCAGCTCAGCAGGTCTGCGCCGGAGCACAGTCCAGCGGGCCTTCGATCACGGTTGCCGGAGCTGTCGCTGCAGAGCTGGCAGGGCTGAACAAATCGCGCACCGAGCCCAGCGCCAGGAGCAGAAAGGCAATTGCACACAGTTTGTAGGTGGCCTTGGCCCAGTGCAGACCGGCCTTGCGGAACAGCCGGTCAACAATGGCCGCGCAGACGAAGCACCAAAGTACCGACGAGAGCATGAAGCCGGCGAAGAACAGGGCGTAATCGCTGGCGCTCGGTTCGCTGATGCCAACGGCTCCCAGAGCGCTGCCCATGGCAGCCCAGTAAGCGATGTTCTGTGGATTGGTCAGCGACAGCAGCATTCCCGAGCGCAGCGCCGAACGGCGCGATACCGGTGCCTGAGCAGTAACGGCAAACTCCTGGCTGGCACTCTTCCAGGAATCACGCGCCAGCCACAACAGGTACAGCGCGCCGGCGATGCCGACCGGCCAGCGCAGCCAGTCAATCTGAAGCAGCAGGCCAATCCCGAGCAACCCGAGAATAGCCCACAGCGCATCGCCAACCAGGGAGCCAAGCTGTACATCCAGAGCCGGACGAAAGCCGCCCCGCACACCTTGGCGCACGGTTTCGGCGAACACCGCGCCGGGTGCGGCGTTGAAGATCAGGCCCAGAATAAAGGCCGAGGCTAACAGCATGAGCATGGAAAGACTCCAGATTAAAGACCAGAGTGTCGCCAATCCGGCGCTCAGGATCAATCGTTGGAACTCTGCTACCCTGTAGCGCTCAACTCGCCATGGAGAGCGCCGCAATGTCCCGTCCCCTGCCCTTCGATATCGACCTGCCCATCATCCAGGCGCCCATGGCCGGCTCCCAGGACAGTGAGCTGGCGCTGGCGGTCTGTAGCGCTGGCGGATTGGGTTCGATCCCGGCGGCGATGCTTGGGCCCGAAGCGCTACGCGACGAACTGCAACGCCTGAGCCGCGAGGCCAGCGGGCCGTGGAATGTGAACTTCTTCTGCCATACGCCACCAACCCCGGACGCCGCGCGTGAAGCGGCCTGGCGTCAGGCGTTGGCACCCTACTACCGGGAATTTGCCATCGACCCCAGCAGTATCCCGGCCGGTCCGGGGCGCCGTCCGTTTGATGCCGAGGCGCTGGCGCTGCTGGCCGAGTATCGGCCGCCGGTGGTGAGCTTTCACTTCGGTCTGCCGGAGGCCGCACTGCTGGCCGGGGTCAAGGCCTTGGGGGCGGTGGTGATGTCCTCGGCTACGACCGTTGCCGAAGCCCGCTGGCTGGAGGCCCATGGCGCGGATGTGATCATTGCCCAGGGACTGGAGGCTGGCGGTCATCGCGGCATGTTTTTGAGCACTGACCTAACGACGCAGGTTGGCACACTGGCGCTGCTGCCGCAGATCCTGGCGGCGGTCAGCGTACCGGTGGTGGCCGCCGGCGGGATAGCCGATGCGGCCGGGGTGCAGGCGGTGCTGGCGCTGGGAGCCAGTGCGGCGCAGCTTGGCACTGCTTACCTGCTGTGCCCGGAGGCCAGAACCAGCGCCGTGCACCGGGCGGCCCTGCAGTCCGCTGCCATCGAGCATACGGCTCTGACCAATCTGTTCAGTGGCCGGCCGGCACGGGGCATGGTCAATCGGCTGATGCGAGAGCTGGGGCCGATCAGCCCGCTGGCCCCGGCCTTTCCGCTGGCTACCGGCGCCGTAGCACCCCTGCGGACGGCCGCAGAGCAAGCCGGCTCGGGAGATTTTTCACCTTTATGGGCAGGGCAGAATGCCCGGGGGTGTCAGGTTGTAGGGGCCGCCGAACTGACTCGCCAACTGGCTGATTAGGGTCTACAGACCCTAACCCGGCTGGTCGATGGGCTCTACCGCCACGGCGGTAAAGGCGCCGCGCTGCCAGGCCAGATAGATGAACACCAGGGCGCCAGCTGCCATCAGCATCGGCAGGGCGTGGCTGCTCAGCCATTGGCTGGCAGCCCCGGTGGAGGCCGGGCCGAGCAGGCAGCCGACTCCCCAGAGCAGGGCAATATGCGCATTGGCCCGTACCAGCGCATCGTCACGGTAACGTTGGCCCACCAAAATCAGCGACAGGGTATAAAGCCCACCGGCGCTGGCGCCGAACAGTACCAGGACCGGCCAGATCAGCGGGCTGTGCAACGCCAGAGGCATCGCCAGGCTGCTACCCAGCAATACCAGCCCACAACTGCGAAACAGGGTAGTACGCGAGACCTTGTCGGCCAGCCAGCCAATCGGCACCTGTAGCGCGGCATCGCCGATGACCACCACGCTGATCATGATCAGCGCCAGTTGCTGGCTGAAACCTTCGCGCACCAGATAGACCGGTAGCAAGGTCAGGGTCATGGCCTCGAAGGCGGCGAACAGCATCACGGCCCAGGCAATCGCCGGCAGGGTGCGGACAAAGCCCTTGAGTCCGCGTCCTGAAGCGTTGTCGGCATCGACCTTAGGTGCGCCAGCTACCCACAGCAGCAGAAACAGACCCAGCAGCAACAGGCCGGTGGCCAGCCAGAAGCCGGTATCGGCTTCTGTGCCGATAATTCCGAGCAGCAATGGTCCGCATAGCTGGCTGATGGCGAAAGCGCTGCCGTAGACCGCCACCAGCCGGCCACGCAGCCGATCAGGGACCAACTGGTTGATCCAGCTTTCACCGATCACGAAGGTGATGGTCAGCGACACGCCGAGCAGCAACCGCAATAGCAGCCACAACGGATAGCTCGGCAGAATCGCCAGCAACGCCACCGAAACGGCGCTGCACAGCATCACCAGGCGCAACAGGCGCTCGCTGCCGAGCAGCCCGGCCAGCCGGCCGGTGATCCGGGCGCCCAGCAGTACCCCGATTGCCGGCATGCTGGCCATGACTCCAATGGCGAAGGTGTCATAGCCCCATTGATCGAGGCGCAGCGAGACCAGCGGCAGAGTGATGCCGAGCGCCAGCCCGACAATCACTACCGCAGCGGTGACGATGCTGTAGGTTTTCCAATCCATTGCCGCCGACGCTCCGTGTGCGCAGGCCTACAGCTTGATCCAGGTGGCCTTGAGTTCGGTGTACTTGTCGAACGCATGCAGCGACTTGTCACGGCCGTTGCCCGACTGCTTGAAGCCGCCGAACGGCGCGGTCATGTCGCCACCGTCGTACTGGTTGACCCAGACACTGCCGGCACGCAGCGCCTTGGCTGCCCGGTGGGCCTTGGACAGGTCGCGGGTCCAGACCGCCGCCGCCAGCCCGTAGATGGTGTCGTTGGCAACCGCGATGGCTTCATCAAAGTCCTTGAAGCTGAGCACCGACAGCACCGGGCCGAAGATTTCCTCGCGGGCGATGCGCATGTCGTTGCGCACCCCGTCGAACAGGGTAGGCTCGACATAGAACCCGCCGGTTTCCTCCAGCACCCGCTGACCGCCGCTGACCAGCCGTGCGCCATCCTCATGGCCAGCCTCGATATACCGCAGCACGGTGTCGATCTGGCTGGTGTCGACCAGCGCGCCGACCGTGGTGTTCGGGTCCAGTGGATTGCCCGGCTGCCAGTGGGCCTTGAGCGCGGCGGCGACCTTCTCGACAAAGGCGTCCTTGATTGAGGCTTCGACCAGCAGCCGCGAGCCGGCGGTGCAGACCTCACCCTGGTTGAAGGCGATGGCACCGGCAGCGGCCTGGGCCGCGGCGTCCAGATCCGGGGCATCGGCGAAGACGATGTTCGGGCTCTTGCCGCCAGCTTCCAGCCAGACCCGCTTCATGTTCGACTCGCCGGCATAGATCATCAGTTGCTTGGCCACCCGGGTCGAGCCGGTGAACACCAGAGTATCGACATCCATATGCAGGGCCAGGGCCTTGCCAACGGTGTGGCCGAAGCCCGGCAACACATTCAGCACCCCGGCTGGCAGGCCGGCCTCGAGGGCAATCTGGGCCAGGCGGATGGCAGTCAGCGGCGATTTCTCCGAGGGCTTGAGCACCACCGAGTTGCCGGTGGCGAGGGCCGGGCCGAGTTTCCAGCAGGCCATCAGCAGCGGGAAGTTCCACGGCACGATGGCGGCGACCACACCGACCGGCTCGCGGGTGACCAGCCCGAGTTCATCGTGGGCGGTGGCCGCCACTTCGTCGTAGATCTTGTCGATCGCCTCGCCACTCCAGCGGATCGCCCGCGCTGCGCCGGGAATATCCACTGCCAGGGCGTCGCTGATCGGTTTGCCCATGTCCAGGGTTTCCAGCAGGGCCAGTTCCTCACCATGCTGTTCGATCAGCTCGGCAAAGCGGATCAGCACCTGCTTGCGCTGGGTTGGCGCCAGGCGTGACCAGACCCCGGAATCAAAGGTGGCGCGGGCATTGGCTACCGCCAGATCGGCATCGCTCTGGCCACAGCTGGCGATCTGCGCCAGCACCCGGCCATCGATCGGGCTGAGGCAGTCGAAGGTTTCGCCACCGACAGCGCTCTGATACTGACCATTGATGAAGGCCTGACCTTGAATCTTTAGCGCGTCTGCGCGCTGTTCCCACTGGGCACGGGACATAACGGAATCCTCTGGTAGTGATGGCCGCTCGGGAAGGGGCGGCGGACAGAATGCGAAGCTGCTCAACAGTAGTCTTACCGCATTAAAAATTCAATATATTTGACACGGCAGCAAAAAAACCTAGGTAAATACGTGAGCAAACCCTTTTGCGTTTATTATTTTTGACATAGACTCTGTTGCACTATCAGTCCATCAATCTTCGACGGCCGCGCCAGGAAGGTTCCCAATGAACACCATGCAGCACCCCGCCACCTCGCAACAGGATTTGAGCCTGGACGAGTTCTGGATGCCCTTCACCGCCAATCGCCAGTTCAAGGCCAAACCGCGTCTGCTGGAGAGCGCCGAAGGCATGTTCTACACCGATGTCGAGGGCCGGCAGGTACTGGATGCCACGGCCGGGCTGTGGTGCTGCAACGCCGGGCATGGGCGCAAGGAGATTTCCGAGGCGGTCGCCCGCCAGATCGCCAAGCTGGATTTCGCTCCAACCTTTCAGATGGGCCACCCGCTGCCGTTCCAGCTCGCCGAACGTCTGGTCGAGATCGCACCCAAGGGACTGAACCGGGTGTTCTTCACCAACTCCGGCTCGGAGTCGGTGGATACCGCACTGAAGATCGCCCTGGCCTATCAGCGCGCCCGTGGCGAAGGTACCCGCACCCGGCTGATCGGTCGTGAGCTGGGCTATCACGGCGTAGGCTTTGGCGGTATCTCGGTCGGTGGCATGGTCAACAACCGCAAGGCCTTCGGCGTGCAACTGCCGGGAGTCGATCATCTGCCACACACCCTGGACCTGGAACGTAACGCTTTTACCCGCGGTCTGCCGAAACAGGGGGCGGAGCTGGCGGATCAACTGGAGAAACTGGTAGCGCTGCATGGCGCGGAGAACATCGCGGCGGTGATTGTTGAGCCGATGTCCGGCTCAGCCGGGGTGATTCTGCCGCCGCAAGGCTATCTCAAGCGCCTGCGCGAGATTACTGCCAAGCATGGCATCTTGTTGATCTTCGACGAGGTGATCACCGGTTACGGGCGTCTTGGCGAGCCGTTCGCGGCGCAGCGCTGGGAGGTGACCCCGGACATCATCACCACCGCCAAGGGCCTGACCAACGGCGCGATTCCGATGGGCGCAGTGTTCGTCAGCGAACAGATTCAGGATGCCTTCATGCACGGCCCACAGGGGCTGATTGAGCTGTTCCACGGCTACACTTACTCCGGCCACCCGGTGGCGGCAGCCGCAGCGCTGGCGACGCTGGACATCTATCAGCGCGACGGCCTGCTGACCCGCGCCCGCGAGCTGGAAGTCTATTGGCAGGAGGCGCTGCACAGCCTGCAGGGGCTGGCGCATGTGATCGATATTCGCAACACCGGCCTGGTCGGCGCGGTGCATCTGGCCAGCCGCGAGGGTGCGCCGGGGGCACGAGGCTATGAGGTATTCGAGGCCTGTTACTGGGACGGGGTGATGGTGCGGGTGACCGGCGACATCATCGCCATGTCGCCGCCGCTGATCGTCGAGAAGCCGCATATCGATCGCATCGTCGAAGTCTTGGGCAATGTAATTCGGCGCACGGCTTGACCTGGGTTGCGTGTCCGAGCCCGGCGGCAGTCCAGTCCCCGGTTCGAGACACGCGGCAAGTACTTCCCTGTAGCTCGTAGATGGCGTCCATGCCATCTACGGTCTCGAACCGGGGACTGGACTGCCGCCTCCAGCCTTGTGCAATCCGCTCGTTTATCCAGGCAAGATGCGCTCAACAGTTAACGAACTTCCTACAGAATTGGTGATTCCATGACACTGCAACTGACACACTTCATCAATGGCCTGCGCACCGCGCCCAGCGCCCGCACCCAGCCGGTGTACGAGCCGGCTACCGGCGAGCAGCGCGGCCTGGTGTCGCTGGCCAGCGCCGCCGAGGTTGAACAGGCGATTGCTCTGGCCAAGGCCGCGCAGCCGGCCTGGGCGGCGACCACGCCGCTGAACCGGGCGCGGATTCTGTTCAAGTACAAGGCGCTGGTCGAGGCCCATGCCGACGAGCTGGCTGAGTTGATCACCCGTGAGCACGGCAAGGTGTTCGACGATGCCAAGGGCGAGCTGACCCGCGGCCTGGAAGTGGTGGAGTTCGCCTGTGGCATTCCGCACCTGCTCAAGGGTGAGCATACCGAGCAGGTGGGGGGCGGGGTCGATGCCTGGTCGGTCAACCAGCCACTGGGCGTCTGTGCCGGTATAGCGCCGTTCAACTTCCCGGCCATGGTGCCGATGTGGATGTTCCCGATCGCCATTGCCTGCGGCAATACCTTCATCATGAAGCCGTCAGAGAAGGACCCGAGCACCCCGCTGCGCCTGGCCGAACTGCTCAAGGAAGCCGGCTTGCCCGATGGCGTGTTCAACGTAGTCAACGGCGACAAGGAAGCGGTCGACGTGCTGCTGACCCACCCGGACATTCAGGCGGTGAGTTTCGTCGGTTCGACCCCGATTGCCGAGTACATCTACGCCACCGGCTGCGCCCATGGCAAGCGGGTGCAGGCCCTGGGCGGGGCCAAGAACCACATGGTAGTGATGCCCGACGCTGATCTGGATCAGGCGGTCAATGCGCTGATGGGCGCCGCCTATGGCAGTGCCGGCGAACGCTGCATGGCGATTTCGGTGGCGGTAGCCGTGGGTGACGAGGTGGCTGACCAACTGATTGCAGCGTTGGCACCCAAGGTCAAGGCATTGAAGATTGGTAATGGCATGAGCCCTGGCATGGAGATGGGGCCGCTGGTGTCGGCCCAGCATCTGGCCAAGGTCAAGGGCTATGTCGACCAGGGCGTGGCTGAAGGCGCCGAGCTGGTGGTCGATGGTCGTGAGGTTGGGGTGCCGGGCCTGGAAACGGGTTATTTCATGGGCGGTTGCCTGTTCGACAAGGTTACCCCGGAGATGGTCATCTACCGTGAGGAGATTTTCGGTCCGGTGCTGTGCATTGTCCGGGTGCCGGACTATCAGAGTGCGGTGGCACTGATCAACGCCCATGAGTATGGCAATGGTACGGCGATCTTTACCCGTGACGGCGACAGCGCGCGGCAGTTCTGTAACGAGATTCAGGTCGGCATGGTTGGCGTGAATGTGCCGATTCCGGTGCCGATGGCGTTCCACAGCTTCGGGGGCTGGAAGCGTTCGCTGTTTGGTCCGCTGCACATGCACGGCCCCGATGGGGTGCGTTTCTACACCAAGCGCAAGGCGATCACCTCGCGCTGGCCGACCGGTATTCGCGCTGGTGCCGAGTTCGTCATGCCGACCATGAAGTAATCCTGCTGGTGCTGCGCCGCAGGGCGCAGCACGCCTACCTACCTGTCGAACGGGACCAGCCCATGTCGATCACCAGTATTGTCGATTTCGCCACGGCGGCCACTGAAGCCGAGCATTACCGCCCTGACCCGGCCAAGGTGCTGGCCGGCGATCCGGCCCAGAACGTACGCAACCATTACACCAGCCCGTGCGGGCAGTTTTTTTCCGGAGTCTGGGAGGCCGAGCCCGGGCACTGGACCATCAACTATAGCGAGCACGAATACTGCGAGATTCTTGAAGGCGAATCAATCCTGCGTGACCGTGCCGGTAATGGCAAAATCCTGCGCACCGGTGACCGCTTCGTGATTCCCGCCGGGTTCGAGGGCAGTTGGGAAGTGCTTCAGCGGACCCGCAAGGTCTATGTGATCTTCGAGCCAAAGAGCATTTGAGGCCGTGAGCCGATAAAACACACTGGTCTGAACGTGACCCGCCGGTTACAGTCCTCGTCATCTAGAGTATTCGAATAACGCCCTGGCGGGCGATGCATCGTCCGCCCAGACCATGTCCATGCGCACTGCCTGGACATCCGGGCCCAGCGAGGAGTCTTGCGTGATGTCGCGTTTGCCGGTCATTGTCGGATTTGGTGGTTACAACGCCGCCGGTCGCAGTTCATTCCACCATGCGTTTCGCCGTACCGTGATCGAATCGTTGCCCGATGCCGAGCGCCAGCAGACCCTGGCCGGGCTGGCGGTACTGATGAAGCTGGTGCGGGTGGACAATGATCAGTATCTGGACGCCGAAGGTCAGCCGCTGAGCCTGGCCGAGATCGAACAACGCTACGCCGCGCAGATTCTCGACGGCACGCTGGTGCGGAGGATCGAGAAAACCCATCTGGATGTCGATGCTGCCCACTGGCAGAAAAACCTCACCGTTACCGGCGAAGCCGGCAAACCGTTCTCGTTCATCACCCTGGCCAAGCAGTTGCCCGAGCCGTTGCCGACCGACTGGGTGATCGAACCGCTGAACGACAACGATGTGATGGTTACCGTCTACGACGGCTGCGATCTTAAGGTCGACAGCTACCGGCCGCTGGCGGTCAAGTCGGCCGGCCAGTTGCCCAGTGGTTTCGAGCCGGGCGAGCACTACGCCTCGCGGTTTCACCCGCGCGGTCTGCAACTGACCATCGTCGCCGCCACCGACGCGCTGCGCTCGACCGGGATCGAATGGTCGCAGATCATCAACCGGGTGCAGCCGGACGAGGTTGCGGTATTTGCCAGCAGCGCCATGAGCCAGCTCGATGACAACAGCTTTGCCGGGGTCATGCAGTCGCGGCTCAAGGGCCACCGGGTCAGCGCCAAGCAGTTGCCGCTGGGCCTGAACAGCATGCCGGCAGACTTCATCAACGCCTATATCCTCGGCAGCGTCGGCACCACCGGGGCGATCACCGGGGCTTGCGCGAGCTTCCTCTACAACCTGCAGAAAGCCACCGACATGATCACCAGCGGCAAGGCCCGGGTGGTGCTGGTGGGCAACGCCGAGGCGCCGGTAACCCAAGAGTGCATCGAAGGCTATGGCGCCATGAGTGCGCTGGCCACCGAAGACGGGCTACGTAATATCGAAGGCAGTGATCAGGTCGATTTCCGCCGCGCCAGCCGTCCGTTCGGGCAGAACTGCGGTTTTACCCTGGCCGAGTCCGGGCAGTTCTTCGTGCTGATGGATGACGAGCTGGCCATCGAGCTGGGCGCCGACATCCATGGTGCCGCCACCGATGTGTTCATCAATGCCGACGGCTTCAAGAAGTCGATCTCGGCACCGGGCCCGGGCAACTACCTGACCATGGCCAAGGCCGTACACGCGGCGATGCAGATTGTCGGCCCCGAAGCCGTGCGTGCTCGCAGCTTCGTCCATGCTCACGGCTCCAGCACCCCGGCCAACCGGGTTACCGAGTCCGAGCTGCTGGACCGGGTTGCCGAGTCCTTCGGTATTGCCGACTGGCCGATTGCCGCGGCCAAGGCCTATGTCGGCCACTCACTGGCCAGCGCCAGCGCTGACCAGCTGGCCTTTGCCCTGGGCAGTTTCAAGTATCAGATCATTCCCGGAATCAAGACCATCGATGCAGTGGCCGATGACGTGCATCAACAGCACCTGCGCATCAGTACCCGTGACGTAGTGCGTGAGGCAGAACCGCTGGAAGTCTGCTTCATCAACTCCAAGGGGTTTGGCGGCAACAATGCCAGCGCTGTGGTGCTGGCACCCGCTGTGGTCGAGCGGATGCTGCGCAAGCGTTACGGAGAGGCGCGCTTCAGTGACTACCTGCAGCGCCGCGAGCAGGCCCGCGCCGCAGCCCAGGCCTACGATCAGCAGGCATTGAAAGGCCAACTGGCAGTGATCTACAACTTCGGCAACAACATGATCGACGACAGCCAGTTGAGCATCAGCCAGGATGGCATTCGAGTACCGGGATTCGAGCAGCCGTTGAACTTCAAGACTGACGAGCGGTTCAAGGACATGATTGACGATCAGCCCGCCTGACGGCGGGCTGAAAGTACTGCTTAGCGCTTGGCCTTGGCAGCGGCGATAAAGGCTGCCATTTCGGCGTTCTTGTCGGCTTCGATCTGCTTGAAGTTGGGGTTTTGGGCCATCAGGCCGAACAGCTCACGGGCACCCGGCAGCTCGGCCATCAGATCCAGATCGAACAGCTTCTTGGCCACCGTGCAGGCCAGATCGAAGCTATACAGGAACATCAGGTCGGCAATGCTCAGTTCGCTGCCGGCCACATAGGGTGCGAAGCTGGCGTGGCGCTTGAGCGCGGCCACACCCAACAGCAGCTCGGCCCGGGCCTTGTCCTTGATCGCCTGATCGACCTGGCCGCCAAAGAATACTTCCGGATAGCAGCTGCGTGCCGGCAGCTCGATATACAGCTCGATTTCCTTGGTCAGAGCCCGTACCCGGGCGCGTGCGAACGGGTCCTGGGGCAACAGCGGTTTGCCGCCCTGGGTCTCCTCCAGATACTCGAGAATAACGTTGGTTTCGTTGATGAAACCGTGCTCGGTTTCCAGGCACGGCACCTTGCCGCGTGGGCTGAGCGCGAGAAAATTTTCATCCTGGCTGGGGTGTACGGTATGAACCTCGAAGGCCAGGCCCTTCTCCAGCAGCGCCAGCTTGACCATGTTGAAGTAGTTGCTGACAGCAAAGCCGTGCAGTTTAAGCATGTTGTTCTCCATTTAAAGGCTCGAGGGCTGTGGTCGATATCTTGTAACGCCGGGCGGTTAAGGTCCAGTGGCATCAATTCAGTGAATGCTGCGCTCCCCCGGCCCGCGAGACAGGTCATGCTTTTAGCCCCGGCAACGGCTAGACTCTGGTTACCATACCAAGGGGGAACACCCATGCTGACACCCGATGAAATTGCTGAAATCAACCTGCTGTCGCAATTCAACCTGGCCAACACGCTCGAGGGCCTGAAGGTCCACCAGCATGAGGCGGCGCCGGCCACCCTGGCCGCCGCCGGGCGTTTGCACGCCAAGGGCCTGATCAGCCAGCCCGATGGCGGCTACCTGACCAGTCTGGGTCTTGATGCGGCCGAGCACGCCCTGGCGCTGCTGACCGTATTGCGCGAGGACTGAGGGCCAACTCCGGCATGTACAGCCACGGCGAAATCCGTCCCCAGCTCGATGAGGGTATTGACCGCAAGACCCTGAGCACCTTGCGCAAGCGTTTCATGACGATCAACCAGACCCGCCTGCGCCGGGTGCTGCAGGCATTGTCGGCGCGTCAATACAATGTGCTGAGGCTGATTCCGCTGTTGTTCGATGTCAATCACCCGCTGCTGCCCGGCTATGTGTCGCGTCAGACCCCTTATGGGCTGGCCGGCTATAGCCCGGATCAGGAAGTGCTGCAGGGCGCCCAGGCGCTGACCCGCAGTTACAGCTATCGCCGCCACCCGGCCGGATTCGCCGCCCAGATCCAGGCGCTGTACCTGATGGGTAGTGGCGGTACCATTGGCCAGTCGGATCAGAGTGATCTGGATATCTGGGTCTGTCATGCCAGCGAGCTGGCGCCAGCGGCATTGGTCGAACTGGCCGGCAAGTGCCGGCAAATCAGCGAGTGGGCCGCAACCCAGGGCTGCGAAGTACATTTTCACCTGATCGACCCGGCCAGTTTCAGTCGCGGGGACCGTGACAATGCGCTGACCGAGGAAGACTGCGGCAGTACCCAGCACTATCTGTTGCTGGATGAGTTCTACCGCACCGCGATTCTGCTCGGTGGTCGTTACCCCTTGTGGTGGCTGGTGCCGGTCTACGAGGAAGGCAGTTACCGCCAGTACACCAGTGAACTGATTTCCAAGCGTTTCATCCGCGCCGAGGAAAGCCTGGACCTTGGTCATATGGCACGGATTCCGGCCGGTGAGTATGTCGGTGCCGGGCTTTGGCAACTGTTCAAGGGCATCGAGTCGCCCTACAAATCAGTGCTCAAGCTGTTGCTCACCGAGGTCTACGCCAACGAGCACCCGCAGGTGCGCTGCCTGAGTCTGGATTTCAAGCAGGCGGTGTTCGCCAACCAACTGGATGTCGATGAGCTGGATCCCTATGTCATGCTGTACCGGCGCATCGAGGTCTATCTGCAGCAGCGTGGCGAGCTTGAACGTCTGGAGCTGGTGCGCCGCTGTCTGTACATCAAGGCCGATGTACGGCTGTCCAAGCGCAGCGGCAGCTTGAGCTGGAAGCGCAGTCTGATGGAAAAGCTGGTGCGTGAATGGCAGTGGGGGCCGCGCCAGTTGCAACAGATGGACAATCGCCAGCTTTGGCGGGTCCGCGAGGTCAGTCAGGAGCGTCGCCAACTGGTTGGTGAACTGACCCACAGCTACCGGTTGCTGTCGCAGTTCGGCCGCAGCCAGCAGGTGATCAATGCGGTCAACAGCCGCGATCTGTCGTTGCTGGGCCGGCGTCTGTATGCCGCGTTCGAGCGCAAGGCTGGCAAGATCGAGTTTATCAACCCGGGTATCGTTCCTGATCTGAGCGAACCCTTGCTGACCCTGGCGCTGCGTCCGAGCGGCGATGAGGCCGAGCATCACTGGAGCCTGTACCGCGGCACCCTGAGTCAGCCTGAGCTGGCCGATCATCTGCCGCTCAAGCGCAGCCGACAACTGGTTGAGTTGCTGGCCTGGGCCCATCGCAATGGCGTAGTCGATGCCGCTACCCGGATTGCGGTGCATCCGGGCACCAGCGCGTTGACCGAGTTTGAGCTGAACAATCTGCTGACCTGTTTGATGCAGCAGTTCCCGCTGCCGCTGCCGGCCTTGACCGAGGCTGCTCTGTCACGGGCCAGCCAGCCTTGTCAGGTGTTGCTGCTGGTCAACGTCGGACTGGACCCGCTGCCGCTCAGCAGCCAGAAAAACCAGCATCTGATCAGCAGCCATACCGACGCCCTGGGCTATTCCGGGCTGCGCGACAACCTGATTCTGAGTATCGATCAGATCACCCTCAATAGCTGGAACGAGTTGCTGGTCAGTCGCTACCAGGGCGAGCAGGCCTGCATGCAGGCATTGTGTGATTACCTCAATCTGGCCCGTGAGCATCAACGCCTGCCAGAATTGCAGGTGCGCAGTTACTGTCGCAACCGCGCCAGTGCGATTGCCGAGCGGGTCGAGACGCTATTTCGGGAGGCCGCCGGGCCGTTGCTGGGCGATCCCCCGGCGCGGTTTCTGCTGCAGATCCAGAGCCAGTATCAACTGCTTGAGCGTCGTGGCGAGCGGATTGAAGCCACCGCGCTGGGTGATCACGAACGGCTGCTGCGCCACCTGGGCAGCCCGCGCAACCACTACAGCCCGTTGGTACTCGATACCTACGCGCTGTCCAGTCACGCGGACCTGGCGCTGATTCTCAAGCAGGGGCAGGCTGGCGTGATCCAGATCTTTTACCGATTGCTGGCCAATCAGCAGGCGGAGCTCAGTGTGCTTGATGAGCGTGGCGCACTGTGGCGCCAGCGCCAAACCTATCGTGACGAGCAGACGCTGCTCCTGCCGCTGCTGCGGTTTTTGCACAGCATCCGCCTGCGCCGGCAACTGAGCCGGAGCCTGGATGCCGATCCGGGTGAGGAGGATATCCAGCTTCAGGTCATTCAGCCCGCAGCCGATGGTCGACCGCTACGGCTGGAGCCGCGCAGTTTGCCGAGCAAGGGGGTTGAAGCGGGTTATTATGCGGTACAGGCGATTGTCGAGCCGGGCCCAGGGCAAACGCTGAATGTCAGTATCCTGTGCAATCACCGCGAATTCACGGCCCTGGAGCATGGTGCCGAGCTGTACCGGGTGGTGGCCCGGCATATTCTCGATCAACGTCGGAGTCTGGAAGATTACCCGATTTACATCACCGATCTGGATCTGTCGGCGTTGGACCCGGCCGGCAGGATGCAGACCGGGCAGTATCTGCGCTATCGCCAGCAACTGGAAACCGCGCTGAACGCCGCCATGAGCTCGCTGCGGGGCCGGACCTGACGGCTCAGGCGTTGTCGTCGACCGGCCCCTTACGCTGCTCTCGCCGCAGTCTGGCAGCGGCGATGATCTGGAGCTGGCGCTGATCACTGGCCTGGCCCCATTCGACAATCTCATTGAGCAGCCGGCCGCAGCCCAGACACTGCTCGCCATCCAGGCAACACTGGCGCACGCAGGGCGATGGTTGACGGCCGGCAGGCAAGTCTCAGTCCTCGACCTGCAGTTCGATGTCTTCGCCGCTGAACTCGCTCAGCAGGCGACCCAGCAGTTCGCCCAAAGACTCGTCACCGCCGTCATGCTGCCAGCCCTGCCCCGGCTCGAAACCGAAGTGCAGGGTCGTTTCCGGGGTGGCCAGCCACAATTCGCGTGATGCCGGCTGGCGGCCCAGCACCAGACGCGGGCCGTCGTTCAGATGAATCTGCAGGTGACCGTTGTCCTGCTCCATGTCGATATCCAGGCCGCAGTCGTCCAGCGCGTGTTCGAGACGGTCGAGAATCCGGTCAACTTCACGGTGGAACTCGGCTTCGCTCAGTTCATACATATCGTGCTCTCTTCTTGTCCGATAGCAGTCCGGCTCGGGTGCGCCAAGCCGGGCGGCTCGGTATACTGCCGGTTATTATCGTTTTGTCCATAAGGAATTCGTCATGAAGCGTCATATCGCTGCCCTGTTTGCCCTGCTGGTTCTGGCCGGCTGCGGCCAGAAAGGTCCTCTTTATCTGCCCGAAGAAACTGCCGGGCAGCCGCAGGACCCGGCTCGCGAAGAAGTTTCCCAGCAACCGAGCGGGAACTGAGTACACGCGATGACTGCTTTCTCCTATAACAACGGCGAGCTGTTCGCCGAAGCGGTGTCATTGTCGTCGATCGCCGCCCAACATGGCACCCCCTGCTTCGTTTACTCGCGTCAGGCCATCGAGCAAGCCTGGCTGGCCTGGGATCAGGCTCTGGATGGTACCCCGCATCTGGTCTGCTTTGCGGTCAAGGCTAACTCCAACCTGGGTGTGCTGAATGTGCTGGCTCGCCTGGGTGCCGGTTTCGACATCGTTTCCGGTGGTGAGCTGGAACGGGTCCTGGCGGCTGGTGGTGACCCGGCCAAGGTGGTGTTCTCCGGGCTGGGCAAGACCGCCGAGGAAATGCGCCGGGCGCTGCAGGTGGGTATTCACTGCTTCAATGTCGAGTCCGCTGCCGAGCTTGAGCGCTTGCAGCAGGTTGCCGCGGAGCTGGGGGTTAAAGCTCCGGTATCGCTGCGGGTCAACCCGGACGTGGACGCCAAGACCCATCCGTACATCTCCACCGGGCTCAAGGAAAACAAGTTTGGCATCGATATCGCCAAGGCCCCAGAGGTCTACCGCCGCGCGGCCGATCTGCCGAACATCGAGGTCTGCGGGGTCGACTGTCATATTGGCTCGCAACTGACCGACGATACCCCGTTCCTCGATGCACTGGAGCGCTTGCTGGCGCTGATCGACCAACTGGCCGCCGAAGGTATCCGCATCCGCCATCTGGACTTGGGCGGCGGCCTGGGCGTGACCTATCGTGATGAGCAGCCGCCGGCCCCTGGCGACTATCTGGCTAAGGTCCGCGCTCAGCTCAAGGGCCGTGAGCTGGCCCTGCTGTTCGAGCCGGGCCGCTCGATCGTGGCCAACGCGGGCGTCCTGCTGACCCGGGTCAATCTGCTCAAGCCGACCGAGCACAAGGATTTCGCTATCATCGATGCGGCGATGAATGACCTGATTCGCCCGGCCCTGTACAGCGCCTGGATGGGTATCGACCCGGTCAAGCCGCGTAGCGATGTGCCGGCGCGCAACTGGGATATCGTTGGCCCGGTCTGCGAGACTGGTGATTTTCTCGGCAAGGAGCGTGAGCTGGCGCTGGCCGAAGGTGATCTGCTGGCAGTGCGTTCGGCTGGAGCCTATGGTTTTGTCATGAGCTCGAACTACAACACCCGTCCGCGTGCCGCCGAACTGCTGGTCGATGGTGAGCAGGTGCATGTGGTGCGCCGGCGTGAGACCGTCAGCGAACTGTTCGCTGGCGAAAGCCTGCTGCCCGAGGCCTGACATGCTGCTCAAGTTCACCAAGATGCACGGCCTGGGCAACGACTTCATGGTCATCGATCTGGTGACTCAGCACGTCCAGCTGTCACCGAAGCTGATTCGTCAGTGGAGTGATCGGCACTTCGGCATCGGCTTCGACCAATTGTTGGTGGTTGAACCGCCGACCGATCCGGATATGGATTTCCGCTACCGGATCTACAACGCCGACGGAGGCGAAGTCGAGCAGTGCGGCAACGGTGCGCGCTGTTTCGCCCGCTTCGTGCTGGACAAGCGCCTGACCCAGAAAAATCAGATCCGGGTGCAGACCGCCGGTGGCCCGATTGTGTTGCAGGTGCGGGCCGATGGCCAGGTCACGGTCGACATGGGTGCGCCGCGCTTCAGCCCGGCTGAGGTGCCGTTCCAGGCCGATGCTGAAGCGTTGACCTATGCGCTGGATATTGGCGAGCAGTGCCTGGAAGTCTCGACCGTGTCGATGGGCAATCCCCACTGCGTCACCCTGGTCGATGATGTCGAACAGTATCCGGTCGAGCGGGTCGGGCCGTTGGTGGAAAGCCATGTTCGCTTCCCCAAGCGGGTCAATGCTGGTTTCATGCAACTGCTTGATACCCATCACGCGCGCCTGCGGGTGTATGAGCGTGGGGCCGGTGAAACCCTGGCCTGTGGCACCGGAGCCTGCGCCGCCGCCGTGGCCGGGATCCGCCTGGGACACCTGAAGTCGCCGGTGAAAATTCAGTTGCCGGGCGGTACCTTGCATATCGAATGGGCCGGTCCCGGCCAGCCCGTCATGATGACCGGCCCGGCTAGCCGGGTCTACGAGGGGCAGATACGGGTATGAGCGACAAGCCGAAGAGCAGTCAAACCGAACTCGACCCGGCCCAGGTGGCCGAGTTTCTGAAGCGCCACCCGGCGTTTTTTGCCGAATACGATGACCTGCTGCCGGAGCTGATCATACCCCACCAGTCCGGCCAGGCGGTGTCGCTGGTCGAACGCCAGGTCAAGCTGTTGCGTGAGCGCAACATCGAGATGCGTCACCGGCTCAACCAGTTGATGGATGTAGCCCGTGAAAACGACCGCTTGTTCGAGAAGAGCCGGCGTCTGGTGCTTGGCCTGCTCGATGCCCAGAGCCTGGAGCAGGTGATCGCCGGGGTCGAGGACAGCCTGCGTGGCGACTTCCAGGTTCCGTATGTGAGCCTGATCCTGTTCAGCGAATCGGCGCGTTACGCCAACGCCCGCTGCGTCAGCCACGCCCAGGCGCGGGCCGCCATCGGTCATCTGCTCGACAGTGGCAAGACCCTGAGTGGGGTGCTGCGCCCCGATGAGCTGGAATTCCTGTTCGGCGAGGCTGGCACCCTGGTTGCCTCCACGGCCCTGTCACCGATTCAGCACCAGGGGCTGCACGGCGTGCTGGCGCTCGGCAGCCCGGATGCCCACCACTACAAAAGCGCGACCGGCACGCTGTTTCTGGGCTATGTCGCTGACGCTCTGGCTCGGGTGCTGGTGCGCCAGCGGCCGCTGGCCGACGAACCCCAGGTGTCATGATCAGCCCGGCGCTGCAGGCGGCTCTGGAAGGCTTTCTCGGCCATTTGGCCCATGAACGGCAATTGTCACCCCGGACTCTGAGCGCCTATCGGCATGATCTTGAGGGTCTGGCGCGCTTTGCCACCGAGCAGGGTCTGCAGCACTGGTCCGCGCTGCACGAGCAGCAACTACGGCTGTTCGTGGCCCGCCAGCATCAGGCCGGCTTGTCGGGTCGCAGTTTGCAGCGCCTGCTCAGTGCGGTGCGCAGTTTCTACCGCTACCTGCTGCGTGAGCGGCTGTGCCGGCATAACCCGGCCGTTGATCTGCGCGCGCCCAAGAGCCCGCGCAAGCTGCCAAAGACTCTGGATGCCGATCTGACCGCACGGCTGCTGGACGGCCCGAGTGAGGACGACTGGCTGGCCTGCCGCGATCTGGCCATGCTCGAGCTGTTCTATTCCTCCGGCCTGCGGCTGTCGGAACTGGCGGGTCTGCAGCTGAGTGATCTGGATCTGGCCGCAGGCGAGGTTCGGGTTCTGGGCAAGGGCGGTAAAACCCGGATCTTGCCGGTTGGCCGGCTGGCCCGCGAAGCGCTGCAGCAGTGGCTTAAGTCCCGGCCGAGCCTGGCTGGCGACAGCCAGCCGCTGTTCGTCAGCCAGCGGGGTAGCGGTCTGACACCGCGGGCGATTCAGTTGCGGGTTCGCCGCTGGGGCGTCAATCAGCTCGGTCAGCACCTGCATCCACACATGTTGCGTCACTCCTTCGCCAGCCATATGCTGGAATCTTCCAGCGACCTGCGGGCGGTGCAGGAGCTGCTCGGCCATGCCGACATCAGCACCACCCAGGTCTACACGCACCTGGACTTTCAGCATCTGGCCCAGGTCTACGATCAGGCCCATCCACGGGCCAAGCGCAAGAGTACGGATAACCACTGATCATGCTGCAACTGGTGACCTTCGATCTGGACAACACCCTGTGGGAAACCGAAAGCGTGGTTGCGGCCGCCGAGCAGACCCTGCTGGTCTGGCTGGCACGGCAGGCCCCGCTGTTCGCTCAACGGCTGGACGCCGAGGCCCGCAAGGCCTTGCGTCGTGAGGTGCTGGAGCGTGATCCAGAGCTGCGCCACAGAGTGACGGCGCTGCGCGTTGCAGTACTCGAGCATGGTCTGCGCAAGGCCGGCTATCCGGTCGAAGAGGCGCAGGAGTTGGCCCTGGCCGGTTTTCAGGTGTTTCTCGATGCCCGCCATGCGGTCGAGCTATTTCCCCATGCCGAGGCGCTGTTGGCTGATCTGGCCAGTCGTTATGCGCTGGCGACCATTTCCAATGGCAATGCCGATGTGCGCCGGCTTGGGCTGGCGAAATACTTCCAGGCGATTGTCTCGGCCGACGAGGTAGGCATCAGCAAACCTCAGCCCGAGCCCTTCCTGGCCGCGCTGCAACGGGTTGGGGTCGAGCCGGGTCGGGCGTTGCACGTTGGCGACCACCCGCAAGACGATATCTTCGGTGCTCAGGGGGTGGGCATGCATAGCCTGTGGTTCAACCGCCTGGGGAGCGACTGGCCAGATCTGCCAAGGCCGGATGGTGAAGTGCGCTGTCTGGGGGAAATTGCCGGGTGGATTGAACGCTATAAACCCAGCTAGGGAATTGCTGGGCTGGCACTGCAAGGGCTACGGTGTTGAGCCCTTGCAATCGCCAGATTCACCGTTTCAGATCGGTCGACTACCGTACTTGCTGTCAGGCTTTTTCGGCGGATCGGAGACTACGTTGTCGCCAATCTCCTGAACCTTGCCGCCACGGGCCATGAACTCTTCGATCTGGCGAGCCAGCATCTCACGCTCACGGGCCTTGGCCTCCAGAGAGACACCTTCAAGCTCGTCTTCTTCGGCTGCTTTCTTGCGGCCCTTGCTGCTGGAGCTGGCTGCCGGCTCGTCATCATCGGTTTCGGGCAGATCATCGACATCGCTGTCGTCTACGCCGTCGATGTCATCGTCTTCAATATCGTCGTCACTCATCCCAAATGCCTCCCGGGGAAAACACGCTATATATAGCGCAACAGAGGGATTTGGCTAGTAGCTTGGTGAAAAATTTTCGGTTTGCAGGGCTTGTCCCCAATACAGGGCTATAGCGGAGCTCCCTCGCTCAGGCGTGCCAGTTGCTCAAGGTCGGTTTGTACCCCGGAGGTCTCCCGGATGCGGTTCAGGATTTCGCGTTTGAGGGCGATGAATTCCAGCTCTAGCTTCATGTCCTGATGCCGCACCTTTGGCAACGGCACCTCGTAGATGCTGTCGATCCGGCCAGGCTGGGGTGCCATCAGCACAATCCGGGTGCCAAGGTAGATCGCCTCCTCCACATCATGGGTGACGAACAGGATGGTGCTTTTTTCCAGCCGGTGTACGTGCAGAATCAGGTCGTGCATCACTTCGCGGGTCTGCGCGTCCAGCGCGCCGAACGGCTCGTCCATCAGCAGAAAATCCGGTCGCGGCATCAGCGCGCGAGCAATCGCCACCCGTTGCTGCATGCCGCCGGACAGTTGGCTGGGATAGGCGCCTGCAAAGTTCTGCAGGCCCATCAGGCTCAGCAATGCGTCTGCCCGGCCGCTGGCGACTTCAACATCGGACTGACTGTGCACGGTGTCGGCAATCACTTTGAGCTGGCGGCAGAACTTGATATTCCCGGTTACCGTCAGCCAGGGGTAGAGACTGTAATGCTGGAACACCATGGCGCGGTCCACGCCGGGGCCGTCGATGGGCTCGCCCCGCAGCAGGATGTCGCCTGTACTGTGGGTTTCCAGCCCGGCCATGATACGCAGTAAGGTGGATTTGCCGCAGCCGGAAGCGCCGACAAAGGTGATGAATTCGTTGGGCTGCACTTCAAGATTGACGTTGCGCAGCGCTTCGATGGTCTGGTTGCGGGCTTCAAACTGTTTGCCCAGATCACGAATGCTGATACAGGACTGGTTCATGAGCTTACCTCGTCTGCCAGTGGAATGCGCGGCGACCCAGCCAGCGGAACGCCTGGTCGGTCAACAGACCAATCAGACCAATCAGCAGGATGCCGGCGAAAATTTTGTCGGTATGCATGTAGCGCTGGGCGCGCAGAATGGCGTACCCCAGTCCTGAATTGGAGGCCACCAGTTCGGCCACTACCAGATAGGTCCAGGCCCAGCCGCAGGTGATGCGCAGGGTATCGAGCAGTGCCGGGCGAGCCGATGGCAGTATCACCAGACGAATGATTTCGCTGCGGGTGGCTCCCATCGTTTGCGCGGCCTCGATCTGCGCCATTGGTACCCGGCGAATGTCTTCGGCGGCCATCAGCACCATCTGGAAGAAGGTGCCGATGAAAATGATCAGAATCTTCGAGCCCTCGCCAATCCCGACCCAGAGCATGACCAGCGGGATGAATGCCACCGCCGGCATGTAGCGGATAAAGTCGATCAAGGGCTCCAGGGTTGCCTGCACTGGTTTGTAGGTACCCAGATACAGACCCAATGGCAGCGCGATGATGGCCGAGATGAGAAACCCAGCCATAACCCGATAGACACTGATCCAGATGTCATTCCAGAGACCGTCTTGCTGCCACCAGTTGATCACCCGTTCCAGCACGGCATCAGGACTGGGCATGAACAGTGGGTCGTTCAGGCCCAGCGCAGTGTAAAGCCACCAGATGAAAAAGGGAGCGGCCAGGCCAAGGGCGCTCAGTAATGCACCGGTCCGTGGCGGCAGGCTGCCGCGTACGACCCACCAGCGCGAACGGGTTTTGCGCTTGGCCGCAGCCGTGCGGGTTTCAGGTGTAGGGGCTGGTGCATTCATACCAGTGTCTCCTTAGTCAGATCCTGCAGGCGGGGCACGGGGGCTGGCTGCCAGCCGTTTTCAGGGGGATGAGTGCCGAGCCAGGCGACCGGCAACGCATCCCAGCGCTCGGGGTCAGCCGCTACGGAAAACAGGCCGCCGGTCGCGGCCGGTAGGGTACTGCAGAGAATTTGCCAGGGGCGCTCACCACCCTTGATGCGACCAAAGGTCAGCTCGCAGCCAAGCAGGTGTTCGGCGTTGCGGGCGCAGTCGAACTGCAGGTATTCCAGCAGCGAGCGACCACGGCCGAGGCGCTGTGGGCGATCAGCGGCGAACATGAAGTAGTCACCGGCGCGCAGCAGGCAGGCCTGCCGCCCCGAGCCGTCAGAGCTCTGCAGCCAGAGTTCGGCCAAAGCGCCGCGCGAGTCCGGCAGCCGCTGCCAGATTTCCAGATAGCTGTCGTCCAGCGCGGTCTCATGCACCACTTCACTGCTGACGAACTGCATGTTGCCGATATCGCTGCCGCTGTCGGGGTGAAAGTCGATGATCCTATGCCACTGGCAACGGCCGAGACTCGCTTCGGTCAGCCCGGCAAAACCCGCCTGAGCGACGCGCTCAAGCGGCAGCTTTGGCATCGGATCGGGTATGCGCAGATCCGCGTGCAGATGCGCGCTCTGCAGCCAGAACACGCGGGTGGTGGTGTCTTCCGTGCCGTCCGACAGGCGCAGCAAGGTGCGCTGCCAGACGCCGTGATAGGCCTCGGGAACCGCTTTCATGCGTGGTACTCCGGGAAACGTTTGAGGGTGCGCCAGAACGCCATATCGTGGTTTGGCCAGAGTTCGGCGCCGGTCTCACCGGCAATGCGCTTGAGCTTGCGAATGCTGTCCAGCGCCATGTCCTCGCGGTCGCGCCAGCACAGACCGGGAGCGATCTCGTCGTCGAGGTTTTCGCTCAGGTCGGCGGCATCACCGGTGAGAATCACCGGCGCGCCGGTCGGCAGTTCGATCATCAATGACATGTGCCCGGCGGTGTGACCCGGCGTGTTGATCGCCCGCAGCCCAGGCAACAGATCGTACTCGTCCTGCTGCAGACGCCAGCGTACATTGCCGGCAAAATCATCGGCGAAGTAGGCGTCGTCGGCTGGTTCGCGGGCAGCGTGCAGTTCGTCTTCGTGCACGTGCACTTCGGCGCCACAAACGTCGCACAGGCCACCGGCGTGATCAAAGTGCAGGTGGCTGAGAAACACCATGTCGATGTCCTTGCAGGTCAGCCCGAGCTTGGCCAGATGCGCTTCGAGCCGCTGCTCTTCGCTCATTTGCGGCGGCCCCATCGGGAACGCCTCCGGGTCATACCAGCGAGCACGCAGCGCCGGATCGCTGAGCTTGTTGTAGTCGCAGCCGACGTCGAACAGCACCCGCCCCTGCTTCGTTTCGATCAGGAAGGCCAGAATCGGCGCCTCGATCTGTACGCCGTGGCCGCGACCGCGGGTCGAGATCGACTTGTCGTAGTGGTGGGTCGCGGTCAGCAGCGGCCAGAGTTTCTGCACCTGGGTCATGCAGCCTCCCGCAGCGCGCTGAGCAGCGCGGCACTGTCACAGACCTCGCCGAAGATGCCACCCTCGACGCTGATCATCGCCAGTGCCGCGGTGTGCAGCTCCGGATGCGCGGACGCGCAGGCGTCGCTAACGGTCAGGCAATTGAAGCCGCGGTCGATGGCGCTGCGTAGGGTTGAGCTGACGCAGACCTCGGTGGTCACGCCGGTGATGATCAGGCTGTCGATACCGCGGGTGCGCAGAATCAGCTCCAGGTCGGTGGCAGCGAAGGCGCAGTAGCCGGGCTTGTCGATCACCGGCTCACCGACCTGCGGCTGCAGCTCGTCGATCAGGTCATGGCCGTACTCTCCGCGTACCAGCAGCCGACCCAAAGGGCCCGGCGCGCCAATCGGTGCTCCGCTGCGTTCAGCGCGCACACGCTTCCAGTCAGGCAGGTCGGACAGGTCACTGCGGTGCCCTTCACGGGTGTGTACCACCAACATCCCTGCTGCCCGCGCCGCCGCCAGCAGCCGCTGCTGGGTCGGGATCGGCGCGCGTAGGCACTGAATATCCAGCCCGGCCTGATCGGCATAGCCACCGGGGGCACAGAAATCACGCTGCATGTCGATCAGCAGCAGCGCGGTTCGGGATGGCTGCAGCGTCAGCATCTCAGGCCTCCAGCTTGAATTCACGACGCACGGCAGCGGTGATGCCGGTGACGATGTCATCAGCCATGCGCGCGCCCTTCTCGGCGGTCGAGCCCCGCGCCGAGGAAAGCACCCCGGATGGCGGCACCCACTCGGTGCGGGTCGGGTACATATCGTAGGGTGGAAAGTCCGCTGGCGGGTCGTTCGGGATCTGCTCAAGGCTGACCAGATGGGGCAGGTAGTGCAGCATCAACGAGGTCTCGATCACTGCCGCGTGTTCCAGCGCAAAGCCGGGGAAGCCGTCGGGAAAGATGTCATCCAGGGTCTCTTCGCGGCAGAAGTCCCAGTGCTCAAGGCGCATCACCTCAAGGTCACAGGCCGGGCCCAGCTCGCGCAACGCCAGCTGGATGCCCTCGGTGACGAACCAGGTGTTTTCGTAGTGTCCGAGCACCAGCACCAGTCGCTTGACACCATGACGGGCGAATTCGCGCACCGCATCCTGCACCAGCGCGATCAGGGTTGCGCCATCAAGACTGGTGGTGCCGCAGAAGTGTTGGCCGCCGCCGCACTTGGGCTGCGACTTGTAGCCGTAGGCCAGTGCCGGAGCGACAATTCCGCCGATCTGAGCGGCTACATCAGCGCTCAGTGCGGTTGACAGCAGGGCATCGGTACCCAGCGGCAGATGCGGACCGTGCTGTTCGGTGGCGCCGCAGGGCAGAAGCACCACCGCGCCCTGCTCTACACGCTGCTGGTACTCTACCCAGCTAATCTGATCCATGTAGACGCTTGTCATCACATTGCTCCTCTGTACCCTCAAGTGGTTTGCATTCCGGCCAGTCGGCCATTACGGCCAGGCCAATCAGCGATGCTCCCAGACAGGTGGGTTACTCCGTACAAGGTGCCGAGTGTTAGGAGCAGCTCGGGACGGAACATCAGCCACCCATCCAGGCACCGCCGTTGGCGCCTAAAACCTGGCCGGTAAAAAAACTCGCGGCGGGTGAAAGTAAAAAGCAGACGGCGGCTGCAATTTCCTCTGGTCGACCGAGCCGTGCGGCCGGGATCGCCAGTTCCCTGGCAATCCACTCTTGGCTCATGTGTTCCAGCGAAATCATCGCGGTTTCCACCGGTCCGGGGGCGACCGCGTTAATGCGAATCTGCGGCGCGAATTCGCGGGCCAGTGATTTGGTCAGGCCGATCACGCCTGCTTTGGCCGTGCAATAGGCCACGTAGTTTTCCCGGCCCAGTTGGCCCAGCTCTGAGGCAATATTGACGATGCTGCCAGTGCCGGTAGTGGTCATGCCTGCCAGTGCCTGGCGGCAACACCGGTACACTCCGTCCAGATCGATCGCCATGATCCGCCGCCAGTCGTCCTCGCTGGTCTCCAGAAAGCTCTGTTCCTGAATGATCCCGGCGTTGTTGACCAGGCCGTGCAATGTGCCGGCGCTGGTGATGCGGGCAAACATTTCCTCGACCGCATCGGGGTGGCTGATATCGGCCTCAATTGCCGTGGCCAGGCCGCCCGTTGCATGAATTTGGCTGACCAGTGCGGCACTGGCATCGGCCTGGTCAAGATGATTGATCCAGACCTCCGCTCCTTGCCTGGTCAGCATCAACGCACAGGCCCGGCCAATGCCGGTCGCTGCGCCGGTGACCAGGATGCGCTGGCCGGTTAAATCGACTGTCAGCATCAGTGCATGACCTCCCCACGGCTGACCACAATGGCCTGCCCGGTAATGGCAGCCGATACCGGGGCGCCAAGAAACAGAAAGGTGCCAGCCAGGTCCGCCGGTGTCAGCAGATGAGGAATGGCCTGTGCTGCCAGAATGTGCTTCAGCTCTTCGGCCTCGGAGCGTCCGCTTTTCCGGGCCATGCTGCGCAGCGAGGCAAAGGCTGCCTCGGTACCGACCCAGCCGGGGCAAACCGCGTTGACCCGTATGCCCTGCCCTCCCAGTTCCCAGGCTAGTGAACGGGTCAAGCCGATCACCGCATGCTTGCTGGCGACGTAGGCGGAAAATCCGGCCACTGCGCTTAGGCCCCAGATCGAGGACTGGTTGATTACGCTGCTGCCTTCACCAAGCAGTGGCAGCACTGCACGGGTCAGGCGCAGCATCGATACCACGTTATTGTCGAGCTGCAGCTGCCAGCGTTGGTTGGCGTCCGGTGCAGGATCCTGAACCGGAGTTGGCAGTTCAATGCCGGCATTGTTGATCAGCACATCGATCCGACTCAGGCGCTGGCGCAGTTGTGTGGCGTAATCGCTGACTGCAAGGTCGTCGTTCAGATCCACTGCGTGGCCGCGAACCTGAGTGAGCGCCGACAGTTGTTCGAGCGTACCCGCCAGCGCCTGGACATTGCGGTCGATCAGCTCCAGCTTTGCTCCTTGGGCCGCAAAGGCTTGCGCCAGGCCCAGGCCAATACCACTGGCCGCACCGCTGATCAGTACCGTCCGACCCTGATAATCCAGTGTCTGCATGGTTAAACCGCCGTCAGAAAGGACACGCCCACAGCACCGTAGAAGTTTTCGGCACGCCTGGGCCCATCAACGAACTCACCGTAGTCATCATTGACTACCCGACGCAGGCGATGACGGTGAAAACTGCTGAGCAGTTCAGCCATAGGTACGACTTGGCGGTAGCCATCGCCGTACAGTTCCTGATGCAGTTTGGGCAGGCGATACCAGGGCGCTACAGGTTTTTCATGGTGGGCGTTATGGAAAGAGAAGTTGAGCAGCAGCAGGTTGAGTGCCGGCCAGCGCAGTGACACCACATTGCTGAAGGTGTTGAGCTGCTCGTAGGTCCGGTCACGCAGCTTGTCGGCCGGGATCTTGCCATCATCTTCCAGTACCGCGACAGCGTCATAGGTATGCTGGTAGGCATCGGCAAAGCGCAATACTGTGATCATGATCAGCCAGGCCGCGCAGTAGAGTACCAGGGCGCTGGGGGACAGCCAGCCGAGCAGGGCGAACAGCACACTGCGGGTCAATATGATGGCCAATACTTTGCCACGCCGGGCCCGGTGTTTTTCGCTCTGGCTGATAAATGGCATCAGTACCACATAAAAATGCATGATCAGCTCGACCGCAGGTACGTAGGCCCATTCCAGCGCCAGAATCAGCTTGCGTACCCAGCCCGGCAGAGCGTTGATGAACACCTTGCTGTCGAAGGTGATGACATCGGCGCGATCAACGTGATGGCGCATGTGCTTGCGCCGCAGATCCTGAAAATCGGCGTAGCAGCCGCCGGTCAGCCAACTGAACAGCTCGCCGGCCCGGCTATTGTGAACGGGCTTGCTGAAGATGGTGCCATGTGCAAACTCATGAATCAGATAGGCGCCAATGATCATGGCATGGGCCAGCAGCAGCATGCCGGGCAGCTTCAGCCACCAGCTTGGCTGGAGTAACAGGGCGAGACCCAGGATATAGCCGCCCAGACCATAGGCCATTGCCAGACTGTTCGGCAGCAGGCCGTCAGCGTAACGGAATAAGGGTTTGCTCTTGGACATGGAGTTATCACCTTGTTTGAGCCTGGGCGACCACGGCCGCCCGGGCGAGTGTTACTCGGTCAGTGCCTTGACGAAACTGGCGTCGTAGGTGGCGGAAAAGTCGGGAATAGCTGGGATCTGCCGGTTATTCAGCAGCAGTTCGGCAATCACAGCGCCGCTCCCGTAGAACGACAGGGTTGAGTCGGACGGCTCAAAGTTTGCGGCCATCTCGGTCAGAGGGATGTTGTAGACTCCTTCCATCTGTTCAATGGCTTCGGCGGCACTGACACCCAGCACCTCACCGATGATGGCTGCTGACTCTTCGGGATTGGCCTGCATGTAGTCGAGGCCAGCCTGGTAGCCCTGGATCATGGCGCTAATGGCCTTGCCGCGTTGATTGATCACCCGCTCGTCGAAAACCAGCACATCGGTGATCAGACCTGGAGCGTCCTTGGAGGAATAGATCACATGAAAGCGTTCACCTGAGCCCATGTTGAGAATCTGCGATACGTTGGGCTCATAGGTCACGCCAACTGGCAGGCTGCCGGATGCCATAGCAGAGGGAATACCTTCAGGGGTCATATTGATTGGGCGAATATCGGCCTCGCTCAAGTCATGGGTTTGCAGTGCGTAGGCCAGCAGAAAGTCGGAGGGTGACAGTGGGTTGTAGCCAATCGTCTTGCCTTTGAAGTCGGCAATCGAGGTGATCGATTTGTCGGCTACGATGGCATCGCCACCATTGGAGAAGTCGATGGGCATGACGACACGGTGTTTGAGACCCTTGGCGACCGAGCCCACGACCTGATCATAGGTCAGCATGCCCCCGTCCAGGGCTCGGCCAGCCATTGCCGAAGGAATCAGTGCGGGATCGTTGAAGAATTGCAGTTCGACCTTGAGCCCCAGGTCTTTGTATAGGTCGAGTTTGTCAGCGACATAGAAAGGCCCATAGCCAGCCCAGACCACAGTGCCAATTTTCAGGGTTTCGATGGCCTGAGCAGCCAGAGGCATCAGGGTGGTTGTGGCAGCCAGGGTGATGCCGGCCAGTGTCTTGCGCAGAGATCCAAGCATGGGTGCGGTCATGGTAATCACTCCTACACAGTGAGAAAAAAGTACGGGTGACTGCGTCGTCATGACGGTCTCCCGGGCTTTTGTCCCGCCGTGTAGCCTCCTTATCCATGGAAGCCGGAAAACTCTCGGACCAGTCATCCGCTGATGCGGATCGGAACCCTAGTTCGCCTAGATACCACTCCAGTGTGTGATGCGTCATGAGTCAGCAGCGACTCATCCCGTTTCACTAAAGGTCTATGCATGCTTGGTGCCAATTATTGCTTTATAAAAATGTCTTTAAAGTCAATTGGTTGCTTATCTTCCGGATTTTGGCTGATGTTGAAAGATGGGCTTATGCCCTAAAACAGCGCCTGGGGAGCAGCAATGCGATGCACTTATTCACTCACCTTGCAGCGTAGCCAGCAGTCGCCGGCTGCCGGCCTGTTGACGATGTTCACCCAGATAAACACCCTGCCAGGTGCCCATGGTCAATTGTCCATTGCTGACCGGAATGCTCAATTGCACACCCAGCAGGCTGCTTTTGACATGGGCAGTCATGTCGTCGGGGCCTTCATAGGTGTGCTTGAAGAAGGGCGTACTGTCCGGAACCAGGTGGCGCAAAATGGCTTCCAGGTCGTCGCGTACCAGTGGATCGGCGTTTTCGTTGATGCTCAGTGAGGCCGAGGTGTGCTGTAGCCACAGGTGCAGCAGGCCGGTGTTGAGCAGCTTGAGCTCCGGCAGCGCGGCCAGGATTTCGGCGTCGATAAGGTGAAAGCCCCGGGGTCGGGCTCGCAGCTCAATGGTGCGTTGTAGCCACATACTCAGTCTCCCTAATGAAACAGGGCGCCCGTAGGCGCCCTGTGATACAGCGAAGGGTACTGCGGAGTTTACTTCTTGGCGCTGGTGAACTCCGGGTAGGCTTCCATACCGCACTCGGCGATATCCACCCCTTCATACTCTTCTTCTTCGCTGACGCGAATGCCCATGACCGCCTTGAGGATACTCCAAACGATCAGGCTGGCAATGAAGACGAAGGCGAAGATGGCGATGACCCCGATCAGCTGTGCGCCGAAGCTGGCATCAGCATTGGTCAGCGGTACGGCCAGAACACCCCAGATACCAGCCGAGCCGTGGGCCGAGATGGCACCAGCCGGGTCGTCCAGTTTCAGCTTGTCCAGACCCAGGACGCTGAACACCACGATCACCCCACCTACGGCACCGATCAGGACGGCAGCGAAGGCGCTCGGCGACAGCGGGTCGGCGGTGATGGCCACCAGGCCGGCCAGGGCGCCGTTGAGGGTCATGGTCAGGTCGGTCTTGCCGAACAGGATGCGTGACACGATCATCGCTGCGATCAGGCCACCGGCAGCAGCCATGTTGGTGTTGACCAGAACCTGGGCGACGTTGTTGGCGGACTCGACGTCGGAAATTTTCAGCTCGGAACCGCCGTTGAAGCCGAACCAGCCCATCCACAGGATGAAGATACCCAGGGTCGACAGCGGCAGGTTACAGCCGGGGATGGCATTGACCTGGCCGTTCGGACCGTATTTGCCTTTACGTGCGCCGAGCAGGATCACACCGGCCAGAGCGGCGGTGGCGCCGGCCATGTGAACGATACCGGAGCCGGCATAGTCGGAGTAGCCGATTTCGTCCAGCCAGCCTTCACCCCAGCTCCAGGCGCCCTGGATCGGGTAGATGAAACCGGTCATGACCACGGCGAAAGCCAGGAAGGCCCACAGTTTCATACGCTCGGCCACGGCACCGGAGACGATCGACATACAGGCACCGGCGAACACGATCTGGAAGAAGAAGTCAGCGCGGTTGGAGTAGTACGGTGCTTCGTCACCACCAGCCAGCACTTCGTCGAGGGCGTTTTCGCCGCCGATCAAGAAGCCCAGACTCGGCAGGATCGAGCTTTCCGAGGAATACATGATGTAGTAACCGACCAGCAGGTACATCACCGAGGCGATGGCGAACAGGGCGATGTTCTTGGCCAGAATTTCAGTGGTGCTCTTGGTGCGGACCAGACCGGCCTCGAGCATGGCGAAACCTGCTGCCATCCACATAACAAGGACGCCGCAGATCAAAAAGTAGAACGTGTCCAGTGCATACTGGAGTTGCACGATATCTTCCATTGTAAGCCCCCCATATAGGCTTTTTTATTTCAATCGGTAAACCTTGGCTCAGATGGCGTCGGTACCGGTTTCTCCGGTACGGATACGGATGGCCTGTTCCAGATTGACCACGAAGATCTTGCCGTCGCCGATCTTGCCGGTGTTGGCAGCCTTGGTGATGGCTTCAATCACCCGGTCGAGCATGTCGTCGCCGATAGCCACATCGATCTTCACCTTGGGCAGAAAATCAACCACGTATTCCGCGCCACGGTAGAGTTCGGTGTGACCTTTCTGTCGGCCAAAACCCTTGACCTCGGTCACGGTGATACCCTGAACGCCGATCTCGGACAGTGCTTCACGCACGTCGTCCAGTTTGAAAGGCTTGATAACAGCCGTTACTAGTTTCATTTCAATACTCCCGTTTGATGGACTGCCCTGGGGGGACAGGGCAAGTCTATGCCGAGTTAGAGGCTTTTAGAAACGGACAATGCTCCGAGGCTGATGCAGTTGGCCGGTCTGCCGACAAAACCAGGTTTTGTCATGGCCCCGCGAACCGGGTGTAACTGCCGCATCGTCTTGTGCTCCTTAGATGATGGCTCCTCGCAAAGTCAGGCTGGCTTCAGGTGGGTGCCCCGTTTGGGTTATCCCTTCCTTGGCAGCTGCGATGTGCTAAGCAGGAACCCTGCCAGTTTTCGTTTTTCCTTATTTTTCAGTCAAATAGAAATGTTTTGATGGTTTTGGTCAGGCCAATTGCGCACGCCTTTGCACCAAAATCGAGCATAGCTCACAACTTCAGTGCCCGCTGTGTGCACACATGGGGCACGCCAGGGTTGGGGACGCCGCCAGCCTGGGGGTGCTACACTGGGCAACTTGCCGCCAGCCTTGGCTGGTCGATTCCATTGCCGATTGAGTTGCAGAGCATGTTGCACAAAGTGTTGATTGACGCGGTCAGCAGCCAGGCCACCCGGTTGCTGATGAGTGAGCGCGGATTGCCGCCGCCGGAGCTGGAGAAACACCTCAAAGCCTTGCTGCAAAGCGCCCTGGCCAAGCTGGATGTGGTCAGCCGTGATGAGTTTGAAACCCAGCAGGCGGTGCTGATGCGTACCCGTGAACGGCTGGAGGCCCTGGAAAAACGGGTCGAGGCCCTGGAGCAGCGTACCCCCCCACCGACCACCTGACCTGCAGGTGGACTGATCAAGGAGCGATCATGTCCCTGGCCATAGTTCATAGCCGAGCCAAGATCGGCATTCAGGCCCCGGCTGTCACCATCGAAGTTCACCTGGCCAACGGCATGCCGAGCCTGACCCTGGTCGGCATGCCGGAAACCGCCGTGCGCGAAAGCAAGGACCGGGTCCGCAGTGCCTTGCAGAACGCCCAGTTGGAGTTCCCCAGCCTCAAGCGCATCACCATCAACCTGGCACCGGCGGATCTGCCCAAGGAAGGTGGGCGTTTTGATCTGGCCATTGCCCTGGGGCTGCTGGCGGCCAGCGGGCAGATTCCCGGCGATTGTCTGAACGAATGCGAGTGCTTAGGGGAGCTGGCGCTGTCCGGTGAGTTGCGCCCGGTTCAGGGGGTGCTGCCGGCTGCGCTGGCCTGCCGGGCGCTGAATCGCACCTTGCTGCTGCCGCGTGCTAATGCCGCCGAGGCTGCGCTGGTACGCGGCGTACGGATAGTCGCGGCCGAGCATCTGCTGGAGTTGTGCGAGCATCTGCGCGGTGAGCGCGAATTACCAGGGGTCAACGTCGAGTCGCGCCCGCAGTCACGACCGGTATCGGCCGATCTGGCCGATGTGCAGGGCCAGGCTCAGGCCAAGCGGGCCTTGATCGTGGCGGCGGCGGGCGGGCATAACCTGTTGCTGTTTGGCCCGCCGGGCACCGGCAAGACCCTGCTGGCCAGCCGTTTGCCGGGCATACTGCCGGCCTTGAGTGAGGCGGAAGCGCTGGAAGTGGCGGCGATCCAGTCGGTTTGCGGGCAGGCCGACCTGAGCTGCTGGCCGCAGCGGCCCTTTCGCGCGCCCCATCATGGTGCATCGGCCGCCGCGTTGGTTGGGGGTGGTAGCCAGCCTCGACCCGGCGAGATCAGTCAGGCCCACCAGGGCGTGCTGTTTCTCGACGAGTTGCCCGAGTTTGACCGCAAGGTACTGGAAATGCTGCGTGAGCCTTTGGAGTCGGGCTGTATTCATATCGCCCGGGCTCGCGAGCAGTTGAGCTTTCCGGCCCGCTTTCAACTGATCGCGGCCATGAACCCTTGCCCCTGTGGCTATCAGGGCGATCCCTCCGGGCGCTGTCGCTGTAGTCCCGAGCAGATCGAGCGTTACCGTGGCAAGCTTTCCGGCCCGCTACTTGATCGTATCGATCTGCATTTGGGTATGCTCAATGAAACCTTCAGTCTGGGACATGAGCAGGTCGGCAAGCCCAGCAGTGCGGAGGCCGCGCAGTGGGTGGCGCAGGCCCGGTCCTGTCAGCAACAGCGTCAGAATTGTCTGAATGCCCATCTGGATCTGGCGGCACTGCGTGAGCACTGCCGGCTGAGCGAGGCCGACCAGCAGTGGCTGGAGCTGGCGATCACTCGCCTGGGCCTGTCACGTCGGGCCAGTCACCGGGCGCTCAAGGTGGCTCGCACCCTGGCCGATCTGGATGGGGTCAGCTCGATTGAGCGTGCGCACCTGGCCGAAGCTCTGCAGTATCGGCAACTGGATCGGCGGCCAATGGCCTGATATCAACCGGGGTGATGGGGCTGGTGCGGGCAAAGGGTTGCACTATAGTAGTGAATGCAGGGCGTCACCGGTCACGCGACATCGGTCGGTGGCGCCTTGCGGTTTCAGACCGAGCCTAATGCCTCTTCGCGGCCCATGCTGTAGGCATCCAGGAAGTAGCACAACTCCTCGAAAGCCAGCGCCGGGCTGATGAAGTAGCCCTGCACCTGATCACAGCCCATGCCGCGCAACACTTCCAATTGCTGGCGCTGCTCCACCCCTTCGGCAACCACCTCCAGATTCAGGCTGCGACCCAGCTCGATCATCGCACCGACCAGTTGCCGGTCCGACTCGCGCTCGGCAATACCCTTGACGAAGCTGCGGTCGAGCTTGAGCAGGTTGATCGGCAGGTTGTGCAGGTGCACGAACGAGGAAAAGCCGGTGCCAAAGTCATCCAGCGAGAAGCGTACACCCAGGCCAGTCAGCCCGCGCATGGTGACCTGAACCTGCTCGGGGTTCTGCATGACCGCGGTTTCGGTCAGTTCGAACTCTAGGCTGTGCGGGTCGATGCCAGTCTTGTCCAGCAGGCGCTTGACCGTGGCCAGCAACTGGCTGTCCTGGAACTGGCGGAACGACATGTTGACGGCGACATGTACCGGCGGCATGCGCCGGCGTTTGAGCTGATTGAGGTCATGACAGGCACGGGCGATCACCCAGTAGCCCATAGGCACGATCAGTCCGGTTTCCTCGGCCAGCGGAATGAACTGGTTGGGGCCGAGCAGGCCGCGCTCAGGATGACGCCAGCGAATCAGTCCTTCGAGTCCGACGATATTGCCGCTTTTGAGATCGACCCGTGGTTGATAGTGCAGCTCCAGTTCATTGCGCCGCAGTGCCTGGCGCAGGGAGGCTTCGAACTCAATCAGGCTGTTGGCCTGCAGGTTGATACGGTCATCATAAAAGTGGAAGTTGCAGCCACGTTGGCCCTTGGCCTGCTGCATGGCCATATTGGCGTGCAGCAACAGGCTGTCGACCGTTTGCCCGCCTTCAGGGTAGGTGGCAATGCCGACGCTGCAGCCGAGTAACAGGCTTTCGCTGTCAACAAAGAACGGTTCGGCCAGTTCGTTGGTGACCTTCTGGGCGATGTGCAGCAAATTGCTAGGACTGCCGTAGTCCTCGATGATCACGCCAAATTCGTCGCTGCCCATCCGGCCGATAGTGTCGGTATTGCGCAGCACTCGGCGCAGGCGCTCGACCACCTCGCAGATGATCGCGTCGCCAGCCCCGTGGCCGAGGGTGTCGTTGACGTGGCGGAAGTTGTCCAGATCGATGAACAGCACGGCCAGCGGCTGATTGCTGCGCAGCGCCCGGCGCATGCCTTGCTTGAGCCGGTCATGCAGCATCTGCCGGTTGCAGATGCCGGTCAGTGGGTCGTAGCTGGCGGCGTGATCGAGCGCGGTGCGCAGCGCATGCCGCTCAATGGCGTAGTTGAAGCAGCGGATCAGTTCGCTGGCGCTGGACTGATCCCAGACACTGTCGGTTATGCCAGGCGGCAACGGGTGAAATTCCGGCTCATCGGCCAGGTGGATGATCGGCACGCTGCATTCGCGGGGCACATTCAGAAAATCGCTGCGCGCCAGAATCGCCTGCACCGGGCCGCTGGCGATCATGGCCTGGGCGTGATCCCAGTTGTCGGCACGAATCAACAGATAAGGGCTGGCTTTGACAGCAGACAAACGGTGACTCAGAGGCGCATGGGCGCCATGGTCATTGTCGAGTAACACGATGCGAAGCATCGGACTGTCAGCAGTCAAAGTCAGATCCCCCAAGGATCTTTATAAATTAGGTACATACGGTTTATTTATAAAGTAGGTTATATCCAAAAAACCGCCAAGTACCAAGACTAGCTTTTCGCTATCACGCTGTCGATCACAGTTTCTGCTGGTAGAATTGCCGGCCACCAGCCGGAGATCAATACGCGTGTCGAATCTCAACCCCCGTCAACAGGAAGCCGTTCATTACATCAGTGGCCCACTGTTGGTACTGGCCGGGGCCGGCAGCGGCAAGACCAGCGTGATCACCCGCAAGATCGCCTACCTGGTGCGCGAATGCGGGATCAAGGCCCAGTACATTGTCGCCGTGACCTTCACCAACAAGGCCGCGCGCGAAATGAAAGAGCGCGTTAGCCTGCTGCTCAAGGGCGGTGATGCCCGTGGCCTGACCGTCTCGACCTTCCATAACCTGGGCCTGAACATCATCCGCAAGGAGCATCAGCGCCTGGGCTACAAGCCGGGCTTCTCAATCTTCGACCAGCAGGATGCCACCGCGCTGATCACCGACCTGATGCATCGCGACTACGGTGCCGACGACGGTATTGACGGCATCCAGGCGCAGATCTCCAACTGGAAGAACGACCTGATTCTGCCCGAGGAGGCATTGGCCAAGGCCCGGACTCCGCAGGAGCAGACCGCCGCCAGCGTTTACATGCACTATCAGCGCACACTCAAGGCCTACAACGCGGTCGACTTCGATGACCTGATCCTGATCCCTGTGATGTTGTTTCGCAATCACCCGGATGTGTTGGAAAAGTGGCAATTTCGTATCCGCTACATGCTGGTCGACGAATACCAGGACACCAACGCCAGCCAGTACCTGCTGGTGAAGATGCTGGTCGGCAATCAGGCGCGCTTTACCGTGGTGGGCGATGACGACCAGTCGATCTATGCCTGGCGTGGTGCCCGGCCAGAAAATCTGGCGTTGCTCAAGGAAGACTTTCCGGCGCTCAAGGTGGTGATGCTGGAGCAGAACTACCGTTCCACCAGCCGCATCCTGCGGGCTGCCAACACCCTGATTGCCAACAACCCGCACGTCTTCGACAAGCAGCTCTGGAGCGAGCTGGGTTATGGCGAGCCGATCCGGGTGATCCGTTGCCGCAACGAGGAAGCTGAAGCCGAGCGAGTAGCTACCGACATCCAGATGATGCACATGCAGCACAAGCGCGCCTGGAAGGATTTCGCCATTCTCTATCGCGGCAATCACCAGGCACGGCTGATCGAACTCAAGCTGCAGCACCACCAGATCCCCTACCACTTGTCCGGCGGCACCAGCTTCTTCAGCCGCCAGGAGGTCAAGGACCTGATGGCCTACTTCCGCCTGCTGGTCAACCCGGACGACGACAACGCACTGCTGCGGGTCATCAACGTGCCGCGCCGGGAGATCGGCCCGGCAACCCTGGAAAAGCTCGGCAACTACGCTACCGATCGTGGCGTCAGCCTGTTTCAGGCCTGTGCCGAGGTGGGACTGGGCGAGCATCTGGAGTCGCGCTATCTGGAGCGTCTGCAGCGCTTTCAGCGCTGGCTCGACGGCATCCGTCAACGTTGTGCCCGGGAGGAGCCGATTGCGGTGCTGCGCGACATGATCCTGGATCTGGACTACGAGAACTGGATTCGCCAGAACTGCTCCAGCGACGAGATCGCCGCCAAGCGTATGGGCAACGTCTGGTTCCTGCTTGATGCACTCAAGACCACCATCGAGCGTGACGAGAGCGGTGAAACCGATATCGAGGATGCCATCGCCAAGCTGGTATTGCGCGACATGCTCGAGCGCCACGAAGAGGAAGAGGACGTTGACCGGGTGCAGTTGATGACCCTGCATGCCTCCAAGGGCTTGGAGTATCCGCATGTCTACATCATGGGCATGGAGGAAGAGATCCTCCCGCACCGCTCCAGCATCGAAGCTGACAGCGTCGAGGAAGAGCGCCGGCTGACCTACGTCGGCATCACCCGTGCACGCAAGACCCTGGCTTTCACCTTCGCCGCTCGCCGACGCCAGTTCGGTGAGGTTATCGATTGTCTGCCCAGCCGTTTTCTCGATGAACTGCCAGCCGAGGATCTGGAATGGGAGGGCACCGAGGATGTGCCGGTGGAGCAGAAGCAGGCCCGCGGCAAGGAAGCGTTGGCCAATATCCGCAGCTTGATCGGGCGCTAGGGCACAAAAAAGCCGCCCTGGCTGGGCGGCTTTTTGCTTCAAGCGTTCGGCTTACAGGCCGGACATGTGCTTGATGGCGTCCATCAGCTCGTCATCGGAGCAGTCGGCGCAGGTGCCTTTCGGCGGCATGGCGTTGATCCCGCTGATCGCGGTGGCCAGCAGCTCATCCAGGTTGCCGCCATGGCGGGCCTGCCAGGCCGGGGTATCACCGGTAACGGGGGCGCCCAGCAGACCAGTGCTGTGACAGGCGGTGCAGAACTGCTTGTAAACCGCTTCGCCCGAACGCGCCCCGCCGGCTGGAGAGGCGGCTGCTACAGCGCCGGTTTCTTCAGCACAGGGATCGCCAGCCAGACATACCGAACCAAACGGCTTGATCCGCTCGGCAATGGCGTCTTCAACCGCAGTCGCAAAGGCACTACCGGCCATCAGGGCAAGCATGGCCGCAGAGGCGGCCAGAAGTTTTTTCACAGTCGTCACCTTGAACATCCTCATCATAGCTATAAGTATCAGCCGGCAGCAGAACCCGGACATTGTGCGCGAGTATACCGGTAAACCTGCAAGCGGCAAAATAGCTGGGCCCGGCAATAACCCCGACGCGTCACGCCGTCGCATGACAACAGGGCATGGACGCCGAGCGATTCAATGCGTATTATTGCGGCCCTGAAACGCACCCGTAGCTCAGCTGGATAGAGTACTGCCCTCCGAAGGCAGGGGTCACAGGTTCGAATCCTGTCGGGTGCGCCACTTTCCTTCCCGTATCAGTTTCCGAAAGCATCAGGCGTTCAGCTACCCTCAATGCTGAAGATGACTTGCCTGATGCGCTGCCCAGTTTCCCTAAAAGCGATGCGTCCTGCTACCTTGGGTTCAAGCCAAAGTTAAGCCGTTGGCCGTTACTGACAGGAGCACACATGTCATCGACCCTACTGCTCAAGAATGCCCGCCTGATTGCCACCATGGATGATCAGCGCCGGGAACTGACTGACGCCTCGATTCTGATTCGTGGCAGCCTGATTGAGGCGGTGGGGCCGGCCAATGAGCTGCCAACTAGCGCCGACCGGGTTATCGATCTGAGTGGCCAGGTCGTTCTGCCTGGGCTGATCAATACTCATCACCACATGTTTCAGTCGCTGACCCGGGTACTGCCGGCGGCTCAGGATGCCGAGCTGTTCGACTGGCTCAGCGCGCTGTTTCCGGTCTGGGCCCGGTTGACCCCGGAGATGGCCAGAACCGCCACCCGCACGGCTGTTGCCGAACTGATGCTCAGTGGCTGTACCACGGCGATGGACCAGGCTTATCTGTACGTCAATGGCATTCAGCTGGAGGACAGCATTCAGGCCGCCAGTGAGCTGGGAATTCGCTTTCATGCCGGCCGCGGGGCCATCAGCCTGGGCCAGAGTCGTGGCGGCTTACCGCCGGATGTGCTGGTCGAGGCCGATGAGCAGGCGATTCTTGATGATATGCAGCGGGTCATCGAGCGTTACAACGACCCAGCCTTCGACGCCATGGTGCGGGTGGCAGTGGCGCCGTCCTCTCCATTTACCGTAACCCGTGAGCTGATGCTCGAAACTGGTCGGCTGGCGCGGGCCTACGGAGTCGGGATGCACACCCACACCGCCGAGAACTGGAAGGATGTTGAGTTCTGCCAAAGTGTCTATGGCATGACCCCGGCACAGTATGTCGAGGAGGTCGACTGGCTGGGCGAGAATGCCTGGCATGCGCACTGCGTCAAGCTCGACGACCCGGGCATCGCCCTGTTTGCCCGGACCGGCACCGGGGTTGCCCACTGTCCGTGTTCGAACATGCGCCTGGCCTCGGGGCTGGCACCGGTGCGCAAGATGCGTGACGCTGGCGTCAAGGTTGGGCTGGGCGTGGATGGCAGTGCTTCGAATGACAGCAACCATCTGCTCAATGAGGCGCGTCAGGCCATGCTCAGTGCTCGGGTGCGGGATGAAAACCCGGCGGCCATGAGTGCCCGTGAAGCGCTGGAGCTGGCCACCCGGGGTGGTGCCGAGGTGCTGGGCCGGGCGGCGGCGCTGGGGCGGATTCAGGCCGGCTACTGTGCCGACATCATCAGCTTCCGTTGCGATGACATCAGCCTGGCTGGAGCTCAGGTCGATCCGTTGGCAGCGCTGGTGTTCTGCACCCCGCCCCGGGTTTGCCACAGCATCATCAATGGCCGGCAGGTGATTGCCGACGGGCAGTTGCTGAGTGCCGAGCTGCCGCTGTTGGTCGAACAGCACAACCAGCTGGCGACAAAACTGCTCGGGACTTGACGCTAATCGCCCGGTTACTGCTGCGCCCAGCTCAACGCGGCATCATCCGCACCCCACTCAGCTCGCCCAGTGGTTGCGGTGGACCGAGGTGATAGCCCTGGGCGTAGTCGACGCCCAGTTCATGCAGGTGTTCGAGGATGTTCTGGTTTTCGACGAACTCGGCGACCGTGCGCAGTCCCATTTCATGGCCGATGGTGTTGATCGAGGCGACCATGGCACGGGCAATCGGGTCGCTGGCGATATCGCGGACGAACACCCCGTCGATCTTCAGGTAATCCACAGGCAGGGTCTTGAGGTAGGCG
Organism: Halopseudomonas phragmitis; assembly: GCF_002056295.1. NCBI lineage: Bacteria > Pseudomonadati > Pseudomonadota > Gammaproteobacteria > Pseudomonadales > Pseudomonadaceae > Halopseudomonas > Halopseudomonas phragmitis. The sequence goes on along the minus strand of NZ_CP020100.1, from coordinate 936,961 downwards.
AACGAGGACAGTCCCGAGCCAAAGTCATCCAGGGCGAACTCGCAGCCGATGGCCTTGAGCCGCTGCATGAAGATCAGGGCCCGGCTGAGGTTGGCGATGGCGCTGGTTTCGGTGATCTCGAAACAGATACAGGCAGTTGGTACCCGGTGGCGCTCCAGGGCGCCGAGTACGAAGTCGAGGAAGCTTTCCTCGCTGATCGAGGCCGCCGACAGGTTGATCGAGTAATTGCCCGGTTGTTCAGGATGGTGCCGACAGTAGTCGCCGACCCAGGCCAGGAAGTTGCTGATCACCCAGCGGTCGATAGCCACTGCCAGGTCGTAACGTTCGGCTGCGGGCATGAAGGCACCCGGCGGGATGATGCGTCCGTCTTCGCCGAGCATGCGCACCAGTACTTCATAGCTGGGACCGCGACTGGCATGTTGCAGTGCGATGATCGGCTGGACGAACAGGCGCAGTTGATCATTGTCCAGCGCCTGCCGAATCCGGTTGACCCAGAGCATTTCGCCGCGCCGTTCAAGCAGTTGCTGGTCATCGGCCTGATAAATGTGGATGCGGTTACGCCCGGCGTCCTTGGCGGCATAGCAGGCGCTGTCGGCGGCACTGAGCAGGCTGCCCAGCGAGTCGGCCTCGGCATCGAGCTGCACCAGGCCGATGCTGACGCCGATGGCGAAGCTCTTGCCTTCCCAACTGAAGCGGAAGTCTTCGACCAGCGCACGAATGCTGTCGGCCACCGGCAACGCTTCTTCCAGCGGGCAGCCGAGCAGCAGCAGGCCGAACTCATCGCCGCCCAGTCGGGCCAGCACATCGCTGGCGCGGATCCGGCTCTGGAACAGTTTGGCCAGTTGCCGCAGCAGTTCGTCACCGGCGGCATGGCCACAGGTGTCATTGACCACCTTGAACTGGTCCAGGTCCATGTAGCACAACACCTGTTCGCCGCGCTCTTTGCCGGGTTGGTGCAGGACCATGGCCAGCCGGCGCTCGAACTCGGCGCGATTGGCCAGCCCGGTAAGCTGGTCGTGGGCGGCCTGGTAGGACAGTTCGCGGGCCAGCCGACGGGTCACGGTGACATCGCGGAAGGTCAGCACCGCGCCGATGATCCGGCCTTCGGCGTCGCGGATCGGCGCAACTGCATCCTGTACGGGCACCTCACTGCCGTCGGCCCGGCGCAGCAAGGCTGCGCTGCCTTCGGGGCGTTGTGGCGGGTTACTAAGGCGTCGCAGCAGCGTGGTTACCGGATTGCTCAAGCGCTCACCGCTGAGCTCGTCGTAAAGCCGGTAGACCTCTTCCAGATTCTGGCCGGTGGCGGTGGCCTCGGGCCAGCCGGTCAATTGCTCGGCGACCGGGTTGAGATAGCGGATCCGCCCGTCCGGGCCGGTACTGATCACGCCGTCACCGATTGAGGCCAGGGTCACCTGGGCCAGCATCTTTTCGTGGAACAGTTGCTGCTCGATCCGCCGGCGTTCGGTGATATCACGGATAGTGCAGGTGAACAGATCGGCCTCCAGCGAGCCGCGACTGACGGTCAGTTCGGCGATGAATTGCTCATGTTCCTGGCGGCACAGCAACACCTCCTGCTTCAGTTCATCACCCTGCTCAGGCATTTCCAGACCACGCCAGTCGCGCTCTGCTACCAACTGGTCGAGCGGCCGGCCGATCAGCCGTTCGGCCGGCAAGCCGAATAGTCGCTCGGCGCCGGGGTTGCAACTGGCCAGAATGCCATCGGCGCTGCAGGTGACAATGCCGTCGCGGATATCGCGGACGATCGCCTGGGTCTTGCCCACCGCCTCGCGCAGGGCGCGGATTACCTTGTTGTACTGGCTGGCGATCTGACCGACCTCGGTAAAGGGCTCGACTGGGACCTCGTGGCTGAAGTGGCCGTCACGCTGATGGGTGGCCATGGCCTCGAGCAGCTCCACCAGTTCGGTCCGGGCACCATGTTCGGAGACGTTAAGGCCCACGGCTTCGGCGCTGGCGTCAACCCGCAGCGGTAGCAGCCGGTTGATCAGACGCAACAGCAGCCAGGTCAGGCCGAAGGCCCAGAGCGCGGCGACCAGTACCCCTTCGAGCTGGACACCGAACTGTTGCCAGCGATTCAGCCCGGTACCCAGCCGCTCAAGGTCGGCCAGCAGCGCTACCGCCAGCGTGCCCCAGATGCCACTGGCCAGATGCACTGGAACCGCGCCGACCGCATCGTCGATGCGCCAGCGTTGCAGCAGCCGGTCAGCCAGATACATCACCAGACTACCAATCAGGCCAATCAGTACGGCGGTTGCCGCGCTCACCGCATGGGCGCTGGCGGTGATAGCCACCATGCCGGCGATCAGGCCGTTGAGCGGGTATACCGGATCGATCAGTCGCCAGCGCAGCAAGGACATCAGCATGCCGCCGAAGATTCCGGCCACTGCCGCCAGCACTGTGTTGGCGATGATCCCCGGCACCCGGCCGTCGAAACTCAGGGTGCTGCCGCCGTTGAAGCCAAACCAGCCAAACAGCAACAGCAGGGCGCCGAGCATGGCCATTGGCAGGTTCGAGCCGGGCAGGCTGCGGCCCTGACGGGGTTGGTCGAAGCGGCCCTGGCGTGGACCCAGCACCAGAATCACCGCCAGCGCCACCCAGCCGCCAATACCGTGGACCACGGTGGCTCCGGCGAAGTCGACAAAGCCGCTGGCGGCCAGCCAGCCTTCGCCCTGACTGAACTCGCCAGCCCAGGCCCAGTGGCCGTAAAAGGGATAGATCAGTCCGGCGGCCACCAGCGTTACCAGCAGGTAGCCGCTAAAGCGCATGCGCTCGGCTGCGGCGCCGGAGACGATGGTCGCGGCGGTGGTGCAAAACATGGCCTGGAACAGGAAGAAGGCCGCCTGCCAGGTGTCTTCGAACGACAGCAGGACGAAGCCATCACCAAACCAGCCGCCCTGGCTGGCGCCGAACATCAGGCTGAAGCCGTATATCCAGTAGACCAGGACCGCGACGCTGAGGTCGGCCATGTTCTTGACCGCGACATTGATGGCGTTCTTGCTGCGGGTCAGGCCCGACTCCAGACACAGAAACCCCAACTGCATGTTGAACACCAGGCCGGCGCAAAGCACGACCCAGAGCACATCGATCATGGCGACTGGCATGAGCAATCCTGCGATTATGGCACTTTGATGGCGCTTGCTTCAGTGCAGGCGCTCCAAAAGCGTGCGGTCGAAACCGCTGAAGGCGGGTTTCGACTCAACACAGTGCAGGCAATGCAGGTTCCGTTCCAGAGGCGGCGCCGGCTTGGCCCGGCGCCAGGAGGGGATTAGTCGGCGATATGTACCAACTGCTTGCCGAAGTTCTTGCCCTTGAGCATGCCCTTGAACGCTTCGACCGCGTTGTCCAGACCTTCGGCGATGGTTTCGCTGTACTTCAACTGGCCGCTGGCGACCTGGCCGGCCAGCAGGGCGGTGATTTCCTGATGCTGGTCCTGCCACTCAGTGACCAGGAAGAAGCGGTGCTCGGGCTTGGGGTCGAGCTTGCCGAAGATGTGGAACGGGGTTTCAACCTGGCTCTGGTCGGCGACGTTGTAGGCTGACACGTAGCCGCACACCGGCACCCGGGCGCCGGGGTTGAGCAGCTTGGCCACGGCCTTGGCGACGTCACCGCCGACGTTTTCGAAGTAGACATCGATGCCATTCGGGCAGGCGGCGGCCAGATCGGCCTCGAGGTTGCCGGCCTTGTAGTCGACGCAGGCGTCAAAGCCCAGCTCGTTGACCACATAGTTGCACTTGTCCGGGCCGCCGGCCACGCCCACCACCCGGCAGCCGAGCTGCTTGGCGGTTTGGCCGACCACGGTGCCGACCGGGCCGGAGGCGGCGGAAACCACCACAGTTTCACCGGCCTTGGGTTTGCCGACGTACATCAGCCCACAGTAGCCGGTACGACCGGGCATGCCGGCTACGCCCAGGTAGGTCTGCAGCGGGGCGCCCTGTTCCTTGATCTTGTAGACCATGGCGGCGTCGCCGGGGATGATGCAGTATTCCTGCCAGCCGGAGTAGACGGTGACCAGATCGCCGACCTGATAGTTGTCAGAGTTGGACTCGATCACCCGGCCGATGCTTTCGCCGACGATCACTTCGCCGATACCGATTGGGTCCATATAACCCTTGCTGTCATTCATCCGGGGGCGCATATAGGGGTCGAGTGACAGCCACAGGGTCTTGATCAGGACTTCGCCGTCCTTGAGTTCACGTACTGGGGCTTCGACCAGCGACAGGTCGCCGTCCTGGATTTCGCCCTGTGGGCGGCGGCTGAGGACGACCTTGCGATTGACGTAGGCGGACATCGGCAATTCTCCGAGTAATCTGTTGTTCTGGATGGTCGGGCGCAACACCCGGTATGAGCCCGATGTTAAACCAGCCGGGCTGCGGCACCATGACCATTCACCGGAGTGATTGTTGGTCAGTCATCGGCCCGAAACCGTGACCGTTGGTCAGTGGCTCCAGTCTTCTGCCAGGTGCTGGTCCTTGAGCTTGACGTAGTTGTTGGCCGAATAGCTGAAGAAGCTGCGCTCGCGTTCACTGATCGGCCGCACTTCCCGGGCCGGGCTGCCCATGTAAAGGTAGCCGCTTTTCAGGGTCTTGCCGGCCGGCACCAGGCTGCCGGCCCCTAGTACCACCTCGTCCTCGATCACCGCCCCGTCCATGACGATACTGCCCATGCCGATCAGCACCCGGTTGCCCACCGTGCAGCCATGCAGCAACACCTTGTGGCCGATGGTCACGTCCTCGCCGATGATCAGCGGGTAACCATCGGGGTTGAACGGCCCGGCATGGGTGATGTGCAGTACGCTGCCGTCCTGCACGCTGGTACGAGCGCCGATGCGGATGCGGTGCATGTCGCCACGGATCACGGTAGCCGGCCAGACCGAGCAGTCATCGCCCAGTTCGACATCGCCCAGGACCACTGCCGAGGGATCGATGAACACCCGCTCACCCAGTTTCGGTTGCCAGTCTCGGAATTTGCGCAGCTTCATCGGCCCACCCTTGAATTTCACGGCTATCGCCATCATTGATATCTTCTACTGCATTCAACGATGCGAAGGAACCTCTGAAAAACGTAGGCGAGGTAGGCAAGACAAGGCAAAAACAGCGACAAAGCGCAGTTTACGCGGTGTAAATGAGCATTTTGAGGCTGTTTTTAACGCAGTATTGCCAACGCAGGTAGTTTTTCAGAGGTTCCCCAAGCCCTTTGCGGTTCTTTAATATAGGGCATTGTAAGCCATCCCTCGATTCAGGATACCCGTCATGTCCAACCCGCTGCTGCAATCCTATGACCTGCCGCCCTTCGCCGCGATTCGCGCCGAGCACGTCAAGCCGGCCGTCGAGCAGATTCTTGCCGACAACCGTGCCGCGCTGGAGGCGTTGCTGAGCAACCCGCCGGCCCAGTGGAGCTGGAGCAATCTGGTTGAGCCGCTGGACGAGATGGGCGAGCGACTGTCGCGAGCCTGGTCTCCGGTTAGTCACCTCAACGCGGTGATGAACAGCCCCGAGCTGCGCGACGCCTATAACGCCTGTCTGCCGCTGTTGAGCCAGTACTACACCGAACTGGGGCAGAACCAGCGGCTTTATGACGCCTACCGGCAACTGGCCGAAGGCCCGGCGTTCGCCACCCTGGATCAGGCTCAGCGGACCATCGTCGAGCATGCGCTGCGCGATTTCCGCCTGTCTGGTATCGCCCTGCCAGCCGAGCAGCAGCAGCGCTATGGCGAGTTGCAGATGCGCCTGTCGGAGCTGCACAGCCGGTTTTCCAACCAATTGATGGACGCCACCCAGGCCTGGACCAAGCAGCTTGATGACGAGGCCGCGCTCGATGGCCTGCCGGAGTCAGCCATCGCCCAAGCCCGAGAGGCGGCCCAGGCTCGCGAGCTGGACGGCTGGCTGATTACCCTGGAGTTCCCCAGCTACTACGCGGTGATGACCTATGCCCATGACCGTGCGTTGCGCCAGGAACTGTACACCGCCTATTGCACCCGGGCCTCGGATCAGGGTCCGAATGCCGGTCAGCATGACAACGGCCCGCTGATCAGCGAAATTCTGCAACTGCGCCAGGAGCTGGCGGCGCTGCTGGGCTTTGCCAACTACGCCGAACTGTCGCTGGCGACCAAGATGGCCGAAACCCCGGATCAGGTGCTGCAGTTCCTGCGCGATCTGGGCCAGCGCAGTCGCCCACACGCCGAGCAGGATCTGAGCGAATTGCGGGTCTTCGCCGCCGAGCGTGGCTGCACTGACCTGCAGGCCTGGGATGTCGGCTATTACGCTGAACAATTGCGCCAGCATCGCTATGCGATTTCTCAGGAGCAGCTGCGCCCCTATTTCCCGGTCGACACCGTGATCAATGGCATGTTCGCCATTGTCCAGCGCCTGTACGGCATTGAGCTGCGGGAAGTTGGCGAGTTTGAACGCTGGCACAAGGATGCCAGGCTGTTCGAGGTGCTGGAGAACGGCCAGCGCATTGGGCGCTTTTTCCTCGACTTGTATGCTCGCAGCAACAAGCGCGGTGGTGCCTGGATGGACGGCTGCCGTGATCGCCGCCGGCTGTCTGCCGGTGAGCTGCAGCAGCCGATCGCCTATCTGGTGTGCAACTTCACTCCGGCCAGCGGCGGTAAGCCGGCCCTGCTGACCCACGACGAGGTCACCACCCTGTTCCACGAGTTTGGCCACGGTCTGCACCACCTGCTGACCCGGGTCGACTATCCGGCTGCTTCCGGCATCAACGGCGTGGCCTGGGATGCGGTCGAGCTGCCCAGCCAGTTCATGGAAAACTGGTGCTGGGAGCCGGAAGGTCTGGCGCTGATCTCCGGCCACTACCAGAGCGGTGAGCGGCTGCCGCAGGATCTGCTCGACAAGATGCTGGCGGCCAAGAACTTCCAGTCCGGTCTGGGCATGCTGCGCCAGGTCGAGTTCTCGCTGTTCGACTTCGAGCTGCATGTCGGTCGCCATCCGGACCAGAGCGCCCAGCAGGTGCTCGACGCGGTGCGGGCCGAGGTGTCGGTATTCCCGCCGCCGGCTTTCAACCGCTTCCAGAACGGCTTCAGCCATATCTTCGCCGGTGGCTACGCGGCCGGATACTACAGCTACAAGTGGGCCGAGGTGCTGTCGGCCGATGCCTTCTCGCGCTTCGAGGAGGAAGGGGTACTCAATCCACAGACTGGCCGGGCTTTCCGCGACAACATTCTGGCTCAGGGCGGCAGCCGTGAGCCGATGGAGCTGTTCGTGGCGTTCCGCGGTCGTGAGCCGTCGATCGACGCATTGCTGCGCCACAGCGGTCTGCTGGCAGGTCAGGCGGCATGAGCGGAGTGAAAAAGCGCTTCATCGCTGGCGCCGTCTGCCCGGCCTGCAGCCAGATGGATACCATCCGCATGTTCGAGGAAGACGGCGTGCCACATCGCGAATGCGTCAATTGTGGCTATGCCGACACCCTGGATGCTCGTGGCAACTCGGTGCCCAAGGAACTAACGACCCGGGTCAACGCGCCTAAGCCGGTCGCGGCCAAGGTTCAACGCGGCCAGACCGTGCAGTTCTTTCCCAATCCCAGACTGAAGAAGGATAGTTGAGCGTCGGGGGGCAGCAAGTGTCCGCTCCCGTGGTTCAAACCATGCTGGGCAGACGAATATCCAACCCCAGTTGCTGAGACATGCACGGCCACTCTTCCCAGAGCGCCTGTCGGCGTTCTGGGTCAGCATCCTTGAGCTCCAGCCGGCTCGGCAATAGCCCGCTGACGGCTTCATCGACGGCGGCATCCAGCTGGTTGGCGAAGGGTTCGCCCAGCAGTTGGTGAACGATCAGGTTGGCCCGGGTGGTGTTCATCGGAATCAGCGGCTCGCCACCCTCGGCCACGTACAGGTCGTTGACTTCCTCAACCAGTCGGTGAGCCAGATAGGCTTCATCCAGCAGCGCCAGCAAGCCCTGGTGCTCCTCCGGCAATTGCGGGGGCTGGAGGAAAAAGGCTTCGGCAACCTTGAGCACCGGGATCAGGGCCGGGCGCAGCCCGGTGGCATCGGCCACGCTCTGGGCCGCTTCGAGAATGTCCGGTACCTGACAGATATAGGCTTCGACAAAACCCTGGAAAGTATCCAGAGCCTGATCCTGGGAGCTTATGGCCGGGTGCAGGGCGGGAATGCGCTGTTCCAGCCAATTGCGCAGGGCGCTGCGCAAGCCGGTCTGCTGCTGAGCCTCGCTGACCCTTTGGCGTAATGCGGCAATATTCATAGGTACTCCAGGGCCGTCAGGCAAGCCGAGCGCCTGATGGCCATCCGATGGTAAATATAGGTGAGCACATGAAGCTAGCAGAGGATCTGAAGGTCGTCAAAGTGACTCAGGGCTGAGCCATAAGAACATTTTGGCATATGGTGCCGAGTGTGCCTGCAACCTCCGTTAACAAATGACGGCAGGCCGGACTCTTGACGCGCTGCAAAAAAACCCTGGCAGCAACATTGCCAAGCCTCCATGCCTGTCTATACTCAAAACGTCTGGTAGCCTTTGGGGGGTTACGGTCGGAAGGGAGATTGGCCGCTTGCACGGCTCCTCCAATACCCGGCCTTCGGGCGTCCTAGCAGTCTCCGTGTCTGTTAATGGCCATTGTTCCCCACGCGCCAGGAGTGATAACAAAAATAAAGGGGAACCGGGAATGTTGCGACCTGCATATGCCTGGCTGGCCGGGCTGTCCTTGTCTGCGCTCAGTGTTTCAGCGAGTGCCGACTGGGGAATGAACATGACGAGGGGGGTGACCGAGGTCAGCCACTCGATCTTCAATCTGCACATGACCATTTTCTGGATCTGTGTGGTCATCGGCATCATCGTCTTCGGGGTGATGTTCTGGTCGATGCTGATGCATCGCAAGTCCCAGGGCGCAGAACCCGCCCAATTCCACGAGCACGTATCGATTGAAGTGCTGTGGACCGTAATACCCCTGCTGATCCTGATCGGCATGGCGATTCCCGCGACCAAGACCCTGATCGAAATCTACGACACTGAAGATGCCGATGTCGACGTGCTGATTACCGGTTACCAATGGCGCTGGCAGTACAGCTATCTGGGTGAAGACGTCACCTTCATGAGCAACCTGACCACCAGCCGCGACGAAATCTACAATCGGGTCGACAAGGGTGAACATTACCTGCTGGAAGTCGATGAGCCACTGGTGCTGCCAATCGGCAAAAAAGTCCGCTTCCTGATCACCGCCGCCGACGTCATCCACGCCTGGTGGGTACCGGCCCTGGCGGTCAAGAAAGATGCCATCCCCGGCTTCATCAACGAGGCCTGGACCCGCATTGACGAGCCCGGCACCTACCGGGGGCAATGCGCCGAGCTCTGCGGTCGTGACCATGGCTTCATGCCCATCGTGGTGGTGGCCAAGACTGAAGAAGATTACGCCGCCTGGCTGGCCGAGAAAAAAGAAGCTGCTGCTCTGGAGGCTGAACTACGCGAGAAAGAGTGGACCCTGGACGAGCTGATGGAACGTGGTCAGCGGGTCTACAACACCGCCTGCGCGGCTTGCCACCAGCCCAATGGTGAAGGTCTGCCGCCGCTGTTCCCGTCACTCAAGGGTACCGACATGGTGCTCAACGACATCCCCGGCCACATCGAGGTCGTGGTCAAGGGTAGCCCCGGCACTGCCATGGCTGCCTTCGGCAACCAGCTCTCGGAAGTCGACATCGCCGCCGTCATCACCTACGAGCGAAACGCGTGGGGCAACAATACCGGCGACGTCGTAACCCCGCTGGATATCCTCGAGTTCAAACAAGGCCAATAGGAGACCTGTCATGAGTGCAGTGATCGATCATCACCACGACGACCATGCGCATGGTCCCGCCAAGGGCCTGATGCGTTGGGTACTGACCACCAACCACAAAGACATCGGTACCATGTACCTGTGGTTCAGCTTCGCCATGTTCCTGCTGGGCGGCTGCATGGCCATGGTCATACGGGCCGAGCTGTTCCAGCCCGGGCTGCAACTGGTGGAGCCGGAGTTCTTCAACCAGATGACCACCATGCACGGTCTGATCATGGTGTTCGGCGCGGTCATGCCGGCCTTTGTCGGGCTGGCCAACTGGATGATCCCGATGATGATCGGGGCCCCGGACATGGCCCTGCCGCGGATGAACAACTTCAGTTTCTGGCTGCTGCCGGCCGCTTTCGGGCTGTTGCTCTCGACCCTGTTCATGGCTGGAGGTGGGCCGAACTTCGGCTGGACTTTCTACGCGCCGCTATCGACCACCTATGCGCCGCCGAGCGTGACCTTCTTCATCTTCGCCATTCATATCGCCGGTATCAGTTCGATCATGGGCGCGATCAATATCATCGCCACCATCCTCAACCTGCGCGCGCCAGGCATGACCCTGATGAAGATGCCGCTGTTCGTCTGGACCTGGCTGATCACCGCCTTCCTGCTGATTGCGGTGATGCCGGTGCTGGCCGGGGTGGTGACCATGATGCTGATGGATATCCACTTCGGCACCAGCTTCTTCAATGCCGCCGGCGGTGGCGATCCGGTGATGTTCCAGCATATCTTCTGGTTCTTCGGGCATCCCGAGGTCTACATCATGATCCTGCCGGCGTTCGGTGCGGTCAGTGCGATCATCCCGGCGTTCAGCCGCAAACCGCTGTTCGGCTACACCTCGATGGTCTATGCCACTGCGGCGATTGCGTTCCTGTCGTTCGTGGTCTGGGCCCACCACATGTTTACCGTTGGCATTCCGCTGACTGGTGAGCTGTTCTTCATGTACGCCACCATGCTGATCGCGGTGCCGACCGGGGTGAAGGTGTTCAACTGGGTGACCACCATGTTTCGGGGGTCGCTGAGCTTCGAGGCGCCGATGCTGTTTTCCGTGGCCTTCGTGATTCTGTTCACCATCGGCGGTTTTTCCGGGCTGATGCTGGCGATTGCTCCGGCTGACTTCCAGTATCACGACACCTACTTCGTGGTTGCCCACTTCCACTATGTGCTGGTGCCCGGGGCGATCTTCGGGATTTTCGCCTCGGCCTACTACTGGCTGCCGAAATGGACCGGCCACATGTATGACGAGGTACTGGCCAAGACCCACTTCTGGATGAGTTTCATCGGCATGAACCTGGCGTTCTTCCCGATGCACTTTGTCGGCCTGGCCGGCATGCCCCGGCGGATTCCGGACTATCACATGATGTTTGCCAACTTCAACATGATCTCCTCGGTGGGGGCGTTCATGTTCGGGGTTACCCAGTTGCTGTTCCTGTTCATCGTCATCAAGTGCATCCGTGGCGGCAAGAAAGCTGCGGCCAAGCCCTGGGACGGTGCCGACGGGCTGGAGTGGACGGTGCCGTCACCGGCGCCCTATCACACCTTCAGCACCCCGCCGGAAGTCAAATAACGCGGAGGTTGTCATGAACGAAGAAGGCCTGAGTACCAAACGTCTGGTCGGTCGCCTGTTGCTGCTGGTGGTCGGCATGTTCGGCTTCGGTTTCCTGCTGGTGCCCATCTACGATGTGATGTGCGAGGCCTTCGGCATCAATGGCAAGACCAGCAGCAGCGCCTTTCAGGGCAGTGTGCAGGGCGTGGACGAGGAGCGTAATGTGCGGGTCCAGTTCATTTCCAGCAACGCCGAGGGCATGATCTGGTCGTTCGGCCCGGAGGCCGCCGAGATCGTGCTGCACCCGGGCGAGGCCCACACCATGAACTTCATCGCCCACAACCCGACCGACCGGCCGATGGTGGCCCAGGCGATACCCAGCGTGTCACCGTCCAAGGCCGCCGCCTATTTCCACAAGACCGAGTGTTTCTGCTTTACCCAGCAGGTATTGCAGCCGGGAGAGCGGGTGGAAATGCCGGTACGCTTTATTGTTGACCCAGGGCTGCCCGGTGATGTCCGGCGTCTGACCCTGGCCTATACCCTGTTTGATGTGACCGAGCGCATGGCCGCCAGCCTTGATCTGGCCGGCCTGCACTGATTGATCTGACTGCCTTACAAGGAGAACAACAGATGGCGAGTCACCAAACCTACTACGTACCGGCACAGAGCAAATGGCCGATTGTCGGCTCCGTCGGTCTGCTGGTCACCGTGATCGGGGCCGGCACCATGATGAACAGCTCCGGCCAGTCCGGGCACCTGATCTTCTTTACCGGGGCGCTGATCATCGCCTACATGATGTTCGGCTGGTTCAGTCATGTGATCGATGAAAGCCGCCAGGGCCTCTACAGCCCGCAGATGGATCGCTCATTTCGCCTGGGCATGGGCTGGTTCATCTTTTCCGAGGTGATGTTCTTTGCCGCCTTCTTCGGTGCGCTGTTCTATGTTCGCACCCTGGCCGGGCCCTGGCTGGGTGGTGCCGGCGACAAGGTGATGACCGGCGAGCTGCTGTGGCCCAATTTCGAGTTCGCCTGGCCGCTGATGGAAAACCCCGATCCAGGTCGGTTCCAAGGGCCAAGCGAGATCATCAGCCCTTGGCAGCTGCCGCTGCTCAATACCATCATCCTGATCAGCTCCAGTGTCACCGTGACCTTCGCTCACCACGCCCTGCGGGCCAACAAGCGTAAGGCCCTGCAGAACTGGCTGTTGCTGACCGTGGTATTAGGGGTGGTGTTCCTCGGTTTCCAGATCGCCGAATACGTGCACGCCTATCGCGACCTGGGGCTGACCCTGAACTCCGGGATTTACGGTGCGACCTTCTTCATGCTCACCGGTTTTCACGGCGCCCACGTGACCATGGGCGCGCTGATCCTGACGATCATCCTGATCCGGGTCTACAAGGGCCACTTCACCCCGGAGCAGCACTTTGGCTTCGAGGCCGCGGCCTGGTACTGGCACTTTGTGGATGTGGTCTGGGTCGGGCTGTTTATTTTTGTCTACATCTTTTGAAAGCCCCTAGGGAAACACTGATTAATTGCACACAAGTTCAGTAGCCCGGTTGGCGCTGATCTGTTCTGGACTGTCGATGCCCTGGACGGGCATCGTCAAGCCCCCAGGGATGGGTTCACGGCGTGTCCAGAATAGATCAGCGACAATTGGGCCAACACCGAAACTGATTTAATCAGTGTTTCCCTAGAGCCAGGGGGCATGCCAGGCCAACTGTCCTGACCAAAACCCCCAGGCAATCAGCAGCACCACCGCGACCGTCAGCGCAATGCGTACGCTGAGCGCGCTGACCAGCCGGCCGGTATTGGTGGTGTCTCTAACCAGAAAGAACAGGCCGCTGAACAGGCTGGCCACGATGGCCGCCAGCAATACCAGGATGGTCAGTTTCAAGAGCATGAGTGAAGGTCCATGGCGGTGAAGAGTCATTTAAGTATAGACCCAGGTGGAGCCGGCGATGGTCATGAGCGTTAGCGAAGAACAGCCCCGGCAGCGCCCCCGCTTTGCGCCGGGCTGGCCACTCTGGCTGTTCACCCTGACCTTTCTGCCGATCCTGATCAGCCTCGGTCTGTGGCAACTCGACCGGGCCGAACAGAAACGGCAGCTTGAAGCGGCCATGAATGCTCAGCGCTTCAGCCCGCCGGTCAGCCTCACCAGTCAGGACGCCAGCCGCTTGCAAGCCTGGCAGCCGCTGTTGCTGCAGGGCCGGTTCGATGCCCGTTATATCTGGTTGCTGGACAACCGCACCCGTGATGGCCGGGCCGGTGTGGAAGTACTGCAAGCCTTCCATGATCAGCCCAGCAACCTCTGGCTGGTGGTCAACCGTGGCTGGCTGGCCTGGCCTGACCGGCGCCAGTTGCCGGTCATCACTACGCCGACAGAAACTCTCAACTTGTATGCCGAAACCCTCCCGGCTGCCGCCGAGGGTTTCAGCCTGGCAGATGATTCGGCCAGTGCCGGCTGGCCGCGGCTGATTACCCAGCTTGATCCGGAGCAGTTTGCCGCCAGCAGCCAACTTCACTTGCAGCCCTGGCTGGCCCGTCTGACCGACGGCAGCCCGGCGGCTTTCCAACTCGACTGGCCAGGTCTGCCGATGACCGCCAGCAAACACACCGGCTACGCCGTGCAATGGTTCGCCCTGGCCACGGCTTTGCTGGGTTTGTTCATTTGGGCCGGTTTGCGGCCCGAACCCCGGGGGAAACACCATGATGAGTGCGACTGACAACAGCTATAACAACCAGGTCCCACAACGCCGTGGCCAGCTTAAATTGCTGGCGATCATCGCCGTGGTGGTCGGGCCCATGCTGGCCGCCTGGGTCATGGTCAAGCTGGATATCGGCATACCCGACAGCCAGACCAACAGAACGCCGCTGGTGGAGCCGGCCATGAGCCTGGGCGACTGGGGTATCGGGTTGGAGCCGGTCGGTTATGGTGCTCCCTGGCGCCTGCTGGTCACGGTCAATGGCGACTGCGACAGCGCCTGCCTGGAACTGGTGCATACCGCCCGGCAGATCCATGTCGCACTGGGTCGCGAGTCCGGCCGGGCTCAGCATGTGCTGGCGCTGAGCGGGGAGCTTGAGCCGGCGGTGGCAGCCCGGCTGGATGAATTCCCGCGTCTGGCCCACACCCGGCTGGATGCCACGGCCTATCAAGACAGTCTGCATCAACAGCCTGAACACTGGCGCCAGGGCGCGCAATTGTGGCTGGTTGACCCACTCGGCACAGTGGTTCTGCATCACGAGCAGGGCGAGCCGGCCAAGCGGCTGCTGGACGACCTTAAGTACCTGATGAAAGTTTCCAAGGTGGGCTGAACCATGCGTAAACCCGGATATCTGTTTGCCTTGATTGCCCTTGGTTTCGGCTTTGTGGTGGTGATTCTCGGGGCCTATACCCGGCTGGTACATGCCGGCCTCGGCTGTCCGGACTGGCCCGGCTGCTATGGGTTTCTCAGCGTACCGCGCAGCGACGCAGCTCTGGAGCTGGCCCAGATGCGCTTCCCGGATGACCCGGTCGAGGCCTTCAAGGCCTGGGCGGAAATGATTCACCGCTATGCCGCGGGCATTCTCGGCCTGCTGATCCTTGGGCTGGCGTTGCTGAGCCTGAAGCAGCGCCGGCGTCCCGGCTATCCCGTGGGATTGGCCTGGGGGCTGCTGGCACTGGTGATCTGTCAGGCTGCGTTCGGCATGTGGACCGTGACTCTCAAGCTCTGGCCGCAGGTGGTTACCGCCCACCTGCTCGGCGGTTTCGCCACTCTGAGTCTGTTACTGCTGCTGGGTTTGCGTCTGCACGGCGGTCTGAACCCGCTGGCTCCCAGTCCGGCCATGGCTCGGCTGCGTAATCTGGCCCGGCTGGTGTTGCTGGTGGTGATCGCCCAGATCACCCTGGGCGGCTGGGTCAGCAGCAATTATGCGGCGGTGGCCTGTGTCGATCTGCCGACCTGTCATGGTCAGTGGTGGCCGGACAACATGGACTTTGCCGCCGGCTTCAATGTGTTCCAGGAAATCGGTCCCAACTATCTGGGTGGCATGCTTGATGGCCCGGGGCGTACGGCCATTCACCTGAGCCATCGGATCGGGGCGTTGATCACTACGCTGGCGGTCCTGCTGTTGGCCTGGCGTCTGCTTGGCGCCGGGCTTGGCCGGTTGGCTGGGCTGCTGCTGCTGGCGCTGGCGATTCAGGTCGGGCTGGGCATCACCAATGTGTTGGCGCACCTGCCGCTGGCTGTGGCCGTGGCCCACAACGCCTTCGGTGCGGTGCTGTTATTGGTGCTGGTGAGCATCAACTATCGGGTCCGGGCCCCGGCCCGTGAAGCGCTGTTTGATCGTAGCCTGTCGGCCGGCACACTGGTCAGTCGCTGAGGGCTGACGCATACTGGCCGGACAAGAACAACAAAGCACAAGACGTCCATACCGGCGTCAGGGGGATGTGGAATGGCAACCTTGATCAAGACCGCCCAGGCCAGCGCCGGCTGGCGCGATTACCTGGAGCTGACCAAGCCCAAGGTCGTGGCACTGATGATCATCACCTCGGCGATCGGCATGCTGCTGGCCACCGACAGCATGGTGCCCTGGCACGTGTTGTTACTCGGTAATCTGGGCATTGCCCTGTGCGCTGGCTCGGCGGCGGCGATCAATCATGTGGTCGATCGGCGCATTGATATCCACATGGCCCGGACTCAGCGCCGGCCTTTGGCCCAGGGGCGGGTCAATCCCATTCATGCTTTGCTGTTCGCGCTGGCGCTGGGCGTGGCCGGCATGGCCATTCTGCTGCACTGGATCAATCCGTTGACCGCCTGGCTGACCCTTGGCTCACTGCTTGGCTATGCGGTGATCTACACCTCGTTTCTCAAGCGTGCTACCCCGCAGAATATCGTCATCGGCGGTCTGGCAGGAGCCGCGCCGCCGCTGCTCGGCTGGACGGCGGTAACCGGACAGGTCGATGCCCAGGGGCTGCTGCTGGTGCTGATCATCTTTGCCTGGACTCCGCCGCACTTCTGGGCGCTGGCCATTCACCGCAAGGCCGAGTACGCCAAGGTCGATATCCCGATGTTGCCGGTGACCCATGGCGAGCGCTATACCAAGCTGCATATCCTGCTATATACCTTTATCCTGTTGGCGGTCAGCCTGCTGCCCTATGTCATTCACATGAGCGGGGTGCTGTATCTGGCCGCCGCTCTGGTACTGGGCCTGCGCTTCATCGACTGGGCCTGGGCGCTGTGGCGTGACAGTCGCCCGCACGCGGCGATCAAGACCTTCAAATTTTCTCTGTGGTACCTGCTGTGGCTGTTCGTGGCCCTGCTGGTCGATCATTACGCGGGAGTGGCCGGATGGCTTTGAGTGGTGTGCAAAAAACCGTACTGGTAACCCTGGCTGCGGTGGCTCTGGTCATCGGCGCCACGGTTAACAAAGTGCTGCGACCTGCGCCGCTGGACAAGGCCCAGTTGTCCCAGGCCGGGATCTTCCTGTTCGATGCGCCGCGGCCGATACCCGAGGTCCAGATGATCTCGGCCAAGGGCGAAAACTGGGGCAAGGCTGACCTGCAGGGGCAGTGGAATTTGCTGTTTTTTGGCTACACCTTCTGCCCGGATATCTGTCCGACCACCATGGCCGAGCTGCGTCAGGTCAGCAGCGGCCTACCTGAGGATAGCCGCGACCAGCTGCAGGTGACCATGGTCAGCGTCGATCCACAGCGCGATACTCCCGAGCAGATGAACAGTTATCTGAGCTTCTTCAATGCCGGATTCACTGGCGCCACTGGCCAGCCGAGCGAGCTGGCCAAGCTGGCCCAGGCGCTGTCGATTGCCTATATCGAGCCGGACACCAGCCAGGACAACTATCTGGTCGATCACAGTGGTCAGGTGGTTATCGTCGACCCCCAGGGCCGTTATGCCGGCTTTATCCGCCCGCCGCTCAAGCCGACCGAGCTGAGCCAGTGGCTGCCGCGGATCATGGCAGGTCAGTGAGCAACCGAGAATGCCGGTGCTTATCTTTCTCATCAATGCTTAGATAGGCGTAACATGCTGTATTAGTTAGTATTTTTATTGCTTGCTGCTGGCCGCTGGACCTTGGTTCAGGCACAATCAGCGGATATTCATCGAGTCTGAATCGAGGTGGCGTCATGCAAGGACACCCAGAGGTCGTCAACTACCTGAAGGAACTGTTGCGCGGGGAGCTGAGCGCTCGGGACCAGTACTTTCTGCATTCGCGACTGTATGAGGACATGGGCTACAGCAAGCTGTACGAGCGCATCAATCATGAGATGGAGGAAGAGACCCAGCACGCTGATGCGCTGCTCAAGCGGATCCTGTTCCTGGGTGGACGCCCGGATATGACACCCACACCGATCCAGCCGGGGTTCACCGTGCCGGACATGCTGGCCGCCGACCTGAAGCTGGAGTATGAAGTGCGTGAGGCGCTGGCCAAGGGCATCGCCCTGTGCGAAACCCATGGTGACTATCAAAGCCGGGAAATTCTGCTCCTGCAACTCAAGGATACCGAGGAAGATCACGCTTACTGGCTGGAGAAGCAGCTCGGTTTGATCAAGATGGTGGGTCTGGAAAACTACCTGCAGTCGCAGATCTGAGCCGGCGGGCCCTAGGCCCGCCGCGGCACACTCAAGGCCAACATAAACATCCCCGCTGCGCAGACCACGATCGAGGGGCCGGCCGGGGTGTCCAGATGCCAGGACAGCGCCAGCCCGCCCAGCACTGCCAGGCAGCCAAGGAAGCTGGCACCGAAGGCCATCTGCTCGGGGGTACGGGCATGACGCTGGGCTGCCGCCGGAGGAATGATCAGCAACGAGGTGATCAGCAGTACCCCGACAATCTTCATCGCCACGGCAATAACAATCGCGATCAACAGCATCAGTGCCAGGCGGATCGCGGTGACTGGCAGGCCTTCGACCCGGGCCAGCTCCTCATGCACGGTGATCGACAGCAGCCTCCGCCACAGCACCGTCATCAGCGCCATCACCACCAGCAGACCACCGAGCATCCAGTGCAGGTCGTCGCTGCTGATCGCCAGCAGATCGCCAAACAGGTAGGCCATCAGATCAACCCGCACATTGTCGGTCAGGGCCAGCACCACCAGACCCAGTGACAGAGTGCTGTGTGCCAGAATCCCCAGCAGGGTGTCGCTGGCCAGCCATTGCTTGTGCTGCAAAGCCACCAGCAGCACCGCCAGCAGCACACAGCCGACGGTTACCGCCAGGGTCAGGTTGATATCCAGCAACATGCCCAGCGCGATGCCAAGCAGCGCCGAATGTGACAGGGTATCGCCAAAGTAGGCCATACGCCGCCAGACCACGAATGAGCCAAGCGGTCCGGCCACCAGCGCCAGCCCCAGGCCGGCGAGCAGGGCATAAAGAAGAAACTCAGGCATGTTTGCAATGCGGTCCGTGCTGGTGAGTATGATCGCCTGGCACCACTTCACCGTGCAGGTCGTGGGCATGGTCATGATGGTGGTTGTAGACGGCCAGGGCGCTGGCCTGATCACCGAACAGGGCGACGAAGGCCGGGTCCAGACTGACCTGCTCCGGGTGGCCCGAACAACAGACGTGGCGGTTCAGGCAGACCACAGTATTGGTGGTGGCCATGACCAGATGCAGGTCATGGGAGACCATCAACACGCCACAGCCGTAGCGGTCTCGTAGCCGGGTGATCAACTGGTACAGTTCGATCTGGCCATTAACGTCAACGCCCTGCACCGGCTCGTCGAGCACCAGCAGGTCGGGGCTGCGCAGCAGAGCCCGGGCCAGCAGGATGCGTTGCAACTCACCGCCGGAGACCTGTTGCAGCGGCCGACTCAGCAGGTGAGCGGCACCAACGTCTTCCAGCGCGGCCTGGACCTGGGGTTTCCTGGCGCCGGGCACCAGCAGCAGAAAACGCTGTACGGTCAACGGCAGAGTGGCATCGACATGCAGTTTCTGCGGCATATAACCGACCCGCAGGCGCGGCTGGCGCCAGACCTGGCCGCTGTCAGCCTTGAGCAGACCCAGGACGATGCGCACCAGACTGGTCTTGCCAGCGCCGTTGGGGCCGATCAGGGTGACGATCTCGCCGCGCCTGACGCTTAGCGCCACCCGTTCCAGTACCTGGTTGCCGTGGCGGCGCAGGCTGACCTCGCTGAGGCTCAGCAATTCGTCGCTCATGCGTGCTCCCGGCAGCGTTTGCACAGCCCGGTGATCTCGACCGTTTCGCTCTCGACCTCAAAGCCCAGTTGCGCCGCGCTGTCGGCAATCGCTTGATGAATTGGCAATTGGTCCAGTTCGACGGCCACATGGCACTGGCGACAGATCAGAAACTGGCCTTGATGCCGGTGTTCCGGGCTGGAGCAGCCAATAAAGGCGTTGAGCGAAGCGATCCGGTGCACCAGCCCCTGCTCGAGCAGGAAGTCCAGCGCCCGATAGACGGTCGGCGGGGCCGCCCGGCGGCCGTCTTCACGGGCCAGGGTTTCCAGAATATCGTAGGCTCCCAGCGGCTTGTGGCTCTGCCAAACCAGCTCCAGTACCCGTTTGCGCAGCGCGGTCAGGCGCACGCCCTCGCGCTGACACAAGTGCTCGGCCGAGGACAGTGCCTGATGCACGCACTGACTGTGGTCGTGCGGGTGGTGAGGATTGGGGGATATGCTGGGATCGGTCATCATGGCCACCTGTGAGAGGGTCGGGGTGCGCAAACCGCAGTAACAGGCACCGGCAGACCCTGAGAGCATTCGCTGTTATCATATAACAATCCAGTTCTTCGAGGTATGACCATGCTGTGGCGTTTCTTGCTTATCCTGCTGTGCGGGATGGGTTTGTCGTTGTCTGCGTTGGCGGACACCCCCAGGGTGCTCACCACCATCAAACCTTTGCAATTGATTGCTGCTGCCGTTCTCGATGGAATTGACCAGCCGGCGGTATTGCTGCCGACCGGCGCCTCGCCGCATAGCTATGCGCTGCGGCCTTCTGACCGTCGGGCACTGCAACAGGCCGAGCGGATCTATTGGGTCGGCCCGGAGCTGGAACTGTTTCTTGAGCGACTGCTCAAGGACCAGCCGCGTGCTCGTGCAGCTATCCAGCAAGCTCCGGCACTGACGCTGCGTACGTTGGGGCCGGCGCTGAACTTTCAGCATGCCGAACGCGCCCACGACCACCACGGGCATGATCACGATCATCATGAAGGCATGGTCGATGCTCATATCTGGCTGGCACCGGCCAATGCCCAGGCCATCGCCCGCTGGATGGCCGCTGACCTGGTCAGGTTGTATCCCGGGCAGCAGGCGCGCCTGCAAGCCAACCTGGCCGCCTTTGAGCAGCGTCTGGAGGTACTAGATCAGGACCTGGCACAGCGCTTGACACCTTTGCAGGGCAAGCCCTACTTCGTGTTTCACGATGCCTATGGCTATTTCGAGGATGCCTACGGCCTGCGTGCCGAAGGGGTGTTCAGCTTGTCGCATGAAGTCCAGCCGGGGGCCCGGCATGTCAATCTGTTGCGCCAGCGTTTGAGCAGCGTCGGTCCTAGCTGCGTGTTTCGCGAGCCGCAGTTCCCACCGCGGCTGATCGACAGTCTGAGTGAAGGATTGAACGTATTCAGTGGTGAGCTGGACCCGCTGGGCAGCGAGGTCGCCGTCACGGCCCAGGGTTACGAGGTTTTGTTGCGTGAGCTGGGTGACAACCTGGCGACCTGCCTGGAGCGTCTCTGAGCAGACGCACTGCTCCTCCTATTCGTCAACAACCACGTCGAAGCCACCGTAGATCAGGCGCTTGCCATCAAATGGCATCGGGTTGTTGTCCGGATGCAGGCGCGGATCGGCCATCACCTTGGGCATGGCGGCATCGCGTACCGCCCGGTTCGGCCATAGCAGCCAGGAGAACACCACGGTTTCATCTGGCTGACACTTGACTGCCATGGGGAACGAGGTGATCTCGCCCTGTGGTACGTCATCACCCCAGCATTCGACCATTTTCAGCGCCCCGTACTCCTTGAACACCGCGCCGGCTTCGCGGGCGTGTTCGATATAGCGTTGCTTGTTGGCGGTCGGTACCGCCAATACAAAACCATCGACGTAACTCATGGCAACCTCCGGTTTCAGTCTTTGGGTGGCAGTTCGCGTACCGGGCGCACTTCGATGCTGCCAAAGCGCGCTGGCGGGATGCGGCTGGCCAGTTGCAGGGCCTCGTCGAGATCGCGGGCCTCCAGCAGGTAGAACCCCGCCAGTTGCTCCTTGGTCTCGGCAAAGGGGCCATCGGATATCAGTATCTGGTCATCGCGGCGGCGCACGGTGGTCGCCGTGTCTACAGGTTGCAGGGCCTGGCCAGCGAGATAGTGGCCCTGCTCGCTCAGTCGCTCGACTCCGGCGATGCACTCCTGATTCAGGTCGTGCCATTGCTGCTCGGTCATGGCTTCGATGATGCTCTCCTGGTAGTACACCAGCGCGACGTATTTCATGTTGGCTCTCCTTCGCGGGACAGCGGGCAGGGGCCCACTTCACAGTTGATCATCCAGTGCACGCCGAACCGGTCAGTGAGCATGCCGAACCGGTAGGCCCAGAAGGTCTGCTCGAACGGCATGATCACCTGGCCACCCTCGAGCAGGCGGGTAAAAGCGGTTTCGGCCTGCACCGGGTCCTGGTATTCGAGCTGCACCTGTATGCCGAGCGGTGCGACATACTGGTCCGCCGGCATGTCGGCACCCATCAGTCGCCGCCCACGAATGTTCAGCGAAGCATGGATGATCTTGTCATGCAGGCTGGCCGGCACCTGCTCGGCGGCAGGTGTCTGCGCGTAGCTGAGCAGGGCTTCCAGTTCGCCACCGGTGACCTCGGCGTAGAACTGCATGGCCTCGCGGCAGGTTCCGGGAAAGCTCAAGTGGACATTCAGGCCCGTCGGCAGGCGCGCCTGTTGCTGGTGTTTGGCAAGGCCATGACCAGGCTCGAAGTCCGAGAGCTCAAAGTAGCGGCGCAGCTCCAGAGTGACGTTGCCGTCATTGTCTTCAACCGGCCACTGCCGGGCCCAGTCGATGGCTTGCTCCAGTGAGTCCACTTCAAGAATGCTGTAGCCGGCCAGCTGTTCGCCAGGACTGGTGAACGGCCCAGATATCACCTCCACCTGGCCGTCGCGCATCTGGATACGGCAGCCCTCGTTGGTCGGCCGCAGGCCGTTACCGCTGACGAACACCCCGGCCTTGGTCATGCGTTCGTTGTAGTCGGCCATGGCGCCAAGAATCTCTTGCGACGGCAACTCGCCCTGCTCGGTGCGGAAATCGGCCTTTCTCATCAACATGAACTTCATCGGGTAACGCTCCTTGTGGTGGATTTACTCCTTAGTCGCATCAGCAGGAGGGCAATCGACATGGATCGGCAGTTTTTTTGGCACGGAGTGGCATCTGGATTGGCGCAGACTCTGGTTAGCCCTGTTTGCCATTCAGGGCAGCAATACGGCGAGCCAGAAAGCGCCGCTCCGGCTCCTGGCTGGTCAGCTCCAGCGCACGCTGATAAGCATGCCATGCTGCTGCCGAGTCTCCGTTGCGGCGCAGCAGATCAGCGCGGGCAGCATGGAACAGGTGATAGTTGACGATATTCTTGTGTGCAGTCAGCGCATCAAGTAACACCAACCCCGCTTTGGGGCCATCGCACATGGCCACTGCTACTGCGTGGTTGAGGGCGATTACCGGCGAGGGTTGCAGGTACAACAGTGTCTGATACAGGCGAACGATTCGCGCCCAATCGGTCTGCTCGGCCCGGCTGGCCCGGGCATGCTCGGCAGCAATCGAAGCCTGCAGGGTGTAGGGGCCGGTCGGGGTCAAGGCCAGTGCCTGGGTTAACCAATGCAGACCGGCTTCGATACGCGACCGATCCCAACGCTGACGGTCCTGCTCCTCCAGCGTAATAAGTTCACCATCGGCAGTCTGGCGCGCATTGCGCCGCGAGTCCTGCAACAACAGCAGCGCCAGCAGGCCAAATACCTCGCCATGCGGCAGTAACTGCGCCAGTTCCTCGGCCAACCGGATCGCTTCATCGGCCAGACTGACATCAATCAGTACGCTACCACTGCTGGCTGAATAGCCTTCATTGAATACCAGATAGATCACCCGCAGCACCCCAGGCAGGCGCTCGGCCAGTTCGCCAGCTTCTGGTACCTGATAGGGAATCTGCGCCGCGTGGATCTTGCGTTTGGCTCGCACGATGCGCTGGGCCACGGTGCTGGGCTTATTGAGCAGCGCGCTGGCGACCTGCTCGGTAGTCAGTCCGCACATCTCGCGCAGCGTCAGGGCCAGCTGGGCTTCCAGGGCCAGGCTGGGATGACAGCAGGTGAACAGCAGGCGCAGTTGGTCATCGGCGATACTTCGCGGGTCCGGCTCCTGTTCATCGCCTTCGGGCTCAAGCAGCAGATGGGCCCGTTCGCGAGTCAGTTGCCGGTGACGGATCTGATCTATACCCCGTCGCCGCCCGGCGGTGATCAGCCAGGCCGTCGGGTTGTCCGGCACGCCCTGCTCTGGCCACTGCTTGAGCGCTGCGGCAAAGGCCTCCTGCAAGGCTTCCTCGGCCAGGGTGAAATCGCCCAGCAGGCGGATCAGGGTCGCCAGCACCCGGCGCGCATGCTGGCGATAGAGCTGTTCGATACTCTCCTGGGTGGCGCCCATGGCTGCAGGTCCGCGTCAGTCCTGACTGGCGCCAAACAGCGCGAAGACCTGGGCGCCGGTCAGGGTGCGGGTCTGGTTGGCCAGCGCATAGTAGTCAGGTTTGTGATCGATGAAGATCTGTTCGGTCAGTTGAAAGCGCTCATCGTCCTGAAATAGTCCGACTGGCAGCGCATACTCGCCATCGGGTAGCAGGTGATAGAACAGGTGCGTGCCGCAGGCCGGGCAAAAGCCGCGTTCAGCCCAGTCCGACGAGGCATAGCGGGCCGGTGCCAGCGAGCCGCTGAACTCGACCTGCGAGCCACAATGTACTGCCAGAAAAGGGCCGCCACCCCAGCGTCGGCACATGTTGCAATGACAGACGTTGACCTCGGTCTGATCGCTGGCGCTGATCTGGATGGCACCACATAGACAGGAACCTTTCATGACTAACCCTCCTGGTTGAGAGGTTTCACTTTAGTGCAATTGACCTCGCCTGTCCGGGTGTCTGGTCACGGCAGGATTCGAATTGGCGTACCGTTCGGCACTGCCCGCCAGACTTCCTGCATGGCGACATTGGTCAACGCCACACAACCATTGGTCCAGTCGCGGCGTTGCAATACGGGGGCAAACCAGCCGAACCCGTTGCGCTGGCCATGCAGCATGATCATGCCGCCGGGAGATACGCCCTGGGCCGCGGCGCGGGCGTGGTCTTCGGCATTGGGGTAGGACACGTGCAGCGACAGGTGATAGCCGCTGTTGGGATTGCGCCAGTCCAGCACGTAGTCGCCCTCCGGTGTGCGCCGGTCACCCTCCTGCTGCTTGTGTCCGACCGGGTTGCCGCCCAGCGCTATGGAGTATTCACGGTAGATCTGACCGCTCCGCAGCAGATAGAGCTTGCGCTCGGTCTTGTTGACCAGGACCGCATCGGCCTGGGGCAGGTCTTCGGCCAGCAGCGCCGGCAGCCGGGTTTCGCCAAGGTAGGCCAGTGGCAGCGCCATGGCTATGGCCAGAAGTACAAGCAGAATGCGTCGAGACACGGACATCGCCCTCCCTGGGCATATGGTCAAGGCGTGAGTTCACGCCAGATGTTCTGACCCATATGCCAGGCTAAAGTGCCAGCGGCAGGCCGATATTCACATTGCGGTGCTGCTCCAGCACCCGTAGAAAATGCCCCGGATCCTTGACCAGCACGCCGCTTTGCCCTGCATGCCGCTCGGCGGCCAGTTGGCGCGAGAGCCAGAATCGTAGTGCTGCCAGGCGCAGTACCGCAGGCCAGCTTTTGGCCTCGAATGGGGTAAACGGACGAATGCCGGCATAGCCGGCCAGCAGCGCCTGGGTCCGGGTCGGGTCCAGTTGTTGCTCAGCGCTCAGGCACCAGTCGTTGACGGTGATGGCAACATCGTAGAGGGTCCAGCCGCTGTGGGCGTTGTAAAAGTCGATCAGTCCGCTGAGGTGATGGCCGTCGAACAGGACATTGTCGCGGAACAGGTCGGCGTGCAGGATGGCCCGGGGAAAGCCCGGGTAGTGGGCCTGCCACTGCTCGATCTGGGTCAGCAGTTCGGTGACCAGGTGGTGAATCGCGCTATCGCTGATGCGGTCGTGTAACCGGCGGCCGGTCTCCAGCATCCAGGCCAGGCCGCGATCACTGATGCGTTCCAGGCTGCTGCTGGCGGTGGCGTTGTGCAGGCGCGCAAGCATTTGGCCAACGGCCTGGCAATGAGCCGGATCGGGCTGTTCGACATGCTTGCCAGCCAGCCGTGGCTGCAACAGCGCCGGGCGCTGATTGAGTCGGTGCAATGCCAGGCCCTGGCGGTCGGTGATCGCATAGGGCACCGGCAAGCCGGCCTGATGCAGGTGCTCCAGCAGCTCGATAAAGAACGGCAGGTCGGCCACCGGGCCGCGTTCGACCAGCGTCAGGACGTATTCCCCCTGCTCGGTAGCGACGAAGAAGTTGCTGTTTTCGCTGCCACCGGCGATGCCGCTGAAGTCGACCAGCCGACCCAGGGCAAAGCCGTCAAGAAAGGCTTCCAGTTGTTCCCGGCTGACCGGAGTAAACACCGACATGTCAGACCCTTACCACTCGAAAATCTTCCAGCCGGGAATGCGCATGCCGCCGACTTGATCGGCCCGTTGGAAGTTGCCGTCTTCATCTACGGCGACCAGAAAATAGGGTGGGCCGTTTTGTGGGGTTACCTTGATCGCATAGAGGAAGCCGTTGACCCGGTACTCCTCGATGGTCTTGTCGCCCTCCTGGCGGATGGTCACGTCCGGCTCGCCGGTCAGGCCTTCCTGGGCGGCCAATGGCAGGGAAAGACTCAAAGCCAGTATCGCCAGGCCGCGGCCAATCATGCGTGTCATGTTAAGCTGTCCTATCGTTGAATGACTGCCCTCATTCTAGCCCCTTTTCATCATGGAAATGTTGACCTGACGCATGACTGACAATGCCCCCCTGATCCTGGTCGATGGTTCGTCCTATTTGTACCGCGCCTTCCATGCCCTGCCACCGTTGACCACCTCGACCGGTCAGCCGACCGGCGCGGTCAAGGGCGTGCTGAACATGCTCAAAAGCCTGCGCAAGCAGTACCCGAACAGTCCTTTCGCGGTAGTGTTCGACGCCAAGGGCCCGACCTTTCGAGATGAGCTGTTCGAGCATTACAAGTCGCATCGCCCACCCATGCCCGATGAGCTGCGCAGCCAGGTCGAGCCGCTGCATGCCAGTGTCAGTGCGCTGGGGCTGCCGCTGCTGTGCATCGACGGGGTCGAGGCCGACGACGTGATTGGCACCCTGGCCCGGCAGAGTGCAGCCGCCGGCCGTGAGGTGGTGATTTCCACTGGTGACAAGGACATGGCGCAACTGGTCGATGCACATATCACCCTGGTCAACACCATGACCGGTACAGTGCTGGATATCGACGGTGTGAAGGAAAAGTTCGGCATTGGCCCCGAGCTAATCATCGACTACCTGGCGCTGATGGGCGACAAGGTCGACAACATTCCAGGCGTGCCGGGAGTTGGCGAGAAGACCGCATTGGGGTTGCTGACCGGCATCGGTGGTGGTCTGGACCTGATCTACGCCAACCTCGACAAGGTGCCCGAGCTGCCGATCCGCGGCGCCAAGAAGCTGCCGGAGAAGCTTGAAGAGCACAAGGACATGGCGTATCTGTCCTATCAGCTGGCGACCATCAAGGTCGATGTCGAGCTGGATATCGCCGTCGATGCGCTGATGCCTGGCGAACCTGATCGTGACACGCTGATTGAGTTGTACCGCCAGCTCGAGTTCAAGAGTTGGCTGGACGACCTGCTGCGCGAGGCCAAAGCCGCTGGCGAAGAAACCGGCAACAGCATTGAGCCCGGTGAGAGTGTTGAGGCGCGCTATGAAACCATCACCAGCCAAGCGGATCTGCAGCGCTGGCTGGACAAGCTCAAGGCCGCCGAACTGTTCGCCTTCGATACCGAAACCACCAGTATCCATGCCCAGCAGGCCGAACTGGTCGGCGTGTCGCTGGCGGTCCAGCCGCACGAGGCCGCCTACATTCCATTGGCGCACAGTTACATGGGCGTGCCCGATCAGCTCGACCGCGCTGCGGTGCTGGCCGCGCTCAAGCCGCTGCTGGAAGATCCGGCCAAGGCCAAGGTCGGCCAGCACGCCAAGTACGACATCAACGTGCTGCGCCGCTACGGCATTGATGTCCAGGGCGTGGCCTTCGATACCATGCTCGAGTCCTATGTGCTGGACTCCACCGCCACCCGTCACGACATGGACAGTCTGGCGCTGAAATACCTCGGCCATAGCACCATCCGCTTCGAGGACATTGCCGGCAAGGGCAGCAAGCAACTGACCTTCGACCAGATTGCTCTGGAGCAGGCCGGTCCCTATGCCAGTGAGGACGCTGACATCACTCTGCGTCTGCATCAGACCCTGTGGCAGAAACTCGAGGCCATTCCGGCGCTGGCGCGGGTGCTGCGCGAGATCGAAATGCCGCTGGTGCCAGTGCTGGCGCGGATCGAGAACACCGGGGCACTGGTCGACGCCAAGCTGCTCGGGATCCAGAGCCGCGAACTGGGCGAGAAGATGATCGAGCTGGAGCGCGAAGCCTTCCGTCTGGCTGGCCAGGAGTTCAATCTGGGCTCGCCAAAGCAGCTTGGCGACATTCTCTATGAAAAGCAGGGACTGCCGGTGCTGAGCAAGACCGCCAAGGGCCAGCCTTCGACCGCCGAGGCGGTCCTGGCCGAACTGGCCGAGCAGGGTTACGAGCTGCCGCAGGTGATCATGCAGTACCGCAGCGTCAGCAAGCTCAAAAGCACCTACACCGACCGCCTGCCGGAACAGATCAACCCACGTACCGGGCGCATTCATACCAGCTACCATCAGGCGGTGGCGGCTACCGGGCGGCTGTCATCCAGTGATCCGAACCTGCAGAACATTCCGATCCGTACCGCCGAGGGCCGGCGTATCCGCCAGGCCTTCATTGCCCCGCCCGGCTACAAGCTGGTCGCGGCCGACTACTCGCAGATCGAATTGCGGATCATGGCCCATCTGGCCCAGGACGCCGGCCTGCTGGACGCCTTCCGGCATGACCGCGACGTACACAAGGCTACCGCAGCCGAAGTGTTTGGCGTGGCCCTGGACGAGGTCAGCAGTGAGCAGCGGCGCAAGGCCAAGGCGATCAACTTCGGCCTGATCTACGGCATGAGCGCCTTCGGCCTGGCCAAGCAGATCGACGTTGAGCGCAAACAGGCCCAGGACTACATCGACCGCTACTTTGCGCGCTACCCCGGGGTGCTTAAGTACATGGAAAGCACCCGTGCCCAGGCCAGTGAGCAGGGTTTTGTGGAAACCCTGTTCGGCCGCCGGCTGTACTTGCCGGAGATTCACTCGAAAAATCAGGCGATGCGCAAGGGCGCTGAACGCACTGCGATCAACGCGCCGATGCAGGGCACCGCCGCCGATATCATCAAGCGGGCGATGATTGCGGTCGACGCCTGGCTGAGCGAAAGCCAGCTGGATGCGCGAATGATCATGCAGGTACACGACGAACTGGTGCTGGAGGTCCGCGAAGATCAGGTCGAGGCGCTCAGCGAAGGCCTGCGCCGGCACATGGGCGCCGCCGCCGAACTGGATGTGCCGCTGGTGGTCGAAGTGGGTGTGGGTGATAACTGGGATCAGGCGCACTGATTGCGGCGGGGCTGGCCGGCTTGAGCTGCTTATAAGCCGGCTACCGCTGATAACTCATCCGTCTAAAAATTTTTTTGAACTTATTCGTGATCACCCTGGTCAGAGATTATGAATGGCCAGTCAAGCCCTTCATGCTCCTTAGATGTGATTTAGTGTTGGCAGAAATACCGGGCGACTCTCCCTTTCCTAGCACAGCCCGGTCGTTAAACCCCGAGCCTTCCCTCCCCATAGAAGCTCGGGGTTTTTTTTGCCTGCCGTTCCTGGGAAGCCCCGCCTCGTCCCTCAGCCAACGTCAAGCTTGCGTCCAAGCGCCTGGAGTTCCCGGGCGGGGCGGACTACTGTTCCTGGCCCTGAGCTTCGTCGACGGGAAACAGCCAGCTTTCCAATACGGCATAGGCCTCATCCAGACCCTGGCGCTTGGGTGCCGAGAACAGCTGGACGCTGGCGCGGTTGCCAAATTCCTTGCGGATAGTGCTCTGGACTTTGAGTAGGCTATTCTTGGCTGCACCGAAAGTCAGCTTGTCGGCCTTGCTCAGCAGGATATGGGCTGGTAGCCCGGCCAGGTTGGCCCACTCCAGCATCATCTGGTCAAACTCCGACAGCGGATGACGAATATCCATCACCAGCACCACGCCGGCCAGGCACTGACGCCCGGTCAGGTAGGCATCCAGATGCTGCTGCCAGTGCTCCTTGAGCGCCAGTGGCACCTTGGCGTAGCCGTAGCCGGGCAAATCGACCAGTCGCCGCTGCTCATCGAGACCGAAGAAGTTGATCAACTGGGTGCGTCCCGGCGTCTTCGAGGTGCGCGCTAAACGGGCATGGGTCAGGGTATTCAGGGCGCTGGACTTGCCAGCGTTGGAACGCCCGGCGAAGGCGACTTCATAACCCTGATCGGGCGGGCACTGGTCAACCTGGCTGGCACTTTTGATGAAGTGGGCACGCTGACAAAGTGTTACAAGGGGTGTTGCAGAAGACATGGAGTATCCGTTGGCTGGCACGACAGGAGTCTTAAGGCGTTCACGTTCGTGGGTAGCTTAGTATATAATGCCGCGGTTTTATATCTGAAAGGCACTGCGACAGTTCGTGCATTGCACCTGTTGAGCGTCGCAGATAGCATGAATGCCCACTGTCCGATCAGCGCCAGGTCGTGGCCGGACAGAATAATGAATACGGCCGTTCGCCAGACATAATGTGGTCCATCGAAGACCGGAGTGGCGGACAGAGCCAACGATTTCTTTTAGCCGTTATTGGATTAGCCGATGAACAAACTACTCGTCAGTCTGGTGTTATCCCTCGGTGTGGCCGGTGCGGCCCATGCAAACCAGGGCGACGCTGAAGCCGGTCAGGGCAAGGTTGCCATGTGTGCTGCCTGTCACGGCCCCGACGGCAACAGCCCCATGCCGAACTTCCCCAAGCTTGCTGGTCAGGGCGAACGCTACCTGCTCAAGCAGATGATCGACATCAAGGAAGGCCGTCGTCCGGTGCTGGAAATGACCGGCATGCTGACCGGTTTCGACGAGCAGGATCTGCGTGACATCGCTGCCTTCTACAACAGCCAGTCGCCGAGTCTGGGCGTTGCCGACGCTGAGTTGGCCGAGCGTGGCGAGGCTATTTTCCGCGGCGGCAATCTGGAAACTGGTCTGCCGGCCTGTATCGGTTGCCACTCTCCGACCGGCAAAGGCAACGATCCGGCCGGTTATCCGCGTCTGGCCGGCCAGCATGCGGCCTATACCGCCAAGCAGCTGACCGATTTCCGTGAAGGTGACCGGGTCAATGACGGTGATACCGAAGTCATGCGGACCATCGCCAGTCGCCTGAGCAACAAGGATATCGAAGCGGTATCCAACTATATCCAGGGCCTGCGTTAAGCTCAGATGTTGCCGGGTGTTGCAGCCCGCTTCTCAAAAAGGGTGGCTTAGGCCACCCTTTCTTTATGGGCGTCTACCAGCGCCTGACCTATTATGCGACCATCGGCCAGGGAATCTTTTTACCGGCCTGATGGTCACAACAAGCAACTGACGTATTCTTTGGGGAGAGCTGCATGCGTGTCTGGTTATCTGTTTTCGCGGTCTGGCTATTGGGTGCCCTGACTCTGGCACATGCCCAGGAAGAGGCCCCGTACAAGGCTGGTGTTCACTATGTAGTGCTGCCCACGCCGGCGCCGACTCAGGAGCCTGACAAGATCGAAGTGGTCGAGTTGTTCTGGTATGGCTGTGGTCACTGCTACACCTTTGAACCGATCATTCAGGACTGGAAGAAGCAACTTCCTGAGGATGTGCATTTCCGCCCGGTTCCGGCCATGTTTGGTGGAACCTGGAACACCCATGGTCAATTGTTCTATACCCTGGAAAGCCTCAACAAGCTGGATGAAACCCACTCCGCAGTGTTCCAGGCCATCC
Source organism: Halopseudomonas phragmitis (assembly GCF_002056295.1). NCBI lineage: Bacteria > Pseudomonadati > Pseudomonadota > Gammaproteobacteria > Pseudomonadales > Pseudomonadaceae > Halopseudomonas > Halopseudomonas phragmitis. The sequence continues at coordinate 905,441 of NZ_CP020100.1, read as the reverse complement.
ACAACCAGGGTAACCGCCTGGCCGATGAAGGGGCCATGATCAAGCTGCTCGAGCCCTATGGCATTAGCAGCGACACCTTCAAGCGGGCCTGGAGTTCCTTCGGTGTGCGCAGCAAGATGGATCAGGCTTCGCGTCTGGCGCGCAGCTACCGTGCGACTGGTGTGCCGGTCCTGGTGGTCAACGGCAAGTACCGGATCGAAGGCGGTATGGTTGGTGGTTTCGATGAAATGCTCAAGGTCGCCGAGTTCCTGGTCGATCAGGAACGTCAGGCGCTCTGAGGTGCCATGATGCTGGCCGCAACTAATGTTCCCTGGCGCCGCGTGACCCATGGTCACGCCCTGCCCGCAGAGCTGCGTACCAATCCGCATTGCCCCTGTGAGGGGCAGCCGTTGCCCGAGGTGTTGAAACTGCTCAGCTTCAATATCCAGGTCGGCATCAATACCCAGCGTTATCACCACTACCTGACCAAAAGCTGGCAGCATCTGCTGCCGCATGCCGGGCGTCAGAACACCTTGCGCCAGATCGCTCAGTTGCTCAGCGAGTTCGATCTGGTGGCCCTGCAGGAAGTCGATGGTGGCAGCCTGCGTTCTGGTTACGTCAACCAGGTTGAGCATTTGGCCAAGGAAAGCCAGTTCCCCTACTGGTACCAGCAGCTTAACCGCAATCTCGGGCGTTTTGCCCAGCACTCCAATGGCCTGCTCAGCCGTTTCGCCCCAAAACTGGTAGAAGATCACAAGCTGCCGGGCATGCTGCCTGGACGCGGAGCGATCCTGACCCGTTTCGGTCAGGGTGATGAACAGTTGCTGGTGGTGATGATGCATCTGGCGCTCAGCACCCGAACCCGAGCCAGTCAGTTGGCCTATATCCGAGAACGGATAAGCGATTTCAAACATGTGGTGCTGATGGGTGACATGAACACCCATGCCATTGATCTGCTGGAACATTCGCCGCTGCGTGGCAGTGGCCTGCATACCGCCAGCCTGCCCGGTACCTACCCGAGCTGGAAACCCGCCCGGGTGCTTGATCACATTCTGCTCAGCTCTAGTCTGGATATCGAACAGGTCGATGTGTTGCCCCAGGCAATTTCCGATCATCTGCCGGTGGCCATGCACATTCGTCTGCCCGATAGCCTGCGCCACGCCTAGCCAGTAGCCAGCAGGTCAAATTCCCCTATAATCCTTGGGTACGCCGTGCGTAGGAGCACCCATGTCCGATACCCGAAACAGCCGACGACAAAACGGGCACGATGCCTTTGAGACCACCGATCAGGAAGAGCTGCTCAAGCGTGGGCTGGTGAGGGTCAGTATTGCCGCAGATGGCGTGGATCCGCTGCTGGATCGTCAGCTCAAGGAGCTGCGCAGCGCCCTGCGTAGTGACGCCCCGCCGTTTAAACTGGCCGACCTGATGCCTGACCTGGAGCATGCGGTGTTGACCGCCGACAGTGCCCGGCAGAACAACCTGCAGCGTATCAGCCTCAACCTCAGGCAATTGGCCGAGCAGCTTCAGGAGCTGGATCCGCCCAAGGACGCGGCCAAGACCTTGCGTCAGTTGCTCAAGCGGCTGGACAAGCCGATCGAGTACGCCTCGAAGATTCCCGACCTGCTAGATGATCTGGTGGATGTGCAGGGGCAGGCCTTGAATCCAAATCAGGAGATGTCGGCACCAGGACTGTGGACGCGCCTGTTCGGTCGTGCGACTGATCAGGCTGAAGAGCCTGAGCAACAGCCTGCCCAGAGCAATGGCGAGATAGTTCAGGTGCCCGGCAATCTGGCGGGCGAAGAGCACAACTACTCGGCGATCGCCGCCAATATCGAAGGTATTTTGCTCAATCTGCTCAGCGAATTGCAGGTCGTTGATGCCCAGGTATCGCAAGCCGAGCGGCTGCGCGAGCAGGTCACGCGTGGCCTTAACTGGTATGAGCTGGCGGCGGTGCTGGACGAGCTCGGTCTGCTGATTCTCAGCGCCCAGAATGAGCGCCAGGCCGACTTTGAGCGCTATCTGCAGCAGCTCAACAAGCGTCTGGCGCAGTTTCAGGGCAATCTGGAAGCGGCCCATGACGCCTACAACAACACTTTGGAGGCTGGGCGGGCGCTGGAGGGGGCGATCCGCAATCAGGTCGAGGACCTGCACGACGATGTTCGCGACGCCTCCGACCTGGACGCGCTCAAGGCCAATGTCGAGGCCAAGCTCGATGCGCTGCTGAGCAATGTCGATCAGGCCCGTCACTTGCGTGAGCAGCATGAGCAGGAGGTGGCTGAACGCCTGCAGGTCATGGTCGAACGGATCAAGGTTATGGAGGTCGAAGCCCAGACTTTCCGCAAGCACCTCGAGGAGCAGCGCGAACGGGCGATGGTCGACAGCCTGACCGGGCTGCCCAACCGCGCCGGCCTGCAAAAACGCATGGAAGAAGAGTTCGACCGCTGGCAACGCTATGGTGGCCAGTTGCTGCTGGCAGTGCTGGATGTCGATCACTTCAAGAGCATCAACGACAACTTTGGCCACCTGGCCGGCGACAAGGTGTTGCGCCTGATTGCCCAGCAGTTGTCGCGGCGCCTGCGCAAGACCGATTTCATCGGCCGTTTCGGTGGTGAAGAGTTTGTCCTGCTGATGCCCGGCACCAGCAGCGCCCAGGGTCATGTGGTACTGGAAGAGCTGCGCTCCGGGATTGAGGCTTGCCCGTTCCACTTCAAGAGCGAACGGGTACCGATCACCATCTCCCTGGGCTATACCGAGTTCCGGGCCGATGACAGCCTGGATGAAGTGTTCGACCGGGCGGACCGGGCCATGTATCGGGCCAAGGATGACGGGCGCAACCGGTTGATCTGCGCCGACTGAGTTCAGCCCCTGTTGGCCCTTGATGGCCTGCCGGCAAACCCGCAAGATAGGCAGACCCTATCCCGGCCTACCTAGGAGTTTGCATGCGGCGTGGCGCGTTGAGTCTGATTCTTCTGTTGGCGGTGCTGGCCGGCTGCGCCGGATCACCGCAGATCGACACCCGCTACAGCGCCCTGAGCCAGGACAGCCGGGTTCAGTACGTGATCCTGCACTACACCTCATCCGGTTTTGAGCGCTCGCTGCGCAACCTGGCCACTGGCGGCGTCAGTAGCCATTACCTGATCGATGAAAACCCGCCGACCATCTATCGTCTGGTCGATGAGGACCGCCGGGCCTGGCATGCCGGCGAGAGCAGTTGGCAGGGGCGGACCTGGCTCAACGCCAGCTCAATCGGTATCGAATTGGTGAACCAGGGCTACCGCGAGGAGAACGGCCAGCGGCATTGGCAGCCGTGGGAGCCGGCCCAGATTGAGGCGTTGATCCCGTTGCTGCGTGACATCCTCCAACGCCACGGCCTGGGCCCTGAGCGGGTCATCGGCCATAGCGATGTCGCGCCGCAGCGCAAGGTTGATCCCGGCCCGCTGTTTCCCTGGCGGCAACTGGCCGAGGCTGGGGTGGCGATCTGGCCTGATGCGGCCCAGGTGGCCGAGGTGCAGGCCCAACTGGCCGGACGAACCCCTTCGCTTGGCTGGTTCCAGCAGGCGTTGGCCGAAGTCGGTTATGCCGTGCCGGATGATGGCCTGTGGAGCCGGGTGACTCGCAACGTGCTGGCTGCCTTCCAGATGCGCTTCCGCCCGGCCGATCACCGAGGGCTACCCGACATCGAAACCGCCGCGCTGCTTGCCGCCCTGGCACCCGAGGCGCGTGCTGCGCTGGATGCCCCGCTACAGATCTGGCTGGCCGAGCCGATCAGCGAGCAGACCTTGATGGTTGAGCCGTAACCAATGCTCAATGGAATCTGGCTGAGTTTTTTCCTCGCCGCGTTCGTCGCCGCACTGTGGCAGTGGCTGGGGCTTGGCGATGCCGAGGTATTCAGCCGTCTGGTCGCGGCCTTGTTCGACATGGCCAGGCTCAGTGTTGAGATTGTGCTGGTGCTGGTCGGCACCATGACCCTGTGGCTGGGCTTTCTGGCGATTGCCGAAAAGGCCGGGCTGATCAGCCTGCTGGCGCGCCTGCTGAATCCGCTGTTTCGCCGGCTGATGCCGGAGGTGCCCAGTGGTCATCCGGCCGCAGGGCACATCACCATGAATTTTGCCGCCAATGTGCTGGGCCTGGACAACGCCGCCACCCCGATCGGGCTCAAGGCCATGCATGCACTGCAGAGTCTGAACCCGAGCAAGGATACCGCCAGCAACGCGCAGATCCTGTTTCTGGTGCTTAATACCTCGTCGCTGACCCTGCTGCCGGTGACCATCTTCATGTATCGGGCCCAGCAGGGCGCCGCCGATCCGACCGCGGTATTCTTGCCGATTCTGCTGGCCACTACCGCCTCCAGTCTGGTCGGGCTGCTTAGTGTCGCGCTGATCCAGCGACTGAAGCTCTGGGATCCGGTGGTGTTGGCCTATCTGGGCGCCGGTGCACTGGCGCTCGGGCTGCTGCTGACCAGCCTGGCCGGGATGTCGGCTCAGGCGCTGGCCGCAACTTCGACCCTGGTCGGCAACCTGACCCTGTTCGGCATCATCATTGCCTTTCTCGGTATTGCCGCGCTGCGCAAGGTCAATGTCTATGACACCTTCATTGAAGGGGCCAAGGAAGGCTTCAGCTTCACCGTATCCCTGCTGCCCTATCTGGTTGCCATGCTGGTGGCGGTCGGCGCCCTGCGCGCCAGCGGGGTGCTCGACACCGGGCTGGATGGCATCCGCTGGCTGACCGAGGCGCTGGGCTGGGATACCCGCTTCATTGATGCCCTGCCGACCGCCTTCATCAAGCCGCTGTCCGGTAGCGGCGCGCGGGCGATGATGATCGAAACCATGAACACCTTCGGGGTCGACAGCTTCCCGGCACTGCTGGCCGCGACCATGCAGGGCAGCACCGAAACCACCTTCTACGTACTGGCGGTGTATTTTGGGGCGGTTGGCATCCGCCGTATCCGCCACGGGCTGGGCTGTGCCCTGCTGGCTGACCTGGCCGGGATGCTGACCGCGATCGGCGTGTGTTACTGGTTTTTCGGCTGAGCCCTTCAGAGTACTGCGCTACTGTGCTTTGGTTGGCTTGCGGGCCGCGGCCGTAACCGGGAAACTAGGCGCAGGACCAGCCAGCCGGGAGCGCCGATGCCCACCGCCCGTTTCGATCAGATTCACAATCAGGAAGGCCCGCTGTTCGTGGCCTTGGGCGGCGCGGGGATGTTCGGGGCCAACTTCTACTTGTACGGCAGCGCCGGGCAGTGGATCGCCATCGACTGTGGCTTTGCCCTGGAGCCGGGCGCGGCCGGGCGCAACCGGGTGTCGGTTCCGAGTCTGGCGGCGTTGGAGCGGCACGACATCCAGCTCTCGGCACTGTTGATCACCCACGCCCATGAAGACCATATCGGCGCCATCCCGCATCTGTGGCCGGCGCTCAACTGCCCGATCTACGCTAGCCCGTTCGCTGCCCGGCTGATCCGCAACAAGCTCGACCCCAACCGCGAGTGGCCGAGCCTGAAGATTATCGAGCCGCTGCAGCCGGTCGGCATTGGGGCGTTTCAGGCCGAGTGGATTCCGGTCACACACTCGATCCCCGAATCCCACGCCATCGTCCTTGAGGTGGCCGGCAAGCGGCTGTACCACAGTGGCGACTGGAAACTCGATCCGCAGCCAGTGGTGGGTGGTCTGACCGCCCAGGGCCGGCTGCAGGCGCTGGGCAAGGCCGGGATTGACGTGGTGATCGGCGATTCGACCAATGCCTCGGTGGCTGGCAGCAGCCGCTCCGAAGCCGAGGTGCAGAACGGTCTGCTCGACACCATCCGGCCGTTGCGCCAGCGGGTGATTGTCACCTGCTTCGCCAGCAATATCGCCCGCCTGCACAGCCTGGCCGAGATCGCCTTCGATACTGGCCGCTACGCTGGCCTGCTCGGTCGTAGTCTGGTGACCTTGCACGCGGCTGGCCGGGCGCATAACTACCTGAACGGCCAGCCTGGGTTTATCGGCCCCTGGGAGCTGGGGTTTTTGCCGCGTCAGCAGCAGCTCTGGGTGTGTACCGGTAGTCAGGGCGAGCCGGCGGCGGCCCTGGGCCGGCTGGCGGCCGGCAATCATCCGCAGTTGAACCTGGAACCGGGCGATGCAGTGCTGTTTTCCTCGCGCTTGATTCCCGGCAACGAAGTGGCGCTGGCGGCGATCAAGCAGGGGCTCAAGGAGCAGGGGGTAGAGGTGATCGATGACGACATGGCGCCGATCCACGCTTCCGGCCATCCGCCGCAGGAAGACCTGCGGCAGCTCTACGGCTGGCTCAGGCCGCGCTGGCTGCTGCCGGTGCATGGCGAGCGTTACCACCAGCAGGCGCACCAGAGTTTTGCTCGCAGCCTGGGCATCGGCGGCCTACTGCCGGCCAATGGCGACTTGATCGACCTGGGCGGCCAGCCGGGCAAGATTGCCGAACTGCCGCACGGGCTGGTTGAAGTGCGCGATTGAGTTGGCGTGCGACAAGCCTGTCATTGCGAGTCGCAGGGGGCGGCCATCCGCCGACGCGGCAATCCATACCGCCTGCCAGGCGCGCTCCCGGCATGGATTGCCACGGGCCTGCGGCCCTCGCAATGACGGTATGTGTTCTTGACGGCGCTTGCCTGTGGTCAACGCCAGCCGAGTCTGCAGATCCTAGAACACTTCCTTGATCCGATGCCATAGCATCCCCAGCGCCAGCAACTGGGAGCGGAACTGCTTGCCGCCGGGGAAGGTCATGTGCGGGACCTGGCTGAACAGCTCGAAGCCCCGGCTGGCCTGGCCGCTGATCGCCTCGGTCAGCAGTTGCGCGGCCAGGTGGGTGGCGTTGACCCCATGCCCGGAGTAGGCCTGGGCGAAGAAGACATTGGCCTGGCCAGGCAGCTTGCCGATCTGCGGCAGGCGGTTGGCACCGATACCGATCATCCCGCCCCACTGATAGTCGATTTTCACGTCAGCCAGTTGCGGGAAGACCCGGAGCATCTTCGGGCGCATGTAGGCGGCGATGTCCTGTGGGTCGCGCCCGGAGTAATGACAGGCACCGCCGAACAGCAACCGTCGGTCCCTGGAGAGCCGGTAATAGTCGAGCGCCACGCGCTGGTCGCACAGCGCCATGTTCTGCGGAATCAGGCGGCGGGCCTGCTCCTCGCTCAAGGGCTCGGTGGCAATCACGTAACTGCCGGCGGGCAACACCTTGCCACTGAGCTGCGGCTGCAGTTCGCGCAGATAGGCGTTGCAGCCGATCACCAGTTGCCCGGCCCGAACCCTGCCGCTGGCGGTGTGGACCGTGACCTGCGGGCCATAGTCGATAGCAGTGACCGCCGACTGTTCATACACCCGCACACCCAGCGACTGCGCGGCCCGGGCCTCGCCCAGGGCGAGATTGAGTGGATGCAGATGACCCGAGCCCATGTCGGTCATGCCACCGACGTAGACATCCGAGCCGACCACGCTGTGCATCTGGTCCGGCTCAATGATCTTCATCTCGGCCTGGTAACCGAGTCCGCGCAGTTCGGCCATGTCTTCCCGGAAGGCTTCCAGATGCGCGGGTTTGTTGGCCAGATCGCAATAACCCCAGGTCAGATCGCAGTCGATATTGAACTGCTCGATGCGCCGGCGCACGATCTGTACCGCCTCCAGACCCATCAGCTTGAGTTCGCGCACGCCCTCGGCACCGATGATCGACTCGAACTGTTCGAGATCATGACCAACCCCGCGGATCAACTGGCCGCCGTTGCGGCCGCTGGCACCCCAGCCGACCTGACAGGCTTCCAGCAACACCACCGAAAAACCGCGCTGGGCCAGCTCGATGGCGGTATTCAGACCGGTGAAACCGCCGCCAACAATGCACACATCGGCGCACTCCTCGCTGGTCAGCGCCGGAAAGCTCAACGCCATGTTGGTGCTGGCGGCGTAATAGGACGGGGCGTGTTCAGGCGTATGGGTCGGAGCGTTGGCCATGGGGGTTCCGTTTGATATAGCGAAAGAGTGTCAATAAAAATTGACACCAGCATAGCGATTATTCGTCGTCGGGTATAGGGATCGCCAACGTCTCCTTGATCTCTTCCATGACGATATAGCTCTTCGACTCGCGTACCCCTGGCAGCTTGAGCAGGATGTCGCCGAGCAGTTTGCGGTACGAGGTCATTTCGGAGATCCGCGCCTTGAGCAGATAATCGAAGTCGCCGGAGACCAGATGGCACTCCAGCACATGCGGCAGCTTGATCGCTGCCCGGCGAAAGTCGTCGAAGATATCTGCCGACTTCGATGCCAGGCTGATCTCGACGAACACCAGCAGATTGGCCTGCAACTTGTGCGGGTTCAGTTGGGCACCATAGCCGAGGATGAATTTCTCCCGCTCCAGACGTTTGACCCGCTCCATGCATGGCGTAGTCGACAGCCCCACCCGCTCGCCCAGCTCGACATAGGAAATCCGCCCCTCCTGCTGGAGGATGCGCAGGATATGTCGGTCGATCTTGTCCAGTTCGCGGCTGGAGGCTCTGCGTGTTTTCATAATTTTTTCCCGATCATTGTCATTACTTCGAGATGATTTTTTGCCAAACAGAAAATAAACGAAAAAAGCCTAAAGAGCACCTGTCCTAGAATAGCGATATCGCCCATGTGGTGTTTTGTCTCACCGGTGGGCCTCACAACAACAGCCTTTTCAGCACACAGGTGCGGGAGCAGTCCATGCAGGTTCTCATTCTCGGTAGCGGTGTCATCGGCATCACCAGCGCCTGGTATCTGGCCAAGGCTGGCCATGAGGTCACCGTGATCGATCGCCAGCCCGGCCCCGGCCTGGAAACCAGCTTTGGCAACGCCGGCATGATCTCGCCCGGCTATTCCGCGCCCTGGGCCGCTCCCGGCGTGCCAGTCAAGGCGCTGAAGTGGATGATGGCCGAGCACGCACCACTGGCCATTCGGCCGACTGCTGATGCGTTCCAGTACCGCTGGATGATGAAGATGCTGGCCAACTGCACCGAGGCGCGTTATGCGGTCAACAAGGAACGCATGATGCGTCTGGCCGAATACAGCCGCGACTGCCTCATGGACCTGCGTCGCGACAGTGGCGTCGACTACGAACACCGTGAACTCGGCACCCTGCAATTGTTCCGCACCCAGAAGCAGATGGACGCCGCTGCCCAGGACATCGCCGTACTGGAGCGCTGCAATGTGCCTTACCAGGTGCTGGACCGGGCTGGCTGCGTACAGTTCGAGCCGGGCCTGGCACCCAGTGCCGACAAAATTGTCGGCGGTCTGCGCCTACCCAACGACGAAACCGGTGATTGCCACCTGTTTACCACCCGGCTGGCGGCCAAGTGCGCCGAGCTGGGGGTCAAATTCCGTTATAACTGCAACATTCAGGAGCTGCTCAGCGATGGTGCGCGAGTCACCGGCGTGCGCGCCGGCGACGAGATCCTGCGGGCCGACAGCTATGTGCTGGCGCTGGGCAGCTACTCGCCGCAACTGCTGCGCAGCCATGGCATCGATCTGCCGGTCTACCCGGTCAAGGGCTATTCACTGACCCTGCCGGTCAGCAACCCCGATATGGCCCCGGTATCGACCGTGATGGACGAAACCTACAAGGTCGCCATTACCCGTTTCGCTGAGCGTATCCGGGTCGGCGGCATGGCAGAATTGGCCGGTTTCGATACCGAACTGCGCGACAAGCGCCGGGCTACCCTGGAAATGGTGGTCGGCGATCTGTTCCCGCAGGGCGGTGATGCTGCTCAGGCCAGCTTCTGGACCGGATTCCGGCCGATGACCCCGGACGGCACGCCGATCATTGGTGCAACCGCGCTGCGTAATCTTTACCTGAACACCGGTCATGGCACGTTGGGCTGGACCATGTCCTGTGGCTCCAGCCAGTTGCTGGCCGATCTGATGAGCGGCCGCAAGCCGGCCATTCGCAACGAAGGTTTCGGCATCGACCGTTACACCACCTACAAGGAGACTCGCCGGAATGTCCGTACAGCGTCTGCACACTAACCGCCGCATGAGCCAGATCGTCATCCACCAGAACACCGTGTATCTGGCCGGTCAGGTGGCAGCTGACGAGGATCTGGCCAGCGATGCCGCGACCCAGACCCGCAGCACTCTGCAGGAGATCGAGAAGCTGCTGGCCGAGGCTGGCACCGACAAGACCAGAATTCTGTCGGTGACCATTTACCTGAAGGACATTGATGCCGACTTCGAGGCAATGAACAGTGTCTGGGATCAGTGGCTGCCGCAAGGCACTGCCCCGGCCCGCGCGACAGTCGAGGCCAAGCTGTGCGAACCGGAGATTCTGGTGGAAATGTCGGTGGTGGCTGCACTCTAAGCGCTACTGCTGAGGATTGCCGCGCCGCTGCGCGGCTCGCGATGATGATAACAGCCATCCCGGTTGCCAGAATCTGTCATCGTGAGGGCCGCAGGCCCGTGGCGATCCAGCTATCGAGTACCCCCATCAGCCTGTTGCTCCCTGCGACCACAACAGTCTGATAATCTAGGCCTTGGCGGGGCACCCAGCCCCGCATTTTTTCAAGAATTCAACATGCGCCCAGCCCAAGCTCTGATCGATCTCAACGCCCTGCGCCACAATTACCAGCTGGCCAAGAGCCTGTCCGGCCGCCAGGCATTGGCGGTGGTCAAGGCCAATGCCTATGGCCACGGCGCCGTGCCCTGCGCCCAGGCGTTGGCGCCGCTAGCTGACGGTTTCGCGGTGGCCTGCATCGAAGAGGCGCTGGTACTGCGCGACGCGGGTATCGACAAGCCGATACTGCTGCTAGAGGGCTGGTTCGAGGCTGACGAGCTGGCGCTGATCCAGCGGCATCGGCTGTGGACCGTGATCCACCACCACGGCCAGTTACACGACCTTGAACAGGCAGATATCCGCCAGCCACTGAACGTCTGGCTCAAGCTCGACAGCGGCATGCACCGGGTCGGTTTCATGCCCGAGGAATATCCGGCGATCTGGCGCGCTTTGCAGGCTGGCGGCAAGGTTTCCAGTCTGACCAAGATGACTCACTTCTCGCGTGCCGACGAGCCTGAAACCGGCCGTACTGAGCAGCAACTGGCGACCTTCGCCGCGGCTACCCGGGATCTGGACGGGCCCAGCAGTCTGTGCAACTCCCCTGGCGTACTGGCCTGGCCACAGGCCCATGGCGACTGGCTGCGCCCCGGCATCATGCTCTACGGCGCTACCCCGTTCGAATTCCCGCAAGCCCAGGCTGAGCAGCTCAGACCGGTGATGCAGCTGGAGTCCCGGATCATTGCCGTGCGTCAGGTGGCGGCCGGCGAGCCGATTGGGTATGGCTCGCGCTTCGTGGCTCCGCGCGATACCCGGGTTGGGGTGGTTGCCATGGGCTATGCCGACGGCTATCCCCGGCATGCCAAAGACGGTACGCCGGTGCTGGTTGACGGCCAGCGCACGCAACTGATCGGTCGGGTGTCGATGGACATGCTGACCCTGGACCTGACTGACCTGCCGGGCAGTGGCTTGGGTAGCCTGGTACGGCTCTGGGGCACGGGTTTGAATGCCAGCGAAGTGGCCAGTTGGGCGGCAACCATTCCCTATCAGTTGTTCTGCAACCTCAACCGGGTGCCGCGTCATTATCGGGGCTGATTGTCGCAAGCGTTGAAAATTCTGAACAGTCGTGCAATGATGCCCGGCATCAGATTCCAATAACGCTTGTCGATACATCCCGGAGGATCCCGACCTTGGACGTTGGTGCCCGTCTTAAAGCTATTCGCAAACTTAAAGGTTTGTCCCAGCGTGAACTGGCCAAACGCGCCGGTGTCACCAACAGCACCATCTCCATGATCGAGAAAAACAGCGTCAGTCCCTCGGTCAGTTCCCTGAAAAAAGTTCTATCCGGCATTCCCATGTCGCTGGTTGATTTCTTTTCCCTGGAACTGGAACAGGATGCCCAGCGTCAGGTGGTCTACCGGGCCGATGAACTGCTGGATATCGGCGCGGGGGAAGTGACCATGAAGCTGGTCGGCAAGGGTCACCCGAACCGGGCCTTCTCGTTCCTCAACGAAATCTACCCGCCCGGCTCCGATACCGGCCCGGATATGCTTAACCACGAAGGTGAAGAAGCCGGTATCGTGGTTAGCGGCCAGTTGGAGCTCACTGTTGGCAGCGAGATCTATATTCTCGACACCGGCGACAGTTACTACTTTGAAAGTAACCAGCCACACCGCTTCCGCAACCCGTTCGAAACGGCCTGCGTGCTGATCAGCGCCACGACCCCGGCAAACTTCTGATCACTGCGGCGGGAAACGACTCAATACCTTGGCGGCCAGTTCGTGCATCTTGCGGCTGCGCTCGGCGGGTGTCTGTTCACCGTCGCGCAGAACTTCGCTGGCACTACCGCGCCAGACCAACTGGTTGTCCTGGGCATCGAACAGGTCGATCTGCAGGGTGCCAACCCGGTAGTCGACCGTGCGGGTTTCATAATAGCCCGGGCCGCCCCAGCCGCCACGCCAGTAACCTCCCCAATGTCCACCGTAGCTGGTGGTGACCTGATCCTGGCGATTTTCCACCACCAGATGAGCGCGCACGGTCAGGTCTGGCTCGGCTCCGGCCACGGCCGGGCGCAGGCCGCGCACATCCAGCTGCCCGGCCACCGCTTCACGAATGCGCTGAGTGGTCAGGTCGCTCTGGAGGCGTGGGTCGGCCGGGGCATAACTGACCGCCGGCTCGGCCCAGGCCCAACTGCGGTACTGGGTATAGCTGCGGTTGGGGTCATAATCCTGTTGTATCGGGCTGCTCTGGCAGGCAGCCAGAAGCATGAACAGCGGGAACACTGACAAGTAGCGAAACATGACGAACTCCCTGAGCATATCTCTCATTTCAGACCGCTTAAGCCTGCATTGGTTCGAGCTGCCAACAGCTCTGTTTCCGGGCTTGGGGCTCCGGCCAGCGAGCGATACAGGCTGACCATCGCCAGCGCGGTGGTGGTGCGGCTCTGCTCCAGACGATCACGTAGATCGCTGAGCTCCTGCTCGGCGGTCAATACTTCAAAGTAGTTGATATAGCCCTGGCGGTAGCGGTCCTGAGCCTGTGCCACGGCGATATCGGCGGCGGCCACCGCCTGTTGCAGCCGGGCGTCGGTATCCAGCCCTCGGTGGTAGCGGACCAGCCAGGTTTCGGTCTCCTCCAGCGCCAGTAGCAGGGTCTGACGATAGTCAGCCAGGGCCTCGGCACTACTGGCTTGAGCGGCATCAACCCGGGCATTGACTCGTCCGCGATCCAGAAAGCTCCAGTCGACCCCCAGCATCAGGCTGCGTGAACTGCTGCCGGCACTGAACAGGTCGGCACCGGAGCCAGCTACGGAGCCCAGCAATGCATCAAGACTGAAGCGCGGGAACAGGTCGGCACTGGCCACCCCAATCAGGGCGTTGCTGCTGGCCAGCCGTCGCTCGGCGGCACGAATGTCAGGTCGGCGGCGCAGCAGTTCGCCAGGGGTGCCAGGGCTGATCAGCATCGGCATGGCTGGCAATGGCTGGGAGGCAAGCAGTGCTGGCGGCCAGTTCCCGGGTGGCTGGCCGGTCAGCACGCTGATGCGGTGCAGGCTGACCTGGATGCTGGCTTCGAGTTCGGGCAGCAGGGCCTGGCGAGCCTGCAACTGGGCTTCGGCGCGTACCTGATCGAGCAGAGTGCCGCGTCCGGCTTCCAGCCAGGTGCTGACCAGATCCAGCGAAGCCCGTTGCAGTTCGACATTCTGCTGCGCTACCTGATGACGCAACTGCAAACCGCGCAGCTCGAAGTAGCTGGTGGCCAACTGGCCAATCAGGGCAACCTGCAGGGCGCCCAGATCGGCTTCGCTGGCCTCAAGCGCGGCAGCTTGCGCCTGCGTCAGACGACTCAGGCGGCCGAACAGGTCCAGCTCCCAGCTCAGCGCCAGCCCGGCCTGGTACCGCTCGACCCGCTCCCGACCGTTGACTGGGCGTTCCAGTTCCGCCAGATACTGCTCACCGGCACTGGCGTTCAGGCGCGCACTGGGCAGTTGTTCGAGCCGGGCGCCGCGCAGCAGGGCCTGGGCCTGCTGGTAACGGGCCAGCCCGGCCTGCAGGTCCTGATTGTGGGCCAGGGTCTGGGCGATCAGGCTATCGAGCAACGGGTCGTCAAAGCCGCGCCAGAAGTGCTGTTCAACAGCCGGGTCGGTCGCCGCCACACCCGGATCTTCGGCAAAGTGTGTCAGTGCCGGCAGCTCCGGCGGCTGATAGTCGGGGCCGGCGGCGCAGCCGGCCAGGATCAATGCGCCAGTGATGATGAGCGATTTATGCATGGTGCGTTTGCTCCGGGGCTGCGGTTTGGCTGCGCCTTTGCGCCAGCCGGCGCAGGGCGACATAAAACACCGGGGTCAGCAGCAGGCCGAACAGGGTCACGCCGATCATGCCGGTGAAGACCGTGATCCCCATGGCGTTGCGCACTTCACTGCCGGCGCCGCTGGCCAATACCAGCGGGACCACGCCGGCGATGAAGGCCACCGAGGTCATGATGATCGGCCGCAGGCGCAGACGGCAGGCTTCCAGGGCTGCACTCAGGGTGTCATGGCCCTGCTGCTCCAGATCCCGGGCGAACTCGACAATCAGGATGGCGTTTTTGCACGCCAGCCCCATCAGTACCACCAGGCCGACCTGAACGAAGATGTTGTTGTCGCCTCCGCTCAGCCAGACCCCGAACAATGCCGCCAGCAGGCACATGGGCACGATCAGGATCACCGCCAGTGGCATGACCCAGCTCTCGTAGAGTGCCGCCAGCACCAGAAACACCAGCAGCACTGCCAGCGGGAATACCACCAGCGCGGCATTGCCCTGATTGACCTGCTGGAAGCTCAGGTCGGTCCACTCCAGGGTCATGCCCGGCGGCAGGGTGTCGGCGGCTATCGCAGTGACCGTGGCCAGGGTCTGGGCCGACGACAGTATGCCCGGATCGGATTGCCCCAGCAGATCGGCGGCCGGATAGCCGTTATAGCGGATCACCGGGTCAGGGCCGAAGCTTTCATGCAGGCTGACCATGCTGCTGAGTGGCACCATGTCGCCCTGAGCGTTACGGGTGTAGAGATGGTCGAGGTCGCTGATCTGGTCGCGGAACGGCGCATCGGCCTGTGCCATGACCCGATAGGTGTGGCCGAACAGGTTGAAGTCGTTGATGTACTGCGAGCCGAAATACAACTGCAGGGTGGCGTACAGTTCATCCAGCCGCACCCCCTGGGCCTTGGCCTGCAGGCGGTCAACCTCGGCGTCCAGTTGCGGCACGTTGGACTGGTAGGAGCTGAACGGGAAAAACATGCCTGGAGCCTCGCTGAGTCCCAATGCCAGGCCATCGACGGCCTGTTGCAGCTCACCGTAACCGGCGCCGCGGCGGTCCTGCACATACAGCGAATAACCTGAACCGGTGCCCAGGCCGAACACTGGCGGCGGCATAAAGGTCACCGCGAAGCCTTCGTCGATGGTTGCCAGCTTGCCGTTGAGTTCCTCGCTGATCTGTTCGGCGCTGCGCGTGCGCTGACTGAAGTCGTCGAACAGGATGAACACGGTGCCGACATTCGGTGTGTTGGTCCCCTGCAGTGCGTTGAAGCCGACAAACGCTGCCGCATGCGCCACCCCCTCAGTTGCCAGGGCAATGTCGCTGACCTGGCGAGCTACCGCTTCGGTACGGTCCAGGGTGGCGCCTGGCGGCAGGCTGATGCTGCCGACCAGATAGGTCTTGTCCTGGGTCGGAATGAAGCCGCCGGGCACCTGGCTGAACATCAGCGCGGTACCGGCCAGCAGCAGGACATAGACGCCGAAGACCCAGCCGCGGCGGCTCAGGCTGCGCCCGACCAGATGCTGGTAACGTTCGGCATTGCGCAGGAAAAAGCGGTTGAACGGCCGGAAAATCCAGCCGAACAGCCGGTCGATCACTCGCGCCGGCAGGTCCGCGGCGGCGCCGTGCGGTTTCAGCAGGGTGGCGGCCAATGCTGGCGACAGGGTCAGCGAATTGATCGCCGAGATCACAGTAGCGATGGCGATGGTCATGGCGAACTGACGATAGAACTGACCGGTGATGCCGTCGAGAAAGGCCATCGGCACGAACACTGCACACAACACCAGACTGATGGCCACAATCGGCCCGCTGACTTCGCGCATGGCCTGGTGCGCCGCTGCCAGGGGTGCCAGACCCTGTTCGATGTTGCGCTCGACGTTCTCGACCACGACGATGGCATCATCGACCACGATGCCAATCGCCAGGACCATGGCGAACAGGGTCAGGGTGTTGATCGAAAAGCCCAGCAGCAGCAACACGGCGAAGGTACCGATGATCGAGACCGGTACCGCCAGCAGTGGAATCAGCGAGGCGCGCCAGGTCTGCAGGAACAGGATCACCACCAGCACCACCAGTGCTACCGCCTCGAGCAGGGTCATGATCACGGCCTTGATCGAGGTACTGACGAACACTGTCGGGTCGTAGGCGACCTCCCAGCTTAGGCCTTCGGGGAAAGCTTCGGCCAACTCGGCCATCTTTGCCCGCACTGCCGCCGAGACCTCCAGCGCATTGGAGCCGGGCGACTGGAAAATCGGGATGGCCACCGCCTGACGGCCGTTGAGCAAGGCCCGCAGAGCGTCCTGCGAAGCCGCCAGCTCGATCCGTGCGACATCGCGCAGGCGGGTAATTTCGCCGTTGGCCCCGGTCTTGAGCACGATGTCGCCGAACTCTTCAGGCGTTTCCAGCCGGCCCCGGGCATTGATCGCAATCAGCAGTTCCGAGCCCTGCGGCATGGGCGGCGCGCCGATCTGGCCGGCCGAGACCTGAATATTCTGCTCCTGCACGGCGCTGCTGATGTCGCTGGCAGTCACGCCCAGCGAGGCCGCCTGCTGTGGGTCGATCCACAGGCGCATGGCATAGTCGCCGGCACCGAACAGCCCAGCTTCGCCGACGCCGGGAATGCGTGCCAGCTCATCGCGGATATTGAGCACCGCGTAATTGCGGATATAGGTGGCGTCCAGGCTGTCGTCCGGCGAAATCAGGTGCACCGCCATCATCAGGTTGGGCGACTGTTTCTGGGTGGTGACCCCGAGCCGGCGCACATCCTCGGGCAGTCTTGGCAACGCCTGCGAGACCCGATTCTGAACCTGCACCTGGGCCTGATCCGGGTCGGTACCCAGGGCAAAGGTCACACTCAGCGCCAGGCTACCGTCGCTGCCGGCCACCGACTTCATATAGATCATGTTCTCGACCCCGTTGATCGCTTCTTCCAGCGGGGTGGCCACAGTCTCCGAGATGGTCTTGGGGTTGGCGCCGGGGTAGCTGGCGCTGACCAGTACGCTGGGCGGTACTACCTCGGGGTATTCGCTGACCGGCAGCAGCGGAATGCTGATCAGGCCGACCACGAAAATGATGATCGACAGCACCGAGGCAAAGATCGGCCGGTCGACGAAAAAGCGTGAAAAATTCACGGCAAAATCCTCCCGGGACGCGCCTCTGGGCGCGCCCGTACATACATCATGGAATGGTTTTGGGATTAGAGTTGTAGCGGCTCGGTCAACTGGGCCACCCGGGTCGGGGCCGGGGTAACGACCGGCTCGGGGGTTACCGGCATGCCGGGGTACATGATCCGTTGCAGGCCGTTGACCACGACCCGATCGCCAGGCTGCAAGCCATTGCGGATCAGCAATTGACCGTCGACCTGCTGGCCGGTCTGCACGGTCCGCCGCTGCGCACGGTTGTCGTCATCCAGCACATAGACATAACGCCGGTCCTGGTCAGTCAGAATGGCCTTCTGGTCGATCAGGATCGCCTGCTCCAGTGCGGCGATGGGCATTTCCACCCGGGCAAACTGCCCTGGACGCAACAGACCATCAGGGTTGGCCAGAACTGCACGGAACTGCAGGGTGCCGGTGGCGCTGTTGAGCTGGTTGTCGATGAAGTCCAGATGGCCAGAGTGGGAATAGCTGCGCTCACCCGGCAGGCTGACGCGTACCGGCATCTGGGGCCGGGTGGCCAGCAGCGCCTGGCTGGTCTGTGAGGTTTGCTGATCGCCGTCGAAATAGACGTGCAGCGGGTCGACCGACACCAGCGTGGTCAGCACAGTGGTGTCAGCGCTGGCCAGGTTGCCCGGGGTTACCAGAGCACGACCGATTCGACCGCTGATCGGCGCTCGCACTTCGGTGTAGTGCAGATCCAGCCGGACGCTGTCGAGCGCCGCCTGGGCTGCGTTCAGCGCTGCCTGGGCCATGGACTGGGCGGCGCTGCGCTGCTCGAACTCCTCGCGTGAAATGGCTCGGCGTTCCCACAGCAGTTCGGCGCGCCTGGCCTCGCTGGTACTCAGCGCCAATTGGCTGCGCAAGCGCTCAAGCTCGGCAGCCGCCGCACGCTCGCGGGCCTGGTAGGGACGCTGATCGATGATGAACAGCACATCGCCCTGGTTGACCAGCTCGCCTTCCTCAAAACGGACCTGATCGATATAGCCGCTGACCCGTGGGCGCAGTTCAACCGTTTGGGGCGCCACCAGGCGGCCGGTAAAGCTGCCCCACAGAGTAGTGTCGCGGATTTCGACCTCAGCTACCTGGACTGTGGCGGGCTCAGGCTCCATGGCTGTTTCCTGTCCGCGCGCATCGCAGCCGGAGAGTTGAGACAGCAACCAGGCGGCACCCAGCAATGCCAGGGTGGATGGAATGATACGGGTATGCATGACTTGCTCACTTCCCTTGTCGGGCTCATCGTGAAGAAACGGCACCATGTAAAGGTGATGGCTAACCGAGAGGCTTACCTTAGGGTTAGAGGCAGATGGGGTGATAGCGGATTACTGCGAATTGATTGCCTGATTCTGCAGTGCGTTATTTTTGCACCATTCCTGCTTGCCCCATGGGAGGGCATTGAATGGTTTCTATGAGCTTAAATGAAGCCTGTGTGACAAGGGTTTGCGTATTTCTGCCGAATTATTGCCTGATCCTGCAAAGCTGCCGGAAGGGTATTAGCGATTGTCTGATCCTGCGTATACTCGCGATGAACCCTGTGGAGCACTCCGATGAGCGATCAGCCCAACCACCCTTTGTGCCGCAAACTGGCCGATCTGGTATTGGCTCACATGCCCGAAGAAGGCTTCAGCGAGACCGCCATTCCCGGTCTGGCGCTGTTCCGAGGTGATGGGCCGAGCAGTTGCAGTTCGGCCGTCTACCAGCCCTCACTGTGCGTCATCGCCCAAGGTCGCAAGAGCGTGCGCTTTGGCGATCGCGAGATCATCTATGAACCGCTGAGCTGCATGATCTCTAGCGTCGATCTGCCGGTAATCGGCCAGATCATTGATGCCAGTCCGGAAACCCCCTATCTGGCGGTCAAATTCGATTTCGACCCGGCCGAGGTCGCCGAGCTGGTCATGGAGCTGGGCCAGGACCTGCCGCCCCGACGCAGTGACAGCGACTGCCCGGGCATGGGCTGCGGGGTGTGCGTTGGGCAGGCTGATTTTGCCATTCTCGATGCCATGACCCGACTGGTGGCCCTGCTTGACTCACCCGCTGATGCACGCATTCTGTTACCGCTGATTCGCCGCGAGATCATTTATCGCGCCCTGGTTGGTGAAATGGGTCCGCGGATGCAGGAGTTCGTGCGCGCCGACAGCCAGGCCCAGCGTGTGGCGCGGGTCATCAGCCGACTCAAGGAGCGCTTCAGCGAACCGCTGCGCATTCGCGAGCTGGCCGACGAGGTCAACATGAGCGAGTCGACCCTGTATCACAGTTTCAAGCAGGTCACCCGGATGTCGCCATTGCAGTTCCAGAAAAAGCTGCGGTTGCATGAAGCGCGCCGACTGATGCTCGGCGAAGGCCTGGAAGCCGCCACCGCCAGTTATCGGGTCGGCTATGAAAGCCCTTCGCAGTTCAGTCGCGAATACAGCCGCCTGTTCGGCGCTCCACCGCGTGCCGATGTCGACAAGCTGCGCCGTGAGCCGAGGCTGGAGGTCAGGGCCTGACTGGCTCGACCAGCATGCCTTCGGCAAACACCACCCGCACCAGCAGTCCGCCTAGTATCGTGCCACTGTGCAGGCTGATTTCGGCGCGGTGGGCGCGGCAGATTTCGCCGACGATCGACAGCCCCAGACCGGTGCCCTCGCCCTGGTGGTAAAAGCGTTCGAAGACCTTGCCGCGCTCGGCTTCGGGAATGCCCGGGCCGGAGTCTTCGACTTCCAGGCTCGGGCCCGGGCCCAGGCGCAAAATAATCTGCCCGCCCGTGGGGGTATGGGCCAGGGCATTGTCGATCAGGTTGCTCAGTAGTTCCTGCAGCAGGGTGGGTTCACCCCAGATCTGCGCATCGTGCTCGGCTTCCAGCGCCAGTTCGATCCCGCGCTGATGGGCCAATGGCGCCAGCGCCATGCCCAGCTCCTGGATCAGCGGTCTCAGCGCGACCCGTTCGGCGCTGCCTTCGGCTACCGCGCGGGCGCCGCGCTCGATCCGGGCCATCGACAGCAGGCGGTTGGCCAGGCCGATGGTCCGATCGGTGCTGAGCAAGCCTTCTTCCAGCGCCTGGCGCCAGGCCTGCGGGTCGTCGCTGCGCAAACCCAGTTCCAGTCGGGCCTTGAGCCCGGCCAGCGGGGTCCGCAGTTCGTGCGAGGCTTCGGCGATGAAATCGCGCTGGCGCTCGAAGTTTTCCCGTAACCGGCCGGTGAAATGGTTGATCGACTCGACCAGTGGCTGGACTTCGCGCTGCAACCCTTCGGTGCTGATCGGGCGCAGGTCGTCACTGCGTCGGCTGGCGACCTGATCGCGCAGCCGGCGAAGCGGTGTCAGTGCGGCGCTGACCGCCAGCCACGACAGCAGCAGAGCGCTGGCGGCCAGCACGCCAAGGTTGATCAGCGATTGACGCTGCAGGTTGCGCGCCATGCGTTCGCGCGCGCCCAGGGTTTCGGCCACCCGGATCTCCGCCACACCCTGGACGCTGGCAGTGCTGACGGGTTGCAATAAGCTGACCAGCCGTACGCCGTTGCCGCGATAGTCGCTGGTGTAGAAACGCGCCAGTGCCGGGTAATCGCGGGTCAGTTCGGCATCCTCGGGAGGCGCCGGCAGATCTTCGAAGCCCGACAGGGTCTGGCCCTGGGGGTTGAGCACCTGATAGTACAGCCGGCCGGAGATGTCGTAGGCAAAGTTGTCCAGGGCGATATAGGGCACGTCGACAAACAGTTCGCCGTCGGCATCGTACAGTCGTTCGGCCACTGCCCGTGCCGAGGACAACAACGAGCGATCGTAGGCGGTATC
The DNA here is from genome assembly GCF_002056295.1 of Halopseudomonas phragmitis. Classification (NCBI taxonomy): domain Bacteria; kingdom Pseudomonadati; phylum Pseudomonadota; class Gammaproteobacteria; order Pseudomonadales; family Pseudomonadaceae; genus Halopseudomonas; species Halopseudomonas phragmitis. Next base: position 884,256 of record NZ_CP020100.1, on the reverse strand, counting down.
CGCCGCACGCTGGGCATTGCGATAGCCGCGATCGCCCACCAGCACCAGCAGAATCGCCAACATCAGTGCCAGCCAGCGCAGCAAGCTGGAGCGCAGGCTGCCGGCACTGCTCACGTGGCGGCCTCGAGCAGATAACCCAGGCCACGGAAGGTGACGATTCGCACCGGGCTGCCGTCGAGCTTACGCCGCAGCCGGGAAATATAGATTTCAATCGCCTCGGGGTTGGCGTCCTGGTCCAGACCGAACACCTTGCCGGCCAGTTGATCCTTGCTCATGACCCGTCCGGGGCGAGCGATCATGGCTTCGAGAACCGCATGCTCACGTGATGGCAGTTGCAGTGGCTGGCCATCCAGGCTGAAGCGCCGGTCGTTGAGGTCGTAAATCAGTGGGCCGCAGTGCTGCTGGCGCTCACCCCCCATCAGGCTGCGCCGCAGCAGCGCCTTGGCCCGGGCTTCGAGTTCACTGAGTTCGAAGGGTTTGGCCAGGTAATCGTCGGCGCCCAGATTCAGCCCGCGCACCCGGTCGTTGACCTCACTGCGGGCCGTGAGCATCAGCACCGCCAGGGTCTGACCGCGCTCTCGCAACTGCCGCAGCACGTCAAAACCGTCGAGCCTGGGCAGGCCGACATCGAGAATCGCCAGCGCATAGTCCTCACTGCGCAGGGCCAGATCGGCGGCCACGCCATCGTGCAGGGTGTCCACGGTCCAGCCCGCCGCCTTGAGTGCGCGGGTCAGACTATCGGCCAGTTCGGGGTCGTCTTCGACCAGCAGAATACGCACGGTGATCCTCGCTGTAGCTCTGTGTTCAGGCCTGAGTGTACACCGCAGATCAGTCGTCGGCATGATGACAGGTTGGTGAAAGGTTGGGCGCATAGCATCACTCCACGGTCGAGTAGACCGACAACAAAAACAATGGAGAACACGCCCCATGACAAGCATCCCGCTGGCGCGTTGGCGCCTGGCCTGTACCGCTACCCTGTCCTGTCTGATCGCCAGCCCGCTGGCTCTGGCCGACGGCTTTATCGAAGGCAGCAGCGCCAATCTGGAACTGCGCAATATCTATTTCAACCGCGATTTCCGTGAAGGCACTGGCCAGTCCAAGCGCGAGGAGTGGGCCCAGGGCTTTCTACTCAATATCCAGTCCGGTTATACCCAGGGCCCGGTCGGCTTCGGCCTTGATGCCCAGGGCCTGCTTGGAGTCAAGCTGGACTCCGGGCGCGGACGTACCGGCACCGGCTTGTTGCCAACCCACGACGATGGGCGCGCCGCCGACGAATACAGCAAGCTGGGACTGACCGCCAAGGCGCGGATCTCCGAATCCGAGTTGCGCCTGGGCACCCTGATGCCCAAGCTGCCGGTCCTGCAGCCCAACGACAGTCGCATCCTGCCGCAGACCTTCGAGGGTGGCATGGTCAACGTCAATGAAATTGACCAGTTGGGTATCAGCCTCGGACGGCTGACCAAGGCCAAGGATCGTGACTCGACCGATGCCCAGGACATTGCGCTGAACAACAAAAACCGCCGCTTCGGTGGCCGTTTCAGTGCCGACCACTTTGATTGGGTGGGGCTGAACTACACGTTCGTGCCCGGCCTGGCGGGCAGTTACCATCTGGCACAACTGGATGATATCTACCGCCAACAGGTTTTCTCGCTCAACCACCAGCGCCCGCTGGCTGCCGGCCAACTGCGCGGCGAGCTGCGGGTCGCGGTCTCCGACGACCAGGGCTCGGCCCGTGCCGGCAAGATCGACAACCAGGCCTGGCAGGGCACTCTGGGTTACGCCCAGGATGGCCATCGGCTGATGCTGGCCTTGCAGAAAATGCGTGGTGACAGCGCCTTCCCCTATATCGATGGCAGCAACCCTTACCTGGTCAACTTCGTGCAGATCAACGACTTCGCCGAAGCCGGCGAGCGCTCCTGGCAACTGCGTTACGACTATGACTTCAAGCAGCTTGGCATCCCCGGCCTGAGCTTCATGAGCCGCTACATCAAGGGCGATCAGGCACGTCTGGTCAATGGCGAGCGAGGCCGTGAATGGGAGCGTAACAGCGAGCTGCAATACGTAATCCAGGACGGTCCGCTGAAGAATGTCGGGCTGCGCTGGCGCAACGCGAGCTACCGTTCCAGCTTTGCCCGTAATGCCGATGAGAACCGCCTGATCGTCAGCTACACGCTGCCGATCTGGTAACTAGAATAAGAACAGAGGAGAACTCCCATGAAATCCGTTCTGCGTTCCACCCTGATGGCGGCCGCCTGCCTGTGTCTGGCCAACTACACCCTGGCCGACGAGCCGCGACGTCCTGAATGTATTGCCCCGGCCTCGCCCGGCGGCGGCTTTGACCTGACCTGCAAGCTGGCCCAGAGCGCGCTGCTCGACAGCCAGAAGATCAGCCGGCCGATGCGCGTCACCTATATGCCCGGCGGCGTCGGCGCAGTGGCCTACAATGCCGTGGTTGCCCAGCGTGCAGCCGAGGGCGGCACCATCACCGCATTCTCGACCGGGTCGCTGCTCAATCTGGCCCAGGGCAAGTTTGGCCGTTTCGATGAAAATGCGGTGAAGTGGCTGGCCGCAATCGGCTCCAGCTATGGCGCCATCGCCGTGCGTAGCGACTCCGAATTCCAGACCCTGGATGATCTGGTGGCCGCGCTCAAGGCTGATCCGGGCAAGGTAGTGATTGGCTCTGGTGGTACCGTCGGTGGCCAGGACTGGATGCAAACCGCGCTGATCGCCCGCGCCGCCGGGATTGATCCGAGCCGCCTGCGTTATGTAGCCATGGAAGGTGGTGGCGAACTGGCCACCGCGCTGCTCGGTGGTCATATCCAGGTCGCCAGTACCGACATCTCCGACTCGGTGCCGCATATTGAAAGCGGTAGCATGCGGATTCTGGCGATCATGTCCGAAGAGCGTCTGCCGGGCGCGTCTGTCGCCGACATTCCGACCGCCAAAGAGCAGGGCTATGACGTCACCTGGCCGGTAATCCGTGGCTTCTACATGGGCCCGCGGGTCAGCGACGCCGACTACGCCTGGTGGAAGAACACCTTCGATGACCTGCTGGCCTCCGAAGACTTCGCCGAACTGCGTGAGCAGCGCGAGCTGTTCCCCTTCGCGCTGACCGGCGACGAGCTCGATAGCTACGTCAAGCAGCGGGTCGCCGAACTCAAGCAACTGGCCGCCGAGTTCGGTCTGACCCAGTAATTCTCTCCTGACGTTCCCTTAAGGCCGGCTGCCCGCCGGCCGCTTCCGCGAGGATACCGCCATGTACCATCGCCTGTTCGCGGCGTGCCTGCTGCTGGTCAGCGCCTGCCTGGCCTGGATTGCCTGGGGCTACCATGCCCCGTTCTCCTACGAGCCGGTCGGGCCGCGCGCCTATCCGTTGTTGCTGCTCGGCCTGCTGGCGGCCGGTGCTCTGCTGATTGTCTGCAAGCCGACGCTGGAGCGTGGCGCGGATGAAGAGACGCTGTCGGCGCCGGCCGTGCTTGGCAAGGTCGGTCTGTGTCTGCTGCTTCTGTTGGCCATGGCGGCCCTGTTCGAGCTGCTGGGCTTCATCGTCACCAGCAGCTTGTTTGCCCTGGCCATGTGCCGGTTGTTCGGCGGTCGCTGGCTGCATGGGGCAATTCTCGCGGTGGTGCTCGGCATTGGTCTGTATTTGCTGTTCGACCGCATTCTCGATGTTCCCTTGCCGCTCGGCGTGCTGGCCGGGCTGGAGTTCTGATCATGGATACCCTCAGTTATCTCAGCCAGGGCTTTGGTGTGGCCCTGAGCCCGAACAACCTGATCACTGCCCTGTCCGGCACCCTGATCGGAACCGTGGTCGGTCTGTTGCCGGGTCTGGGCCCGATCAATGGGGTGGCGCTGCTGATTCCGGTGGCCTTTGCCCTCGGTCTGCCACCGGAAACCGCGCTGATCCTGCTCGCCTCGGTGTATCTGGGTTGCGAGTACGGCGGGCGGATTTCCTCAATCCTGCTCAATATTCCCGGCGAAGCTTCGGCGGTGATGACTACCCTGGACGGTTACCCGCTGGCGCGTCAGGGCAAGGGCGGTATCGCCCTGTCGATCTCGGCCTGGAGTTCATTTATCGGTGGCCTGATCGCTACCCTCGGGGTAGTTGCCTTTGCTCCGCTGCTGGCCCAGTGGGCGGTGTCCTTTGGCCCGGCCGAATATTTCATGCTGATGGTGTTCGCCATCGTCTGCCTGGCCGGGATGGCCGGCAACAAGCCGGTCAAGACCGCCGTGGCGGTGGTGATCGGTCTACTGCTGTCGTGTATCGGCATCGACGCCAACAGCGGCGTCTACCGCTTCACCTTCGGCAGTCTGGGGCTGGCCGACGGCATTCAGTTCGTGGTGCTGGTGCTGGGGCTGTTCAGTGTCAGTGAAATCCTCATGTTGCTGGAGCGTACCCATCACGGCCAGGCGGCGGTCAAGGCCAGCGGGCGGATGCTGTTCAACTTCAAGGAAGGCGCCTCGGTATTTGCCACCAATATCCGCAGCGGTCTGACCGGTTTCATCTTCGGCATTCTGCCTGGCGCCGGCGCGACCCTGGCCAGTGCGGTCAGCTATATGTCGGAAAAACGCCTGGCTGGACCCAAGGGCAACTTTGGCAATGGCGACCTGCGCGGCCTGGCTGCTCCGGAAACCGCCAACAGTGCCTCGGCCTGCGGTTCGATGGTACCGATGCTGACCCTGGGTATCCCCGGTTCCGGCACCACCGCGGTGATGCTCGGCGCCCTGACCCTGTACAACATCACTCCCGGTCCGCTGCTGTTCCAGAACCAGCCGGATATCGTCTGGGGCCTGATCGCCTCGCTGTTCGTCGCCAACGTCATCCTGATCATCATGAATGTGCCGATGATCAAGGTGTTCACCCGCATCCTTGCGGTGCCGAACTGGGCACTGGTGCCGGCAATTGCGATCATCACCTCGATCGGCGTCTACGCCGTGCATGCCACCACCTTTGACCTGTTCCTGATGGTCGCCATCGGGGTGTTTGGCTATGTACTGCGCAAGCTCGACTTCCCGCTGTCGGCGCTGCTGCTTGGCTTTATCCTTGGCGGCATGATGGAGAGCAACCTGCGCCGGGCACTGTCGATCTCCAACGGCGATCTGGCGATTCTCTGGAGCAGCCCGATCACCCTGGCCCTGTGGGCGCTGGTGGCGCTGATGGTGGCGTTGCCGTTCTGGCGCGGTTATCGGGCACGCAAGGCCCGCCAGGTGCTGGCTGACGCAGCCAATGCCTGATCCGATCAGCGGCGTGGACCTGCTCAAGCGCGGGTCCACGCCGCTGATCGGTCTGCTCGGCGGCTGGTTGGCCAGTGTCGCCGACTGGCCGTTGCCATGGATGGTCGGCTCGTTACTGGCGGTGATTGCCGTGCGTTGCTGTGGTTGGCTGGCCACACCGTTGCCGGGTGGTCGGCAGGCCGGGCAATGGATCGTTGCCAGCGCCATTGGCCTGCATTTCACTGCCCCGGTATTCGCCCAGATGTTGGCGCATTGGCCGGTGATTGTGCTCGGCGCCATGGGCACCTTCCTGCTCAGCCTGATCGGTATCGCCATCCTGCTGCGCGCCGGGGTCGACCGGCCCACCGCCTGGTTCGCCAGCATGCCCGGCGGCGCCAGTGAAATGGTGGTGCTGGGGCTTCGGCATCAGGCCAATCCAGCCCGGGTCGCCGCCGCCCACAGTCTGCGCCTGTTGTTGGTCGTGCTGATCATTCCGGCGTTGTTCACCTGGGGGCTGCCCAGTCCCGCGCCGCCGCCGCCGGGCCGGGTCGACTGGGCCTGGCTGGCTGTGCTGCTGCCGCTGGGAGCGCTGGCCGCCCTGCTCTGGCGCCGCCTTCAACAACCCAATCCCTGGATGCTTGGGCCGCTAATGGTATGCGCCAGTGCCAGCATTGTCTTCGAGCTGGATTTGGCCTTGCCGCCCGGTGCCGGAGAGCTGGGCCAGTGGCTGATTGGCTGCGCCCTGGGCTGTCACTTTGATCGATCCTTCTTTGGCAAGGCGCCGGGGTTTTTGCTGCGGGTCATGCTGTTCACTCTGCTGGCGATGCTGGTGGCTGCTGGCGCCGCTGAGGGGTTGAGCTGGTTTGCCGAGGTCGACGACCTGAGCCTGATGCTTGGCATGATGCCTGGTGGTATCACCGAACTGTGCCTGACCGCCGAAGCCCTGCACCTGTCGGTAGCCTTAGTCACCGCGCTACAGGTGTTGCGACTGTTTCTGGTGATGTTCCTGGCCGAGCCGCTGTATCGCTGCTGGGTGCCACCGGGGGCAGAGAAAGCGCGGGACAAAAGCGGTTAAGCTGTGCTGATTTGTGTGATCACGCCAAGGAGACAGCATGAGCAATACTGATAATCCCGGACTCAAGGTTCGCCGCGAAGTCATGGGCGACGCCTTCGTTGACCGCGCCCTGGGCAACGCCACCGAGTTCAGCCAGCCGCTGCAGGAGTTTGTCAATGAGCATGCCTGGGGCGGGGTCTGGACTCGTGAAGGGCTGGACCGCAAGACCCGCAGTCTGATCACCCTGGCGGCGCTGACTGCGTTGAAATGCCCGCAGGAACTCAAGGGCCATGTGCGTGGTGCGCTGAATAACGGCTGCACGGTCGAGGAAATCCGTGAGGCATTGCTGCATTGCGCGGTTTATGCCGGTGTGCCAGCGGCCATCGACGCCTTCCGCGCCGCGCAGGAAGTAATCGACGCCCAGGCTTGAGGCGAGCCTGGGAGGCGGGAGCATCTGCTCCCGCAGCGCAGCTGGTGCATCCCTGGTCTTGAGCAGATGCTCAAGGCTCCCAGGAAAGCCCGAGGTCATGCCCGCGCTATGCGCCTGATCCGGCGCCAGCCGAGCACTATACCGCTGAGGCTGATCAGCAACCCGCCGAGGCTGAAGCCGATCAGCACTGCCTCGCGCAGGCGCGGGCGCTCCAGCAGCCAGGGCAGATCCCAGCTGTGCAGCAGGTTGAACAGCCAGCGGGCCAGACGGCGGTTGCGGTCCAGCACATCCAGCACCGCGCCGGTGTGTGGGTCGAGCTGCAGCCAAGTGGCGGGCGCATCGTCAAAGCGGATGCGCAGCATCGGCAGCGGTCGCAGCCGGTGGCCGTACATGCTTTGCTCGGCGCGAGCCACATAGTAGAGGTCGTAGCGCTCAACCCATTCACTCTGCCAGCCCACCCCCGGCAGGCCGGCCTGAGCCGCGACCAGCAATTCGTTGCTATCCAGTTGCGTGCGGGCCTGGGCCTCAGGCTCAAGGGCGATGATCCGGCTCTGGCCATTGGCGGCGTAGCCGATCAGCCAGCTCTGGCCACCGAGCATGCGCCATTCCAGCTCGACCACTGGCGGGCCATTGGCGTTCAGCCGTGCCAGCGCCGTGGGCAGAGGCAGGTCGAACACGGCCTGCTGCAGGTTGCCAGCCTGATAGCCGCCCTGCGACCAGGCCGTCTGGCTGGCCAGCAGGTTCCATGGCCGCATCGACATGAGCCCGCTGAAGATCCAGGCCACCAGCACCAGCCCGAACAGCAGTCCGCCGATATGATGCCAACGGGCAAAGCCGCCGGGGTAAGGCGAACGCGAGCCGCTACGGTAGGGCTTGCTGAACCGCCAGCGCAGCAGGCCGACAACCATACCCAGCACGGCCAGCAGAGTGGCGGCCACGGACAGATACACCACCGCGTCGTGCCACAGCGGCTGCAGCCAGTTGCCGCGCAGCGGGTAGATCCAGTGCAGCCAGGCGCCGACCCAGTTCCAGCCGCGCTCCAGCGCGGTGACATCGCGCACCACGGCGCCGCTGGCACTGGAGATGTATAACCAGCGACGCTGTTCGTCGGCGATCTGCACCCGATGCAACGGCCGGTCCGGATCGAGGCTGCGGGTATGGGTCCAGGGGTCTTCGTCGATCAGCCCGTGGTAGTGCAAGGCCACGCCCGGGGCGAACTGGGCGGCACTGGCCAGTGCCAGTTCGGCGTCGAGCGCCGCGACCGGCTGGCCGGTTCGGGCGTCGAAGGCGCGGACCCGGGTAGCCTGGCTCAGCAGGTAGTGCGGTTTGCCGGCGATACTGGTCAGGCGCAGGTTGTTGACCGGTCCGGCCAGCCCGTTGATCAGCCGGCCCGGCTCCACGCAGCAGTCGTCCAGCGCCAGTACCGGCAGGCGCGCCCAGTGCTCGGTTGGGGTCAGCTTGGGGTAGCCGACATACAGCATCACCAGCCCGGAGCCGAACCACAGCGCCAGTAGCAGGCACAGGCCAATACCCAGCCAGCGATGCCAGAGATACAGATAGCGTTTCATGGGCAGCTATTCCCCCTTCGTCCCAATCCTTCTCCCGTGCTGATCGGGCCGTGCAGCCTTGATTCAGAACCGTACATGCGCTGTCAGCTCCAGGTCGCGTGGCTCGCCCAGGTAGTACTGGCCGTTGCTCTGGTGAATGAAGCGGGCGTACTGCTCGTCGGTCAGGTTGCGGGCGCGCAGGGTCAGATCGCTGCCGCTGTCGAAGCGGTAGCGCAGGAAGGCGCCGTACAAGGTATAGGAGGGTACCCACTGGGTATTGGCATGGTTGGCGTAAACCGAGGAGACGTAGCGGGCATCCAGGCCGCCCTGCCAATGGCGGTTGAAGTCCTGGGTCAGCCACAGGTTGGCGACCTGTTTGGGAATGTTGCTGGGGGTCTTGCCCTTGCGCGAGATGATGTCGCTGCCGCTGCGCTCGTTGAAATCATCGAAGCGCGCATCGACCCAGCCCAGATTGCCTTCGAGCAGCAGGCGCTCGGTCAGTTTGAACGAGGCGCCGAGCTCTATCCCCTCGGAGGTCTGCTGGCCGACCGGTACAGTGCTGCCAGGGTTGTTCGGGTCGGCGACCGGGAAGTCCCGACGCACGATCCGGTACAGCGCGACGGTGGCGCTGGCGCGACCATCAAGAAAGTCCAGCTTGCTGCCGACTTCCCATTGTTCACCGGTGCTCAGATCGAAATCGCTTACCTGGGTGAAGCTGGCACTGGTCAGGGTGCCGCCGGGTGGTTCGGCCGAGGTGCTGTACTGGACGTAGAGCATAGCCTGATCGGTCAGGTCCCAGACCAGGCCCAGGCGCCCGGTGAAGGCGTCCCAGCGACGGTTGAAGCGAGCCGGGTCGGTGGCGCTGACGGTGCGGTGGTTGATCACCCGCAGGTCGATGTGGTCGTAGCGCAGGCCGCTGACCAGGGCCAGGTCGGGGCGCAGTTGCAGGCGGTTTTCGGCGAACAGCGCGCGGGTCTCGACCCGGTTGCTGCGGTCCTTGTTCCAGCCACGACTGATGCCGGGAATATCATCGAAGGAGCCGGGATCAAAGCCGTTGGGGTCGACGCTATCGAGCAGTGCGTTGACCGACAGCGGGAAACGGGTCTGGCGATTGCGGCTGAAGTCGGCACCCAGTGCCCAGTCACTCGGTAGCGGGCCCAGATGGCTATGGGTCAGCCATTCCAGGCGGTTGCCGGTGAGTTCCTGGCTGTGCCGCTGCATGTAGGCGGCCGAGCGCTCTACCGCGCTGTTGTCGGGGGTATAGCGGTAGACCTCGAGGTTGCGGTAATCACGCTGGCCACGGTAGTGGTAAAAGGTGTTGCGCAGGCTGCTGCCGGGGGCCAGCTGATACTCGGTGATTGAGCGTAGCCAGCGCACGCGCTGCTCGTAGCGGCCATCGGCGACGTTGTAGTTGTTGAACCGGGTGCGGCGGTCGATGCGCAGCTTGCCCTGGCGCGGGTTGAGCGTCGGGGTGCCCCAGTAGGGGCTGTCCTCCCATTCCTCCAGATACTCGAGAGCCAGGGTGTGCGAAAGCTGCGGGGTCAGGTCGCTGAGCAACGAGAACGCCAGGCTGTTGGCCTCGCGTTCCTGGCGGTCGATATAGCCATTGCTGGCGCTACGGCTGGCATCCAGGCGCAGGTAGTGCCGCGCGCCGGGGTCGTCATTGAGCGCCTGGTTACTACCCACGGCCAGTTCGTGGCGGTCGAAGCGGGCATAGCGCAGGCGCGTTTCGCTGGTGTTGGCGCCGCGGTTGGCCAGCTTGGTCACGTAGTTCAGAGTGCCGCCGACCGAACCGCTGCCGTGGGCGAAGGACGAGGGTCCGCCGATCAGTTCGGCGCGATCATAAATCCAGCTGTCGACCGGGCGATTGGCGCTGTTGTACTGCAGGCTGATGCCGTTGAACAACTGGTTGACCTGCGAGCCATTGAAGCCGCGATAGGCGACGTTGCCGCCATGCCCGGGCGGTGCGGCGGCATTCACGCCGGGCAGGCTGTTGGCGATTTCCTGAAAGTCACGGGCGCCGATGCGCTCGATCTTGACGCTGTCGGCCACGCTGACCGAGGCCGGGTTTTCCCGTGGGGTTAACCCCAGCCGCGAGCCGGTGCTGATCGGCTGGTCCAGATTAAGCCCCGAAGACTGTGCTTCGGTGCCGGTGATGGTGCTGCTGGGTAGCTCCAGCGGGGCATGGTCGGCCAGGGCGAGGCCGCTGGCGCTGGCCAGCAGTATGGCGAAATACTCGGGCTTCATTGATGGTTATCCTGTATCAGACACGGAGCGGCGCCCGCGCATTGCGGGTGCCAATCAAGGTGTTGGAACAGGCGAAACTAGGGGGCTCGGGGATTGGCCGGCGGCCAGGCCTGGCGGGGTGACAGAGGCTGCAGCGGCGGCCAGGCCGGAACCAGCGCCGGGCGCCGCCGTAGCAGGCAGATCAAGGCCAGAACCAGGGTCAGGCTCAGGGTCGTGAGCTGGCATAGCGGGCAATTGAAGGGCAGGCTCGGTGAGCCGGAGTGCTCCTTGAGCATGGGATCGGCGACCAGGCTGCCGTCAGACAGGCCCTCGCCCAGCGAACAGAACGCTACCTGCCCCAGAGCCAACCCCAGTGCCAGATGGGCGCTGTGGGTGAGCGCACAGGAAAAGCCGCTGAGCAGAATGCTCAGATACAGTAGCAGGGCGATATGGGTGCGCTGTTGTTTGCTCAGGGGCATGTTGGCAAATTTAGCAAGCCAACGCCGGTTCGCCAATCAGCGTGTCACGGTTTGTACATTGCGGCCCGCCCGGCGTGCGATAATGTCAGGTGCACCCGTTGTATGCAGCTATCCAGTAGTCGGAATGACGATGCCGCGTCTCAAGCTCCCTGTTTACAAGACCATCATCTTGGCACTGCTGATGTGGGTGGTTGCCGGCACCCAGGCCGAGGAGGCCGATGCGGTACTCGACTGGGCCCTCTGGCCTATTCCCGGGGCGGTCAATCTGGTCGATGGCCAGCCGCGCGACGGTATTGCCATGGAAGCCCTGGAATTGCTGATGGCCCGGCTGCCGGAACTGCAGCCACGTTACCGTCTGGCCAACCGCCCGCGCCAGCAGTACGACATGGAACAGGGCCTGGCGTTCTGCTCGATGCCGCTGCTGCGCCGTGCTGACAGCGATCAAATCGGTTATTTCATCCCGTTCATGGCCAGCACGCCGATCCAGGCGGTGATCCGCCAGGACGACCGCGAGCGCTTCCCGCTCGAGAACGGCAGCCTGTCGCTGAGCCGGTTATTGGCCGACACCGATCTGCGCGGTGGCCTATCAGGTTTTCGCACCTACCCACCAGCACTTGTCGCTTGGTTCGGCGAAGCCCAGGCCGTCGGGCGGCTGGAGTCTGTAACCGGCGCCCTGAGCGGTGAAAATCTGTTGCTGATGGTCAGTCACGGGCGGCTGGACTTCACCTTCGAGTTTGCCACCGTTACCCGGGCTATTACCCGACGCCTGGCTGTTCAGGCCCCGCTGTTGAGCCTGCCGATTCAGGAGCATCGCGAACTGGTGGAAACCGGCATCTACTGTACCCGCAGCGACTGGGGCCGGGCGATAGCCACCCGGCTGGACCTGGCCGTGCGCCAGATTGCCGCCGAACCTGATGCGTTGCTGGCGCTTTATGAGCGCTGGGTTCCGGAGGAAACCTACCAGGCGTTCGCCGATGAACTGCGCGCCTACTATCTGCAGCGCGCCGGTGAGCCTACCGCTCTACCTTGATTGGTCGCGCCTGCGCAGCAGGGCTGTTCGTGTTGTCCGTCCGACGTGCGATAATGTCGGGCACACATGCTGTACTCCGAGGTCCACCATGGCTACCCCGTTACTCAATTGCGATATGGGTGAAAGCTTCGGTGCCTGGCGCATGGGCCTGGACGAGCAGGTCATGCCCTGGGTCGATTGCGCTAATATCGCCTGTGGCTTCCATGCCTCCGACCCTGGCACCATGCGCCGCACCGTGCGTCTGGCGGTCGAACACGAGGTGCGTATCGGGGCTCATCCGGCCTATCCGGATCTGGTCGGTTTTGGCCGCCGCTCAATGGCCTGCAGTGCCCAGGAAGTCGAAGACCTGCTGCTGTACCAGATCGGCGCGCTGGAAGCGATCTGCCGTGCCGAGGGTACCTGGGTCAGCTACATCAAGCCGCACGGCGCACTGTACAACGACATGATGCGCCAGCCCGACTTGCTGGCCACGGTGATCCGCACCATTGCCCGCTATGACCGCAGCCTGCCACTGATGCTGCTGGGCCAGGCCGACAACCGTCAGACCGAGGCCCTGGCCCAGGAGTATGGCATCGTGCTGTGGCTGGAGGGGTTCGCTGACCGGGGTTACGATGCCAATGGCCAACTGCTGCCCCGCACACTTCCAGGTGCTGTGCACCATGACCCGCAGCGGATCCTTGATCAGGCCCTGACATTGGCCCGCGGCGAGCCGCTGATCGCCAGCGATGGCAGCGCCCTGCACCTGCGGATCGACTCGCTGTGCGTGCACGGCGACAACCCCGAATCGGTCGCAGTGGTCCGCCGCATCCGTGAGGCGCTAGAGGCGCTGGACCCGTCATGAACCCGCAGGTCGAGACCGCCAGCCTCGACAGTCTGATAATCCGATTGTTCGAGCGTATCGACGAGCACAACATGCCCTGGTTGTTGGCCGCCGCTCAGCGGCTGCGCGACAGCTTTGGTGCGCTATTGGTCGATCTGGTACCGTCCTACACCACCCTGATGCTGCACTATGATGTGCGGGCCTTGGACGAGTGGCAGGCCCGCGAGTTGATCGAGCAGGCGCTGACCGATCTGCAGCCGCTGGAACATCTGGGCGGCCAACGCCATGAACTGCCGGTCTGGTATCACCCCAGTGTTGGCCCTGACCTGGAGCCGCTGGCCCGGCACAGTGGCCTGAGCCCGAATGAGCTGATTCTGCGCCACTGCAGCCGTGACTACAGCGTGTTCGCCCTGGGTTTTGCTCCCGGCTTTGCCTATTTGGGTCTGGTCGAGCCACAACTGATGGCGCCGCGGCTGGCCACCCCGCGCCGGCGGGTGGCTGCCGGCAGCGTCGGGATTGCCGAACGCCAGACCGCGATCTATCCGCTGGAGTCGCCCGGCGGCTGGAACCTGCTCGGGCGTACCCCGGTGGCGCTGTTCGATCCCAAATATCAGGGTTACAGCCTGCTGCAACCTGGCGACCGGGTGCGCTTCGTGGCGATCAGTCATGGCGAGTTTCTGCGTCTGGGTGGCGATGACAGCCCGCTGGAGGAATGCCCATGAGCCTGCGGGTGGAGCAGACCCTGGGCCTGGCCCAGCTTCAGGATCACGGCCGCTTCGGTGTGCGCCATCTGGGGGTGACCCAGGGCGGAGCACTGGACTGGATCAGTGCCGGACTGGCCAATCACCTGCTGGGCAACAGCGCCGACTGCCCGGTTCTGGAAATCCCGCTTGGCGGACTGACGCTGCGCTGTGAGCAGGATACCACCCTGGCGCTGACCGGAGCCGATCTGCAAGCCCGGCTGGACGATCAGCCACTGGCCCCTTGGTGCAGCTTTGCCGTCAAGGCCGGCCAGCGGCTGGTCTTCAACACTCCGCTGTATGGTGTGCGCGCCTATCTGGCGGCCCCCGATGGCTTCCGTGCGCCGCAGGTTCTGGGCTCCTGCGCGACCGTGGTACGGGACCGGTTGGGTGGCCTGCAGGGTAACGGTGCCGCTCTGCAGACAGGTGATCAACTGGATGCTGCGGCCCGAAGACCGAAGCCGGTGAGTCTGCCGGAGCAACTGCGTCCGGATCTTCGCCGCCCGGCCCAGCTGGAGCTGGTGCCGGGTGCCCAGATTGCCCGGTTCAGCGGAGTCAGTTTGTTCCAGGCGTTCAATCAGGTGTGGCGGGTGGATGCCCGGGCTGATCGCATGGGGGTGCGCTTGCAGGGCCCGGTGCTGCATTACCAGGGTGAGGCGTTGGTGTCCGAAGGGATTGCGCTGGGTGCGATCCAGGTGCCGCCCGATGGCCAGCCGATCATCCTGCTCAACGACCGGCAGACCATCGGCGGCTACCCACGGCTGGGCGCCCTGAGCCCGGTAGCGGTCGCCCGGCTGGCCCAGTGTGGCGTTGGCGAACCGGTCAGGCTGCGCATCAGCAGTCACAGTCAGGCCCGCGAACGCTATCTGCACTGGCTGGAACTGATCGACGGGCGCAACGATCACTACCCGCCGGTTCACCGCGGCTGATCAGTCCGGACCGTTGTTCTTCCATGGCAGTTTGGGGGCAGTCAGGTGCTGGCCGTCGCTGCCCGGCACCTCGCCAAAGCGAGCTTGTCCGCTTTCCCAATCATGCTGAGCCTGGATGATGTAGTCCTTGCTGTGACCTACGAAGTTCCACCACATCAGGATGTCTTCGCCAAAGGGCGCGCCGCCGACCAGCAGCGCCCGGCTATGCATCGACAGATGCAGTTGCATGCCACTGTGACCGGGCCCCAGATAGGCCAGCTCATTGACCTCCACGTTTTCATGGCCAATCCAGGCCTCGCCTTCGAGTACCAGCAGACCATACTCGAAATCCTCGCGGATCGGCAGAATCACCTGGCAGGCGCTGACGCTGGCCAGGTCGGCGGCAAACAGCGGGGTGTGTACCCGCACCGGTGATTGCCGGCCCAGCAGTTCGCCCACCAGCAGGGTCAGCTCACAGCCTTGCTCCTCCCAGCATGGCAGGTTCGGATAGTGCTCAAAGGCCGGGTCACTGTCGGCCAGCGCCTCGGGCAGGGCGATCCACAACTGCGCAGCATGTAATACCCCGCTGTCAGGCAGGGAGTCTTCGGTATGCACGATACCGCGCCCGGCACTCATCAGATTGACCTGCCCCGGCCGGATCACCTGTTCATTGCCCAGGCTGTCACGGTGCAGCACCTCACCTTCGATCATCCAGGTAAAGGTCTGCAGGCAGGTATGCGGATGGGCACCAACGTGCATGCCCTCATCCGGGCCAAAGTGCGCCGGCCCGGCATGATCGAGAAAGCACCAGGCCCCGATCAGCCGGCGCTGGCGCGTCGGCAGTACCCGGCTGACCGGCAGGCTGCCGCCAATTTCGGCGGTGCGCGCACTGATCAGTTCAACCTCCGGAATCTCGGCGGCAGACGGGCAGTCGCGTGAATCGGATAACTGGCAGTCGGATTCGTGATTGCTCACAACTACCCCCTTTTTTCAGGCTCTCACTAACTCTATTAAAGCATGTAGTGAGTTGGTCAGCCTTTCTGCACGCTGTAGCTCTGGATCAGATTGGCGTATTGCGGCAAATGTCCGGCCAGCAGGCCGCCAAATCCTTCGACATCATTGCGCCAGTCACGATGCAGCTCGCAGCCGATGGCAAACCAGGTCATCAGTTGCGCGCCAGCCTGCTCCATACGGCTCCAGGATGCCTCACGAGTAGTCTGATTGAAGGTGCCGGAGGCATCGGTACAGACGAACACCTCGTAGCCCGCTTCCAGCGCGGACAGTACCGGAAATGCCACACATACCTCGGTCACTACCCCGGCAATGATCAACTGCTTCTTGCCGGTGGCCTTGACCGCGGCCAGAAACTCTTCGTTGTCCCAGGCATTGATCTGGCCTGGCCGAGCGAAGTACGGGGCGTCCGGGAACATGGCCTTGAGCTCGGGCACCATGGGGCCGTTCGGCCCGTCTTCGAAACTGGTGGTCAGAATGGTTGGCAGACCGAAGAACTTGGCGATATCGGCCAGGGCCAGTACATTGTTTTTGAAATCATCCGGGCTGAAATCGCGGACCAGAGACAGCAGGCCGGCCTGATGGTCGACCAGCAGGACAGCGGCGTTGTTCTTGTCCAGGCGGTTGTAGGTGAAGGCCATGGGATTCTCCTGTCGAGTTTGCTGAGTTTGCCCATCGCGCGCAGGCAACGGGTTGTTCAAGCCTAGACATGGAACGGTGGAAGAAATAGCCTCTATAAACGATACTCATCGTTCTACTCGCAGGACGATGCTATGCAGGATCTCAACGACCTCTATTTCTATGTTCAGGTAGTCGAATACTCGGGCTTCTCTGCCGCCGGGCGGGCGCTGGGCATGCCCAAATCCCGGCTGAGCCGGCGTATCGCGCAACTGGAAGAACGGCTCAATGCCCGGCTGATCAACCGCTCCAGTCGACGTTTCAGCGTGACTGAGCTGGGACAGGAGTACTACCGCCATTGCAAGGCCATGTTGACCGAGGCCGAGGCGGCCCAGGAGTTGATCGACCGGGCCCATGCCGAGCCGCGGGGGTTGGTGCGCCTGAGCTGTCCAACGGCGTTGCTGCAGTTTCGGGTGGCGCCCATGCTGTCCGAGTTCATGCGTCTCTACCCGCAGATCGAGTTGCAGATAGAGGCCAGCAACCGGCGGGTTGATGTTGTGCATGAAGGGCTGGACATCGCCCTGCGGGTCCGTTTTCCTCCCTTGGAAGACAGCGATCTGACGATGAAAGTGCTGGCCCAAAGTCCGCAGCAACTGGTGGCTGCACCGGGCCTGCTGGCCGAAACCGGCATTCTGGAGAGCCCCGAGCATTTGCAGCGGCTACCCAGCCTGGACTGGGAGCGGCCCTACAAGGAGCATCTCTGGTGCCTGGAACATGTCAGCGGCCATGATTGCCAGATAACCCACCGGCCCAGACTGGTCAGCGACGACATGGGCCTGCTGCGCCAGGCGGCGCTGGATGGCGTGGGGATTGTGCAATTGCCGCTGCTGGTTGCCGGGCATGATTTACAGGCCGGGCGTTTGCAGGCGGTGCTGCCGGACTGGCGTCCACGGGGTGGCATCATTCATGCCGTATTTCCCAGTCGCCGTGGCTTGCTGCCCTCGGTCCGCACGCTGCTGGACTTTCTCGGGGAGCGTTTCGGTGACAGTGACTTCATCCCGGCCTGCACACAGTGACGGCTTTGCCAATAGCAACCAGGCTGTTAACGTAGCCCGCAACTAACCTAGGGAGGGTGCCCCATGTTGAAATCCTTGCTGGCTATCGCCCTGGGCGCCTCGGTCGGTGCCAGTTTCCGCTGGTGGCTGGGGCTCAAGCTCAATACATTGTTTCCAGCCATTCCACTGGGCACCCTGACTGCTAATCTTATTGGTAGCTATATCGCCGGACTGGGCATTGCGCTGCTGGCCAACATGCCCTCTCTCAGCCCGGAGTGGCGGCTGCTGCTGATTACCGGTTTCTGTGGCGGGCTGACCACCTTTTCGACCTTCTCCGCCGAAACCTTTGCGCTGTTGCAGGATGGTCGGGGGCTGATGGCGCTGGGAGCGATTGCCCTGCATGTCACGGGCTCGCTGCTGATGCTGGCGGTCGGGTTCTACAGCATGCAGCTTCTTCAGGGGCAAATGGGAGGAGGTCTGTAATGAACGGTTATCTGATCAGTTTCTATACCCAACAGGATCGTCAGCACCGCGGCCAGCCATTGGGCCACTGGCTGATTGGCCTGGCTCGGGAGCTGGAGCTGCGTGGCGCAACGCTGTCAGCCGCGCTGGAAGGTTTCGGGCACAGTGGTGAGCTGCGCTCGGCGCGTTTCTTCGAGCACGCCCAGCAGCCGCTGGTGGTGCGTATCGCTGCGACCGAAGACGAGTGCGCGCGGCTGTTTCAGCGGCTGGATCAGGAGGATTTTGACCTGTTCTACGTCAAGACCCCGGCTGAGCTAGGGCATGTTGGCAAGCGCGTGGCCCGTGACGCCTGAACCGCCCCGGGCTCAGGCCCGGGGAATGGCAATACGCAAGAACAGGCTGTAGAGCATCGGCAATACCACCAGGGTCAACACGGTGGCGAAGCCCAGACCAAACATGATCACTACCGCCATGCTCTGGAAGAACGCATCGGTCAGCAGCGGGGCCATGCCGAGAATGGTGGTCAGAGCTGCCATCGATACCGGTCGGACCCGGCTGATCGAGGCATCGACCAGCGCCTCATAGGCGGCCTTGCCGCTATCCAGCTGCAGCCGGATCTCATCGACCAGCACGATACCGTTCTTGACCAGCATGCCGCTGAGGCTGAGAAAGCCGAGCAGAGCCATGAAACCGAACGGTATGCCGGTCAGCAGGAAGCCAAAGGTCACGCCGATGATTGCCAGCGGCACGGTCAGCCAGATCACCGTAGCTCGTTTGAACGAGTCAAACAACAGGATGGTGATCAGGAACATCACCAGATAACCCAGCGGCAGACTGCCGAATACCGCCCGGCGGGCGTCGCGCGAGCTTTCGTATTCACCACCCCATTCCAGGCTGTACCCCGGCGGCAGCTCGATGGCCTCGATCTGCGGGCGCAGGCGCTGGAACAATTGGGCGGCGGTCTGGCCGCTGAGAATGCTCGGGTCGGCCTGTACGGTCAGGGTGCGCTTGCGATCCAGACGCATGATCAGTGGGTCTTCCCAACTGGTGACAAAGCCGCTTACCACCTGCTCGATCGGCACATAGGTGGCGCGGGCGCTGCTCCAGACCTGCAGGTCATTGAGGGTAGCGGCGTTCAGTCGTTCGTCATCCGGGGTGCGGGCAACGATCGGCAGCAGCCGGGTGCCGTCGCGGTACAGGCCAACGGTCATGCCGCTGAAGTTCATCTTCAACAGTGCATCCAGATCGCTCTTGTCGACTCCGATTTCACGGGCCCGGGCCTCGGCAAATTGTGGCCGGACCAACTTGGTGCGTTCGCGCCAGTCATGCATCACTGCGCTGGAGACCGCATCGGCGCGGATGATCGCCGCCGCCTCGGCACCGATCCGGCGCAGCACTTGCGGATCGGCACCGGTGAAACGAGCCTCGATCTTACTGTCTGAGCCGGGGCCGAGCATCAACTGCTTGAGCTTGGCCTGAACGTCCGGGTAGTGCTCGCGCAGGTGTTGATCCAGCTTGGCGATCAGCGGTTCGATCTGTTCACGGTCCTCGGTGCGCACCAGAATCTGGGCGAAGTTGGAGTACTGGCGCTGGGGGAAATAGGTCAGGATGAAACGCAGTGCGCCCTGGCCAATGGTAGAGGTGACTGAGGTCACGCCCTCCTGAGCCAGTACATGGCGGTCAATTTCACTGACGACTTCCTCGGTGTAGCGGATGTCGCTGCCCTTGGGCAGCCACAGATCGATAAAGAACATCGGCGTGTTGGACGGCGGGAAAAAGCTCTGGCGTACCTTGCCAAAGCCGGCCACAGAGACCACCAGCAACACCACCAGCAGGGCACTGACCGCGACCCGATGGTGCAGGGCAAAGCCGAGCAGCCGTCGATAGCTGCTGAAAATGATGCCCTGATACGGCTCCTGGCTATCGCCGCCGCTCAGGGGCTGGCCATCCTTGAAGAACAGGCTGGCAAAGAACGGCGTCAGGGTGATGGCGGTGACCCAGCTCAGCAGCAGGGAAATCAGCAACACTTGAAACAGCGACAGACAGTATTCGCCGGTGGCGTCTTCTGACAGCCCGATGGGGGCGAAGGCGATGATTGCGATGGCGGTAGCGCCGAGCAGCGGCAGCTTGGTCTGGCGCACGATCGAGCGGGCCGCCTCCAGCGTGCTCTGACCGCGCTGACGGCCGACCAGGATGCCCTCGACAATGACGATGGCATTGTCCACCAGCATCCCCAGGGCGATCACCAGCGCCCCGAGCGAGATGCGTTGCAACTCGATCCCCAGCAGCTTCATGAAAATGAAGGTGCCCAGTACCGTCAGAGCCAGTACCAGACCGATCAGCAGGCCGCTGCGCAGGCCCATGAACAGCAGCAGTACACCGATAACGATGACCACCGCCATGACGAAGTTGAGTACGAAACCGCGGACCGAACCCTGAACTTCATCGGCCTGATTGTAGAACTGCTCGATGCGCATCCCGGCTGGGCGTTGGCTATCCAGTTCGGCCAGCCGCTGGCTGACCGCCTGGCCGACATCGACCACATTGACATGGGCGGCGAACGATACGCCCAGCCCCAGTGCGCGCTCACCCTGGGCCCGGTAGAGGTTGTCCGGCTGCTCGCTGAAGCCCCGGCGCAGGGTGGCGATATCACCCAGGTAGACACGCTGGGCGCTGCCCGGCTCGCTGATGATCAGGCGTTCCAACTCGCTGATATCCTCGAATTCACCGGTCGGGTGCAGGCGGATCGACTCGCTGCCGACCAGCATGCGCCCGGCATCGGATACCACGTTCTGGTTGCTCAGCACCTGTTGCAGGCGCAGCGGGGAAATACCCAGGCTGGTCATGCGCGCCCGGGAAATTTCCACATAGACTTCCTCCTGCGGCAGACCGGCCAGGCTGACCTTACCCACGCCCTTGACCAGCACCAGTTCGCGGCGCAGGTAGTCGGCAAAGTCGCGCAGTTCGCGGTAGCTGTAGCCGTCACCACTGAGCATCAGGAAAATGCCATAAACATCGCCGAAATCATCGCGAATACGCGGCTCATCGACCCCTGGTGGCAGGAACGGACGCAGATCGTTGATACGCCGGCGCATCTCGTCCCAGATCTGCGGCAGATCATTCGGGCCGTACTGGCTCTGTACCTCGATGGTGATCTGCGACAGCCCGGCGCTGCTGATCGAGGTGATCTTGTCAATGTAGGGCAGTTGCTGGATGGCGTTTTCCAGCGGGTAGGTAACTTCTTCCTCGACCTGCTGCGGCGAGGCGCCGGGATAGGGTGTGACCACCATGGCCATCTTCAGGGTAAAAGCCGGGTCCTCCAGGCGCCCCAGCCCAAGAAAGGCGACCAGCCCGCCAAACCCGAGAATCAGTGCCACCAGCCAGCTGGTGACCCGACGCTGGATGAAATAACCGGCGATGTCCATTACAGCCCCCGCTCGCGAGTCCACTCCCTCACGCGCTGGCCCTCGGCCAGTTCCGCGCCGCCCGCGGCGACGATCTGCTCACCCGGCTCCAGCCCGGCAAGGATTTCAATCGCGTTCTGGGTCAGTTGCCCGACCTGTACTTCCCGGGCGTGTACCTGGAGGCCGCCCTCATGCTTGCTGACAACCCAGACCTGGCGTACTTCCGGTCCCGCCGCATCGGGACTGAACACCGCCTCGACCGGCACCAGTAACGGCATGCCGGCCTGCTGGCTGACCTGGGCGACATCCAGCAACACCGTGGCGCTCATGCCGGGCAGCAGTACCAGTCCCTGGGGCGGTTGCATGGCCAGGGTTACCTGATAGGTCAGGCTTTTGGGGTCTGGCTGGCTGGCATGCTCCTTGTAGAGCGCCTCGATCTCGATTCCCGGCAGGCTGTCGATGCGCACTCTTGGGCGGATATCACCCGGGTCGATATCGGCCCGCAGGCCCGACAGCAGGCTTTCCGGAACCTGAAACACCACATCCATGCTGTCGCCGGCATACAGGGTCACGATTGGCTGATTGGGTTGCACGATCTGGAACCGTTCGACATGGGTACGTGCTACCCGTCCGGCGAATGGCGCGCTCAGACGGGTGTAGGCCAACTCCTGGCGTGCCAGATTAAGTGCGGCCTCGGCCTGATTGAATTGAGCCCGTCGTTCGTCCAGCTCGGCCTGCGAGACCATTTGCCGTTCAATCAACTGCTGCATCCGTTCAAGCTGGCTGCGAGTCAGGTCGTAGCTGGCCTGACGGTCATTCAGGCGCAGCCTGACGTCGGTATCGTCCAGTTCGGCGATCGTCTCGCCCGGTTGCAGCAACTGCCCTTCGCGCACCCGCAGCTCCTTCAACTCGCCCCCCAACCTGAAGGACAGCTCGGCTTCTTCCGGCGCCTTGAGCCGGCCCGGAAATTCACGCAGGTGCTGGGCCAGTGGATCAAGCACGGTAAAAAGCTTGACCGGGCGGACGGTATCGGCAGCAGGAGCGTCGTTGCCGGAACAGGCAGACAGCAACGGTAAGGTTGCCAACAACAGGGCAAGGGACGGGACAAGGCGGGCTAGAGGCATCATGGACCTGACTTCAGTAACAGAAAACTAATGCCGCGATTATAGGCGTGAAAAATGAACATGAGCTGAACTGGCAACAGTTTGTCGCCAAATGCAGGGTTCGTTCCGGCCTTGTACAGGCAACTGCAGCGGATACAGGGTGCTTTAGTTTTATATGCATTATTGATCTATGCATAGATCTTTGGAGTATATTATGCTGGTGTTCACATAATACCCCAAGGGGTATGTAAGGTTGGCTTTCAGGGCCAGCTACACTCACTATATGGCCCGTATTTGCGAGGAAATTCGCATGATCTTTCGCCAGCTCTATGACTCCACCTCATCAACGTATACTTACCTGCTGGGCGATGAGCACAGCCGTGAGGCATTGCTGATCGACCCGGTATTCGAGCAGGTCCAGCGCGACCTGGCGCTGCTCGATGAACTGGGTCTGCACCTTAAGCTGGTGGTCGATACCCATGCGCATGCCGACCACATTACCGCTGCCTGGCTGCTCAAGCAGAAAACCGGGTGCGCGATTGCCTCGGCCAAGGTGATCAATGCCGCGCATGTCGACCTGGCGCTGGAACACGGCCAACGCTTTGGGGTGGCCGGTATCGAGCTTGAGGCCCGCGCTACGCCCGGCCATACCGACGGCTGCATGAGCTATGTGCTGGCCGACCAGTCGATGGTGTTCACCGGTGATGCGCTACTGATCCGTGGCTGCGGCCGTAGCGATTTTCAGCAAGGCAACGCTCACACCCTGTACCGTTCGATCACCGAGCAGCTGTTTAGCCTGCCAGACAGCTGCAGTGTCTATCCGGCCCACGACTACCATGGCCGTACCCAGAGCACCATTGGTGAAGAGCGACAGTTCAACGCCCGGGTTGGCGGTGATGCCAACGAAACCGACTTCGTTGGCTACATGCAAGCCATGCGTTTGCCGCATCCCAAGCTGATTGATGCCGCCGTGCCAGCCAACCTGCGCAGCGGTTGCCCGGAAGACGGCAGGCTGCCGGACGAGCCGCGCTGGGCTGACCTGCGTATCACCTATGCCGGGGTGCCGGAGGTTGAACCGGAATGGCTGATTCACAACCAGCCATCGGTGACTGTGCTGGATGTGCGCCATGACGATGAAATTGTCGACGGCGAGCGGCCGGCCGGGCTCGATCTGGCGTTGCACATTCCGCTTGATCAACTGCATCAGCGAGTCGCCGAGGTGCCCAGAGACAAACCGGTGGTTACCCTGTGTCGCTCCGGCCGGCGTTCGGCGCTGGCGGTCAGCATTCTCAAGGAGCAGGGCTTTGAGCGGGTCGCCAGCCTGCGCGGTGGGTTGCTCAGGCTCAAGGGCTGAGCTTCAGTCGCCAGCGCGAAACCGCGCCGGCGTCAGCCCCTGCCAGCGGCGGAAGGCGCGCACAAAGGCATTTTCGTCGGAAAAACCCAACTGTTCGGCGATCTCGCTGATGCGCTGATCGCCGCGCAGTGCCTGGTTAGCCATTTGCTGCAGCACACTCTCGCGCAGGCTCTTGAATGACAGCCCGTCCTCAGCCAGCCGACGGTTCAGATGTCGGCCACTAAGATTCAACTGCTCGGCAATACGCTCCTTGCCCCAGCGCGGGTTGGCGCGCACCAGTCGTTGCACCTCGGCGCTCAGGCTATGCTGGCCAAGTTCGGCCAGGGTGTGATCGGCCAACTGCCGCAGGTGATCGCGCAAGGCACTGTTGGCCTGGATCTGCGCCAGTGCCAGTTGCTCGGCACTGAACCCCAGATGGTTGCAGCCGGCCTCAAACTGCACCGGGCAACCGAGCAGTGCCTGGTAATCGGCCAAGGGGGCCAGCGGCGCATGTGCCAGCCAGATGCCGCTGGGCCGAAACTGCCCGCCAGTGGCCCAACGGGTCAGGCTGAGCATGCTCGCCAGCACCGCCTCGACCCGCTCGGCACTGCGCACTTGCAGGTGCGGCTGGTAATCGATGAACACCTGCCCGGCTTCGCGGTGCAGTTGAAACTCGCCGCCATCACCAATCACCGGGGCGTATTCGATCAGCTCCTCCAGCGCTTCGCCAAAGGTGTCGCAGGTCACCAGCAGCATGCCGACACTGTCCAGATGCCCGACCTGGATCGCCAGTCCCAATCTGAGTCCGATCAACGGATCGCCACTGGCGCTACAGAACGCCTCCCAGAGCTGGTCCTGCCAGCCGATTGGCACCCGCTCGGCATCGCGCAGACGCGCCAGCAGCGCCGCCGGCAGGGCAATACCCAAGCGTTCGGCCATCTGCACGATGGCCTGGCTGTAACGCGGGGTGACGCTGTGTTCGGAGCAATCGTGCATGGCCTGAATTGCTGGTCCTTGTGTCCTGTTTGACCCGATACCGCGCGCAGACGGTTGGCTAGACTGGGATCATAACCTTGCACCCGTGCTGCTGTAACGCCAGCCGATGCAGCTGAAGGTTGTGAGCTGCCCTGGAAGATCGCACTGCTCTGGCCAGTTTCGGCATCGCGCCACCAGCACCAAGCCCTCAGGCACACAGCTAGCAACGATGAATACCGATAACAAGAAAGAGGAAACACCCATGTACGCAGTGATCGGCGCCGGCCCCATGGGTCTGGCCGCAGCGCGCAATCTGCAGAAGCTCGGCATCCCCTTCATCGGGCTGGAGCTGCACAGCGACGTCGGCGGCCTGTGGGACATCGACAACCCGCACAGCACCATGTACGACAGCGCCCACCTGATCTCCTCCAAGCGCATGACCGAATTTGCCGAATTCCCCATGCGTGATGACGTTGCGGCCTACCCCCACCACAGTGAAATGCGCCGCTATTTTCGTGACTATGCCGAACATTTCGGCCTCAAGCGCTACTACGAATTCAACACCCGGGTGCTTGATCTAAGCCCCGAAGGCGACGGCTGGCGCCTGACCAGCGAGCGCGACGGTCAGCGCCAGAGCAGGCTGTTCAGTGGGGTACTGATTGCCAACGGCACTCTGCACACCCCGAACATGCCGGCGTTGCCCGGCAAGTTCGCCGGTGAGCTGATGCATTCGGCCGCCTACCGCAGCCCCGAGCTGTTCAAGGGCAAACGCGTACTGATCGTCGGTTGCGGCAACTCCGGCGCCGACATCGCCGTGGATGCTGTGCACCAGGCTGCCAGCGTCGATCTGAGCCTGCGCCGTGGCTACTACTTCATCCCCAAATTCATCAAGGGCCGGCCCACCGACACCCTTGGCGGCAAACTCAAGCTGCCGCGCGCGCTGAAACAGAAACTCGATGGTGCGCTGATCCGCCTGCTGATGGGCAAACCCTCGGACTACGGTCTGCCCGACCCGGACTACCGGATCTACGAATCGCACCCGGTGATGAACTCGCTGATCCTGCACCACCTGGGCCATGGCGATATTACCGCGCGCCGCGACATTCAGCGGGTCGACGGCCACAGCGTGCATTTCAGTGACGGCCAGGTCGCCGACTACGACCTGATCCTGATGGCTACCGGTTACCAGCTTGACTACCCGTTCATCGCCCGCGAGCAGCTGAACTGGCCGGCCGGGCTGGATGCCCCGCAGCTGTACATGAACGTATTCCACCCCGAACACCACAACCTGTTCATGATGGGCATGATCGAGGCCGCCGGGCTCGGCTGGGAAGGCCGCAACCAGCAGGCGCGGCTGGTGGCGCTGTATATTCGCCAGCAGTTGGCCGGCACCCCAGCGGCCGAGCGCTTCAATGCGTTAAAGCGCGAACGTGCAGGTATCAACCTGGATGGTGGGTACAACTACATCAAACTGGCGCGCATGGCTTACTACGTTAACAAGCAGGCCTACCTCGACACTCTGGCGCAGCATATCGGTGAGCTGGAGCGCCAGTTGCCGGTCGAACAGCCGCAGCCGGTGAACGCATGAGCGGCGCGCTGCCGATCCAGTTCGACCCGGCCAGCCTGATCGCCCTCAACCTGATCATGGCCTGCATGATGTTCGGCGTCTCGTTGAGCCTGCGCCTGGAAGACTTCAAGCGCATCGCCTTGGCCCCGGTCGCGCCGCTGGCCGGGCTGCTGGCGCAGTTTCTGCTGTTGCCGCTGGCCACCTGCCTGTTCACCTGGGCCTTTGCCATTGAGCCGGAGCTGGCGCTGGGCATGATGCTGGTAGCTGCCTGCCCGGGCGGCAGCTTCTCCAACATCATGACCTGGCTGGGGCGTGGCAACGTCGCGGTATCGGTCAGCATGACTGCGGTCTCAAGCCTGGCCGCCACCGTGATGACGCCGCTGAATTTTGCCTTCTACGGCTGGCTCAACCCGCACACCCGCGACTACCTGACCCAGATCAGCCTGGAGCCAGGCGGCATCCTGCTGTTGGTACTGCTGGTGCTGGCCGTGCCGCTGGTGCTGGGCATGACCACCGGGCGCAAGCTGCCGGGCCTGGTGGCGCGCAGTGAAAAGCCGCTGCGGATCATCTCGCTGCTGGTGTTTCTCGGCTTTGTCGGCATCGCTTTCTTCAACAATGTCGGCCTGTTCATCGAGCGCTTTCACAGCTTCTTCTGGCTGGTGGTGCTGCACAACCTGCTGGCGCTGGCGCTGGGCTATGGTATGGGCCGGCTACTGAAACTGCCGGTCACCGACCGCCGCGCGGTGACCATGGAAGTCGGCATCCAGAACTCCGGCCTGGGGCTGGTGATCCTGTTCACCTTCTTCCCTGAAGCTGGCGGCATGATGCTGATCACCGCTTTCTGGGGCGTCTGGCATCTGGTCAGCGGGCTGACCCTGTCGCAGATCTGGGCCCGGTTGCCGATCCCGGCCAACGACCCCATGGCCAAAGTTCATTCCACACAAGTACAACAATCATGAGCCCACGCATTCTGATTACCGGCGCTGCTGGCTATATCGGTCACCAGCTTGGCAACCGCCTGGCCGTCGACCATCATGTCATCGGGACCGACATCCGGGCCCGCGACGATCTGGCCTTCCCGGTGCGCCAGCTGGATATCCGCGCCCCGGCCCTGGCCGACTTGCTGAGCGCAGAAGGTATTACCCATGTGGTGCACCTGGCCTCGGTGCTGCAGGCCTCGAAAGACCGCGCCCGCGATTATGACATCGACGTCAACGGCACCCGCAATGTGCTCGACTGCTGCCTCAAGGCTGGCGTACAGCACCTGACCGTCACCAGCTCCGGGGCCGCTTATGGCTACCATCCGGACAACCCGGCCTGGATCGATGAGACCGACGCCCTGCGCGGCAACCCGGAATTTGCCTACTCCGACCACAAGCGCCAGATCGAGGAACTGTTAGCTGATTACCGCGCCCGGCATCCGGTGCTGCAGCAGTTGATCTTCCGTCCCGGCACAGTGCTGGGTGAAAGCACCCGAAACCAGATCACCGAGCTGTTTATGGCGCCGAAGATTCTTGCCCTCAAGGGCAGCGACTCGCCGTTCGTGTTCATCTGGGACCAGGATGTGATCGGCGCCATGGAGATGGGCATCCGCCAGAGCAAGACCGGCATCTACAACATGGCTGGTGACGGCGCCTTGAGCATGGCCGAGATCGCCCGGCGGCTGAACAAACCGCTGCTGACCCTGCCGGTGTGGCTGGTCAAGGCCGGACTGCAAGTCGCCAAATGGCGCGGCAAACCCACCGGCCCGGAGCAGGTCAACTTCCTGCGCTACCGCCCGGTCCTCAGCAACCGCCGGCTCAAGGAGGAGTTCGGCTACCCGCTGGCAAAGACCTCGGCCGAAGTGTTCGAGCTGTTTGCCACGCACAACAACCTGCGCCAACCTTGAGCCCCGGCCCCCAGTGCCAAGCGGATCCCGACACCTGGATTGCCACGGGCCTTTGGCCCTCGCAATGACGGCCGGGTCAATGCATTCGCTCGCCGTCATGAAAAGGAGCGCCGCGCCGTGGCAACGCACCTCCCCGAGCTCACACCCTCGCCGCCGCGGCCCCCGACACCTGGATTGCCACGGGTCTGTGGCCCTCGCAATGACGGCTGAGCCAATGCACCTGCTCGCCGTCATTGCGAGGAGCAGGGGGCGGCCATCCGCCGACGTGGTAATCCACAAGCCTCAAAGCCCATACTCGCACCGTCATTGCGAGGAGCGCAGCAACGTGGCAATCCACAGCACACTCCATCAACCCCACAAGGATGCCCCACAATGAGCGTAACCCTGATCACTGGTGCCGCCTCCGGCCTCGGTTGGGCCATGGCCCAGCATTGGCATGCCGCCGGTCACCGGCTGGTCCTGGCCGACATCAACGCCGCCCAGCTCAGCGAGCGCGCCGACCAGTTGAACTGCCCCGAGCGGGTGCTGACGGTCAGCGCCGACATTGCCCGAGCCGAGGATATCCAGCGCCTGATCAACGCCACAGAGCAACGTTTCGGCCGCCTCGATCTGCTGGTTAACAACGCCGGCATCACCCACCGCTCGCCGGCCCACCAGACCGACCCGGCGGTGTTCCGCAAGGTCATGGCGGTGGACTGGCAGGGCCCGGTCGAGCTGACCCTGGCGGCGCTGCCACTACTGCGCCAAAGTCGCGGCAGCATCATCTGCATCGGCTCCATGGCCGGCTGGATGCCGGTGCCCGGGCGTGCCGCCTACTGTGCAGCGAAAAGCGCCCTGACCCAGTTTTTCGAGGTGCTACGCCTGGAGCTGGAAACCGACGGCATCCATATCCTCATGGCCTACCCGAGTTTTCTCGATACGCCGATCGAACACCACGCCCTGGGCAAGGACGGCAGCACCGCCCGACACCCACGCTCAATGATCGGCAGCATGAAAAGCCCGGAATGGATGGCCATCCTGATCGACCGCAGCCTGCAACAGCGCAAGCGCTGGTTGTTGCCAGAGCCCATCTCCAGGTTCGGCAGCCTGCTCTGGCGCCTGGCCCCAGCATTATACTTGCGCAGCGTGCGCAAACGCTTTGCCGGCGAACTGCGTTGATCATCTACCGAACCTGACCAGCAGGCACCCTCTTCCACCAAGGACCCACATGCTTATCGACCCCTGGCTCTGGATCGCGCTGTTCATCCTGATCGCCTACACCATCGAAGCGATCACCGGTTTCGGCAGTATCGTCATTGCCCTGTCGCTTGGCGCCCTGCTGCTGCCAATCCCGGACCTGATGCACGTGCTGGTGCCACTGAACATCTGCATGAGTGGCTTTCTCGCCTGGCGCCACCGCCGACACATCCACGCCCCCACCCTGCTCAGACTGATCCTGCCGCTGATGCTGGCCGGCACCCTGCTTGGCTATGTGCTGCGGCCCTGGTTGGGCGACAACCTGTTGATGCTGATGTTCGGCCTGCTGGTGCTGTGGTTCGCCGCCCGTGAACTCTGGCGTCTGGCTCGCAATCACCTGAGTGTCCGTCATCCGGGCTGGCTCAGCCGCGGCCTGACTCTGGGCGCTGGCCTGACCCACGGCCTGTTTGCTTCCGGCGGCCCGCTGCTGGTCTACGCCCTGGCCGGCACCACGCTGGACAAAAGCCAGTTGCGCGCGACCCTGCTGACCGTCTGGTTCACCCTCAACGCCAGCCTCACCGCCCTGTTCCTGTTCGACGGCCACCTGCTGCCCAACCTGCCGCGTATCGCCAGCCTGCTGCCGCTGCTGGTGATCGGTGTACTGCTCGGTGAATTCCTGCATCACCGGCTCAACGAGCAACGTTTTCGGCAATTGGTGTACAGCCTGTTGGTGGTGACCGGGGGATTGCTGGTGGTCAAGGCCGGGTTGTAGGGCCCTGAGCCGAGCTCCACGCATGGATACGTTGGTCAGCAGACCGGTCCGAGGGTGCAAGCCATAAACCCCCTGATTGCTGCTCAATCACGCTGACTGGGCTTTGGCTCCCAGCCTTGCCCAGCAGTGCTAACGTCGCTGCATTCATACCCACAGGAGGGCAGCGTTAATGGCACAGGCCGCAGGTCGTCAGTCGATTTTCATTACCGGGGCCGCGTCTGGCATGGGCCGGGAAACTGCGCGGTTGTTTCAGCAGCAGGGCTGGTTTGTTGGCGCTTTTGATCTGAACGGGGCGGGACTGGAGAGTCTGCGCGCCGAGCTGGGGGCGGACAATTGCCTGACCGGGTTGCTGGATGTCAGTGATCGGGCGCAGTTCGAGGCGGCGGTAGCGGCCTTCGCTGAGGCGACCGGCGGGCGTATGGATGTGCTGTTCAACAATGCCGGGATCGCCATGCGCGGATTCTTTGATGAGATGCCGTTCGAGCAGCAACTGAATCTGATCAATGTCAATCTGGTCGGGGTGCTCAACGGCATTCACACCGCGCTGCCGCTGCTCAAGGCCACGCCCAATGCGCTGTGCTTCAGTACCTCGTCGTCGTCGGCGACCATGGGCATGCCGCTGATTGCGGTGTATTCGGCCACCAAGCATGCGGTGAAGGGGCTGACCGAGGCGTTGGCCAACGAGTTTCGTCGGCATGATATTCGCGTGGCGGATGTGCTGCCGGGGCTGATCCGGACCGGCATGCCGGATCAGACGCTGATGGATGCGGCGCCCGATACCGGGCCGTTCCGGCTGATCGAGGCGGTGGAGGTGGCCAAGGCGGTGTGGCAGGCCTATCACAGTGACAAGCTGCACTGGTATGTGCCCGAGGAGTTGGCGGAGCTGGACAAGGCCTCGGGCCTGGACCCCGAGCGGCTGCGCGACAAGTTGGCGCGGAATTTGGGATAAAGCTGAGAGGCGGGAGCATCGCGGGCCGTGTGCGGAGTTCCGCAGCGGAGCGTGGTGCATCCCCCTGCCTTGAGCAGATGCTCAAGGCTCCCAGGGGTACGATTCCCGCGGGGTGGCTCAGGCTACCATTTGCCGCATTTACTGCGCGGTAATTGCCACTTAATGTGTAGGTTTATTGCCGCTTTTGAGTACTGCGGTTAGCCTTTGTGGCCTGTCTATCAGGGAGCTTCACGCCATGCCGGTCAAAGTCTGGGACTTACCCCTTCGTCTGTTTCACTGGTTGCTGGTCATTTGTGTGATCGGGGCGCTGGTCACTATCAAGCTCGGTGGCACCTGGATGATCTGGCACGGACGTTTTGGCCTGGCGATCATCGGTCTGCTCAGCTTTCGTCTGGTATGGGGGATCGCCGGCTCTACCCATGCCCGGTTCGTCAGCTTCTTTCCGACCCCACGCCGGGTAATCCGTTATCTGCGTGGCCAATGGGAAGGTCTGGGCCATAACCCGCTGGGAGCGCTGTCGGTGTTCGCGCTGATCGGGCTCTTTGGTTTTCAGGCGCTGAGCGGCTTGGTGGCAACTGACGATATCGCCTTCAGCGGGCCGCTGACCCGGGTGGTGTCATCGGATTTCAGCAGCCTGATGAGTGGCTGGCATCGGCGTACCGAGGAGCTGTTGTATCTGCTGGTGGGTCTGCATGTGCTGGCCATCGTGATCTATCGGGTGCGTGGGCATAACCTGCTGGGGCCGATGATTCATGGCTATAAAAAGGCTCCGCATCCAGCGACCGAACAGGCCAATGGTGGGCGCTGGCCGGCGTTGATCATTGCTCTGGCATTGGCTGGGCTGGCGGTCTGGGCTGCTAACGGCAGCTGGATTCCGGCACCCGCCCCGGCCCCGGCGGTACCGGCCTGGTAACGCGCCGAATGAGAAGGCAAACAATCAGGGGAGCTTCGGCTCCCCTGATTGCATCAAGCGTCCTACTCGGAGCGTCGTTCAGTCCATCCGGTACTTGTCGTGACAGGCCTTGCAGGCCTGACCGACCTGGCCGAAGGCCGCACGGATCTGGCCTTGGTCATCAGCCTGGGCGGCAGCGACCAGATTGGCCGTGGCCTGGTTCAGATTGCCTGACAGCTCGGCCACATCCGGAAAGTTGTTGAACAGCTCCGGGTTGGCGCGGGTGGTCTGGTTGCCGACATTCTGCTCGGTGCCGGGGCCATACAGGGCGCCCATGCCAGAGTTGGCAATGGCGTCGATGGTAGTGGCGGCGGCCAGAACCTGCTGCTGGTTGTACTCGACGGCGCCGTCGATCACCTGGGCCTTGATCTTGCCCATGTTCCAGGACATGTAGCTGTAACCAGCCTTGCGGAACTTGATCTGATCTTCAGGCGCAACCTGGGCAACAGCCGACAGGCTGGCGGCCAGCACAGCGCCGCCCAGCAGGGTGACAATCACGGATTTCATACAAAACTCCTTTTTTGGTTCAGGCTATTTCACTTCTTCTTGCAGGTGTTGATGCCCAGCAACGGATAGGCCGGGCAAAACCGGAAAATACCGGTGGCCAGTGGCAGCAGGCCAATCCAGCCCCACAGGCCAATGGTGCCGGTTGCGGCCAGGGCAATCAGGACCAGGCCGACCACGATACGCACAACACGATCAATACTACCTACATTTGCTTGCATGATTACTCTCCTGCGTCGCTCTGTCTCGGCCGTTTCAGGCTGCCGAGGGTGTTGAAGGCAATGTGGGTGCTGGGAAAGACTTCACCCACTTGCTGGTTGAGCCAGTCGGTCTCGGCCAGTTGATCCATGACCGGGCCCTTAACTTCCGCGAGGTGCAGGCGGATGTCACGCTCGGCCAGGCCTTCGGTCAGCTCGCTAAGCATGTCCAGCCCGGTACTGTCGATGTGATTGACTGCCGACAAGATCAGTAACACTTCTTGGGTATCCGGATAGTCGCTCAGGGCCTGATGGATCGCTTGCTCGATGGCCTTGGTATTGGCGAAGAAGATGTTTTCGTCGATGCGCAGTGCCAGCAGGTGCGGAGTGATTTCCACCAGATGGCGTTTGGTGTTGCGAAAGTACTGGGTGTCCGGCACCCGGCCGACCACCGCCACGTGCGGGCGGCTGCCGCGCCACAACTGTGCGGCAATCGCCAGGCTGATACCGAGCAAGATGCCGCCTTCGATCCCCAGCAGCAGTACCCCGGCGGCGGTGGCCAGCAGAGTCAGGCCTTCGGCCCGGTCATAGCGCCAGGCCCGTTTGAGGCTGAGCAGGTCGATCAGCGGGGTAACCGCGACCAGAATCACTACCGCCAACACCACCAAAGGCAGATGGGCGAACCAGGGGGCGATGGTGAGCAGAATCAGGCCGATCACGCCGACCGCCACCACGCCAGCCAGCGGGGTATTGGCCCCGGCCTCGATATTCACCATCGAGCGCGAGAAGCCGCCACAGACGGCGAAACCGCCGGTCAGCCCCGAACCGATATTGGCGGCGCCCAAGCCGAGCAGTTCCTGATTGGCATCGATGCTCTGGCGCTTGCGCCGGGCCAGTGACTGAGCAATTGATACGCTTTCGACAAAGCCGACCAGGCTGACCAGCACCGCCGGCAGCAGCAAACTATGCAGACTGGCCAGATCCGGCGTGCTCCAGACCAGCGAGGGCAGGCCGGCCGGCAGACTGCCGACCACCGGCACCCCACGTGCGGCCAGATCCCAGTACAGTGAGGCCAGAACGGTCAGCACCACCACCAGGATCGGTGCCAGTCGGGCCAGTAACAGGGCCAGTGACTCGTTCAGGCCCAGCCAGCGCAAATGCGCGGCCAGCAGGCTGCGAGCGTAAAGCAGCCACAGCAGGGCCAGTAGCCCCATGCCCAACACCAGGCTGTTGCTGGCCTGCCAACTGTCCAGCAGCGCCGCCGGGCTGACCGGCCAGCCACTTAGGCCCAGCAGGTGTGGCAACTGACTGAGCAGAATCAGAATCGCCGCGCCAGTGATGAAGCCGCTGATCACTGGGTGACTGAGGAAGTTGGCCAGAAAACCGAGCCGCAGCAGACCGAAGACGAACAGCATCAGCCCGGACAGCAGTGCCAGCCAGATCGCCAGTTGCAGATACTGGCCGCTGCCGATGGGCGCCAGCGGAGCCAGCAGCGCCGCAGTCATCAACCCGGTGACCGCCACCGGCCCGACCGACAGGTTCATGCTGCTGCCGAACAGGGCATAGCCGAGCACCGGCAGCAGGCTGGCATACAGGCCAACTTCGACCGGCAACCCGGCGAGCATGGCATAGGCCATGCTTTGCGGAATCACCATGATCCCGACCACCAGACCGGCGGCCAGATCGCCCCCGAGCCAGGCACGGCGATAGTGCCGCAGCCAGGCCAGCGGACCGCTGCCGCCCGGTGGTTGCAGGCGCGGGTTGCGACTCACTGGCGCGCCCTGGGCTGGTCAAACCACTTGAACAGCAGCATGCCGGCCAGCATCGCGGCGACAAACAGCGCCGCCTGCGGTACCGCCGCCGCCAGTCCGACCAGCGCCGGGCCCGGGCAGAACCCGGCCAGGCCCCAGCCGGCACCGAAGATCAGGCTGCCGATCACCAGACGCCGGTCGATGCGGCGAGTGTCAGGTAACTGCAGCGGCTCGCCGGTCAGCGTGCAACTGGCCCGGTTGGCCCATTGCATGGGCAAGAGCGCGGTGGCGATGGCGCCGGCCATGACCAGCGCCAGTGACGGATCCCAGGCACCGAACAGGTCGAGAAAACCCAGCACCTTGGCCGGGTTGGCCATTCCGGCAACGATCAGTCCGAGGCCGAACAGCAGGCCACTGAGCAGAGCAATCAGGTTACGCATGCTTCAGCCTCCCCACAGATGGCGCACGATGTAGACCGCCAGAAAGCCGCTAGCCATGAATGACAGCGTAGCTATCAGTCCGCGCCAGGACAGCCGCGACAGGCCGCAGACACCGTGACCGCTGGTGCAGCCCGAGCCTAGCCGCGAGCCAAAACCGACCAGCAACCCGGCGCTGATCAGCGCCAGCGGCCCGGCCTCGACCACGATTGTCGGGCGTGCCACCAGCAAGGTATAAAGCAGCGGCGCCAGCAGGATGCCGAGCACGAACAGGCAGCGCTCGCCATTACCGGCCTGTCGTGGGCTCAGCAAGGCGCCGACAATCCCGCTGATGCCGGCGATACGGCCGTTGAACAGCATCAGCAGAGACGCGGCCAGCCCGATCATCACACCGCCGGCCAGGGCCGACCAGGGGGTAAAGTTGGCCCAGTCAATGCTCATCGGTGGGCTCCTCAGCACAGTACAGTTGATACAGCGTGTTGATCAGCGCCAGCGCCTCGGCGCTGGCGATCCGGTAAAAAATCTGTTTGCCCTCGCGGCGGGTTTCCACCAGCCCTTCACGGCGCAGCACCCCAAGCTGTTGTGACAGGGTCGGCTGGGTGATGCCCAGACGCTGCTCCAGCTCGCTGACATTCAGCTCGCCTTCGGCCAGCTGGCACAGCAGCATCAGTCGGTCGCGGTTACTCAGGGCCTTGAGCAACTGCTGGGCACGGTCGGCAGCGCCGCGTAAACGTTCCAGATCTATGGGTGTGGTATGCATGGCTATTCTGATAATTGACTGATCACTGACTAACAATATATATAAAAATAGATTATCTTCAAGCTAACTAATGGCAGGAGCAGCATCTCATGAGTGATGACTTCGTTCGCGTCACCCTGGAACAGCAACAGAACTTCCGGTTTCTGGCCCGTTACGATGGTGATACCCCGGAACTGGTGGTCGATGAACCGGCCCCGCTGGGTGGTTCGGCTGGTCCGAGCCCGAGCCAGTTGCTGATCACTGCAGTGACCAACTGCCTGAGCGACAGTTTGTACTTCGCCCTGAGCAAATTCCGTCAGCCCGCCGATGGGCTGCGCGCCGAAGGCATCGCTGAGCTGGGGCGCAATGCCGAAAACCGTTTGCGTATCGTTGGGGCCAGGGTCACCCTGCATCTGGGCTATCCCCAGGCGGCCTATGACAAGCTTGAGCGCATCCTCGGCCAATTCGAGCAGTTCTGTACCGTGTCCCAGAGTATCGCTGCCTGTCTGCCGATCAGCTTGCAGGTGCTCGACAGTGACGGGGAGGTGGTCAAGGGTTGAACATTTCAAAGCCCAGCAACAGTTGCACCAGGGTGGCGTTGGCGATGTCGATGAAGAATGCGCCCAGCAGCGGAATCACCAGGTAGGCTTTGGGGCTAGGGCCGAACCGGCTGGTCAGGGCGTTCATGTTGGCGATGCCGACTGGTGTAGCGCCCAGCCCCATGCCGATGAACCCGGCCCCGATGCAGGCGGCGTCGTAATTGCGCCCCAGTAAAGGGAATACCAGCCAGACCGTGAACAGGGCGATCAGCAGAGCCTGCATCAGCATCACCAGGCTGATGGCCCCCAGCGCCCCCTGCAGCGACAGCAGTGGCAGGCTGATCAGACTCATGCCCAGGAACAGCTGCAGACTCAGATCACCGATCAGCTGAATAGGCCGTGGGTCGACCCAGACCTTGGCCAGATCCAGCAGATTGGCCAGCACAATGCCGAGAAACATGGCGGTCAGAAACGCTGGCAGACGCATGCCCAGATCCGAGAGCCAGTCATAGACACTGGAGCCCAGGGCAAAGCACAGAGCGATCAGCAGTACCGCGGTCAACAGACTGTTGAGCTCGATCTGATAGATGGTTTTACCGCTGGCCTCCATGTGCGGCAGTTCATGCTCGGTGGTCTCGGGCGAGAGCTTGTGCCGGCGGATCAGGAAGGCCGCCACCGGCCCGCCCACCAGCCCGCCGGTGATCAGCCCGGCCGTGGCGAAGGTCAGGCCCAGGGTGCTGGCGTTGTCCAGGCCGAAATGTTCTTCGAACAACTGTCCCCAGGTCAGTGCCGTGCCATGCCCGCCGGCCAGCGAGATACTGCCGCCAATCAGCCCATATAACGGACTTTCCCCGACCAGCAGTGCCAGCGTAGTGCCAAGCAGGTTCTGAAAGACCAGAAAGATCACGGCCAGCCCCAGCATGATTGCCAGCGCCCGACCGCCTTCGAGCATCTGCCGCAGCCGAGAAGACAGCCCGATAGTACTGAAGAAAGCAATCAGCAGCAGATCGCGCAAGGCCAGTTCGAAGCGCAACTCCCAGCCTGAAAGCAGTTCGGTCAGCGCCACCAGTGCGCTGATCGGAATACCGCCGCTGACTGCCGGGGGGATGTTGTAGCGGTGCAGCAACGGCAACCAGTGATTAATTCGGTAGCCTAGCCACAGGGCAATAATCGCCAGGGCCAGGGTGGTCGGGGTACTGATGTGAAAAACGGCAGTTGCGTCCATGACGAGTCCTGACAGAATCCAGTCTGCAAGTTTAGCCGCATAGCGCCGGCTAGGGTTGCCGACATGGTGCATCATCAGCCGGATCGAGCATGCTGGAGTCGGCCAGAGGTTTGTCTGATACTGGCGCAAACACCTGCAGACCGAGGAGAGTTTCGATGACCACCCAACGCTTTGACCTGACCGGCAAAACCGCGCTGATCACCGGCGCATCCAGTGGCCTGGGCGCACATTTCGCCCGGGTATTGGCCAGCGCTGGGGCTCGGGTGGTGCTCGCTGCCCGGCGTGCCGAGCGGCTGCAGGCACTGGTTAACGAGCTCCAACAACAGGGTAGCCAAGCGCTGGCGGTCACCATGGATGTGACCGATTCGGACAGCGTCGATGCCGGCTTTGCTCAGGCAGAAGCCAACTGGGGCGTGGTCGACATTCTGGTCAACAATGCCGGCATTGCTGATCCGGCAGCCTTTCTGGAAATGACCGAAGGCAACTGGCGCAGTACCCTGGATACCAACCTGGATGGTGCCTGGCGGGTGGCCCACCGGGCCAGCCAGGCCATGGCCAGAAGCGGCAATGGCGGCAGCATCATCAATATCGCCTCGATTCTTGGCCTGCGGGTTGGCACTGCACTCAGTCACTATGCAGTCGCCAAGGCCGGCGTGGTGCAGTTGAGCAAGGCCATGGCGCTGGAGCTCGCGCGTGACAACATCCGGGTCAATGCGATCGCACCGGGCTACTTCCGCACCGAAATGAACAGTGATTACTTCGACACCGATAAAGGCCAAGAGTACATCCGCAGCAAGGTGCCGATGCGCCGTCTGGGGCAGTTGCAGGAATTGGATGGTCCGTTGCTGCTGTTGGCCAGCGAGGCCGGCTCGTTCATGACCGGCACCATTATCAACGTTGACGGTGGACACCTGAACAACAGCTTGTAATCCGTTAGAGGTAGCAGACCTATCCCGGACAGCGGCTGGCGCTGTGCCGGGATAGTGTCTATTGTCTGGCCATTGTCTGTTTGTTAGTGAGAATTATGGCCAAATCCCGCACCGTCATCGCCGGACATGTGATCCTGTGCCTGGGTACCCTGGCTCTGGCGCTGTTCTTCAGCTTCCTGGCCTGGTGGGGCTGGCAGCAACGTGAACAGCAATGGCAGCAGGAGCTCGATATGCACTCCGAGGTTCAG
Source organism: Halopseudomonas phragmitis (assembly GCF_002056295.1). Lineage (NCBI taxonomy): Bacteria > Pseudomonadati > Pseudomonadota > Gammaproteobacteria > Pseudomonadales > Pseudomonadaceae > Halopseudomonas > Halopseudomonas phragmitis. Next base: position 845,974 of record NZ_CP020100.1, on the reverse strand, counting down.
CGTCTGGCCGTACTGCAGGCCCGGGCCGGCCTGGAGCGCCAGGTGCTGCTGGCTGCCAACCAGGTCAGCCAGAACCCGGATCTGCTGCGTCTGGTACGACGCATCGCCGTGCTGGCCGAGCGTGATGGCCTGGACTCCGATGGCGTGCTGTTGTTGCGCGCTCAGCTCCAGGCCGATCTGCAGGGGTTGTGGATGGTGCTGGCCGAGTCCGGGGCCAGTCAACTGCACATTCACCTGGCACCGGGGGTGATCAGTCTGTTGCGTATGCACCAGCCGGATAAATGGGGTGATCGGCTGGATGGCATTCGTCATCTGGTTGACCGGGTGCAACGCACGGGACAGTCCGTCAAAGGTATGGAAGTGGGCCGGCATGGTTCGGGTATTCGCGGGGTTGTGCCGATTCGTGCTAGCGAAGATTCCGATAGCGCGGTAATTGCCAGTGTCGAGGTCGGCTACGGGATGCTGCCGGAGCTGCGTCAGCTTGATCTGGAACTGGATGCCGGCCTGGCGCTGATGCTCTATCGGCCGAGCCTTGAGGGGGTGATGCTCGAGCAGGAGCAGAACGAACTGAGCCGGCTCGACAGTGGGGATTGGCTGTTAGCCCAGTACTCGCGAGCGGAAATTCTCGACTGGCGTGAAGCTGGTAGGCTCCCACAGCCAGAGTACAGTGCCGGTTATCGCCTGGTTGAAGCCTCCGACCAGCGCTATTTAGTGACCTTCATTCCGCTATACGAGGAAGTTGGCCGGCCGTTGGCGGCGGTGTTGGCCTGGCGTGAAATCGGCGCGGAACTGCTGCGCCATAACGCCGAGCAGCGGCAACTGCTGGGCCGCTGGCTGATTGCTTTGCTGGCGGCGGCCGGCCTGTTCAGTGCGCTGCTGCTGGCGACCCGGGTCACGGTACGGCGCCAGGCTGAGCAGCACCAACAGGCAATCATCCAGGAAAGTCTGGCCCGTGAGCAGACCCGGCAAGGGCTGGAGCGTCAGCGTCAGGCGCTGCGGGCGCTCAACGAAATCGCCAGTTTGCAGCATCTGGGCCAGCACGAGCGGTTGCGTCGGGTGCTGGAGCTGGGCTGTGGCTATCTGCGTCTGGACATGGGGATTGTCAGTCGGATCAAGGATGACGATTATCAGGTACTCAGCCATCATGCCAAGGACGATGGCCTGGAGGACGGTACGCACTTCCCGCTGGGGCAGACCTACTGCAGCCTGACTCTGGCCCAGGATGACGTGCTGGCGATTGACAATATGGGCCAGTCAATTCACCGCGGCCATCCGTGCTATCAGCATTTTGGCCTGGAGAGCTATATCGGAATGCCGCTGACGGTGGCTGGCGAGCGTTTTGGCACACTGAATTTTTCCAGTGCGCAGGCGCGTCACGAGTCGTTCGAGGACACCGACCTGGAATTCATGCGTCTGTGCGGCCGCTGGATTGCGGCCGTGCTGACCCGGGGCAAGTTCGAGCAGGAGCGTGAAGCACTGCTCAGCCGTTTCAGCAAGCTGGCCCGGCATCTTCCCGGCATGGTCTATCAATATCAGTACAACTGTAGTGGCCGCGGCTGGTTTCCCTACAGTAGTCAAGGAATTGTCGATATCTACGGCATCACGCCGGAACAGGCAGCGGCCAGTGATATGGCGGCTTTCGAGGCAATTTACCCGGAAGACCGACAAAGGGTGGCGATCAGCATCCGAGAGTCCGCAGCCGGGCTCAACGAATGGCGTTGCGAATATCGCATCCATCATCCTCAGCGTGGTTTGATCTGGGTTGCCGGGCGCTCCTCCCCCGAGCCACTGGAGAACGGCGACATTATCTGGCACGGGGTAATTACAGATATCAGCGAACAGGTTCGTGCGACCCGGGCACTGCAAAAAAGCGAGTCGCGGTTCCGCAGCATGGTCAGCAACCTACCGGGTGTGGTGTATCGCTGTCGAAGCGACGCCGACTGGACCATGTCCTACATGAGTGACGGTATCGCCCGGCTCACGGGCTATCCGGCCAGCGACTTCATCGACAATCGGGTTCGCAGCTACGCTAGCATCGTGCATCCTGATGACCTGCACCTGACCTATGCCACCATCGTCCATATCGAGCGTCGGGAGAGCTTTGAGCTGACCTACCGGATAGTGCATGCCGATGGCCACCATGTCTGGGTTCGGGAAAAGGGCCGTGGCGAATACGACAGCCAGGACCAACTGCTCTGGCTCGACGGTTTTATCTGGGATATCACCGAGCAGCATCGGGTCGAGCAGCTCAAAACCCAGTTCGTCTCGGCGGTCAGCCATGAGCTGCGCACGCCGCTGACCGCAATTGCCGGCGCGCTGGGGTTGGTGCTGGGCGGGGCCATGGGCGAAGTGCCGGAACCGATGGCAAAGCTGCTGGGGATTGCCCAGCAGAACAGCGACAACCTGCATGCGCTGATCAATGACCTGCTCGACATGGACAAGCTCAGCGAAGGCAAGATGCATTTTGAGCTTGAGCGTCAGCGGCTCAAGCCTCTGCTGGAACAGGCCTTGAGTCTGAATCAGGGCTATGCCGAGCAGTATCAGGTGCGTTTGCAGGCGGGCAGGATCGATGATGCCTGGGTGATCGTGGACGCCAAACGCATTGGACAGGTGCTGGCCAATTATCTGTCCAATGCTGCCAAGTTTTCCCATCCGGGAGGTGACGTTCTGCTCGAGGCTTGCATCGAAGCAGGGCAGGTGACGGTCAGCGTGACGGATCAGGGTATCGGGATTCCTGTCGACTTTCAGGAGCAGATCTTCCAGAAATTCAGCCAGGCCGATGGCAGCGATGCGCGCCAGCGAGGTGGTACAGGGCTGGGGCTGGCCATCAGTCGGGAACTGGTACAGCACATGGGCGGCCAGGTTGGTTTTGAGTCGCAAGAAGGCCAGGGCTCGTGTTTCTGGTTCCGTCTGCCCGTCAGTGAGGTCAGTAGTGTGCCTGCACATCATTCAGGAGAACCCTCATGAACGCGAGCGCCGAACAGCGCCGACTTGCGGCCCTGGCTCGTTACCAGATCATGGACAGCCCGGGCGAGGCGGCGTTTGACGATATCGCCACTCTGGCGACACGATATTTGCAAACGCCGATAGCGCTGGTTTCGCTGCTGGATGATCGGCGTCAGTGGTTCAAAAGCCGGGTGGGCCTGGACGTCTGCGAGACGCCGCGCGATATGGCGTTCTGTGCCCATGCGATCCGGGCCGACCAACTGCTGGTAGTCGAAAATGCCAGTGAAGATCCGAGGTTCCGTGACAACCCATTGGTGACCGGTGAGCCGCACATTCGTTTCTACGCCGGTATGCCGGTTCACTCGGCCGAAGGCTATCCGCTGGGCACGCTCTGCGTGATCGACCGCCAGCCACGCACGCTGGATGTCCAGCAACGCGACACGCTGAGCCGCCTGGCCGGACTGGTTGAGCAACAGTTGCGTCTGCGTTTGCAACTGCTCGAGGCCCAGGAACGCGAGATGGCCTTGAGTGAGCAGAAGGCCCTGAACGCCAGTCTGCTTGAGTCTATGATGGTCGGAGTGGTCGCCTGCGATGCCAAGGGCCAGCTAACGCTGATCAATCGTACGGCGCGGGATTGGCATGGCGTTGATATCCTAGATATACCGCCCGAGCACTGGTGGCGTTATTACGATCTGTACCACAGTGATGAAGTGACCCCGCTGGCCGCCGATCAGGTGCCACTGTGGCGTGCCCTGAGTGGCGAGCAGGTGAGCAATGTCAGTTTTTGCATCGCTGCCCGCGGCCAGCCAGTTCGCCATCTGCTGACCAGCGGCGGGCCGCTGTACGATGCCGAAGGCCGCTTCAAGGGGGCCATGATTGCGATGCTCGATATCACCGAGCGGCGTCAGATCGAGCAGATGAAAGGCCGGTTCATCGCCACCGTCAGTCATGAGTTGCGCACCCCGCTGACCTCGATCAGCGGCGCCATCGCCTTGCTGCTGGGTGGTGCTGGCGGTGACATGCCCGAGGCTGGACGGCGCATGCTGGGCATTGCCCAGGACAACACCCAGCGTTTGCAGGCGCTGATCAATGACCTGCTGGATATCGAGCGCCTGGAGTCCGGGCTTTTGCCGCTCAAACTGGGTGTCCAACCCCTGCTGCCGTTGCTGCAGCGGGCCATTGAGTCCAATCAGCCGTATGCCGAACGGTTCAATGTCAGCCTGGTGCTACAGCCGCTGTCAGCCGAGTTGCACCTGATCTGCGACGCCGAGCGCTTGCTCCAGGTGATGGACAACCTGTTGTCCAATGCTGCCAAGTTTTCCCATGCCGGGGATAGCATCGTGGTTGATTGTCGGGTGATCGATGATCAGGTCCAGGTGCAGGTCACCGATCAGGGGGTTGGCATCGCCATCGAACAGCAGAGCCGGCTGTTCCAGCGCTTCTTCCAGGTTGACGACAGCACCAGCCGCAAGCGTGGCGGCACAGGGTTGGGGCTGGCTATCAGCAAGGAACTGGTCGAGCGGATGGGCGGCAGCATTGGCGTCGACTCCCAAGCTGGTCAGGGTGCCTGTTTCTGGTTCCGCCTGCCATTGGCCGGCTCCCCGGACAGGAGCATGCCATAATGAGTCTCACTGATTGGGGGGATTATCAGAACTATGAGTCAGCTACAGCGCATCTTGCATATCGAGGACGACCCTTCGATCCAGGAAATTGCCCGGATTGCCCTGGAAGTGGTGGGTGGTTTCGAGGTCAAGACCTGTGATGGCGGCGCGGCCGGCCTGGCCGCCGCTGAAGCCTTCGCCCCCGATCTTGTATTGCTGGATGTGATGATGCCGGGCATGGATGGACCGCAAACGCTGCAGCGGCTGCGGGAGTTGCCCGGGTTGCAGTATACCCCGGTGGTGTTCATGACCGCCAAGGTCCAGAGCCAGGAAGTTGAAGGCTACCGTGCCCTGGGGGCGGCCGGGGTTATCACTAAACCCTTTGACCCTATGCAACTGGCTACCGAGATTCGGGCCCTTTGGGAGCAATGGAATGCCGAAGACTGAACAGTTGAAAGCTCAACTGGCCGAGCTGGGCCAGGCTTTTCGCAAGCGGCTGGAGCAGGAACTGCCGGAACTGGTGCGCCAGGCCGAACAACTACAGAATACCGAGCAGGTCGAGCCCGCCCTGCAGCAGTTGCAGGGCCAGTTGCACAAGCTGGCGGGCTCGGCAGGCACCTTCGGCCATACAGCCCTGGGCGAGCGGGCCCGGGAGCTGGAGCAGTTGGCCAAGCACTGCCTGGCGGACCCCGCGGCTGCCGATGAGGCCCGCAAGCGCCTGCGCGAGGGGTTGTGCCAGTTACCACTGTTGCTCAATCAGAGCCGGCCCGAACCGCAGGACAGCCAGCCGCTGGAATCGGCGCTCCCTGATGAGCAGGGGCAGCAGCATATCCTCATGCTGGAACACGATCCCGAGCTGGCGCGTCAGACCAGTCAGACCCTGAGCAATTTCGGCTATCAGGTCACCATCCTGGAGCAGGCCGACAGCCTGATTACCCAGCTGGACAGCGGTCAATACGCGGCATTGATCATCGACATCAGCCCCGAGGTGGCCGGCCATCAGGCCCTGGGCGCGCTGCAGCGCTGGCAGGCTGGCCGCGTCCCCCCCCTGCCGGTGATCGCCATTAGTACCGACTCGGCATTTGCCGCCAGGCTCGAGGCGGTGCGGGCCGGTGCGCGCGGGTTCTTCACCAAACCGGTAGACCTGACCGTGCTGGAAAACCGCCTGCGGCGCAGTTTTGAGGTCCAGCAGGACGACCCGTTCCGGGTTCTGGTGGTGGATGACGATCAGGAACTGGCGGAACGCTTCAAGGCCATTCTCGACAACGCCGGGATGCGCGTGGAGACCGTGCTCGACCCGGCACAACTGATCAAGCGAATGAACGCCTTTCAGCCGGACGTGGTGTTGATGGATATCAATATGCCCCACTACAGCGGTATTGAGCTGGCGCAGATGATCCGGCTGAACGACAACTGGCTGCGGGTGCCGATCATTTATCTGTCGGCGGAAACCGATACCGTGGCGCAGATGGCAGCTCTGCTCAAGGCTGGCGACGACTTTGTCAGCAAGCCGATCAGTGATGCGGCACTGTTGACCACGGTTTATGCCCGGGCCCAGCGTGCCCGCCTGGTGAGCCAGGCGCTGGCGCGCGACAGCATGACTGGTCTGCTCAAGCATGCCGACATCAAGGAACAGGTCGAACTGGAGGTCGAGCGTGCCTTGCGCACTCAGCAGCCGGTGAGTATCGCAATGATCGATATCGACCACTTCAAGTCGGTCAACGACAACCATGGGCATGCGGTGGGCGATACCGTGATTCGGGCGCTGGCCAACCTGCTGCGCCAGCGCCTGCGGCGGATTGACCGGATCGGTCGCTACGGCGGTGAAGAGTTTGTCGCAGTGCTGCCCAACTGCGCAGCGGCTGATGCCAAAGCGATCCTGGACAGCATCCGCGAGGCTTTCTCGGCGTTGCAGTTCAGTAGTGGCTCGAAGCTGTTTCAATGTACCTTCAGTGCCGGTATCAGCGCCTGCGAGGCGCCGGACTGGTGTCTGGACGAGCCGCTGGAGCTGGCTGATCAGCATCTGTATCAGGCCAAGCAGCAAGGCCGCAACCGGGTGATTGGAGTGTCGCTATCTTGAACGTCATTATCGTCGAGGACGATGAGTGGATTGCCGAATTGCTGGCGCAGGTAATTGGACATGTTGCCAGTGATGCGCGGGTATTGCGCTTTGGCAACGTGCGCGACTGCCTCAATCAGCTCAAGGCCCGGCCAGTCGATCTGCTGCTGGCCGACCTGCACCTGCCCGATGCCAGTGGGCTCGAGGCGATACGGGTGGCTCGCCAGCGCAGCCCGGCCAGCAGCCGGGTGTTACTGACCGCCAGCATTGACCGCGCTACCGTTCTGGCCGCTCGGGATGCCGGGATTACCGACTTCATTGCCAAGCCCTTCAGCGTCGAGGTGCTGATCGAGCGCCTGGGCAAGGTTATGCAGGGGCACGGGCAGCCTACGGCTGCGCCCATTCAGCTCGACAGCCTGGAGCACTTTCTCACCCAGCGACCGGAGCAGGCGCTGTTCATCCCCTGGTGCGAGCCGGCTCACCGCCAGAGTGTGCTGCACTGGACGGCGCGCTGTGAGCCCTCGGAGCTTTGGCGCATGGCGCGTCAGGAGCCGCTGCTGGCTGCTGAGTGGTTGAGCCGGGCCAATCGCCATGAGCACGCCGACGGCGGCTTCGACTGCCTGAGTCTGGAGGCCGCGATCAAGCGCCTGGGCCCGGCCGAGTGCGTCCGGCTGGCCCACCAACTGGCACATACCCAGCCGGGTCTGACTCACGTCGATCTGCAGCAGTTGGCCGGACAGTTGCTGGCGCAGCAAAGTGGGCTCGGTGAAATTCTGAATTCATTGGCCCGCCCGCAGGGGCTGGCTACCGAGCAGATGCACACGGCAGTGGAGCTCAGTCGCCTGGGTGAGCTGGCGGTCCTGTGCGCGATCCAGAACTACTTCAACTACGGTGGTATGGTCTGTGACCGTGTCAGTCTGGAAACCTTGCTGACGCGCTTCGGGCCAGGGTTTGGCAATGCCCTGAAAACCCGGCTGCGCTTGCCGTTTCCGTTGCGTGAGCTTATCGGTGCTCTGTTCAAACTACCGGCTGGCAGCCTGCGCAAGGATCGGGTCATCATGCGCATTGCAGCTCTGGAGGCTGGTTTGGCCCAGGATCCCGGTCAATTACGCCAGTTGCGCCAATGGATTGGGATAGAGCCGGACTGAGTGCGCCGGGTGAATGTAGGTTGTCGATGGGCTGCTGTCCGATACAGTGGCACGGATCAATCAACTGGCGGAAACCCTGAAGAAGCTGTCCAATGTCGCAGATTGATTTGATTATCTAAATGATAATGGTTTAGATTGGCGGCAATAGCTCCCTGAGGTCGCCTTTCATGTCCCGTTCCGTTCTGTGCCGGCCTGTTGTGCCGGCTGCTGTCGTCGCTGAAAACAACCTGTTGTCCCCTCTGGCCATCGCGCTGGGTGTTGGGCTGGCCTGTCTGGCGCTTAACGCCAATGCTCAGGACAGCGCGGTCCTGGCGCCAACGACAGTCATCGGTGAACAGGCCGATCCGCACGGTCCGGATACCGGGTATGTCGCCAGCAATACCCTGGTCGGCACCAAAACCGATACTCCGCTGAACGAGATTCCGCGTTCGATCTCGGTGGTGACTCGCCAGCAGATGGAGGATCGCAACGTCCTCAGTATCAGCGATGCGCTCAAGTACACCCCCGGCGTACAGGCTGGTTACTTCGGTGAGGACAACAAGCAGGACTGGTTCATCATTCGCGGTTTCAAGCAGGCCAACTTCGGCCTGTTCCATGACAGTACCCGGGTTTACTCCAGCGGTTTCTACAGCTGGCAGATCGACCCCTACCAGCTTGAGCGGGTTGAGGTGCTACGCGGAGCTTCCTCGGTGCTGTACGGCCAGACGCCGCCGGGCGGGGTAATCAATCTGGTCAGCAAGCGCCCGAGCGAGAGCGCTTTTGGCGAGGTTGGTATGCAGGTCGGCAGCTTCGATCGGCGCCAGCTCAATCTGGACGTCACCGGCCCGCTCAACGACAACCCGCAGGTGTTGTATCGGGTCACCGCGCTGGCGCGCGAAAGCGGCACCCAGGTTGACGACGTCGACAACGATCGCTTGCTGATCGCGCCGTCGTTGACCCTCAAGCCGAGCGAGGCCACCGAACTGACCCTGCTGGCCAGTTTCCAGAAGGACAGCGGTGACCCTATGCTGCAGTTTCTACCGACCGAGGGCACGGTGCGGCGTCATCCGCTGGGCAAGATCGATACCGATACCGCAGTCGGCCTGCCCGACTATGAAAAGTTCGAGCGCAGCCAATACACCCTGGGTTATGAGTTCAATCACCGCTTCAACGACACTTGGAGTGCTCAGCAGAACCTGCGTTACGGGCATATCGATGTTGATCTGCGCCAGCTGTTCTTTTTCTTCTGGGCCGATTTGCCGGCCGGCGAGCTGGTACGTGGTTTGAGTTATGCCGATGGTGAGGCCGACAATCTGTCGGTCGACAATCGCCTGATTGGTCAGTGGCAGTCCGGCGCCTGGGAAAGCACGCTGCTGCTGGGAGCAGACTACCAGCGGCTCAAGGTCAAGGACAGCAGTCCCAACGGCTGGCCGCTGTATCCGGCCACGCTGAATATCTTCAACCCCAGTTATACCCAGGTACCATTCGATTTTGCTCTGGAAGACAAGCGCAGCAAGGTCGATCAGGTCGGGGTCTATGCCCAGAATCAGCTCAAGTACGATCAGCGCTGGGTGTTCCTGCTGGGGGCTCGGCACGACCGGGCCAAGTTCGACTTCGATAATCGCACCACCGGTGCTGGCAATCAGGCCAAGGACGACGAGATCACCTGGAACGGCGGGGTCGCCTATCTGTTCAACAATGGCCTGACACCCTACGCCAGCTATTCGCAGTTCTTTCTGCCAGTCACCGATGTTGCCCCCGATGGTCGGGCGTTCAAGCCGGAAACCGGCCAGCAGTATGAACTGGGCCTGAAATATCAGCCGCCCGGATTTAATGGCAGCTTCAATGCCGCGCTGTTCGAGTTGACCCAGGAGAACGTGCGCAAGGCGGCTGGTGCACCGGCAGTGACCCAACAGGTTGGTGAGGTTCGGGTGCGTGGCCTGGAGCTGGAAGCCACCGCCAATGTCACCCCGGCACTGAGTCTGGTCGGTGCCCTGACGCTGCTCGATGCCGAAACCACCAAGACGGGCAATGCCGTGGCGGAAAAGGGCAAGACGCCCTCGCAGGTGTCGGACAAGCTGGCTTCGCTGTGGGCGCATTATCAGGTCCGTGGCGGGGTGCTCGACGGCCTGGGCTTTGGTGCTGGGGCACGCTATGTCGGGGCCAGCTACGGTGATAATGTCGAAGACCTGAAGGTGCCCTCCTACACGCTCTACGACGCCATGCTCAGTTACGACTGGCAGAATCTGCGCTTGCAGCTCAATGGCAACAACCTGAGCGACAAGAAATATGTCGCGACCTGTGACTATTACTGCTGGTATGGCAACCGCCGCAATCTGGTTGCCAGCCTTAGCTACCGCTGGTAGGGCCGGTGAACTCGCCGTTGGCCGTGTTGTTTCCGGGGCCGCTGGCACCTTTGGGGCAAGCCCTGGTGCTGGCCGATGACCCGCGCCCGGCGCTAAGCTGGGATGAGTATCTGGAGCCTGAGCGGCTACAGGCCAACCTGCTGCGGTTTCTGCCCGAGCATGGTGAGGGCGATCCGCGCGCGCGGGTATCGCTGTGGGCCAAGTATCACTTTCTGCGCCTGGTGCCTGCGGTGGTCGCTGCCAGCCTGAGCAGTGATTGGCGTTTGCCGGTGCGTGCCAGTGAGGTGGCGGTGATTCTGGGGGACGACGGACTGCCGGCGGCCTTCCGCCTGGCAGACGCTGGCAAGCCTTGGGCGCACGCGCCTCGGCACGGTTTCGAGCGTTTCGAGGAACTGTTCGACGGCCATATTGATCCGCTGATTCGGGCGCTGTGCGCACAGGTCAAGCTGGCGCCCAAGGTGTTGTGGAGCAGCGTTGGCCACTACTACGAATGGATTGTCGGCGAGTTGGCCAGCCAGCACTTGCCAGTACAGCGTGTGGCCCAGGCTCGCGAATGGCTGGAACAGTCCTGCCGTCCGGATGGTTTTCGCAACCCGCTGCATGACAGCATTCGCTATGTTGCCCGGCCGGGCCTGGAGGGGGTGCATCGCCAACGCCGGCATTGCTGTATTCGCTACCGGCTGCCGGGCAAGGCGCTGTGCGGCAACTGCCCGCATATTGATAAGCCGCCGGCAGGCTATGATGTGAGTTTGGCCAGCGTTCCCTAGCGCCACTGATACTCCAGCCCTACCCCCGCCAGCCACTGGCGTCCCGGTGCCGGTTCGTAGTAACGGGCGCCGGCGGCATTGATGATCAATGAGCCGATATAGTCGCGGTCCGCGAGGTTGTCGATCCGCAGGAACGGCTCCAGAAGCCAGCCACCCAGTGCCTGCCGATAGCCTGCGCGCCAGTTGAACACTGCATAGCCTGGGGCCTTGGCCTGATTGTCGTCGCTGGCATAGCGCTGACTCAGTGCCTGCAGCTCCACGGCTGTGGAGAAGCCTTGCGCGGCCGGTTGCCAGGCCAGTTCGGCATACAGGCTCTGGCGCGCGGTGCCCGGCAGGTCACGACCGGACAGGTCACTGCCGTCAGTCCGCCGGTAACGATCGAACCGGGCTTGCAGCCAGGTGTAAGCCAAATAGCCGCGCAAGCCATGCTCGAACTGCTGCTCGAGCGCCAGTTCCAGGCCGCGGCGGGTCGAGCGTCCGGCGTTGGTGAAGGTGCTGCGCTCGGTTCCGACCTGATTCTCACCCGGGACGATCTCGTCGCGCACACGGCTTTCGAACAGGGCCAGGTCCAGATAGCCGCTAGCGTGGCGCCATTTCATGCCCAGCTCGGCATTGCGTGACAAGCTTGGCTTGAGCGCGAAGTTCAGCCCGCTACCGCTGGGGCGGTAAGCCAGCTCCTGAAAGGTCGGGGTTTCAAACCCTTGGCCCAAGGCACCGTACAAGCTCAGTTGCGGGGTCCATTGCCAGCTCAGCCCGGCCGCCGGATTACTGCGCTGATAGCGCACCTTGCCACTGTCGTCCTGACCGTCGGCGAAGAAGTCATCATCGGAGTCGAACTGGATCCGGCTGTGGCGCAGGCCGGCGGTCAGTTGCCAGCGCGGTGCCAGTTGCCAGGTACTGATCAGATAGGCTTCCTGGCTGTCGACCCGGTTGAACTCGTCGCGCTTGCGCTGGCCCTTATGGCCGTTGTCGTTGACGAAGCCGTCGCGTTGCTCACCCTGGTAGTCGTAGGTCAGCCCGGCGGCCAGCTCGACCGGGCGACCGAATACTTGGCTGCTGCGCTGCCAGCCCAGTTCGACACCGCCAAACCGGCGATCCAGCTCGACCACGCCGCCACCGGCAAATTCGCCTGCGCCGGCAAAGCCCAGATACTGCTGGACGAAGCGCTCGCCGCCGTAGGCCATCAGAGTCAACTGATCATCGTTGCCCAGACGCCGTTGGTAGTTCAGCCCGGCCTGCTGATGACGCACGCTTTTGCGGGTGTTGAATGTCTGGCTCTGACTGACAGCCTGGCGCCGGTCCTGCCTGAGCTGTTCGGCGCTCAGCCCGAGCGGGTCACGGGTGTTCGGTTGGTCGAGGCTGTTGAGCAGCAGCGTCAGGCTGGAGACGTCATCGATATCCCAGCCCAGACGCAGGTTGGCGCTGTCACGGCGGGTCTGGCTGTGGTCGCGGTAGCCGTCGGTGTGCAGGCGGGCAATGTTGGCGTTGATGTTCAGGTCGCCGTGTTGAGCACCGTAGCGCAGCCGCGAGCGCCAGAGCCCGTCGCTGCCAACCGCACTGCGGCTGTTCAGGGTGGGATGGAATGGAGCCTCGCTGCTGAAGCCCTGGATAATCCCGCCCGAGGCATTGCCGTACAGGGTGGTCAGCGGACCGCGCAGTACTTCCAGGCGCTGCAGCGCGTCAAGGTCGAACAGCGCTGGCTGGCCCTGACCGTCAGGCATGGTCAGCGGAATACCGTCCTGCACCAGGCGCACGCCGCGCACCCCGAAGGCGGCCCGGGCGCCGAAGCCGCGTGAGGAAATCTGCAGGTCCTGGGCGTAGTTCTGGCGATTGAGCGCGAGTATGCCCGGTAGCCGTTGCAGTGGTTCGGAAACATTGGCACCCAGTTGCTGGCGCGAAAGCTCTGCGTCGCTCAGCACGCTACGGGTCAGAGGCTGCTGATTCTGATCGTCACTCTGGCTGCCCAGGATCACCTGGGCTGGCAGGCTGAGCGGGCGTTCTACGGCTTGGACCGGCAAGGCGATCAGCAGGCTCAGAGTCGGTAAGGTCAATAGGCGCATGGGCTGGTGTCAGGTTTGGCGGTTCCGGCAGGCAGTATACGAAGGTTTGCGCCCAGGACCGGCCCGGGCGGGTGGGTAATTGAGTGACTTTGTGCATGTTCTTTGATATATAAATAAATTTGAGCTAACATTTGAGCGCAAACTCTACTATTTTCGCTATTTTTGCCGGGGTTTTTATTTTTATTCGTCAAAATAAATTTACGGCTAAAATATTTAGTCTTTGTGGCAAAATATAACGGATAATTCCGTGTGCCGTCTGGAGTTGAATATGCACATGATGCACGATTTGTATCTGGCGCTGCGCCGTCTGCAGCGGGCCAGCGAAATTCACGCCAAGCGCCTGGGTCGGCATAGCGGGTTGACCCCTATCCAGCTACTGATCCTGCACAGTATTCAGGCCATGGGCGAGGGAACCTTGGGCGATCTTGCCCGGCGAGTCAGTGTCTCCCAGGCTACCCTGAGCACCATCATCGACCGACTGGAAAAGCGCGAGCTGCTGCAGCGTATCCGCAGTCAGAGTGACAAGCGCAAGGTCCATCTGGCCCTGACCGAAAGCGGCCTGGCAGCGATTCAGGCCGAGCCGGCCTTGTTGCCCGGCGACTTTCTTGAGCGCTACGCGCAGTTGCCCGACTGGGAGCAGTTGATGTTGCTGGCCAGCCTGCAGCGGGTGGCTGGGTTGTTGGAGGAAGGTCAGCAGGGGCCGGCGGAGCTGTTCGATGTGAAGCTCGAGGCCTGAGTTTTTTCCGCGCATAAAAAAAGGTGACTCAAGCCTGCCTGAACCTGAGTCACCTCAAATACACCCAAGGTTATTTAAAGCATCAACTGTGCCAATTTGATTACAGGGGCTGATTATTCCGCCTCGTCATCGTCGTGGCCGTCTACGTTCATGCCCAGTTCCTTGATCTTGCGGGTCAGGGTATTGCGGCCCCAGCCCAGTAATTGCGCGGCATCCCGGCGTCTGCCGGCGGTGTGCTTGAGCGCGGTCTCGATCATGATGCGCTCGAACGCCGGTACGGCGACATCCAGCAGGTTGGTGACGCCGCGAGCCAGTTCCTGGTCGGCCCAAGTGCGCAAACTGTGCTCCCAGTGGCCGTCAGGTGCACTGTCCTGGTGCTGAGTGAGCAGTTCTGGTGGCAAGTCCTCGATCAGTACTTCACGGCTGGAGGCCATGACCGTGATCCAGCGACAGGTGTTCTCCAGTTGACGCACGTTGCCCGGCCAGGGCAGGTTGCGCAGGTAGTCTTGGGTCTGCGGCTTGAGCACTTTGGGCTCGACCGTCAGTTCTTGGGCGGCTTTGGTCAGAAAATGTTGGGCCAACGCCGGAATGTCTTCACGGCGCTCGGCCAGCTTGGGAATGTGAATGCGGATCACATTGAGGCGGTGGAACAGGTCTTCGCGGAACTTGCCGGCCTGCACCAAGCCTTCAAGATTCTGGTGGGTGGCGGCGATGATGCGCACATCGACCTTGATTGGTGTGTGGCCGCCCACCCGATAGAACTCACCATCAGCCAGAACCCGCAGCAGTCGGGTCTGGGTTTCGGCCGGCATATCGCCGATCTCGTCGAGAAACAGGGTGCCGCCATCGGCCTGTTCGAAGCGGCCGCGTCGCTGGACGGCGGCGCCAGTGAATGCCCCCTTCTCGTGGCCGAACAGTTCCGATTCCATCAGGTCCTTGGGGATCGCCGCCATGTTCAGGGCGATGAACGGGTTGCGTGCGCGTGGGCTGTGGCGATGCAGGGCGTGGGCCACCAGCTCTTTGCCGGTTCCTGACTCGCCGTTGATCAGTACCGTGATATTGGAGTGCGAGAGCCGGCCGATGGCGCGGAATACCTCCTGCATGGCCGGGGCTTCACCAATGATTTCCGGGGTACGGGTTTGCCCCTGTTCCGGCTCCAGTCCTTCCTGCTCGCGAGTATGGGCCAGGGCACGGCGTACCAGGGCGACCGCTTCGTCAACATCAAAGGGCTTGGGCAGGTATTCGAAGGCTCCTCCCTGGTAGGAAGCCACGGCGCTGTCCAGATCCGAATGGGCGGTCATGATAATGACCGGCAGCTTGGGGTGCTGTTCGCGGATGCTGCTGAGTAGTTCCAGGCCACTGGTGCCGGGCATGCGGATGTCGCTGATCAGCACATCCGGGTGTTGGCGTTGCAGGCGAGCAAGAGCGCTGTCGGCATTGTCGAAGCAGACCGGCTCCATGCCTTCCTGCTGCAGGGCCTTTTCCAGCACCCAGCGGATGGAACGGTCGTCATCGACAATCCAGACATTTTCAGCTCGGCTCATGGGTTTGATCTCCGGGGTGTTGTTCCAGCGGCAGGAATAGAGTGAATACGGTATGGCCAGGCTCGCTGTCGCACTCGATCAGGCCATGATGCTGGCTGATGATGTTCTGAGTGATCGACAGGCCCAGACCGGTGCCATCGGCCCGGCCACTGACCATGGGGTAGAAGATGCTGTCGACGATCTCGGTCGGGATACCCGGGCCGTTGTCGATGACTTGCAGTTTGCAGACCAGCCGGTGTCGGGTCTGGCCAATGGTGAACTGGCGCAGAGTGCGGGTGCGCAGGGTGATGCGCCCGGCTTCCAGGCCGCTGTATCCGGCGATGGCCTGCATGGCGTTGCGCACGATATTGAGCACCGCCTGAATCAGTTGCTCGCGGTCGGCCATCAGTTCCGGAATGCTCGGATCGTAGTCGCGGCGCAGGCGCAGGATGCCTTGGGTTTCGGCCTCAATCAGGCTGCAGACCCGTTCGGTGATTTCGTGGATGTTGATCGGTCGCAGGTTCGGCGGGCGGTAGGGGCCGAGCATGCGGTCGACCAGATTGCGCAGCCGGTCTGCCTCCTCAATGATCACGTCGGTGTAATCCTTGAGATTGTCTTCGGGCAGTTCGCGGGCCAGTAGCTGGGCGGCGCCGCGAATACCGCCGAGCGGATTCTTGATCTCGTGGGCCAGGCCGCGCACCAGCACCTTGGTGACCTCCTGCTTGGATAGTTGCGCTTCTTCCTTGGTGATCCGCAGCAGGCGATCACGCGGCTGCAACTCCATCAAGACCCAGTTGCGCTCGGAGGCCATGATCGGCGTTACCGAATAGTCGACCATCAGGCTGCTGCCATTGCTCAGCAGCAGCTGGGCTTCGCGCTTGGTGAACGGGTGGGCGTTGTCGACCGCGTTCTGCATCGAGTCCTGGGCGCTGACGCTGTCGGTGAACAGTTCGCTGATTGGTTGCTGCTGAACTCGTTGGCCGCTGACGGCCAGCAGCATTTCGGCGGCCGGGTTCATGTAGCTGACGCACAGGCGGGCATCCAGCAGGATCACTGCTGTGGTCAGGTTGTCGAGAATCTGGCGTAAAAAGCGATCAGGCAGCATAGCTAAGGGTATCCACGGTTTGTGCAGAGAAATGCAAGAAGCGAACCAATAAGGGGCGTTTGCGCTATTGGCTTGCAAAGCATTTGCACAGTTGCCAGGCAGGTCCGGTTTGGGTCCTGGGTGGCGCTTGCACAAAAGCGGCGCACGGCGCGCTGCAACAGGGTTTGCACGGGTTTCCGGCGGTCTGGCTGGAGCCTGCTCGGGGGCAGGCTGTCAGCCAGTCAGGTGCTTTTGGCGCTTTGGGCAAACTGCTGCGTGCACAGAGTTAGGCGCTTGCGTATTGAGTATGCACCGAAATGGTGCGCAACGGGAGTGGGGTGGGCGGTGATGGGGCTCAACTACCGCCACTGCGACCGGGGGCTGGCACGTTGGGCGCACGCGGAGCATTGGGAGCCTGGGGCGCCTGATTGCTGCCGGCACGGCCCGGCTGCAGCAATGAAGTGCGTTGCAGGTGTACGGTGATTGCGCTGCTGCGTTGCAGGACGTTACCACGCGCATCGACTACCACCACTGCCAGTTGGTGGCTGCCGCGATCAATATTGGTCAGGCTGAGCAGGTGGTTGCGCTGGCCGCGGCCGGGGCTGGAAACATCGGTCAGTTCGCCGTCGAGCTCGACCCTCAACAGATGGCTGCCGCTCAGGCCGGGGTCGGTAGTGACACTCAGAACCAGATTGCCCTCATTGCTGCGGATCGCCTCATCATTGCTGGGGCTGGTGATTTCCAGGCGTTGATAGGCAGGGCCGGCAGCCGGCTGGTCGCTGGTGCCGGGGCTGCGGATTTCAGTGCGACGCGGAGGCTCGACTGTGTTGGTCGGCCCGACCTCCAGCGTGCTGGCGCCGGGGCCAGGCTGGTCGGAAAACACCTTGTTGCCGTCGGCGTCAGTCCAGGTGTAGATCTGTGCGGCAGCAGCGAGGGGCAAGGCCAGCAGCAGGGGCAGGGCTGTCAGGGGCAAAATGCGAGGCATGGTGATCTCTCCTTGGGGCTTGCGTAAGACTTGCAGTCATTTCCCTGCTTGGCAAGTCGGTCGCCGCTGGTAACGGACGGACGCAAAAAAGGGGCACCCGGATGGGTGCCCCTTTTTGGACCACGGTATCGCAGCCGGGTTCAGACGCTGTAGTACAGGTCGTATTCCAGCGGGTGAACGAAGGTGCGAACCTTGATTTCCTCGGCGGCCTTCAGCTCCATGTAGGCGTCGATGAACTCGTTGGTGAACACGTCGCCCTTGGTCAGGAACTCGCGGTCAGCGTCCAGCGCTTCCAGAGCTTCCTTCAGGCTGCCGCAGACCTGCGGGATCTGCTTGGCCTCTTCCGGCGGCAGGTCGTACAGGTTCTTGTCAGCGGCATCGCCAGGGTGGATCTTGTTCTGGATGCCGTCCAGGCCAGCCATCAGCAGCGCAGCGAAGGCCAGGTAGGGGTTGGCAGCCGGATCCGGGAAGCGAGCTTCGATGCGGCGGGCTTTCGGGCTGGATACATACGGAATACGGATCGAGGCTGAACGGTTGCGGGCCGAGTAGGCCAGCATGACCGGAGCTTCGAAGCCCGGAACCAGGCGCTTGTAGGAGTTGGTCGACGGGTTGGTGAAGGCGTTCAGGGCCTTGCCGTGCTTGATGATACCGCCGATGAAGTACAGGGCGGTGTCGGACAGGCCGGAGTAGCCTTCGCCGGCGAAGGTGTTCTTGCCGTCTTTGGCGATAGACATGTGTACGTGCATACCGGAACCGTTGTCACCGTACAGCGGCTTGGGCATGAAGGTAGCGGTCTTGCCGTAGGCGTCGGCTACATTGTGTACGCAGTACTTCAGGGTCTGTACTTCGTCGGCTTTCTTCACCAGGGTGTTGAACAGCACGCCGATTTCGTTCTGACCGGCAGTGGCCACTTCGTGGTGGTGCACTTCGATGGTCAGGCCCATTTCTTCCATGGCATTACACATGGCGGTACGGATTTCGTGGTCGTGATCGACCGGCGGCACCGGGAAATAGCCGCCCTTGACGCCCGGACGGTGGCCCTTGTTACCGGTTTCGAAGTCGGCATCGGTGTTCCAGGAACCCTGCTCGGAGATGATCTTGAACATCGAGCCGGAGATGTCGGACTTGTATTTGACTTCGTCGAAGATGAAGAACTCAGGCTCTGGACCAACGAATACAGTGTCACCGATACCGGTGGACTTCAGGTACTCTTCGGCGCGCTTGGCGATGCCGCGCGGGTCGCGCTCGTAGCCCTGCATGGTGGAGGGCTCGATGATGTCGCAGACGATGATCAGGGTCGGCTCTTCGGTGAACGGGTCCAGAACCGAGGTCTCGTCATCGGGCATGAGGATCATGTCGGAGGCTTCGATGCCTTTCCAGCCGGCAATGGAGGAGCCGTCAAACATCTTGCCGTCTTCGAAGAAGTCATCGTTGACATCGCGGGCCGGGATGGTGACGTGCTGCTGCTTGCCTTTGCTATCGGTGAAGCGCAGGTCAACCCACTTCACTTCGAATTCTTTGATCAGTTGAATCGCTTTCGACATGGTTTCCTCCACGGGGAATCATTTGCCGGACCCTTTGGGTCAGGCGCCTTTCAATCAGAGCGGAAAACGTCCGCGAATCCGCTTGCGTTACAAGAGAGCAAAAGGTGTGCCATTTCGGAGCATTGGCGCAAAGCCCCGTGCCAAGCGGCTTTTGTCTGGCGCAACGAAAAAGTGCACTTGAAAGGTGCACGGATACGGTGCATCGAGTCTAGTATAGGCACCAAAATGGTGCGAATGCTCGTCGTCGGTTATCCTGCAGCCGGCGCCGGGCCGGGGTATAATGCGCCGCTTTTGCGCAGCCTGCATCTTTCCCATGAAATTGATCATCAAATTTTTCTCCGAGATCACCATCAAGACCAAGCCGGTGCGCAAGCGCTTCGTGCGCCAGCTCAAGGGCAATCTGCGGGTGTTGCTACCGCGCATCGATCCCGAGGCCCGGGTCAACGGCACCTGGGACAGCCTGGAGGTCAGCACCGGTCAGAATCCGCAACTGCAAGCGCGGGTGATCGACTGTCTGCAGCACACGCCGGGCATCTCGCATATCCTCGAGGTTCACGATTACCCGCTGACCAGCCTGGAAGAGTTGGCCGAGCGCTGCGTTCTGGTGCACGCCGAGCAATTGCGCGGCAAGGTGTTCGGGGTGCGTTGCAAGCGTGTGGGGCACCATGGGTTCAGTTCCCAGGATGTTGCGGCCTATCTCGGCGGCGAGCTGTTCGAGCGCTGTGGTGCGGCCGGGGTATCGCTCAAATCGCCGGATGTCTGGGTGCGGGTCGAGATTCGCCATGATCGGGTGTTCCTGATTCAGGCCCGGCATGAAGGCATGGGCGGTTTCCCGCTGGGGACCATGGAGCCGGTGTTGAGCCTGATGTCCGGCGGCTTTGACTCCACCGTGGCCAGCTACCAGATGTTGCAGCGCGGACTGTTGCCGCACTTCATCTTCTTCAACATGGGCGGACGGGCCCACGAGCTGGGCGTGCGGCAGATCGCCCATCACCTCTGGCAGCGTTATGCTTCCAGCCACCGGTTGCGCTTCATCAGCGTGCCGTTCGAGGGCGTAGTGGCGGAAATCCTCAAGAATGTCGATGACAGTCAGATGGGCGTGGTGCTCAAGCGAATGATGCTGCGCGCCGCCGATCAGGTCGCCAGCCAACTGGGTTTCCATGCGCTGGTGACCGGCGAGGCGATCGCCCAGGTGGCCAGCCAGACTCTGCCGAATCTGGCGGTGATCGACCGGGCGATTGAACGGCTGGTACTGCGGCCGCTGATCGCGACCAGCAAGGTCGAGATCATCAACACCGCCCGGCGAATCGGGACTGACGCGCTGAGCAGC
This sequence comes from Halopseudomonas phragmitis, assembly GCF_002056295.1. Classification (NCBI taxonomy): domain Bacteria; kingdom Pseudomonadati; phylum Pseudomonadota; class Gammaproteobacteria; order Pseudomonadales; family Pseudomonadaceae; genus Halopseudomonas; species Halopseudomonas phragmitis. The sequence continues at coordinate 825,846 of NZ_CP020100.1, read as the reverse complement.
AGCATTCCCGAGTACTGCGGGGTGATCTCGGTCAGCCCGGCCATCTATACCACCCGGGCCCGGGTTGAAGAGGCCGAAGCCAAGTTCGACTTCAGTGTGCTCGATGCGGCGGTTGCCCAGGCACGCTCTACCGATTGCGACCAGCTTGGCGAGCCGATGGAAGGCATCGCCGATGTCGAGGTCGTCAGTCAGGCGCTGGCTGGTCAGGTGGTGATCGACATCCGTCACCCCGACGAGCAGGAACTCAGCCCGCTGGTGTTGCCCGATGTCGAGGTCAAGGCCATTCCGTTCTTTGAACTGAGCAGCCAGTTCCCCAGGCTCGACCCGGCGCGAATCTATCTGCTGTACTGCGACAAGGGCGTGATGAGCCAGATGCACGCGCAGAATCTGCTCGACTCCGGGCACGGCCATGTACGGGTGCTGCGGCCAGCCAAGAGCTGAGGCTCGCCAGTCGTCATTGCGAGCGCGCAGCGGAGCGCCGCTGTACTGCACTTCGCCATTGCGAGCCGCATAGCGGCGTGGCAATCCATCCGGTCGCTGCACAAAAAACATACACTGTCATGTCCAGGTCTGTATAATGCCCGCCTCTTTTTTCTTTCCGCGGGCCATCGGCCGCGCCATCAGGACGTTCACAGTGATCGAGAATCTCCGCAACATCGCCATCATCGCCCACGTTGACCACGGCAAGACCACACTGGTTGACAAGCTGCTCAAGCTGTCTGGCACCCTGGATCGCAAGGAAGCCGAAGGCGAGCGGGTGATGGACTCCAACGACCAGGAAAAGGAGCGCGGTATTACCATCCTGGCCAAGAACACCGCCCTGAAGTGGAACGGCTACAACATCAACATCGTCGACACCCCCGGCCACGCCGACTTCGGTGGCGAGGTAGAGCGCGTGATGAGCATGGTCGACTCGGTACTGCTGGTGGTCGACGCCCAGGACGGCCCCATGCCGCAGACCCGTTTCGTCACCCAGAAGGCGTTCAAGGCCGGCCTGCGTCCGATCGTGGTAGTCAACAAGATCGACCGTCCCGGCGCCCGTCCGGACTGGGTCATTGATCAGATTTTCGACCTGTTCGACAATCTTGGCGCGACCGACGAGCAACTGGACTTCCCGATTGTCTACGCCAGCGCCCTGAACGGCATCGCCGGCCTTGACCATGAAGCCATGGATGACAACATGGACGCCCTGTTCCAGGCCATCGTCGACCATGTGCCGGCGCCCAGCGTTGATCTGGACGGTCCGTTCCAGATGCAAGTCTCCCAGCTCGACTACAACAGCTTCCTTGGCGTTATCGGCATTGGCCGTATCGCCCGTGGCCGGATCAAGGCCAACTCGCCGGTTACCGCCATCGGTGCCGACGGCAAGAAGCGCAACGGTCGTATCCTCAAGATCATGGGCCACCACGGTCTGCAGCGGGTTGAGGTCGAAAGCGCCGAAGCCGGTGATATCGTCTGCGTCAGCGGCATGGACGAGCTGTTTATCTCCGATACCCTGTGCGACCAGAACGCCGTTGAGGCCCTGCCGCCGCTGACCGTTGACCAGCCGACCGTGAGCATGACCTTCCAGGTCAACGACTCACCGTTCGCCGGCAAGGAAGGCAAGTTTGTTACCAGCCGCAACATCAAGGAGCGTCTGGAGAAAGAGCTGCTGCACAACGTCGCCCTGCGCGTCGAAGATACCGGCAGCCCGGACAAGTTCAAGGTCTCCGGTCGTGGCGAACTGCACCTGTCGGTACTGATCGAAACCATGCGCCGCGAAGGCTTCGAGATGGCCGTTGGCCGTCCGGAAGTGGTGATCATTGAGGTCGATGGCGAGAAGCAGGAGCCCTACGAGAACGTCACCATCGACATCGAAGAGCAGCATCAGGGTCCGGTGATGGAACAGATGGGTCTGCGCAAGGGCGACATGACCAACATGATCCCCGATGGCAAGGGTCGTATCCGCCTGGAATACACCATCCCGGCGCGTGGCCTGATCGGCTTCCGTAACGCCTTCCTGACCATGACCTCGGGCACCGGCATTCTGACCAGCACCTTCAGCCACTACGGGCCGATCAAGGCCGGTGAAGTCACCAACCGCCAGAACGGCGTACTGGTGTCGATGGCTACCGGTACCGCACTGACCTACTCGCTGGAAACCCTGCAGGAGCGCGGCAAGCTGTTCCTGTCGCCGGGCGACGAGATCTACGAAGGCCAGCTGTGTGGTATCCACAGCCGCGACAACGACCTGGTGATCAACCCGACCAAGGCCAAGAAGCTCGACAACATGCGCGCTTCTGGCAAGGACGACACCGTGCAACTGACCCCGGCGCTGAAGTTCACCCTGGAGCAGGCGCTGGAGTTTATCGATGACGACGAACTGGTTGAAGTCACACCTAAGTCGATCCGTCTGCGCAAGAAAATTCTCGACGAGAACCAGCGCAAGCGTGCCAGCAAGGGCTAAGTCGGCCTGCTGAACAAAAAGCCCCGCCAGAGCGATCTGGCGGGGCTTTTTTGTGCCTTGGTGTTTGAGCTGGAGGCTAGGGCTTTTTGGGAATCTTGAGCATCTGCTCAAGATCAGCGCTGCTCGATGGTCTGCGCGGGAGCGGATGCTCCCGCCTCCTGGGAAGGTTGCGTCAGTGATCAGGCGCCAGTATTATGCCGCGCTATTAATGTGACACTCTTGGCATAGTGCCATCAATTGAATTGCATGAATGCGCCCGCTAGGGATAATGCGCGGCAGTTAACTCGCTGTTGCCAGGGATGGAGAATGATGTACCTGAAATCGGTATTACTGTTGACTGCTGTTGCGCTGGGTGGCGCATTGCCGGCAATGGCGCAAAGCCTGCCAGCGGACAGAGACCTGATTCACGAGCGCCAGGAGCGTTTGCTGGAAGAGCAGCGCCGCCGCCTGGAAGAGCTGCAACGCCTGCCTGGCGAACGTCCCTCGCTGGAGCCTGTGCCGCACGAACCGGCACCCTTCTGTTTCGATATTCACGAAATTCGCCTGTCTGGCGCCGAGCTGTTGTCCGTTGCAGAGCAGCGCCGCGAGCTGGCGAGCTTCCTTGGCCAATGTCTTGGCACCGTGCAACTCAATGAACTGCTCAGGGTGATCACCAGCTATTACCTGGATCGGGGGTATGTCACTACCCGGGCGTACCTCCCGGAGCAGGACCTCAGTGACGGTGTGTTGGAAATCATGGTCATCGAAGGGCTGCTGGAGGGGCTGGACAGCTCCGAACTGGCCAGCGACAGGGAACTGTTCATGGCCTTTCCTGGGCAGCCGGGTGAACGGCTCAACCTGCGGGAGCTGGAGCAACTGGTTGATCAACTCGGCCGTTTGCCCTCACGCCAGGTGCAGTTGGAACTGCTGCCCGGAGATGAAGTCGGTGGTAGCCGGGTGAGCCTGCAGGGCCAGCGCAGCAAGCCCTGGCAGGCCAGTCTCGCCCGTCACAATGATGGCCAGCGCAGCACCGGCGAACAGCAGTGGGAGGTGGCCCTGTTATGGGACAGCCCCCTGGGCCTGGCGGATCAACTGCGACTGCGTGGCGGTGGCGATACCGTCAGTGACCGCTGGCGCCACTCGGCCAACCAGAGCCTGTTCTATGGTCTGCCCTTTGGCTGGTGGACTTTCGGCTACAGCTATAGCCAGAGTTATTACCGCACGCGCAATCAGGCGGCCGGATTCAGTTTCGCCAGCGATGGCGAAAGCAAGCGTCACCAGTTCAATGCCGACCGTCTCCTGCATCGTGACAACACCAGCAAGACCGGCCTGGGTCTTGGTCTGGCTCACCTGCGTACCCGCAACTACATCGAAAACACCCGCCTGGATGCATCGAGTCATCGACTCAGTGAGTTGCAGCTGGGCATCAATCATGGACGTCGGCTGGGGAATGCCTTTACCAACATCGACCTGGGTTGGCAGCGCGGTATTGGTGCCTTCGATGCGCAAAGTAATGGCAGCCCCCGAGGGAGCCAGCCGGTGGCCCGCTATAACAAATACACGCTGACCGCCAGCTATCTTCAGCCTTTTCAGTTCTGGGGGCAGATGCTGAGCGTCGATAGCCTGTTCTATGGCCAGCGCAGCGAGGATGTCCTGTTCAGCCCGCAACGCATGAGTATTGGTGGACTGGCCTCGGTCCGTGGGTTCAAGGAGCAATCGCTGGCCGGAGACAGCGGCTTTTACTGGCGCAACAACCTGCGCTGGCGGCACGCCTTGCGGCAGACCTCCATCACCCCCTGGTTCCACGAATTCAGCGCAGCCCTGGGCTATGACCTGGGGCAGATCAGCTCCAGCCGGCACAACCCGGGCCAGTCCGGGCGCCTGACCGGCCAGGCGCTGGAGCTGTCGTTGCGCGGCAAGCACCTGGCCGCCAGTGTGACTCTTGCCCGATCGCTGGAGCGGCCCAACGCGATTGGCCGCAACGAACACCCCACCCATTTCCGAGTCGACCTGTTGTTCTGATCGCACCGTCAGGGATGAATGTCATGGATATCCGTAGCCCCTTGTTCAAGAACATCGCCGCCATGCTGGCTGGCATCCTGTTCATCAATCCGGTTGTCAGCCTCGGCGCCAACCTGGCATTGGATGCGGCGGCGGGAGGCAATGCCCACCTGAGCCAGGCCGGCAATGGCGTACCCGTGGTGAATATTGCCACCCCGAATGCCAAGGGGCTGTCGCATAACCGCTTCAATGAATACAACGTCGGCCAACAGGGCCTGATCCTCAACAATGCCACTCAGGCTACCCAGTCCACCCAACTGGGCGGCATCATCCTGGGCAACCAGAACCTGAGCAAAGGCGCGGCCGGGCTGATCCTCAACGAGGTGACCGGCTCCAATCCCAGCCAGCTCAGAGGCTATACCGAGGTGGCTGGCCAGGCCGCCGGGGTGATCGTCGCCAACCCGCATGGCATCAGTTGTGACGGTTGCGGCTTCATCAACACCCCCAGGGTTACCCTGAGCACCGGCAAGCCCATCATTGAACAGGGCGAGCTGAGCCGCTTCGACGTTGAGCGCGGCACCATCAGCATCCAGGGGGACGGCCTCAATGCCAGCAATATCGACCAGTTCGACCTGATTACCCGCAGCGCCCGCATCAATGCCGAACTGCACGCGCAAAATCTCAATATCATCACTGGCCGTAATGAAGTGGATGCCCGGACCCTGGAAGCCCAGGCCAAATCCGGCACCAGCCAGGATGCCCCGCAACTGGCCATCGACAGCTCGGCCCTGGGTGGCATGTACGCCGGTGCGATTCGTCTGGTCGGTACTGAACAGGGCGTTGGCGTACGGCTGGCCGGAGACCTGGCTGCCAGCGCCGGCGACATCCAGATCGATGCCAGCGGCAAACTGACTCTGGGTAATGCCACGGCGGGCGGCCAGTTGACCGCCCGCAGCGCCGGGCTTGAGGCGCAAGGTGACCTCTACGCCGGTAACCGGCTGGAGCTGGACAGCCGTAGCGAGCTGACCAGTCAGGGCCTGATCGCCGCCCAGAACGCCGTGGTTCTGCGCGCCGACGGGACGCTGAGCAACCAGGGGCATATTGAAGCCGGGGTAAACACCGACGGTAGCCGCAATGCCCGGGGTGACCTGGCGCTGCAGGCAGCCCGGATAAACAACCCGGGCACGCTGGTTGCCAACCGTGACCTGACTGTGGACGCTCAAAACACCCTGGATAACCGTGATGGGCAGGTGGTCGCGCAACGCAATGCAGTGATCAGCGCTGGACAGTTTAGCAATAGCCAGGGCCGCCTGAGCACAGGCGGTGATCTGGAGCTGACAGCCGTGCAGGTCGATAACCGCGGTGGACGTATCGCCAGTGTCGGATCGCTTGAGCTGCAGTCCGGCGGGCTGAGCCAGCAAGGTGGCGAACTACTCAGCCAGGGGGATATGCGCCTGGGTCTGGGTGGTGGTGTGCTGGATAACGAGGCCGGCTTGATCCTTGCCGAGGGCGACTTGCAACTCACGCATGTTGGCGCGGCCAGTAACCGTACCGGTGAAATTTCCAGCCGCCAGCAGCTCAGTGTGCAAGCCGACAGTCTCGACAATCAGGGTGGAAAACTGCTGGCCGAGCAGCGGCTTGAGCTGACAGGTCAAGCGCTGGACAACCGCGCAGGCCTGCTGGCCGCCAATACTGACCTGCAGGTCGACGTGTCCCAGATCGACAACCGTGGCGGTGCTGTCAGTGCCCAGGAGGCTCTGGTGATCAGCGCCGCAGAGCTGGATAACAGCACTGGCGGGCGCCTGCTGGGCCGCGAGCTGAGCCTGTCAGCCGACAACCTGATCAACCAGCAGGGCCGGATTGAAGCGCACGGCCCGGTACGCCTGAACACCGCCACTCTGGATAACACTCAGGGGCAGCTTATTGCACTGGGCGGGCTGACTCTGAGTGCCGGGCAGGTGGGCAATCGTGCTGGTCGTATCGCCAGCACCGGGCCGCTGGTAATGCAAGCCACAGGATTGGACCAGCAGGGTGGCGAACTCTACAGCCAGGACCGCCTGAGTCTGGACTTGCAGGGCGGCGTACTGATCAATGACAACGGGTTGATCAATGCTCCAGGCACCTTGCTGTTACGCAACCTGGGCGTGGTCAGCAACCGCGGCGGCGAGATTTCCAGCCCGGAAAGCTTTGACCTGACGGCCAGCCAACTGGACAACCGCGAAGGCCTGTTGCTCAGCGAACAGGCTTTGAGCACCCAAATTACCGGGCAACTCGACAACCGCGGCGGGCGGATCTCAGGGCATCAGCTTACGCTAGCGGCTGCCACGCTGGACAATAGCGCCGATGGCTTGCTGCGCAGCCACACAGACCTGGATATTCAGCTCTCAGGCACGCTCGACAACCAAGGCGGCAGGCTGCTGGCGGAGACTGGCCTCGCCTTGCAGGCCGGGGACATCGACAACCAGCAGGGCCAGATTGCCAGCCGGGCCGATATCACCGCCCAGTTCGTCAGCCTGCGGCAGGCCGGCGGTGAATTGCTGGCCGAAGGGCGCCTGAACCTGAGTGGTCAGAGCCTGGATAACCAGGCGGGGTTGCTGGTAGCCAATGGTGAACTGCTGCTTGATATTGCCGAGATCGACAATCGCGCGGGTGAAATCTCCAGCAGCCAGAACCTGGTGCTCAGCAGCCAACAACTGGACAACAGCGAGGGAGGGCGTCTGCTGGGTCGCCATCTGGACCTGGCGGTCGAGCGTCTGCTCAACCGTACCCGTGGTCTGATCTATGGCCGCGATGGGCTGAATGTCAACGCGGCGTTGCTGGATAACAGCGCCGGCAGTCTGGCCAGTGAAACCAGTCTGGTACTAACGTTGAACGCCACTGGTGAACAAACGGATGGCGCACTGATCAATCAGGCCGGGCTGATCAACAGTGAAGGCACGCTGAGCGTGCGTGCGCAGCAGATCGACAACCGTCAGGGCACCCTCTCCAGCGCCGCAAGCCTGCAACTGGACAGCCAGGGTCAACTGCTGAACCAGGCCGGCCGGGTGCTGAGCGATGCCGATATCGCAGTGCGCAGTCAGACCCTGGACAACAGTGCAGGGCGACTCAGCGCCAATACCACGCTGGCGGTCGACAGCGGTGACATCAACAACCAGCAGGGCCAGATGGTTGGGCTGGAACGGCTGGAACTGCAGGCTGGTCAGGTCGATAACCGCCAGGGGCGCATTGCCAGCGGTGATCGTTTGAACGCCAGCCTGACGGGCCTTGAGCAACAAGGCGGCGAGCTGTTCAGCCAGCGGCAACTGAGCCTGAACCTCAACGGCGGAGCCCTGAACAATGATGCTGGTCTGATCAGCGCCCCGGAACTGCTGGTGCTGAACAACCTGGGTGCGGTCAGCAACCGCAGTGGGGAAATCAGCAGCGCGGCGAGCTTTGCGCTGACCGCCCACAGCCTGGACAACAGCGCAGGCCGAATCCTGTCCGATAACGGCCTGACGCTGGGGATTGAGCGCCTGCTGAACAACCTGGGCGGACTGATTGGCGGCGCCCGGCTCAACCTTGATGCCGACAGTCTGGATAATCGTGAAGGTACGCTGTTTGCCCAGGGCCAGCTCGCGCTGACCGTGAGCGATGCGCTGGACAACCGCGCCGAGGGCCTGGTTCAGGCCGGTAGTGCCCTGTTGCTGCACAGTGGCCGGATCGATAACCAGGGTGGTTATCTGCTGGCGGCGGGCGACGCCCTGGTACAGGTCGACAGCGAGCTGGACAACCGCAATGGCGGGTTGATCAATAGCCAGGGGCAACTCCAGCTCCAGACCTCCAGCCTGGATTCCAGCCAGGGTGGTGAAGTATCCGCCAGGGGTGATCTGGAGCTGCTGGCAGGCGAACTACGCCAGGCAGGTGGCGCCCTGATCGGGGGCGCGGGTCTGACCCTGGACCTGCAGCAGGGCAGCCTGGATAACCAGGGCGGCCTGATCAGCGCCCAAGGGCCACTGACGCTGGAAAACCTGCAGAGTCTGGACAACCGCAGTGGCGAGATCGTCAGCCAGGGGCCGTTGGTGCTCAAGGCCGCGTTGCTCGATAACCGTGCCGGGCACCTGATCAGCCGCGACTGGCTCAGCCTGACACTGGGTCAGGCCGATAACCGCGGTGGCCTGCTGTCAGGCTGGCAGGGGTTGGCTCTGACCGGGGGCAGCCTGGATAACAGCCAGGCCGGTACGCTGTCCAGCCGCAGTGGTGACGTGACGGTTGGCCTGAGTGGTCAGTTGCTCAACAGCGCCGAAGGGGCGCTGGTAGCCAGTGGTCAGCTTGCCGTCAGCGCCGCCAGCCTCGACAACAGTCAGCAGGGCATTCTGTCCAGCGCTGGCAACCAGCAGCTTCAGGTAACCGGTAGCCTGAACAATAGCGCCGGCCAGATCGATGCGGGTCAGGCGCTGAGCATTGAGGCTCAGCACCTGAACAATCAGCAGGGGCTGGTACTGGCCGACCAGAACCTGCAACTACGTGGCACCGGGCTGGACAACAACGGTGGCCGGATCAGTTCCGGCGCGACCACCGATCTGGCCCTGAGTGGCGCCCTGAACAATCAGGCCGGCCAACTGGCCAGCACTGGCCCGCTGGAGATCAGCGCCGCTGAACTGGATAACCGTGGCGGCACCCTGGCCAGCCAGGCTGGACTGGTGATTGACGCCCAGCGCCTGGACAATAGCGCCGCCGGCACTCTGGCGGCCAACGATGCCCTGGTTGTGCAACTGTCCGGCACCCTGGCCAATCACGATGACGGCCTGATTTTCAGTCGTGACGCCGGGCTCGATATCCGGGCCTACCAGTTGGATAACCAGGGTGGCAGCCTGCAAGGTGCGGGCGATCTGAGCCTGACCCTGGATAGCGACCTGCTCAACCGTGACGGTCAACTGATCAGCCAGGCAGGCGACATTGCCATTGCCGCAGACAACCTCGACAACCGCCAAGGCGTGATCGCCAGCCTGAGCGGCTGGGTACGCGCCCAGCTCAGCGGCTGGCTGAACAATGGTGACGCCAGCGCAACTGGTGGCCTGATCCAGGCCCAGCAACTGGAATTGGCGGCCAGCACCAACCTGAGCAACCAGAATGGACGCCTGCATGCGCTGGGTGGCAGTGCTCAACTGAGCGCCGGGGCCATCAACAACCAGGCCGGGGTGCTGTACGCGCAAGACCAACTGGTGCTCACCGGCACCAGCTTCGACAATCGCGGCGGCCAGATCGGCGCCGGGCATATCGACCTGGGGCTGAGCGCCGGCCTGAACAACCAGAGCGGCATTATCGAAAGCTCCACCCAACTGCTGTTGCAGGCCGCCAGCCTGGATAACCGCAACGGACAGCTAAGAGCGTTAGGTAACGGCGGCACCAGCTTCTTCCAGCTTGGTGGGCAACTGAACAATACGTCCGGGGTACTGGAAGTTGCCAGCCAGCACTTCAACCTGGCCATTGGCAGCCTGGCCAATCAGAGCGGCCGGTTGTTGCACACCGGTCAGGGTGAGCTGGGCCTGACCCTGGCCCAGATCAATGGCGCCGGTGGTGAAATCATTACCCGTGGCGGCCTGAGCCTCAGCGGCAGCACCTGGACCAACAGCGGCCTGGTGCAGGCCGGGCATCTGACCCTGGATATCGGCAACCTGACCCAGACCGCCAACGGTCAATTGCTGGCCTCAGAAGGCCTGACTGGCCAGGGTAGCAACTGGAGCAATGCCGGGCTGATCGCCAGCGACGGCAGCTTGTCACTGGCACTTGCTGGCGGCTACAGCGGCAGCGGGCGCCTGACCAGCCTGGGTGACCTGAATCTGAATGCGGCCAGTCTGACCCTGTCCGAGAGCGGCAGCATCGCTGCTGGCGGCCATGGGCAGCTCAGCCTTGGCAATCAGTTGCTCAACCACGGACGTATCACCGCCGCTGGCGACCTCAACCTGCAGGCCGCGACCCTGAATAACCACGGCACCCTGGGCAGCGCCACAGACCTGACCCTGACTGCCGAGACCCTGCTCAACGAGCAAGGCTTGATCTTCAGTGGCGGCGACATGCGACTGTACGCCAACCACTTCACCAACCGCTATGCGGATGTGTATAGCCTGGGGGATGTCTCGATTGAGGGGCGCCAACCCAACCAGCGCAGCACCTTGCTGGAGAATATCTCGGCGACCATCGAGGCCGCAGGCAACCTGGTGGCCCGCACCTGGAGCCTGATCAACCGCAAGGACCAGTTCGAACTGACCGAGCAACAGACCTACGGCCAGATGCGGGTGCACTGTTACGACTGTAGTGGTGATCATCACAATGTTGATTATATCGGCACGGAAATATTTACAACACAGATAACGGCGGACAGCCCTTCCGCCTTGCTGCTCAGCGGCACCGGCATGGCGCTGGAAACCGGCGCCCTGAGCAACCGCTACAGCACCATCGCCACCGGCGGCAACCTGCTGATCGAGGCCGCGAGTCTGGACAACATCGGCGCCGCCGAAGCGGAAACCACCCGCGAGCGGACATGGAATACCGGCCGAACCACAGACGGCACTGACCATCGCTTCCGGACAGCCTATATCGTTCCTTACAACAATGCGGAACTACCCAAAGAGCTGCCGCTTGAAGCACTGGAGCGCTATACCCTGGTGAGTGACATCACCACAGTCACACCCACTGGCGTTGCCGCCCATGCCATTATTCAGGCGGCCGGAGCTGCTACGGTGCGGGTGGCTGGTGACCTGAATAACGAAGTTGTACTGCACCAGGCGGTCGCGGTAGGCAATGCCCGAACGGGCGATACCCGTGTTGGCAATGCCGCAACGCCAGTCGTTGTGACCCTCAACCCGCAACTCCCCCCCGACCTTGCTCAGCAGCAGGTCAACCCTCTGACGTTGCCCGGCTTCAGCCTGCCGACCGGCCAGAACGGCCTGTTCCGGCTCAGTGGCCAGGAAGGCAGCAATGGCCAGATCAGCGATGGCGCCACCCAACAGGGCTGGACTGTGGAGCAACACACGCTGGTTACTGAGCCCGCACGGGACAGTGTTCAGGGTGTTCAGACTGGCAGCGTACAGTTGGGAACAGGGGCAGGGCCCACAGCCAGCGCTACACAAGGGCTGGCAGGCCAAGGGGCAGGCAGCACTGTTCAGGTAGGCACCCCCACAGGGCAAGACGGCCTGTACCTGCCGCCGGTCCAGGGCTTGCCGGCCTCCCAGAGCTCGCAACCACACAAATACCTGATCGAGACCAACCCGGCACTGACCGACCTCAAGCAATTCATGGGCTCGGACTACCTGCTGGCGAACATGGGCTTTGATCCGGACCAGGCCCAGAAGCGCCTGGGCGACGGCCTGTACGAACAGCGCCTGGTCCGCGAAGCGGTCATGGCCCACACCGGCCAGCGCTACCTGGCCGGGCTGACCAGTGACGAGGCGATGTTCCGTTATCTGATGGACAACGCCCTGGCCAGCAAGGATGCCCTGGGCCTGGCGCTGGGCGTGAGCCTGAGCGCCGAGCAGGTAGCGGCGCTGACGCATGACATCGTCTGGCTGGAAGAGCACGAGGTCATGGGCGAACGGGTGCTGGTGCCAGTGCTGTACCTGGCCCAGCCCGAAGGCCGGTTGATGGCCAATGGCGCACTGATCCAGGGCAACGACCTGACCCTGATCAGCGGCGGTGAACTGAACAACCAGGGCACCCTGCGGGCCGCCAATGACCTGGGCGTGATGGCCGGCAGCATCGCCAACAGTGGCCTGATCGAGGCCGGCAATCGCCTGGCCTTGCTCAGTGATGGCGATATCAGCAACCGTGCCGGCGGCATCATCGCCGGCCGGGATGTCAGCCTGGCGGCTGGCGGCGATATCCTCAACGAACGCAGCGCCACCTACTACCAGAATGAAAGCACACTCTGGCGCCAGGCCGGCACCCTGCTCGACAACGCCGCCCGCATCGAAGCCACGGGTGATCTGAGCCTGAGTGCCGGCCGTGACCTGCTGAACCTGGGCGGGGTACTGGAAGCCGCAGGCGACGCCCGCCTGAGCGCCGGTAACGACCTATTGATCGGCGCGGTGGAGGAGCGCAGCGAGCTGCTGCGCCAGGACCGCCGTCATCACTGGGAAAACATCAGCGTCACCCAGCATGGCAGCGAGCTGGCCATAGGCGGCAGTCTGGAGCTGAGCGCCGGCCAGGACCTGGGCCTGATCGCCAGCCGCGTACAGGTGGGTGACGATCTGACCCTGTCAGCCGGTAATGACGTACTGATCAGCAGCGCCGCCAACGAACAGACCAGCCTGTACCGCTACCGCCGCAGCGACAAGAAAGTCACCCGGGAGAACAGCCAGATCGAGCAGCAGGGCACGGAGCTGCTGGTCGGGGGTGATGTGGCCATTATCGCCGGCCAGGACCTGATCGTCAGTGCCAGCCGTATCGAAGCCGCAGGCGAAGCCTATCTGGTGGCTGGCGAGCAACTGGCGCTGCTGGCTGCTGAAGAGCTGGATCACAGCTTCTACGAGAAGAAAAGCAAAGGCTCCTTTGGGCGTAGATCCTTCCGTAGTGATCAGGTCACCCGCATCACCCAGCAAGGCACCGAGATCAGCACCGGCGGCGACCTGAGCCTGATCAGCGGCGGCGACCAAACCTACCAGGCCGCCGAACTGAACAGCGGCGCCGACCTGGAACTGATCAGCGCTGGTGCCATTCACTTCGAAGGCGTCAAGGACCTGCATCAGGAAAGCCACGAGAAGAGCAAGAGCAGTTGGGCCTGGCAGAGTGCCAAGGGCAAAGGCAACACCGATGAAACCCTGCTGCAAAGCCAACTGCTGGCCCAGGGCCAACTGGCGATCCAGGCCGCCGAAGGCCTGAATATCGACATCCGAGAAGTCAACCAGCAAAGCATCAGCCAGACCATCGACGCCATGGTCCAGGCCGACCCGAACCTGGGCTGGCTCAAGGAGATGGAACAGCGCGGCGACGTGGACTGGCGCCAGGTCCAGGAACTGCACGACAGCTTCAGTTACAGCAGTTCGGGGCTGGGTGGCCCAGCCGCGATGGCGGTGGCGATTGTGGTGGCGTATTTCACGGCGGGGGCGGCTAGCGCCATGGTAGCTAGTACTGCTGCTGGTGGTGCGGGTGCTGCGGCCAGTGCGGGCACCGCCTGGGCGGCGGCGTCGGCCGGCACCGCCGCAGGCTGGGCCAATGTTGCCGCGACAGCTGCCATCACCTCGGCGGCCAGTGGCGCAGCCATCAGCGCCATTAACAACGGGGGTGACCTGGGGGCTGTGCTCAAGGAAATCACCAGCAGCGATGCCTTGCAAGGTTACGCCAGTTCAGCCATCACCGCCGGCCTGACGGCGGGCATTCTGGATGAAGCCTTTGGTGTCACCGGTGACAATATCAATCGCACAACCAAGGGCTTCAACTTAAGTAACCCGGCGGAGCTGAGCCAGTTCGGTGCTTACCTGGGCGCCCAGGGAACATTACAGGCCGTCACCCAGACCGCGATCATGGGTGGCAGCCTGAGTGACAACCTGCAAACCGCCTTGACTGGTCAAGTACAGCATTTGCTGCAAGCCGCAGCTTTCAATGCCGTGGGGGACTTTGCTGAAGGCTCGGCTAATTTTGCTGACGGCAGCCCGGAAAAGATCGCCCTGCATGCGGTGGTGGGCGGCCTGCTCAGCGAAGCCACCGGTGGCGACTTCAAAACCGGGGCCCTGGCTGCTGGAGCCAATGAAGCCCTGATAGAACAGCTATCAGGCACGATCAAGGGTGACCAGAGTCTTGAACTGGCGGTCTCGCAACTGATCGGCATCGCAGCCGCAACGGTTACCGGCGGCGACTATGCCAAGGCGGCTGAGCTGGCGAAGAACGCCACGGCGTATAACCGGCAGTTGCACCCGGAAGAAGTCAAGCTGATCAAGGAGCAGGCTGAGCACTTGGCTGAAGAGCTAGGTATCACACACGCCGAAGCCGAGCGGCGATTGGCTGAAGCTCAAGCCTACTTCGTGGATGAGCAGTACCGCGCAGTGATTGAAAGCCAAGGCGTGGAGCTGGATGCGGCGACTTTGCGTCACCTGGGCATTGCCCTGGCACCGTTGGCGCATGGCTACGATGTGGCAATGACGGGTGACGTACCCACGTTTGACCCGAATAGGGTTTATAGCCCGGAAGAAACTCTGACGCTGCTCCAGAACTACCACAGTAATTATGCCGCAGCCTTCAGCGACCCGCTGATGTACGCAGAGTATTTGCGAGGCTTATCAGCCACTGCCAACGAGCAGCGGCAATTCTATGAAGAAAACCTCAATTACTCGGGGCCGTACGATGTGCTGGGCTCGCTAACGGGCGGGGCTGCCGGCAGCGGTGCTGCGGTAATTGAAATGGTTCAAGGCTTCAATGAGCTGGCGCTTGCCTTGATGGAGGACTTTACCGGCACCAGCGAAGAGCTGTCACAGGCCTTGTTGCAGGCAGCCATGAGCCCTGATCGTGTCATTGGCGACTTCCTGCAGGCCAAGCAGGATGCAGAAACGCAGGCCTACCTGCATCGGCTCCAGGGAGATTATGAGAGTGCGGCTTATGTTGAAGAGAAATGGAAGACGGAATTTGCGCTAAACTTTGTAGCGGCTAGCCGGCCGGGTGCTGTGGTAAGGGTGGGTGAGGGTGCAAAAGGAACTGCAGCGGCTGAAGTGCCTGCTACTTCTGCAATCGCTCGTGATGGTTTGAGAAACGACTTAGCCGCGCAAGCAGGAATACCGCGAAGTCTAGATAAGGTTTGGGGTGCTTCAGTCGATGACCTAGCACAAGCATATAAGATGGATGGCGCTACCCTAGTACCCAAACCTGCACTCTCCGGGACTTCCGGCAAGGCTCAAGCTTTTACGGTTGAAGGGCATCCGACTATAAAGGAAGTCCAAGTTCATCCTGGTGGCGGTACGCATGGTGCGCCGTACTATAAATTTACCTACAAGGATGGGGTTGAAGCCAGAGTTATTGATCCGGCTTCTGGATTCAAACCGGGCACCATCACCAGTACCCAGCAATATTTTGACACTACCGGTAATAGGTTGAGATATGAAGATGGCCAGTGGAAGTCCTGGGAGTAAAGCAATGTCTATTTATACTCCTGATTTAATGGCAGAGCTGATTCCTGCGAAAGGTGCTGCTGGATTTGAGATTGGCGAAGGCTTTGACTCAATTCTAAAGCGAGTAGGTTTCGTTGAATGGCATGACAAAGATTCCACGCTAGATGAAAAGCTTTCCTCAAACACTGGTTGGATTGGGGTGAAGTCGAGATGTGGTTTGCCTGGCGGTCCTTGCACGCTGGTCCAGTCACTTATCTATATGAATGATGTAATCTGCCTGGAGTTTGAGGAGAGCTTGAGGCTGTATAGGGTAGATGTTGGGAAGGGATATGGCGGTAGTTTCTTTGGGGTAAGGCCGGGAGATGATCTGCGAAATCTAGAGGGGGCGGGGTTTGGTATTTTATTCAATGATATGGATGATGATTTTCTTATTGTGAAAGATGAAAGCATATTGGCGGGGATTAGCTTCTTAACGGATTACCGGGCTTCTTTAGAGGATGCTCCAGATCAAATCATTCAATACATTTCTATACATGACTGGTCTCTTCGATAAATAGGTGCGATATAAATTCCCGGCTCTCGCCGGGGGATTTGTTTTCACTCCGCCGTAATCACCAAACAGCCCTGCATCACCCGAATCCGTATCCGCTCGTTCGGGAAAAGGGGACGGGAAAAGGGGACAGATTTATTTGTGGCGGGAATTGCCGTGCCTAAATTGCGCAGCTTGTACACTTTATAATGATGGAGAAAGGGTGATATGGGAAAAACACTACCTGCGCCAAGACACATAAAACGTTTAGCTGCTTGCCTTGTCGATGTGCTGATCTGCTGGCTGCTGGCCTCGCAGATTCCTTTACTACTTTCACTGATTGTGGGCGCTAATGTTATGCCATTTTCGAGCATCATGCTTTGGGTGGCGGTTGCCTACTTGCTGTTCAAAGATGCTTTGCCAAGAGGCCAGAGTCTTGGTAAGCGCATGTTGGGGCTGGCGGTCATTGGCAGCGTGACTTATCAGGATTGCAGTTGGTGGCAGTCGGCACTACGCAATCTTGTGTTGCCGGTTCTGTTTCCGTTGGAGGCTATTGTCATACTGCTGAGTGGGCGCCGTATTGGGGATGCGCTGGCTTCAACGATGGTTATCGATAGTGCTGTTGGTTTGACCACTTGAGCGGGCAGCAGCCAATTGTTCCCTAGAGAATAAGTCTGCCGGAATACATTACAACACAAGGACGCCACCATGCCCTCGACCAGCCCAATTTACACCCTCTACGGGGTGCCCCATTCGCTATATACCGCCAAGGTACGTTGTTATCTGCGCAATCAGGGCATTCCTTACCGTGAGCGCCCGACGGCGGATCCAAACTTTGTTGGGCGTATTGTGCCGTTGATTGGCCGGGCGATCATTCCGGTGCTGGAGACGCCGGATGGTCAGGTGATTCAGGATACGGTCGACATCATCGATTATTTCGAGCGTCGGGGTGTGCCATATCCGGCTTACCCGTCTACGCCGTTGCAGCGTGTGCTGGCGGTTATTCTTGAGTATTACGGCGGGCAGGGTCTGCTCAGGCATGCGATGCATTACCGTTGGTCATATCTGGAGCAGCAGCGAGAGTTTCTTGAGCATGCCTTTGCCAGCGGCTCCGGGGCGGTGTTGGCTCAGCAGGTGATGGCGCGCATGCAGTCCTATCTGCCGCGTCTGGGGGTGACTGAGGCGAGCATTCCGTTGATCGAAGCTTCCTACCTGCGTTTGCTGGACATTCTCGAGGCTCACTTCGAGTGTATGCCCTACCTGCTGGGTGGCCGTCCGAGCCTGGCCGATTACGGCATGATTGGTAGTCTGTTCGCCCACCTTGGGCGTGATCCGATACCTGCTCAATTGATGAAACTGCGCTCGCCCAGAGTGTTCCGTTGGGTCGAGCGGATGACGGCGCCCGATCTGGATGTGGTCGAGTATCTGGACGGCCCTGAGGGGTTGTGGCCGGATGACCAGATACCGCCGACCCTGGAGCCACTGTTGCAGCACGTGGCTGCGGAGTTGTTTCCGGAGCTTGGCGACAAGCTGGCGTTTCTTGATGCCTGGACGGTGCGTGAGCAGCCGGCCGATGGCGCGCCAGTGACCGACAAGCCCCACCGACGACAGATTGCCAGCGTGCAGACCGAGTTTCGAGGAGTGCCCATCGAGACCGGGGTTGAGCCCTATCTGCGTTATGTCCTGCAGCGTGCCAGTGACACTGTTCAGGCCTTGCCCGAGCCGGAACAGGTCAGGGTTATGGCCGAGCTAGAGCGTGTTGGGCTGGCCGGGGCTTTGCCGGCCAACACCGGCGTGCGGGTGGCGCGCCGTCACCATATCGAGGTTTGGTCTCGAGTTTGAATCACTCTTTCTACGGGCCGTCCAGGCCGTCGGTCCGCTGTTTTCTCCCGGGTTTTATCACCTGAAAAGGCGATACCAAGCTTTCTCCTCTTGCTATGTAATGCCCCTGCACACATGCCCCCGGCTGTCGAACATTCCCGGTTCGCGGGCGGTGATCGAACAATAACAATCCGCATGATCCTGGAGACAACATGAAAACCAGAACCATCAAGCAGTCCCTGCTCTCGATGCTGACTGCCAGCGCACTGATGCTTTCCGCTTCTGCCTTGGCTACCAACCCTGACCCGGGTCCAGGTGATCCCGACACTGGCCCCAGCCCTTATCAGCGTGGCCCTGACCCAAGCGTTTCATTCCTTGAGGCGGATCGTGGCCCCTACTCTGTGCGCGACAGCAGAGTGTCGAGTCTGGTCAGTGGCTTTGGCGGCGGCACTATCCACTACCCAAGCGGCACAACCGGCACCATGGCTGCGATTGTGGTGATCCCAGGTTTTGTTTCGGCTGAGTCCTCGATTGACTGGTGGGGTCCGAAGCTGGCTTCCCATGGTTTCGTGGTCATGACCATCGACACCAACAGTGGCTTTGACCAGCCGGCCAGCCGGGCTCGGCAGATCAACAATGCGCTGGATTACCTGATTGCCCAGAACACCCGGGTCGGTAGCCCGGTACGTGGCATGATCGATACCGACCGTCTGGGGGTAATCGGTTGGTCGATGGGTGGTGGCGGGACCCTGCGGGTAGCCACAGAAGGTCGCATCAGCGCCGCAATTCCGCTGGCACCATGGGACTCTTCCAGCCTGCAGTTCCGCAATGTTCAGGCTCCGACTATGATCTTTGCCTGTCAGTCGGATACTATCGCGCCGGTCAGCAGCCACGCCTCGCCGTTCTACAACCGCTTGCCGGATGATATCGACAAGGCCTATTTCCGTCTTACCAACGGCAACCACTACTGTGCCAATGGCGGTAGCTCCTTTGGTCGCTATGACCGTGCTCTGAGCCGTCTTGGCGTATCCTGGATGAAACTGCACCTGGATCAGGACCGCCGTTACCACCAGTTCCTCTGCGGCCCGAACCACACTTCCGATTCCAACATCAACGAGCATCGCAGCAACTGCCCTTACTAAGCGCGACTTGAACACCGGGCCTGATTAGGTCCGGTGTTCGTTTCCCGGCCTGACTTTCTCTCCGGCCAACCTTGGGAGTACTATCGGGGCAGCTAACCTTCAACAGGTTTGGGGAGGCGATTCATGCGCCGTCTCAGTGCCCTTGCCCTGAGTATTCTGACTACCAGCCAACCAGTCTTGGCCGATACCCCGCGTGAGGCTGCAATCTGCGGCTGGTTCAAGGAACCCCTGGTATTTACCCTCTGGAGTTCGCTGACGCCCTTACCTGTTCCCGAGCGGGTGACCCGTCACCCGGATATTTCTCTGGCTGAATTTGTTGCCGATGACGGCAAGGTGCTGCGTGGCTACCGTTATGCCGCTCGGGACAGCCACTTGCCGCATATCCAGCCCAAGGGCTATCTGTTGGTAGCTTCTGGCAATGCGATGATCTCCGATCAGTTGATTGTTGGATTGGGTGACTATGCTGCAGCCGGCTACGATGTTTATGTGTTTGATTATCGAGGCTATGGTCGCTCGGAAGGGCGCCGGCGACTCAACGCGATCATTGCCGATTACCGGGAGATGGTGGCCCGGTTCAACCAGCGCTATGAGCGCACCCTGCTATACGGCATTTCTCTGGGTGGACTGGTGATGATGAATGTGATCGGTGCTGGGGCGGAGTTTGACGCTGTGGTAATCGATTCCAGCCCCAGTCGGCTGTCTGATTATGGCTGTCCAGGCTGGGTTGATCCGCTCAACAATCTGTCTGAATCGCTGGGTTCGAAGGTCCTGATAATTACCGGGGGCCGCGATGGCGTGCTGGATGAGAGCATGGTCGGGCCGCTACGCGAGCGGGCTGCCGCCTTGGGACTAGGGACCCATCATGAGGCCGGCTGGGACCACCCGTTTCTGGATGCCCCGGCCGTTCATGAAACCCGCCAGCGTTTGATTCGCGAGTATCTGCTGGGCACTGCTGGCCACTAACTCATTCGCGGTCGGTAGGCGCAAAAGCCCGGACGCGGCCCGATCTGGGGATGATTGCGGCAGGTATCGGGGCGTTTGTCGTAGACCGTGCAGCGGCGGCTGTGGCGGTCCAGGAACAGGCAGTCGTCGTTGCTCATGCGGCGCAGGGTGAAGATGCCGCTCTTGAGGTTCAGGCGCTCGATTACGCCTTCCTTTTGCAGGCGCTTGGCGATTTGTTTGAGCGGGGTGCTGCGCTCGAACTCGTCGACCAGCTCAAGGCGGATCAGGTCGTCGATTCGGACTTCCACCGGCAGGGTGCAGCAACTGCCATGGCAACTGTCGCACAGGCCCTTGCGGTAGCGCAGCCAGGTGTCGGTACGGTCTATGTCGGCGGCTTTGATCAGCTCGGGTTTCATGCTCAGTCTACTGAAGGCGAGTTGGCGCGGATGATACGTAAAAGCCGAGCTCGGGTGTAGTCCAGTCAGTTGGACTTGGGATTCAGCCACAGGCGCTTGGCCAGGCCGCCCAGAGCCAGCAGACCGGCCAACACCAATAGCGGCAGCAGGTTGCTCAGCCCCAGGGCTTGTTCGGCCTGGGCGGCGCTGACCATGCCGTGGACTGCCTGGGCATAGACGGTCCATTTGATGCTCAGGCCCACCACGGCCGCCAGCATATAGGTAATCAGGGGCAGGTGCAGAACACCGGCGGCCAGATTGATGAAGGCGTGGGGAAAGCCGGGCAGGATGCGCAGCGCGCATTGGGTGAGCAAGTCACTGCGCTTGGCCAGCAGCCTGAGTACCTGGCGAGCCAGTTTCCCGGGGCGCCAGGCCGAGCCAACCTTGCGTCCGAGCCAGTAGGCGCCCAGCGCGCCGCCGACGCTACCGACCAGTAGCAGCGGAACGCTGAGCCAGGGGGGATGAAAGGGGGCAATCAGCCAGAAGCACAGGCTGCCGGGCAGGCCGAAACTCATCAACAGCAGCATGATCAGCACCAGCCCGGCCAGAGCCAGCGGATGACCAACCAGTTGGGCGCCCCAGCTCAGCAGGTCGGCTACACTGATCGGCAGCAAGGCGAAGATCACCAGCAGGGTGACCAGGCCAATCAGGGCCAGCAGCGGTGGGCGTGGGCTCAGGCGCGTTCTCAATAGACTCTCCCGGCAAACAGGATGTGTGCATGTATCAAGCCATACTGACTTTCTGGTTCGAGGAAATCAAACCCGGGCAATGGTGGAAGAAGGATCCGCAGTTCGATCAACTGGTGGCCCGGCGCTTTCTGGCGCTGCACCAGCAGGCCGAACGTGCTGAGCTGGCCGCCTGGCGCCGCACGATTGAAGGCCGGCTGGCCGAGATCCTGGTGCTGGATCAGTTCTCGCGCAATATCTGGCGTGACACTGCGCGGGCCTTTGCCAATGACGCGATGGCGCTGGTGCTGGCCCAGGAGGCCGTCGCCGCCGGGCTCGACCAGCAACTGCCGCCGGTACAGCGCAGCTTTCTCTATATGCCCTATATGCACAGCGAGTCGCCGGTTATCCATGAGCAGGCGGTCAGGCTGTTTACCGCGCTGGGGCAGCACGACAGTCTGGATTATGAACTCAAGCATCAGCAGATCATTGAGCGCTTTGGCCGCTATCCGCATCGCAACGCCATTCTTGGCCGGCCATCCACGGCCGAGGAGTTGGCCTTTTTACAGGAGCCGGGATCATCTTTTTAAAGAAACTGTTATGCCTGAATCCGCACTGGCTGTTGCAGGCTGCTGAGCGGCACTGTGGCTAAACTCTTGCATTTACTGGCTATGGAGTGAGTGCTATGTCGCTGAGACTGTATCAGGTCGATGCTTTTACCGACCGCCTGTTTGCCGGCAATCCGGCGGCGGTGGTGCCGTTGAACCAGTGGTTGCCCGAGCCGCTGATGCAGGCGATAGCGGCCGAGAACAACCTGTCGGAAACCGCTTTTTTTGTGCCCTCGGCGGATGGCAGCTATGCGATTCGCTGGTTTTCGCCGCTGGCGGAAATCGATTTCTGTGGGCACGCCACTCTGGCCAGCGCCTTTGTGCTGTTCCGCCAGATGCCGGAATGCGAGGTGCTGAGCTTCACTGCTCCGGCCGTCGGCCGGTTGCAGGTCTGGCGCAAGGCCGATGGTTTGATTGAAATGCGCTTCCCCTTGCTGGCGCCGGAGCCGGTCGATGAGGTGCCGCTGGCGTTGCTGGAAGGTTTGTCTATCCGCCCGGATGAGGTCTGGCGCAACCGCCAGGCCTGGTTTGCCGTCTATCATGATGAACAGGCTGTGCATGATGTGGTACCCGAGCCCACCGCCCTGGCCCGCCTGGCGCCGCGCGATACCGTGGTGACGGCAGCGGGGCGTGAGTTCGATTGTGTCTCGCGCTATTTCTGGCCGGCCAATGGTGGGCTGGAGGATCCGGTAACTGGCTCCATCCACGCCGGTCTGGCGCCGTTCTGGGCTGGGCGGCTGGGCCGCCCGCAGCTAACGGCGTTGCAGGCCTCGGCGCGGCGCGGCGTACTGCACTGTCAGGTCGGCGAGGATTACGTGCTGGTTGCCGGGCAGGCACGCTTGTATTTGGAAGGCAGTATCTGGCTGCCGGATTGAATGCCCAGGAACCGAACCGGCTGGTTCGGGTCTGATGGGCTCCATTGTTCAGGGAGAACCATTATGCAACTCACACCACTTGCCATTGCCTTGTCGCTGGGTGCCGTTTTGGCGCTAACCGGCTGCTCAGAACCTGCCAGCGAGGCGCCGGCCAGCAGCGAGCGGGTCACTGAGCAGGAGGCCGAACAGGCCCTGAGCCGGGTCAGCGGCAGCCTCACTTATCGGGCGCGTATTGCCCTGTTGCCTGATAGTCAGGTGCTGGTTGAGTTGCGTGATGCCGAGGCAGCCGATGGGGACGGCGTATTGGCTGAGCAGCGCATCAGCCTGGATGGCCAGCAGGTGCCGGTTAATTTTGCCCTGGAGGTGGATGCCCAGACTCTGGCCCAGGCTTCCAGCTATGTGCTGCGGGCCGCGATTCAGGAGGGTGGGCGTACTACCTGGGCGTCTGGCCCGGTAGAAGTGGACCTGACCGGTGGTGATGCCGAGTTGGGCGAGATCGTGCTGTTGCCCCATCGGGGTTCGGCTTTCAGCAACGTGTTCAACTGTGGCCAGTTGCAGATCAACGTCGGCTATGAAGATGACAAGCTGATGCTCAATGCCAAGGGTCAGGAGCTGGTACTGCTGCCGGCGGTCAGTGCGTCGGGAGCCAAGTTCGAGCTTGAGGGCGACCCCAGCACCAGTTTCTGGAGCAAGGGCAATCAGGGTTGGCTGACGCTTAACGGTGACGAGTATCCGCTTTGCGTGCCGCCGGGAGCGGTTGTCGAGCCATTCAAAGCTACGGGCAATGAGCCGTTCTGGTCGGTCGAGCTGGACGCGGGCGAGTTGAGCCTGCAGCGCATGGACGACAAGCTGACGCGCACCTTGCCCTATCGTAACGAGCAGGAAAGCACCAGCCGCAGCCGGATTGACGCTGGTGAGGGCGAACAGACGATAACCCTGCTGGTTACCGAACGGCTGTGCCGCGACAGCATGAGCGGGATGCCCTTCCCCCAGCAGGTCAGCCTGATGGTCGATGGCGAAACCCTTCAAGGGTGTGGTGGTCAGCCCGAACGTTTGTTGCAGGGTGTTGAATGGGTGGTGGAAGACATCAACGGTGGCGGTATCATCGACCGGTCGCGGGTGACCCTGAACTTTTTCCCTGACGGACGGATTGCCGGGCGCGCTTCGTGCAACAACTTCATGGGCCAGTACGCCCTCACGGGTGAGAGCTTGACGGTCAGTCAGGCGGCTACCACCATGATGGCCTGCGCTCCATCATTGATGGAGCAGGAGCAGCGTTTCCTGGAAACGCTGGAAGCGATCGACGGGTTTGACTTCGATGACACCGGTGCCTTGCTGGTGCGTTCGCAGGCGGGGAGTTTGAAAGCCTACCCTGAAACCCGCTAACCAGCCCTGGACTACTCGCCAGGGCCATAACAACGAAAAAAGGATATACCGATGTTGGCTCTGGTGATTGGTCTGGTGATTTTTCTTGGCGTGCATTCGCTGCGCATGTTGGCGCCGGCCTGGCGTGAGCAACAGGTGCAGCGGTTGGGCCTGATGCCCTGGAAGGGGCTGTATTCGCTGGTGGCGCTGATCGGTCTGGTGCTGATCATCTGGGGTTATGGGCAGGCACGGCTGGCTCCGACCTGGCTGTGGGTGCCGCCGGTATGGACTCGCCACCTGGCAGCCCTGCTGACCATACCGGCATTCATTCTGCTGGTTGCCGCCTATCTGCCGGGTTCAAAACTCAAGGCCCGGGTTGGTCATCCGATGCTGCTGGGGGTGAAGTTCTGGGCGCTGGCCCACTTGATTGCCAACGGTACCCTGGCAGACCTGCTGCTGTTTGGCGGTTTTCTGGTGTGGGCCACGGCGGCCTACGTCAGCAACCGTCGGCGTGACCGGCTGGCCGGGCTGGTACCGGCTAGCGGCCAGCTGAGTCGGGATGCTGCGGTTGTGGTGGTCGGGCTGGTTACCTGGGTGATCTTTGCCCTGTGGCTGCACCTCTGGCTGATCGGCAGAGCGCCGTTCGGCGGCTGAGTGGCTGCCCCGGAGCAGAGTTTGATTCCTGCTCCGGGGCTTTTGTTTACTTGCCGGTCTTGATCCTGTTCCAGGCCCGGGTGCGGATACGCTCAGCGGCAATCGGCAAGGGCTTGAGGGTGAACAGCCGGGCCTGCACTTGCGCTGGCGGGTAGGCTCCGGGATTGGTGCGCAGGGACTCCTTGACCAGTGGAGTGGCTGCCTGGTTGGGGTTGGCGTAACCCACTTCGTTGCTGATCGCCGCCACTACCTCGGGTTCGAGGATGTGATTGATAAAGGCATGGGCGCCGGCCGGGTTGGGCGCATCACGCGGAATCGCCATCAGATCGAACCAGACCTGGGTGCCTTCCTTGGGTATCCGGTACTCCAGTTGCACCCCATTACCTGCTTCCTGAGCCCGGGCATCGGCCTGCAGGATGCTGCCGGACCAGGCGACCGCGACGCAGATTTCCCCGTTGGCCAGATCGTTGAGGAAACGTGAGGAGTGGAAATAGCGGACATAGGGCTGGATCGCCAGCATCAGTTCTTCGGCGGCGGCATAATCGTCGGCCTCGGTGCTGTTGGGGTCGCGACCCAGATAGTGCAGGGCGGCGGGCAGAATTTCCGAGGGTGAGTCGAGGAACGCCACGCCACACTGGGCCAGCTTGGCCATGTAGGTGGGGTCGAACACCAGGGCCCAGGAATCGATCGGGGCATCCTCGCCCAGCACTGCCCTGACCTTGTCGACATTGAAGCCGATCCCGTTGGTACCCCACATATAAGGCACCGCATATTCGTTACCCGGGTCATTGCCCTCCAGCGCCTGCATCAGGTCCGGGTTGAGATTGCCGAGGTTGGGCAGCAGGCTTTTGTCCAGTTTCTGAAAGGCACCGGCCTGACGCTGCTTGGCCAGAAAGCTGTCACTGGGCACCACCACGTCATAACCGGAACGTCCGGACATCAGCCGGGCTTCCAGCACTTCATTGGAGTCAAAGGTGTCCAGGGTCGGGCGGATGCCGGTGGCGGCCTGAAAGCTGTCGAGGGTCGATTGCGGGGTGTAGTCGAACCAGTTGTAGATCCGCACGTCAGCGGCCTGGCTCTGGGTGGCAAACAGACTGAGCGGGAGCATGAGCCCCAGGGTTGGCAAGAGTGGCTTGAGTTTCATGGTGGTGCTCCTAAGGTGAATCAGCGTCGGCTGGAAAAACCGCTGAGGACATTGACGGCATTGATGCCGATCTCTTCGACGGCGTAGCCGCCTTCCATCACGAACAGGCTGGGCAGGCCGAGGCTGGCGATCTGCTCACCCATACGCAGGTAGTCGGGGCTGTCCAGTTTGAAGCTGGAAATCGGATCCTGTTTGTAGGTGTCTACCCCCAGCGAAACCACCAGAGCATCGGCGCCATAACCGGCGATCACCCGCAGGGCATCAGCCAGTGCCTGCGACCACCGCGTCCAGTCACTGCCGGCGGCCAGCGGATAGTTGTAGTTGTAGCCCAGCCCGGCACCTTCACCGCGTTCATCGGCATAGCCGGCAAAGCAGGGGTATTCGTGACGCGGGTCGCCGTGAATCGACAGGAACAGTACATCAGGCCGTTGGTAGAAAATGTCCTGGGTGCCGTTGCCGTGGTGGAAGTCGACATCGAGAATCGCCACCTTGCGTGCCCCGCCGTCGAGCAGGGCCTGGGTGGCGATGGCAGCATTGTTCAGGTAGCAGTAGCCGCCCATGTAGTCGATTCCGGCATGGTGTCCGGGTGGTCGGCACAGGGCGAAGGCGGCCTGATCACCGGTGGCGAGCCGGGCCTGGGCACTGAGTGCTACCTGGGCACTGCTGTAGATGGCCTGCCAACTGCCGGCGTTCATCGGTACCCCGGCGTCGAAGCTGTAGTAGCCGAGCTGGCCGTCGATATCCTCGGGGCAGCGTGCCGGCATACGCCGTGGCGGCCAGGCCAGCGGGAGCATGTCATGGCTGCGGCCCAGTGCAGCCCAGCGGGCCCAGGCGCCCTTGAGAAAGTCGACAAACTGACTGTCATGCACGCGCTTGATGGGCGCAAGACCAAAGTCCTCGGGTGCCTGCACCGGCCCTAAACCGGTACTTCTGACTCGTTCGAGCACCATATCGGCGCGTGAGGGTTTCTCGAAGCAGGGCATCAGTTGGCCGTTGTTAAGCTCGGCCTGGCCGTGGTGCAGGCGGTGGTCATCGCTGTAGAAAGTCTGCATGGTGGTTCTCGTTCCGGTTGTTGTTCTACCAGGGGGCTGACCTTGATCATGGCCTCTGGCGGCATGAGGCGGAACGATAGCTGGGGACAGAAAAGGGATCGAAACGGACAGGGCCTAGTGTTCGGCTGCTTTCTGGCGTTGGCGCCAAGCTCGCGGGGTCATGCCGGTCCAGCGGATGAAGGCATGGCGGAAACTGGCGCTCTCGCTGAAACCGAGCTGTTCAGCGATGACATAGATGGGTAGATGAGGGCGGCTGAGCAGGGTCTTGGCCTGTTGCAGGCGCAACTGGTCGAGCAGTTGCTGATAACCACAGCCGGCCTGGCGCAGGTGGCGGCGTAGGGTACGGGAGGTGCAGTGCAGGCGCCCGGCCAGTTGCTCCAGGCTTGGCGGTGCATCCAGAGTCTGTTGCAACTGTTCGGTCAGGCTGACAACCAGCGGGGACTGTTGGGCACAAAAACGCTCCTGCAACTGCTGGCATTGGCGCAGGGCTTCATGTTGGGTAACCGGGTCGGCCAGCGGTAGCGGGGCATCCAGCCAGTGCGAATCGAATACCAGCCGTTCGGCATCCTGGTGTGCCAGCAACTGACAGGCCCCGAATGCCTGCGGGTAGTGTTCGGCATGGCTGGGAGCCGGCAGGCTCAGGTGTATGGCGCTCAGGGGCAAAGGCTGACCCAGAGCATCATCGAGCATGGCCTTGACCGATGACAGGCATAGCTCGGTATTGAACAGCCGCAGTTGTGGCGATTCATGATAGTCGCGGGCGCTGAGGGCAACCAGGCCGTCATCGAGCAGTTCAAGCGACAGGCGGAAATAGCTGCCAAGCAGCACCGGATAGCTGAGCATGACCTCCAGCGCCTGACCCAGTGTGGGACTCGACAGCATGGCATAGCCGAGCTGGCCGTAGGCGGAGATGCGCATGCGTTGACCCAGCTCAAGGCCGATCAGGGCCGAGTTGGCTAACCTGGCTGCATTGGCGAATACCTGCTGTTCCTGGGCTGGGGTGATCAACCGCGAAGGTTGCTCAAGGTCGGATTCGCTCAGTCCGGTGGCGTTCAGCAGGTCGCTGACCGACAACCCCTGGGCCGCAAAGCAGTGGGCGATCAGGCAAGTACTCTGCAGGCTGATCAGGCGTTGATCAGGGGCTTGGCAACTGGCGCGCTCAAGCGGCATGCGACATCCTCAAGGCGGTGGTTTATTGTTGTAGGCAAGCACAAACAGTGCCAGCCAAGAGTCTGAAGCCTTGGTTTATTAAAGCCTGAAGCGCAGCAGAGCGCTAGAAACGCGCCACTCCGTGGTTGCTGCTATTCCCAACTCAGGCGATGAACGCGCCAGTCGCCGTCATCTTCCAGCCAGTCCAGGGTGATGCGGTAATAGCGGGTACTGTCGGGTATGAAACGCTCTGCGCCGCCCAGGGTGACCTGGGCCTCAGTGCGGGCCTGACCACTGTAGATCGGGTCGATTTGGGTCGTCTGGTTCAACACCAGCACCTGAATGCGCTGGTGCTGAAGAAACAGCAGGGCCATAGTGCGTCTGGCCCAGTCGCGGTCATAGGGCTGATGAGCGTTGAACTCCGGGTGCAGCAGTTTCAGCACCCGCTCGCTGGAGCGTGCTTCGATCGCCTCCTGCAACTCGGTGAGACTGCGATTGAGCTGCTCATCCGGGCTCGGACGTGAGCAGCCGAGCAGTATCAGGGCCAGCAGGCCCAGTGCGAAAAAACGTACAGGTGACATATGCCTCGCCGGTCAGTAATGTGGTGTGTTGAGCATATCGCCAGGCGCGACAAAGTCGCCCGCCCAGCCCAGGAGCCCCATCATGCAGCTGCTGTACCCGGAGATCAAACCCTACGCCCGGCATGAACTGGCGGTGCAGTCACCACATGTACTTTACGCCGATGAAAGTGGCCAGGCTGAGGGGCTGCCGGTGGTATTCATTCACGGTGGTCCCGGAGCGGGGTGCGATAGCCTGAGCCGGCGTTTTTTCGACCCCTCGATCTATCGAATCATCACCTTTGACCAGCGCGGCTCGGGGCGTTCAACGCCACATGCCAGTCTGGAACACAACACTACGGCTGATTTGATCGATGACCTGGAGGCGCTGCGCGAGCATCTGGGTATCGAGCAGTGGGTGCTGTTTGGTGGTTCCTGGGGCTCGACCCTGGCGCTGGCCTATGCTCAGGCCCACCCCCAGCGGGTGTTGGGAATGATCCTGCGTGGGGTGTTTCTCTGCCGTGACCAGGATATCCACTGGTTCTACCAGGAAGGCGCCAGTCACGTGTTTCCCGATTACTGGGAGGACTATGTATCGCTGATCCCCGAGGCCGAGCGCGATGACATGGTGGCTGCCTACTATCGGCGCCTGACCGGTGATGACGAGATCTGTCGCATGCATGCGGCCAAGGCCTGGTCGGTGTGGGAGGGGCGCTGCGCCACGCTGCGCCCGAGCAGCCAGGTGGTCGAGCGTTTCAGCGAGGCCCGCCGGGCTTATGCCATTGCCCGGATCGAGTGCCACTACTTCATCAATCAGGCATTTCTGGAGCCCGATCAGTTGCTGGCCAACATGGGCCGCATCGCCCATATCCCAGGGATCATCGTCCACGGTCGCTACGATATGGTTTGTCCGCTGGACAATGCCTATGCCGTACATCAGCGCTGGCCTGGCAGTGAGCTGCAGATCATTCGCGATGCCGGGCACGCCGCCTCCGAGCCGAGTATCGCCGATGCGCTGGTGCGGGCGACTCAGAGCATGGCCCAGCGCCTGTTGAATCTGACCCCGCAGGCGGAGTAAGGCATGAAGGGTTTGCTGCAACGGGTACGCCATGCCCGGGTTGAGGTCGCCGGCGAGGTGGTGGGTGCGGTTGATCAGGGGCTGCTAGTGCTGGTCGGTGTCGAGCCAGGCGATGATCAGGCCAAGGCCGACAAGCTCCTGCACAAGCTGCTCAACTACCGGGTCTTCAACGATGCCGAGGGGCGGATGAACTGCTCGCTCCAGGATGTCGGCGGCGGGCTGCTGCTGGTTTCGCAGTTTACGCTGGCGGCCGACACCCGCAAGGGCCTGCGCCCGGGATTTTCCACCGCAGCCGCGCCAGCACTGGCCGAAGAGCTGTTCAACTACCTGCTGGAGCGGGCCCGGGCCAGCCATCCGCAGGTTGCCAGTGGCCGCTTTGGTGCTGACATGCAGGTTCACCTGGTCAACGACGGCCCGGTGACCCTGCTGCTCGAAGTCTGAGTTATTGCAGCGGGTAGATCCGCGACCAGACATGGACCAGGATTGCTGCGGCCACGGTCCAGGCGGCCACCGCCAGCAGCAGGGTGATCAGCAGCGAAAAGCGTTGGCTGAACCAGGCGACCGCCAGCAGATAGAGGGCGTAGGGAATCAGCGACCAGAGCCCGAAGATCGCAGTCATGCGCAGATCACTGGAGAGTCGCTGAGTGCCCACCACGTAGTGGGCGATGATAGTGAAGGTAGGGAACAGCGGTACCAGTCCGGCAATGTAGAAATGCCGAGATTTGGCCAACAGCGCTATAGCCAGCACGGCCAGAGCGCCGAGCAGGCATTTGAACGCAAGCGAAAGCATGACAGGGTTCCGGGTGTAGATAGTCCGCCAAAGCTAGGCCGCGGAACCCTGGTCGTCAAGCCTTTCACTCCGCTTGCAGCGCCTGCTCGACAAAATCCAGCCGGTCCTGGCCGAAGAACATCTCGTCGGCCACGAACAGCGTCGGTGCCCCGAACACTCCACGCTCAATCGCTTCAGCGGTCAATTGCTTGAGCCGCTCCTTGGTGGCAGGGTCGTTGCACAAGGCCAATACTTCCTGCGGATCGAAACCGGCCTTGGCCAGCACAGTACCTACTACCTCGGGCTGGTTCATGTCCTGGGCATCCACCCACATGGCTTTGAAGATGGCGCTGAGGTAGTCGGCAAAGCGCGGACCGTCCAGATAGGCCGCCGCCCCGCGCATCAGCAGCAGGGTGTTGATGGGAAAGTACGGATTGTGGTTGAAGGCGACGCCGTAGCGCTGGGCAAAGCGCTGAAAATCCAGCCGGGTATAACGACCCTTGGCCTCGATGGTGGCCGGTGAGCTGTTGCCGGTGGCCTGGAACACCGCGCCCAGCAGCATGGGTTTCCAGACGATCTCGGCCTGCTGCCGCGCAGCCAGGGCTGGGAGCTGGGTCCAGGCCAGGTAGCTGGCTGGGCTGCCGACATCAAAGAAGAATTCGACTTGTTTGCTCATCGCAAGGTCTCCGGTGCGTTTGTTCAATGCGTTAAATCAGAACGTTTCCATCCACGGGCGCAGATCCAGTTCATGGGTCCAGCAGTCACGCGGCTGGCAATGCAACTGCCAGTATTGCTCGGCAATGTGCTCCGGATCGAGAATCCCGGCCTGGTCCTTGAGCGCGTAGCGCTCGGGGAAATTGTCGCGGATAAAGGCGGTGTCGATGGCCCCGTCAATGATCGGGTGGGCAACGTGGATACCCTGCGGGCCGAGTTCGCGAGCCATGCTCTGGGCCAGTGCCCGTAGCGCGAACTTGGCGCTGGCGAAGGCGGCAAAGCCGTTGCCGCCGCGCAGTGAGGCAGTCGCCCCGGTGAAGATGATGGTGCCCCGGCCTCGCGGCAGCATCGCCTTGGCCGCTTCCCGGCCGCTGAGAAAACCCGCCAGAGCGGCCATTTCCCAGACCTTGCGATAAACCCGCTCAGTGGTTTCGGTAATGCCGAAGCGGACGTTGGCGCCAATATTGAATACCACCACGGCAATCTCGCCGATGTCACGCTCAATGTGCTCGAACAGCTCCACCATCTGCTCCTCGCGCCGGGCATCACAGCCAAAAGCATGCGCCTGGCCACCTTCGGCGCGGATCTGCTCGGCCAATGGCTGCAGGGCATCGGCCTGACGTCGGGTGATGCACAGGGTAAAACCTTCACGGGCGAAACGGCGGGCAATGGCGCCGCCGGTGGCGTCGCCGGCACCGATGACAATAGCGACCTGGGCTTTGGGCATGTTGTTGTCCTCGTTAGTTCTGTTTTGGAACCTACAGATTAATACTCAGTTCCTTTTTGGAACCTGTCAAGCTATTATTCTGTGCAGACCATCCTCAAGGAGTCCTGCCCATGCGCTGGGAAGATCTCGATCAACAACCTTGTTCCCTGGCCCGCACCCTGGCGGTGGTCGGCGATCGCTGGACCTTGCTGGTGCTGCGTGACTGTTTTCTCGGGGTGCGCCGGTTCGACGAGTTCGAGCGGCGTCTGGGTATTACCCGGCACATTCTCACCGACCGTCTGAAAAAACTGGTCGAACACGGCGTATTGCGCAAGCAGGTTTATCAGCAGCGCCCGCTACGTGAAGAGTACCGGCTGACCGACAAGGGGCTGGAGTTGCACCCGGTACTGCTGGCGCTGGTGCACTGGGGCGATCGGCATATGGCCGATGAGCGCGGCGCGCCGGTGCTGCATGTGCACAAGGGCTGTGGCCAGGTCATGCGCCCGGTGATGGTCTGCTCCGAATGCGGTGAGCCAGTCGGTGCCCGTGATGTGCAGGTTCAGGCTGGTTTTGGCTGGCGTGATGATGACGTGCTGCCGACGCTGGTCGGCGCGCCGCGAGCCGATTAGTCCAGAGCCCGGGCCAGTGGCTGGAACAGGCGCCGGTATTGGCCCGGAGTCAGTCCGGTCAGGCGTTTGAACAGCCGGCGAAAGAATGAGGTGTCCTCGTAGCCGGCCGCCAGGCTGATGTCTTCGATCGCCAGGCGCGACTGCTCCAGCAGCCGTTTGGCCGCTTCGATCCGCAGGTTTTGCAAATACTCAATCAGCGAGCAGCCGGTGGCCTGCTTGAACCGGCGCTTGAGCGTACGTTCGGGCAGCGCGGCCTGTTGCAGCAGGTGCGCCAGTGCCTGACTGTCCTGAAAGTTGTCCTGCAGCCAGCTTTCGCAGCGCCGGACCACGGCGTCGGCATGGGGGGTACGCCGTACCAGTCCGGTAAAGGGTAACTGACCCTCATCGTGCCACTTGAGCAGATAGACCTTGGCGATTCGCAAGGCCTCGCCGATGCCGATATGCCGGGCAATGATGTGCAGAGCCAGGTCATGCCAGGAGGTGGTGCCGCCGGCAGTAACCAGCCGGCCATTGGGCTGAGCGACCACCAGGTTGGCTTCGGGGTGGAATCGAACCTGAGGGTAGCGCTGGCGAAACAGATCCTGATAGCCCCAGTGCGAGGTCGCCGCGCAGTTATCCAGCAACCCGCTTTCGGCCAGCAAAATGGCGCCGGAACAGGCTGAATAGATCGCCACCCCAGCGCGATATTGAGCTTGCAGCCAGCGCATCAGTTCGGGATAGCGACCGTCCAGCCGTTCCTCCGGAGCCAGCCAGATTTCCGGAATGATCAGCAGCTCGGCGGGCGGGGCCTGACTGATGCTGCAGACCGGCTCGACCGGGATGCCGTGCCCGCAGTGAAAGGGGCTGTCGGACAAGGCGACGATGCTGACCTCGAAGCAGCGCCGGGGCGGCTCATCGGCGACCAGGGTCTGCCACAGGTTGCCGGTGGCCAGCAGCACGTCGAGCATGCCGTACAGCGCTGAGCCGGCGGTTTCCGGCAGTGCCAGGATCTGGGCGCGAACGGGCTGGCTGCTGGCGTTCATCATGAAACCTCCGTACGGAAGTGGCACGAATGCCCTGTTTTTGTCAAAACTCCATCTGATCGGCTGCCAGTCGACAGCTTATCTTGCCTGCAAGCGCGAACGTTTTAGCGCTTGCATCGATAATCACTGTAGCAATGAGGAAGGCAAGATGAACGCACAAGCTCCGGCCCTGACCCGCAATGGCCTTGACCTGGCCCAACTGGACCAGACCATTAACCTGCTGAGTAACCAGCCCAGCCTGGCGCAATTCGAATTCCGCGCCAGCAACCAGTGGATCAATGGCGGGGAAAACCGCTCGCAGATTCGCGGCTTCTACGGCGTAGGTGCCGAAGACCAGTCACGCAGCGCCGATTTCGTTTACACCAACGGTGAGCCGCCGGTGTTGCTGGGCCACAATGAAGGTGCCAACCCGGTGGAGTACCTGCTGCATGCGCTGGCCGGTTGTGTCACCACTACCACGGTGCTGCATGCCACGGCTCGAGGTATCACCATCCGCAAGCTGTCGACCCGATTGAGCGGCACGATCAATCTGGAAGGTTTTCTCAATCTCGATCCGCAGGCCACGGTGGGCTATGAAAGTATCCGGATTGAGATGGCTATCGAGGCCGATTGCAGCGATCAGGAACTGGATGAGCTGCTGGCTTTTGCCAAGGACCATTCGCCGGTATGCAATACCGTCTGCCGGCCGGTGCCGGTGATGCTGGAACGGGTTTAGAACAGTCGGCCGATCAGGGCTGTAACTGCGGTTTCCACGCGCAGGATGCGCTCGCCCAGTTGTACCGGTTGCAGTCCGGCCTGACACAGTTTGTCCACTTCATAGGGGATCCAGCCGCCCTCCGGGCCGATGGCCAGCAGCAGCGGCTGGGTCACAGCCCGGGGGCAGGCCGGGTAAGGGCCGGGATGGGCCAGCAGTCCCTGTTTGTCGCTCAGCAGCGCTGGCAACTGATCTTCGACAAAGGGCTTGAAGCGCTTTTCAATACGTACCTGTGGCAGCACGGTATCGCGGGCCTGCTCCAGTCCCAGCAGCAGGTTGTGGCGGATTTGCTCGGGCTGCAGAAACGGCGTCTGCCAGAAGCTCTTTTCCACCCGATAGCTGTTGAGCAGGATGAGTTCGGCCACGCCCAGGCTGGCGCAGTGCTGAAGGATGCGGCGCAGCATCTTGGGTCTGGGCATGGCCAGCAGCAGGGTCAGTGGCAGCTTGGCAGGCGGTGGCTGGTCGAGCTGAACCTGCAGTTCGGTGCTGTCAGGGCTCAGGCTGAGAACTTCGGCCTGGCCCATCAGCCCTCCCAGCCGGCCGACCCGCAGTAGGTCGCCAACTTCGGCCTGATGAATCTCCAGCATGTGCTTGAGCCGTCGCCCGCTGAGCCGCACCCGGTCGCTGGCGACGAAGTCGTCGTCTTCGAGCAGTAGCAGGTTCATGCCGCTGGCGGGGACTCGTCACTGCCACTGGGGCGCGGGCGGATAAACCGGCTGAACAGGATGCCGACTTCGTACAGCAGCCACATCGGCAGCGCCAGCAGGGTCTGGGATATAACGTCCGGCGGGGTCAGTACCATGCCGATGACGAAGCAGCCGACCACCACATAAGGGCGGATGCGGCCAAGTTTTTCGACCGTTACCGCGCCGCTGAGCACCAGTAGTACGGTGGCCACCGGGATCTCGAACGCCAGGCCGAAGGCCAAAAACAGAGTCAGGACGAAATCCAGGTACTTGTTGATGTCGGTCATCACCGCCACACCGGCCGGCGCGGTACTGGTGAAAAAGCCAAACACCAGCGGGAACACCACGTAATAGGCGAACGCCATGCCGGCATAGAACAGCAGGATGCTGGACACCAGCAGCGGCACCGCCAGACGCTTTTCGTGCTTGTACAGGCCAGGGGCTATGAAGCCCCAGAGCTGGTGCAGCACGAACGGCATGGCGATGAACAACGCACAGACCAGGGCCAGCTTGAACGGGGTCAGGAACGGCGAGGCCACATCGGTGGCGATCATGCTGGTGCCTTCAGGCAGATAGACCCGCAGTGGCTCGGAGATAAAGGTATAAAGATCGTTGGCGAAGTAGAACAGCCCGGCAAAGATCAGCAGCCAGACCAGGATGATGCGCAGCAGCCGGGAGCGCAGCTCGGTCAGGTGAGCGACCAGCGGCATGTCGTCGGCTGCAGGTGTGGGCTTGTTATCGCTGTTCATCACGGGGTGCTGGGCTGTCATGGTCAGGAGCTGTGCTGGGCTGGTCCGGTGTGTCAGTCTGCGCATCGGTCGTGACGTTCTGGTTACCGTTGCGTTTCACGTTGGAGCTTTTGCCCAGGGCCTGCTTCTCCAGCTCGGCCATGATCCGTTCGTTGTGCAGTTGCTGGCGCAGTTCGTCGGCACCGATTTCACGCTCGACCTGCTCGCGCACTTCACTGAAGCCACGCTTGATCCGGCCAATGGTCAGGCCCACGGTGCGCACAGCACCAGGCAGGCGCTCGGGACCGAGCACCAGCAGGGCGATGATGGCCACCACCAGCATTTCGATGAAACCGATATCGAACATGGACGATCAGTCCTTGGACTGGCTGTCCTGTTTCTTTTCGGCGGTGACGTCGATGGTATCGGCGTCTTTCTTCTCGATGCTGTCGTTAGCTGGCTTGTCTTCGTCCTGATTGACCGATTTGCGAAAGCCCTTGATCGCTTCGCCCAGATCGCTGCCGATGCCTTTGAGCCGCTTGGTGCCAAACAGCAGGATCACGATCAGCAGAATGATCAACAGTTGCCACAGGCTGATGCCGCCAAAACCCATTGCCTACCTCCAGGGCATTGCCCTATTTGTGTTGACGGGACGCTTTCTCTTCAAGACCGGACAGGTCGAAGCGGCGTTCCAGTTCTTTCAATATGTCGTCCGGGCCCAGGCCCAGATGGCTGAGCATGACCAGGCTGTGAAACCACAGGTCGGCGGTTTCGTAAACCAGCTCCGACTTGTCGTCACGGTGCTCGCAATCCTTGGCCGCCAGCAGGGTTTCGGTGCATTCCTCGCCGACTTTCTCCAGAATCTTGTTCAGGCCCTTGGCGTGCAGGCTGGCGACATAGGAGCCGTCGGCACTGGCCTGCTTGCGCTGTTCCAGAACCGCGGCCAGGCGGGTCAGAGTATCACTCATGTTTGTGCTCGTAGATCTGTTCGGGGTGCTTGAGCACCGGGTCTACCACCTGCCACTGGCCATCTTTCCAGACCCGGTAGAAGCAGCTCTGACGGCCGGTATGACAGGCGATGCCGCCCAACTGTTCGACCATCAGGATGATCACATCGGCGTCGCAGTCCAGGCGCAGTTCATGCAGTACCTGCACGTGGCCGGACTCCTCGCCCTTGCGCCACAGCTTTTGCCGTGAGCGAGACCAATAGATGCCGCGCCCTTCCTCGGCGGTCAGGCGCAGCGCTTCACGGTTCATCCAGGCCACCATCAGTACGCGTTGGGTGTGTACGTCCTGGGCGATGGCAGGAACCAGACCGTCAGCATCCCATTTGATGCAGTCCAGCCAGGCGGTGTCGTTGGATATCGGGTTCATGGGCTAAGTGTGCCAGTTATGTCATGCATCGCGCTAGCGGCGCAGTATCAGCCAGGCGCCAATGGCGCCGCTGAGCCAGTGTATGGCCGGCGTCTGGCTCCAGTCGCCGGGATTCAGGCCCAGCCCGGCGGCGCCGAATCCGAGCAGTAGCAGCCCGGCCAGGCGCAAAGGCCAGACCGACCGGCTGTGTGCTGAACGGGCCGGCTGCGGGTGAGCCAGGTGCTGCAGCGCCTGCTGAGCGTTGTCCAGTAGCAGCGGCAGACGTTCCAGGTGTTGCTGGGCATGGCGCCATTGCTGTTGGGGCAGTGCCCGTTCACGCATCCAGCGCTCCAGATAGGGCTGGGCGGTTGTCCACAGATCGAGATCGGGGTAGAGCTGGCGTCCCAAGCCCTCGATGTTGAGCAGGGTCTTTTGCAGCAACACCAGTTGCGGCTGGACCTCCATATTGAAGCGCCGGGCGGTCTGGAACAGTCGCAGCAGCAACTGACCGAAAGAAATGTCCTTGAGCGGACGTTCGAAGATCGGCTCGCAGACGCTGCGGATTGCTGCCTCGAATTCGTTGACCCGGGTGTCGGCGGGTACCCAGCCGGAGTCGATGTGCAATTGCGCGACCCGGCGGTAGTCGCGCTTGAAGAAGGCCATCAGGTTGCGCGCCAGGTAGGTCTGATCTTCGGGTGTGAGGCTGCCAACGATGCCGAAGTCGATGGCGATGTACTGCGGCTCCCACGGGTGCTTGTGGGCAACGAAAATGTTGCCCGGGTGCATGTCGGCATGGAAGAAGCTGTCGCGGAACACCTGGGTGAAGAAGATTTCCACGCCGCGCTCGGCCAGCTTGCGCATGTCGGTGCGTTGATCGGCCAGAGCCTCCAGGTCGGTCACCGGGATGCCGGTGATGCGTTCCATGACCAGTACCTTGTGGCGGCACCAGTCCCAGTAGATGCGCGGTACATAGAGTAGTGGCGAGTCTTCGAAGTTGCGTCGCAGTTGCGAAGCGTTGGCTGCCTCGCGCAGCAGATCAAGTTCGTCGAAGATGGTTTTTTCATAGTCGCTGACCACTTCGACCGGGCGCAGCCGCCGGCCTTCACTGGAGAGCTTTTCCAGGGCTCGAGCGGCCAGGAACAGCCACTGGATATCCTGGTCGATGATCTCGCCGATGCCCGGGCGAATGACCTTGACCACCACTTCGCTGCCATCCTTGAGTCGGGCGGCATGCACCTGAGCCACCGAGGCTGAGGCCAGTGGCTGATCACTGAAACTGGCGAAAACCTGCTCGATCGGTTGGCCGAGCTGTTGCTCGATCCGCTGCCGGGCCTGATCAGCCGGGAATGGCGGTACCTTGTCCTGCAAGTGGGCCAGTTCCAGGGCGATGTCGTCAGGTAGCAGATCGCGGCGGGTCGAAAGAATCTGACCGAACTTGATGAACACCGGACCCAGGTCCTCGCAGGCCCGCCGCAGCCGCTCGCCGCGGCTGAGCTGGCGCGGCGCCGGACGCAGTCGCCAGGGACCGATGGCCAGTAGCAGGCGCGCCAGCCAAGGTAGCGGCAGCGGGCTCAGCAACTGGTCGAGGCGATAGCGGATAAAGATCTGCAGGATGCGCAGCAGGCGCAGCAAGGCGGTCAGGTTCATGCGTCGGGCGTTTCCGGGTCCGTGGGGCCAAGTTGATTGACGCGGGCTTCCAGGCGCTCCAGGCGCAGCCGCAGGTCGTAAAGTTTGCGGCTGGCGACATCGGCTTCGTCGCGACCGATCAGTTGGCGCGACTCTTCGGTCAGGTACTCGCCCAGGGTTCGGGTCAGGCTGTCGTGGGTCTGGCCGGCCCAGTCACGACCATGGCGCAGCAGCTTGACGATCAGTGGGGCGACCACCGGACCGACCCAGCGGGCCAGCTCGGCTTCGCCGTCCAGACGCAGGTCAGCGATGATGTTTTGCAGGCTGATCAGTACCTGGCTGTCACCTGTGAGGGTCAGGGCCGGATCCTGCAACAGGCGTTGGCGCTGACTGCTCAGGGCCAGCCGGGCCAACAGCGCGCTGGGCGCGCTCAGCGTGCAGTCTGGCTCAAGTTCGGCGCTGGCCAGCAACTGAATACCGTCGGCGTCGGGGAGCAGGCACAGCTGCCAGTCAGGGTCGCGGGCCTGGATCAACAGTACCTTGCCGGCCAGTCGGCCAAGCCGTTGGGCGGTCACCGGGTCGCGGGCAACGGCCAGCGCCAGACTGCGTTCGATCCCGGCGAGCAGAGCCTGGGTCAGCATCAGGGCTTGATTCCCCGGTGCAGGGCAACGATCCCGCCGGTCATGTTGTGGTAACTGACCCGGGCAAAGCCGGCCTCTTCCATCATCGCCTTGAGGGTTTCCTGATCCGGATGCATGCGGATCGATTCGGCCAGGTAGCGGTAGCTTTCGGCATCGTTGGTCACCAGCTTGCCCATCAGCGGCATCAGGGTGAACGAATACTGGTCGTAGGCCTTGGACAGCAGCGGGTTGCCCGGTTTGGAAAACTCCAGCACCAGCAGGCGACCACCTGGCTTGAGTACCCGCAGCATTGACTCCAGCGCACGGTCCTTGTGGGTGACGTTGCGCAGGCCGAAGGCAATGGTGATGCAGTCGAAGTGGTTGTCCGGGAACGGCAGGGCCTCGGCGTCGGCCTGGACGAAGCGCACATTGCCAGCCACGCCCTTGTCGAGCAGCCGGTCGCGTCCGACCTTGAGCATCGAGGCGTTGATATCAGCCAGCACCACCTCGCCTTCCGGGCCGACCAGACGCGAAAACTTGCGAGTCAGATCGCCGGTGCCGCCGGCGATGTCCAGCACCCGGTTGCCCTGGCGCACGCCGGACAGTTCGATGGTGAAGCGTTTCCATAACCGATGGATACCGGCGGACATCAGATCGTTCATCAGGTCATACTTGGCTGCGACCGAGTGGAACACTTCGGCGACCTTGTTGGCCTTTTCCGATTCGGCCACCGTCTGGTAGCCAAAATGGGTAGTGCGCTCGGAATCGTTGTGCTTGTTCATCGGCTTGCTCTGAGATGGCGGTTCAGCCACACATTCTAACCATTTTTTCCCCGTCAGCGGGGGATTTCACCGAGACTTGCTGTCGCATGGCGACGCAGTTTGCGGCATGCTATGGGCCGATTAAAACCATAAGGAGCAGGCCATGGCCACCGTAGACATTACCCGTGAACACAGCTTGGGCAAGGACGTTGCCCGCGAACGCGCTCAGCTATTGGCCGACAAGCTGGCGCAAAAGCTGGATGCCAAGTGTGAGTGGTGCGGCGACGAGTTGACCTTCAAGCGCAGCGGCGCCGATGGTTCGATCCTGGTCAGCGATGACAGCGTGCGGGTCAAGGTCAAGCTGGGGCTGATGCTGACCCCGATGGCCGGGATGGTCAAAAGCGAAATCGAAAAGGCCCTGGACAAGTATCTGGCCTGATCACTGCTGCCGAAGTCGGGGTGCGTCCAGCTTCGGCGCTCTATGGTTTTGCCATTTTCGCGTTTTAGTATGCGTATTCTAATTTTCCTGCGTAGTTTGAGCATCAGGGATCGGTAACCGGTCCGGTGCTGTACCACTTTCAAACTGAACAGGAGTACTGAACATGGCCAAAACCA
Organism: Halopseudomonas phragmitis; assembly: GCF_002056295.1. Taxonomy (NCBI): domain Bacteria; kingdom Pseudomonadati; phylum Pseudomonadota; class Gammaproteobacteria; order Pseudomonadales; family Pseudomonadaceae; genus Halopseudomonas; species Halopseudomonas phragmitis. The sequence goes on along the minus strand of NZ_CP020100.1, from coordinate 785,329 downwards.
CCGCCAAGAAAGTTGAAGAAACCACCGCTTCGCTGGTCAGCGACGTGAAGAGCTACGCCCATCAGATCTGGCTGGCAGGCCTGGGTGCCTATGCCAAGGCCGGCAAAGAAGGCGCTGAATACTTCAAGCTGCTGGTCAGCGAAGGCGAAGCTGCCGAGAAGCAGGGCAAGGAGCTGATTGCTGCGCGCCTGGAAGCGGCCAACAGCAAGATTGAAAGCTTCAAGGAAAAGGCCCGGGAAACCGTGCAGTCGAAAACCGGCGTGCAGCTGAGCAAGGTTGAAGAAGTGTTCGACGATCGGGTTGCCTCGGCCCTGGGCCGGATGGGTATTCCGAGCAAGAAGGACATTGACCTGCTGTCTGCTAAGCTTGATGATCTGAGTGCTGCACTCAAGTCACTGCAAAGCAAGTAAGGTCACAGAGGAGTTTCTCCATGGCGGGTAAGAAGAAACAGGAAAAGGACGCTGGCTGGGTCAGCGAGATCGAGAAGTACTCGCGGCAGATCTGGTTGGCTGGTTTGGGCGCATACGCCAAGATGGGCAAGGAGGGCGTCAAGCTCTTCGAAGGCCTGATCAAGGACGGCGAGGCGGCTGAAAAGGCTGCCAAGGCTGAGATCGACAAACAGGTTGAAGCGATCAAGGGCAAGGCTGACAAAGGCAAGAAAGACTCGCTGGATGCGGCCAAGACCAAGGTCGAGAAGGCTAAGGACAAGGTCACTGGCAAGTGGAGTGAGCTGGAAGAAGCCTTTGACAAGCGTCTGAATAATGCTGTGTCCCGCCTGGGGGTTCCCTCCCGTGATGAGATCAAGGCGCTTAATGCTAAGGTCGATGAGCTGACCAAGCTGATTGGTCAGTTGTCTGGCACCAAGGCGCCGGCTGCCAAGGTCGCGCCCAAGGCTACGCCGAAGGCTGCAGCCAAACCGGCCGCCAAACCGGCGGCAGCGAAACCGGCAGCCAAGCCCAAGCCTGCAGCGAAAGCGGCCGCAGCCAAAGCCCCGGCGGCCAAGCCTGTAGCCAAGCCCGCGGCAAAACCGGCAGCGCCAGCCAAGCCCAAGGCAGCGGCCAAGCCGAAAGCGCCGGCCAAGCCTCGGGCGCCAGCCAAACCCAAGGCGACCCCGGCTGCAACCAAGGCGGCTGAGCCGGCTCCGAGTGCTGCGCCAGCAGCGACTCCGGCCGCAGCTCCGGCTGCACCGAGCACGCCGGCCAGCACTAGCTGAGCATCGCGCTTGATCCGAACCGGGCCTCAGGGCCCGGTTTTTTTATGGCTGTTCAGACTTGACGTCGATAGCGCAGGATCAGCATGGCCCACCATTCCTGGGCCGGTGAGGCCAGGTATGGTTGCAGCGGACTCATGACCTGAATGACGGCCTGGACCGGGTCGGCCTGCTCATCACCGTAGGCGATGCGCTGATAGTCGAACCAGAACAGCAGGGTCTGGGATTGATTGTCCAGCAGCCACAGCAGGCTGTCGTCATCAAGTGTCAGGGCACCGCTGCGCTGCAAGCTGTGCAGCAGGTGCTCCAGGCTTTGGCGCAAGGCCTGTAGCCATTGGCGCATGGCGCGCTGGATAAAGGTGTGACGGCCCATCAGGTTGGACAGATCCTGGAACAGGAAGCGGTAGGTGATGATCGCCTCGAGCAACAGGTGCAGGAACAGCCAGTAGTCTTCCGGTTCCAGTTCATCGGGCATGGCCTCGACCCGCAGCAGTCCGCGGGTATGCTCGAGAAACGCCTCGAGCAAGGCTTCCAGCAATGCCTCCTTGCCCTTGAAGTGGTAGTAGAGGTTGCCCGGGCTGATATCCAGTTCGTTGGCTATCTCCAGGGTGGTGACATTGGGCTCGCCCTGCTCGTTGAACAGTTCGAGTGCACAGGCCAGGATCCGGTCGCGGGTTTTCATGATACTCCCTTAAAGAAGGTGCACATAACGGCCAGGGGCTGGTGCCAGTGCTGGATGTTGCGCGTTGCCTGGTGTTGCCGGTGCCGGTTGATGGGGGCCGCTGTGGTCGTGCAGCCATTGGCACCAGGCTGGCCACCAACTGCCTTCGTGTGTGCTGCTGGCCTGTTCCCAATGTTCCACTGTGGTGCTGACTGGGCTTTGGCGATAACCGGCGCGTGGGCGCCCGGGAGGGCTGATCAGCCCTTGAATGTGTCCGCCGCGACACAGGATAAAGGTGGCGTTGGGGTTTGGCGTTTCCGGAAAGCTCTGACGCCAGGGCACGATATGGTCCTGTTCGGCGCCCAGGTGCCAGCTGGGTATCTGACCGGGTATCGCCGGCCGGTTTTCGACGCCGGACTCCAGCCAGCCTAGTAAGTCATCGACCAGTTGGGCTGGTAGCCGGGTGCTGTCCTGGTTCCAGAACAGCACCGGGTCGGGGCGGGTTGGCTGGCCCTGCAGGTAGCGCTGCATGGCCTGCGGCCAGACCAGTTGTCCAGGGCGCAGCCAGGCGAAGGCGCTGCACAGCTGTCGTGGCGTCAGGCAGCCCTGGCGCCAGACCGTTCGGCGTAATTGCTGGCGGCTGGCTGGCCCGGCCAGACGGGTCAGGTCGCTGGGATGCTGTGGATTCTGCGGCGTTACCCAGAAACTGAGGCTGGCCAATTGTTCGAGTTCGTCCCGGCTACTGAGCAACTGCAGCAGTTGCCGGGTTACCAGCCCGCCGGCACAGATACCCAACAACGAGACCTTACTGCTGGCACTGAGCTGCCGGCAAGCCTCAAGGGCCTCGGCGCAGCTGGCGGCATAATCGGGCAGGCCCCAGTCGCAGTGGCTGGGATTGGGGTTGCGCCAACTGATGACAAAGATCTGGATGCCCTGCTCCAGAGCGTAGCGGATCAGGCTGGTGTCAGGAGTCAGATCGAGCAGGTAATAGCGGTTGAGCGGCGGCGGTATGATCAGTAGCGGGTACTCCCGCACTCTGGGCGTGCTGGCCTGATATTGAATCAGCTCGTAGCGCGCGGTGCGTGCGACCACCTGGCCTGGACAGGTCGCCAGATCGCGGCCGACCTGGAAAGCGTCTTCATCATTGAGTGGCGGTAGCGGTCGATCCAGCAGCAGATCCTGGCGCAGCCGTTGCAGCCCTTGGCGCAGAGGCGCGCAGGGGCCATTACTCCAGGCCTGTGCCAGTTCTGGATTGAGTGGGCTGTTGTGCGGCGACAGGCTGTCGGCCAGCAGCCTGCCGAGTAACGCCAGGCGCTCGCGCTCGGCCTCGGCTAATTGCAGGCCTTCGAGCCAGGTCCGGCTTTGTTGCTGCCAGAGTTGCCAGGCTTGCAGGGCTTTGTGACGCAGTGGCTGCTGCCAGCCGGGATGCAAACCCGGTGGCAGCGCTGCTGCGGCGCTGTCGGGTGTGCGCAGAAGCTGGCCAAGTTGCTGGAACAGAGCCAGCGTGTGACGGGCGTGATGGCAAGGTTGCTGGGGCAGGGTACGCAATAGCGACAGCAGGCTGTCCGCCATGTCGGCGGACGCTTGATTGGGGTCATGGATACTGCGTTCGGGCATCCAGCATTCCTTGTTATAGGTGTCCGTCCCTGGATGCGGCAATCGATCCTGGCTGAGCTGCTGTGGCGCAATCGCTCAAGGTTTGGTTGCCGGCCTGACGAGTTGCGGGCGTATGACTGCACGCTGCTTTTCCTCGGCCAGAAACCGCATGATGATCGGTGCCACCGCATCGGCCCGGGTCACCAAAAACAGATGGCCGTCGTCGATGACGTGCAGTTCTGCATTGGGAATGCGCCAGGCCAGCAGGCGCATGTTGACCAGCGGGATGATCGGGTCATCGTCGCCAGCCAGCACCAGCGTTGGCTGCTTGATCCGGTGCAACCAGTGAATGCTGGTCCAGCCCAGTCCGGCGAACAGTTGCCAGTAATAGCCCAGCTTGCCCGAGGAGCGAACCTTGGCGGCATGCGCCTTGGCCAGCTTCGGGTCGCGACGGAAGCTGCCGCCATAAATATCCGGGGCGATCTTAACCCCGTGCGAGGGTTGAATATAGCGTCGAGGGCTGGCCATCTTCAGCAAGACCCCGGGACGTCCAGGCACCATCACTGTTCCGGCCGAAGTCGCGGCCAGAATCAGCTTCTTGCAGCGTTCGGGGTAGTCGTAGGCAAACTGCTGGGCCAGTGCACCGCCCCAGGACACGCCAATGACATTGATCTGGCCGTAACCCAGGTAGTCGAGCATGCGCGCGGCCAGCCGAGCCAACCCCGGGAACCGGAACGGGGTCAGTGGGGTGGATGAGCCACCCACCCCGGGCACGTCGAAGGCGATCACTTCCAGCTCTGGGTCGAGTGCCTGGACAAACGGGAACACCAGCTCCAGATTGGCGCCGATGCCGTTGAAGATCAGCAGCGGCGTATGGTTGCCCTGGCCAGGGCGAACCGCGGTACGCAGGAACTGGCCGTCCACCTCAATGGTGCGAAAGATGAAATGTTGTTGCGGCATATAGGCCCTAGCGCTCGTGTACATAGGTACCCGGGGCGGCTTCCAGCGCCGGGTAGTCGTCGTTGCCAAGCACCGCCGGAGCCGGCTTCAGCTTGCCGGCGCGGGCATGCAACCAGTCGCGCCAGTATTGCCACCAGGAGTCGGACTGCTTGGTAGCCGTCTCCAGCCAATGCTTCGGATCTTCACTCATTTGTGAGTTGGTGAAGAACCGGCCCTTGGGGTTGCCGGGTGGGTTCAGAATGCTCTGGATGTGCCCGCTGGACGAGAGTACAAACTCACACTTGCCGCCGAGCAGTCGTGCTGAGCGGAAGCAGGCCTCCCAGGGAGTGATGTGATCGTTGAGGCCGGCAATGCAGAAGAAGTCGCATTTGACCTGTTTCAGGTCAATCGGGGTGCCGCAGACTTCCAGTGCACCAGGACGGGTCAACGGGTTGGTCTTGAACAGTTCAAGGAATTCGCCGTGCAGCGCGGCCGGTAGCCGAGTGGTGTCATTGTTCCAGAACAGGATATCGAACACCGGCGGCTCGTTGCCGAGCAGGTAGTTGTTGACCCAGTAGTTCCAGATCAGGTCGTTGGGGCGCATCCAAGCGAATACCTTGGCCATGTCGCGGCCTTCCAGTACGCCGCTCTGATAGGACATGCGTCGTGCCGCTTCGATCGACTTTTCGTCGGCGAATAGTGCAACCTGGGTTTTGACGTCGGTATCCAGCACGCTGACCAGCAGGGTGAAGGAATGGACTTTCTTCTCTTTCAGCGCCGCGAGGTGGCCAAGCAGAGACACCGTGGTGACGCCGCCCGAGCAGGCTCCGAGCATGCTCAGGTCCTTGCTGCCGGTGATGGCCAGCACCGCGTCGATGGCTTCCTTGAGCGCCTCGATGTAGGTTGACAGGCCCCATTCGCGCTGAGCCTTGGTCGGGTTGCGCCAACTGACCACAAAGGTCTGCAGGTGACTGCTAACCAGATAGCGAGCCAGGCTTTTTTCCGGTGACAGGTCGAAAACATAGAATTTGTTGATCTGCGGTGGCACTACCAGCACCGGGCGTTCGTAGACTTCCTCGGTAAGCGGCTTGTATTGGATCAGTTCCAGCACTTCGTTGCGAAATACCACTGAGCCCTTGGTCGTGGCCAGGTTTTGGCCAACCTCAAAGGCGTTCATGTTGACCTGACTGGGCATGCCGCCGTTGTGCACCAGGTCCTGGGCCAGATGAGTGAGTCCGTCGAACAGGCTCTTACCGCCGGTTTCAAAGAAGCGTTTGAGCGCTGCCGGATTCAGGGCGGTATTGGTCGGAGCCATGGCTTCGGTCATCAGGGCAATGACGAACTGGGCGCGGCTGATGTCCTGGGGTGTCAGGTCGGCTTGGGTAATCCAGGTGTTGAGCTCCTGACGCCAGGCCAGGTAAGTCTGCATGTAGCGGCGATAGAGTGGGTTGAGGCTCCAGGTCGGATCGCTGAAGCGTTTGTCGTCCGGGGCCGGGGCTATGTCTGAGCGCCCGAGCATTACGTCCTTGACCGCCAGTCCCAGGCGACCAACATGTTTGAGGCTGTGAATCGGCTGCTTGACGGTTTGGCGCAGTACCAGGCGGGCAGTGCTAAGCAGATCACGGGCCGGAATCCCGACCACCGGGTTGGGGCCCAAAATGTTTTCGCTGGCTTTTTGACTGATGTCTTCGTTGTTCTTGTTGGCCATGTTTACGCTCCGTTGTGATGCAGGTACAGCAGTGCAGCAAGCGCCATGCCAAAAACAGGAACAGGCTGATCGCTATGACCTGGAAAAATATTGCGTCCTTGAGACAAGTTAGCACGCACGCTGGGCGCTGTTAACCAGTCTTTCGGTACCGGAACTGGAATTATCGGAGAGAAAGATTACAGACTGGTTAGTCGGTTCAGGGCTTGAAGCGTACAACCGAAACGTCTGGGTCACGACTGGCACCAGCGGCGTCCAGTTGGTCGAGGTAGATTTGCCAGCGCTGGGGATATTCGCTGGCCAGTTGGTAGAGGTAATCCCAACTGTACAGACCACTGTCATGGCCGTCGTCGAACACCAGCTTGAGCGCGTAACGGCCGGCGGGTTCGACATTCAGCAAAGCCACGTTTTGCTTGCCGGTTTGCAGCACCGGTTTGCCATGCCCGCGGACTTCGGCTGAGGGGGAGTTGACCCGTAGGTACTCGGCCGGCAGCGCAAAGCTGCGACCATCGGCATAACCCAGCTCCAGGGTACGCGAGGTCTTGTGCAGCTTGATGGTGGTCGGCAGCGGAGCGGGCATGCTTGGTCCTGGTTGTCAGTTAAGGAAACACTGATTAAATCAGTTTCGGTGTTGACCCAATTGTCGCTGACCTGTTCTGGACACGCCGTGAACCCCCTCCGGGTCCGGCCAACCGATCACAGATCGGTCGGCGTTCGGCTGCGCACCAAGTATGCTTGGTAAACGCTTGCCTCACCCCTGGGGGCTTGACGATGCCCATCCGGGGCATCGACAGTCCAGAACAGGTCAGCGACAACCGGGCCACTGGACTTGCGTGCAATTAATCAGCGTTTCCTTAAAGAATATAGCGTGACAGATCTTCGTTGACCGCTAGTTCGCCCAAGTGTTGATCGACATAGCCGGCGTCGATCCGCAGCGGCTGCTCATCGTGCTTGGAAGCCAGGTCGCCGGCGCTGAACGAGACCTCTTCAAGCAGGCGCTCAAGTACCGTATGCAGGCGCCGGGCGCCGATGTTCTCGGTTTTCTCGTTGACCTGCCAGGCAATCTCGGCCAGCCGGGTGATGGCATCGCTGGTGAACTCGATGCGCAACCCTTCGGTTTCCATCAGCGCCTTGTACTGCTCGGTCAGCGAGGCATGCGGCTCGGTCAGGATGCGTTCGAAGTCGCCGGGTGTCAGCGATTGCAGCTCGACCCGGATAGGCAGTCGGCCTTGCAGCTCGGGGATCAGGTCCGACGGCTTGGTCAGGTGGAAGGCACCGGAAGCAATGAACAGAATGTGGTCGGTCTTGATCATGCCGAACTTGGTATTGACCGTGCAGCCCTCGATCAGCGGCAGCAGGTCACGCTGCACGCCTTCGCGGGAAACATCGGCACCGCCACCACTGTTGGCGCGTTTGCTGACCTTGTCGATCTCGTCGATGAACACGATCCCGTTCTGCTCCACTGCCTCGATGGCGCGGCCCTTGAGCTCTTCCTCATTGACCAGCTTGGCGGCTTCCTCGTCGCGCACCAGCTTCAGCGCTTCCTTGACCTTGAGGGTACGAGTCTTGCGTTTGCCCTTGCCGAAGTTGGAGAACATGTTCTGCAACTGGTTGGTCATTTCCTCCATGCCCGGCGGCGCCATGATCTCGACCCCGACCGGGATGTCGGCCACCTCAATGTCGATGTCCTTGTCGTCCAGCTGACCTTCGCGCAGGCGCTTGCGAAACAGCTGGCGAGTGCTGTTGTCTTCGCGTACCGGCTGATCGCTGACGCCTTGTCGGGCGGGCGGCAACAGGGCGTCGAGAATGCGCTCTTCGGCCAGGTCTTCGGCGCGGTGCTGAACCTTGGTCATCTCCTGCTCGCGCAGCATCTTGATCGCGGCATCGACCAGATCGCGAACAATCGACTCGACGTCACGGCCAACATAGCCGACTTCGGTAAATTTGGTCGCTTCGACCTTGATGAAGGGCGCTTGTGCCAAGCGCGCCAGGCGTCGGGCGATTTCGGTTTTGCCGACCCCGGTGGGGCCGATCATCAGAATGTTCTTCGGAGTGACCTCGGCGCGCAGGGCTTCGGGGAGTTGCTGGCGCCGCCAGCGGTTGCGCAGGGCAATGGCCACGGCGCGCTTGGCGTTCTGCTGGCCGATGATGTGGCGGTCGAGTTCGTGGACGATTTCACGGGGCGTCATGGACATGGATGATTTCCGGTCGCCTCAGGTATCGGCGTCCAGCTCCTCGATGGTCAGGTTACGGTTGGTGTAGATGCAGATGTCGCCGGCAATATTCAGACTGGTTTCGACGATCTCGCGGGCTGGCAGGTCGGTATGCTGCAGCAGGGCAGTGGCGGCGGCCTGGGCGTAGGGGCCGCCGGAGCCAATGGCGATCAGGCCGTTTTCCGGCTCGATCACGTCACCGTTGCCGGTAATGATCAACGAGGCATCTTTGTTGGCGACGGCCAGCAGGGCCTCGAGACGGCGCAGGGCACGGTCGGTACGCCAGTCCTTGGCCAGCTCGACGGCGGCGCGGACCAGATGGCCTTGGTGTTTCTCCAGTTGCGCCTCGAATCGCTCGAACAGGGTAAAGGCGTCGGCGGTGCCGCCAGCGAAGCCGGCAATCACCAGGTCCTTGTACAGACGGCGAACTTTGCGGGCGTTGCCCTTCATGACGGTATTGCCCAGGGAAACCTGGCCATCGCCGCCGATCACGACCTTGCCGTGGCGACGAACGGATACGATTGTAGTCACACGCAGCTCCTGCATGGCTGGGAAAGAGGTGGCAGCGCACTGCCATGCAGGTTAAGTGGGGGCGCCCGCAGCGATTTCAAGCCCGGGCGCGGTTGGCTCAGTTGAGATTGACGGTGCGCTGTTGTAACAGCAGGTTATCGAACCCGTTGCCAGTCAGGGTTTGCTGGGCCTGGGTCAGGCTGTTGCGATCCTGGAACGGGCCAACCTGCACTCGGTACCAGGTCTCACCGCTGTTGAGCTTGGCGCTTTCCAGTTGCACGTCCAGACCCATCAGCAGGATCTGGGCGCGCACCCGGTCGGCTTCGCTGCGCTGGCGGAATGAGCCGGCCTGCAGGTAGAAGCGGGTAGCGACCTGCGGTTTGCTGGTTTCCGGGGGAGTGGCTGGCGTAGCAGGCGGGGTTGCCGGCACAGCACTCTCTGGCACTAGCACCTCGGACTCTGGCAGCAGGGTATAGAAGTCATAGCGCGGGCGCTGTTCCTGCACTGGCGCCGGGCGAGTGGGTTGCGGGGTCGGCTTGGGGGTGGCATCCCGGCGCACTCCATCGCGTCCCGGTTCCAGCTGGAACAGGAAGGCGACGAACAGGCCGATTGCCAGGCCGCCAACCAGCCACAGCCAGCCGGGAATGGCGCGCCGCTGTTTGGGTTGCGCCCGGCTGGCGCCGCGGCGGGGAGCTTTGCGTCCTTTTGCCATGCTGCTTACATGCGCTCCAGAGTCTCAATGCCGAGCAGGTTAAGGCCTTGCTTGAGGGTTCGTCCAGTCAGGGCTGCCAGGCGCAGGCGGCTGTCGCGTTGGCTGGCTTGTTCGGCGCTGAGGATCGGGCACTGCTCGTAGAAGCTGGAGAAGCGCCCGGCCAGTTCATACAGATAATGGCAGAGCACATGGGGCGTGCCTTCGCGGGCCACATAGTTGAGCGTCGGGCCGAACTGGGCCAGGTGCGCGGCCAGATCCAGCTCAGCCTCATGCTCCAGGCTCAGCGGCGCCAGGTCGTCGAGCTGCTGCATGTCGCGCTCAAGCTTGCGGAACACACTGGCCACCCGGGTGTAGGCGTACATCAGATAGGGCGCGGTGTTGCCCTCGAAGCTGAGCATCTGCTCAAAGTTGAAGCTGTAGTCGCTGCTGCGGTGCTTGGACAGGTCGGCGTACTTGACTGCACCGATCCCGACTGCGCGGGCGATCTGCTTGAGTTCGGCCTCGGGCAGGTCGGGGTTCTTCTGCTGAACCAGGGCGTAGGCGCGCTGTTCGGCTTCGTCGAGCAGGTCGATCAGCTTGACGGTGCCGCCGTCACGGGTCTTGAACGGTTTGCCGTCAGCGCCGTTCATGGTGCCAAAGCCCATGTGTTCGAGCTGCATCTCGGCCGGGACGAAACCAGCCTGGCGCGCTACGGCGAATACTTGTTGGAAGTGCAGGGCCTGTCGCTGGTCGACAAAGTACAGTACCCGGTCGGCTTGCAGTTGCTCATGGCGATAGCGCATGGCGGCCAGGTCGGTGGTGGCATAGAGAAAACCGCCGCCGGCCTTTTGCACGATCACTGGCAGCGGTTTGCCTTCGCTGTTTTTGAATTCGTCGAGGAATACGCATTGGGCGCCTTCGCTCTCGCTCAGCAGGCCGCTGGCGCGCAGGGACTCGACCACGCCTGTGAGCATGTCGTTATAGGCGCTTTCGCCACGCACATCGGCGGCGCTCAGGCTGACACCCAGGCGGTCGTAGACGGCCTGGCAATGGCCCAGCGAGATGTTGTTGAAGCGCTGCCACAGAGCCAGGCATTCGGCGTCGCCGGCCTGCAGCTCGACTACCCGCTGGCGCGCACGGTCGGCGAACTCGGGGCTGTCGTCGAAGCGCTTCTTGGCCTGGCGGTAGAAGTGCTCCAGATCGCCCAGCTCGGCTTCGGCGTCGACGCTGTGTTCTTCCAGGTAGGCCAGCAGCATGCCGAACTGGGTGCCCCAGTCGCCCACGTGGTTCTGGCGGATGACGCTGTGGCCGAGAAACTCAAGTACCCGGGCTACGGCATCGCCAATGATGGTCGAGCGCAGGTGGCCGACGTGCATTTCCTTGGCCAGGTTCGGTGAGGAGTAGTCAACCACCACACGCTGCAGGGGATCTGCTGGGGGAACTCCCAGCTTGGCATCGGTCAGCGCCTGCTCCAGTTGTCGGGCCAGCCAGGCACTGTCCTGGAAAAAGTTGATGAAGCCGGGGCCGGCGATGCTGACCTCGCGCACGGCTTCGTGGGCAGGCAGCGCGGCAATCAGCTTTTCGGCCAGATCACGCGGTTTCATGCCGGCCGGTTTGGCCAGGGTCATGGCCAGGTTGCTGGCGAAATCACCATGGGCCTTGTCGCGGGCGGTTTCCACCTGGATTTTGGGACTCAGGTCGGTAGGCAGTACGCCTTGCTGTTGCAGGGTGCTGACGGCGCTGGCGAGCAGTTGGCTGATCAGGTTTTTCATGGCTGTGTGGTCTTCCGGCAGGGGGCCATCGGGGAAACCGGCTATTATCCCGTTTCAGGGCGGACTTGCCAAATGCTCAGAACATGTCGAGCGGATCGACATCCAGCGACCAGCGGACCTTGCGGCCCAGCGGCTCCTGCTCCAGCAGGCCGAGCCAGGGGTGCAGCAAGCTGTGCAGGGTAGAGCGCTGGTCGGCCAGAACCAGCAACTGAGCTCGGTAACGCCCGGCGCGCCTCTCCATTGGCGAGGGTACCGGGCCGAGCAGTTCGATACCCTGCAGCCCTTGTTGGGTCTTGAGATGCTCGGCCAGATCGCAGGCCTGATCGAGGAAACTTTCGGTCTGGTCGACCCGATTGGCTTCGGCGCGCAGCAGGGCAATGAAGCTGAACGGTGGCAGATGGGCTGCCTCGCGGGCGCTCAGTTCGCGCTGGGCAATGGCCGGGTAACCATGCTCGGTCAGATCAATCAGCAGGGGATGTTCGGCCATATGGGTCTGGATTAGCACCTGCCCGGGCTTGTTTGCCCGCCCGGCGCGGCCAGCTACCTGGGTAATCATCTGAGCCATGCGTTCGGCGCCGCGAAAGTCGGCGGAGAACAGGCCGCCGTCGGCATCGAGGATGGCGACCAGGGTGACATCAGGGAAGTGGTGGCCCTTGGCGAGCATCTGGGTGCCGACCAGCAGGCAGGGGGCGCCGCTGTGAATGCGGGTCAGCAGCTTCTGCATGGCATCCTTGCGCGCAGTGCTGTCGCGATCGATCCGCAGCACCGGAGTATCGGGGAAGCGCTGGCTCAGATGCTCTTCGGTACGCTCGGTACCGGCGCCGATCGGACGCAGGTCGGCACTGTTGCATTTGGGGCAGTGGCGATCAAGCGGGCGCTGGCTGTCGCAATGGTGGCAGTGCAGGTGGCTGGGCGCCTGATGTACGGTCATGCGGGCGTCACAGCGTCGGCATTCGGCGATCCAGCCGCAGTCATGGCACATCAGTGTAGGAGCAAAGCCGCGCCGATTGATAAACACCAGCACCTGATTGCCCTGCCTGAGATGCTGGTCGATAGCCTGCAGCAACGGTTGCGACAGGCCGCCCTCCAGGGGGCGACTGCGAATGTCCAGGCACTGGAAACGAGGAGCCTGGGCATTGCCGGCCCGCTGGGTCAGGCGTAGGTGCCGATAACGTCCGCGCTGGGCGTTGTGCAGGGTTTCCAGCGATGGGGTGGCCGAGCCGAGAATGACCGGCATGTTTTCCAGGTGACCGCGATACACCGCCAGATCGCGGGCGTTGTAGCGCAGACCGTCCTGCTGTTTGTAAGACAGGTCATGCTCTTCATCGACGATCAGCAGGCCCGGCTGCGCCAGCGGGGTAAATACCGCCGACCGGGTACCGATGACAATCCCGACTTCGCCGTCGCGGGCGGCAATCCAGGCATCCAGGCGCTCACGGTCGTTGAGCCCGGAATGCAGAATCACCACTGGTGTGCTGAAGCGTTGGCGAAAGCGTTCCAAGGTCTGTGGGGTCAGACCGATTTCCGGGATCAGCACCAGGGCCTGGCGGCCCTGGCGCAGGCAGTGTTCGATCGCCTGCAGGTAGACCTCGGTCTTGCCGCTGCCGGTCACGCCTTCGAGTAGCCAGGTATTAAAACCTGGGGTCTCCAGAATCGCCGCTAATGCGGCCTGTTGCTCGGGGTTGGCCGTCAGTGGCGCCTCTCTTAATAAAGGCAGCGGCTCATGGCTGTGGTGTGGGGACTGGCTGATGCGCCTAGCCAGGCCTTTGCGCTCCAGCGCCTCAAGGCTGTCGCGGCTAAGCCCCCATTGGCTGATCAGTGCATGCGACAGGCCGTGGGGGTGGCGGGCCAGGATCTGGACCGCGTGCTTCTGTTTCTGTGCCCGGCTCAGGGCCGGATGTTCCGGGTAGGCGCCTGGACAGAGTTGCCAAAGCACATCCTGGCGAGCCAGGGCTGGTTCGCCCTGGCGCAGCAGCACCGGCAGGGCGCAGCTCAGGGTGTCACCCAGGCTGTGCTGGTAGTATTGCGCGGTCCAATAGCATAGTCGCCACAGGCTGTCCGGCAGCAGGGGCTTGAGGTCTATCAGCTCCAAGGCTGGTTTGAGTTTGGCGGCAGGCACATCGCTATGCTCGGCCAGGCCGGCGATCAGACCAACCAGTTGCCGTTGGCCAAAAGACACGCGTACCCGCTGGCCGATCTTAAGCTGCTCAGGGTGCACGCCAGCCGGCGCCCGGTAGTCGAACAGGCGGCGCAGTGGCGAGGGCAGGGCAACTTGCAGTATGGGTCCGGGCACGGGCGTTCTCTGGTGATGACCTGGATGAAACTGCGCTGATGTTAGCATCAGGGGGCGGGGAACAACGCCTTATATATGCCGGATATGTTCCTGAAGTGCTGGTAAATAGCGCCGATGCTTGCGTCTGGGGTGGATTCTGGTATCATCGCCGGCCTATTTTCAGATCCCTTGTGCGTGAGCCCGGGAGCTGGCGTACAAACACCGTGCGGTGCCTGATCAAGTCGGTCCGGTGGCGGCACACCCAAAGAGGAATTCATCATGAAAGCTGATTTGCATCCCGCCTACGCAGAAGTCGAAGCTACCTGCAGCTGCGGCAACGTGATCAAGACCCGTTCGACTTTGTGCCAGGCGTTCCACATCGACGTGTGCTCCGAGTGCCACCCGTTCTACACCGGAAAGCAGAAGGTCCTGGACACCGGCGGTCGTATCGAGCGCTTCAAGCAGCGTTTCGGTGTGGTTGGCACCAAGTAACAAACTGCACGGCCCTGCAAGGATGGCAAGGCAAGCAACCAAGAAGGCGCTCCTGTGGGGCGCCTTTTTTGTTGCCTGCAGTTTGCTCCAGCCGGTTGCGGCCGAGATTTGCACGCCACCTGCCGTTGCTGAGCTGGTAACTGCGGCCCGGGTCATCGATGGCGATACTTTGCGCCTGGAGGACGGGCGGCGTGTGCGGCTGATCGGCATTGATACGCCCGAGATTGGTCGTGAAGGTCGTGCGTCTGAGCCGTTCGCTGAACAGGCCCGGGAGCGTTTGCAAGCGTTGGTGCGCGAGCCGGGCTTGCAGTTGGTGGTTGGTCAGCAGGCGGAGGATCGCTATGGGCGGACTCTGGGCCATCTGTTTACCGGTCGAGGTGCCAATATCGAGGCGTTGCTGCTGGCCGATGGGCTTGGGTTCGCGCTGGCGGTGCCGCCTAATCTGGCGCTGCTGGAGTGTCATGCCGCGGCCGAGGGTGAGGCCCGCCGGGAACTGCTGGGAGTGTGGCGCCAGCCGCCGCTGCCGGCGGCCCGGGCGAAGGCTGGTTTTCAGGTATTGCGTGGCAGGATCGCTCGCGTGCAGTCGGCCGGACGTTATCTGTGGCTGGAGTTGGATGGGCCTATTGTGCTGCGACTGGCTTTGGATGATGCCTCCCTGTGGGCAGCGTCGCCGCAGCACTGGCATGGCCGTGAGGTTGAGGTGCGTGGCTGGGTCATTGACCGGCGACAACAGACGGGGGTAAAACCAGGGTTTAAGCCATTCATGTTGCCAGTGCGTCATCCGTTCATGCTGGGGCTGCAATAAATGTCTGGGCCAGTTGTTCTTTTGTCAGGGTTGTTGTTGCTGGTCGTGTTGACCGGCTGTGCGCCTAATCCGGTGACGGGGCGGCAGGATTTCGTGATGATGTCCGAGGCTCAGGAGCTGACGCTGGGTCGCCAGGCTAGTCAGCAGCTTGAGCAGCAGTTGTCGATGGTTGGGGATGAGGCTCTGCAGGCTTACGTGCAGGGCGTAGGGCAACGCTTGGCGCAGGCCAGTCATCGCCCGGGCCTCGATTACCGGTTTCGGGTGGTCGACAGTGCTGATGTCAACGCCTTTGCCTTGCCAGGCGGGCATATCTATATCCACCGTGGGCTGCTGGCCTATCTGAACTCCGAAGCTGAGCTGGCTGCTGTGCTTGGTCATGAGCTCGGTCACGTCACCGCCCGCCATGGGGTGCGTCAGCAGAGTATGGCCATGGGTACTGGGCTGCTCAGTGATCTGCTGACCATCGGGACCGGTGTCAGGGCGGCCGGCGACCTGAGCAATATATTGGGTACAGCGATGGTCCGTGGTTATGGGCGAGAGATGGAGCTGGAGGCCGATGGGCTGGGTGCCGAGTATCTGGCGCGCACGGGGTATCGACCGCAGGCCATGTTGAGTGTCATTGGTGTACTCAAGGATCAGGATGACTACCATCGCCAGCGTGCGGCGGCCGAGGGGCGTGAAGTGGCGGGCTATCATGGGCTGTTCGCTACACACCCTACCCATGATCAGCGTCTGCGCCAGGTGGTGGCCAGGGCTGAGGCGCTGGCCGGCGATCAGGCGCAGCATGACGGTATTGGGGAGTATCTCAAGGCGATCGACGGATTGGTGTACGGCAGCAGTGCGCGTGAAGGGATTGTGCGCGGCTCGCAGTTCTTTCATGTTGACCTGGATCTGGCCCTGAGTTATCCGCAGGGCTGGGTGCTGGTCAATCGGCCGGATGTGTTGCTGGCGCATACGCCGGATCAGCAGGGGTTTATCGCATTGGTGCTTGAGCGTCTGAGTCGGCCATTGACAGCAGAGGAGTTGCTGCGCCAGCGTGCTGGTAACCAACGTCTGGTGCAGGAGCAGGCGTTCAGTGGCCCGGGTTATCAGGGCTATATGGCGATCATTCCCGGCAATCAGGCGCGCCGAGTGGCCGCCATAGTTCGGGGTGAGCAGGCCTTTCTGTTTGTCGCCGGATTCAGGGGGCGTGGCCCGCTGGAGTTATACGATGCGGGCTTTGTCGAGGTAATCGGCAGTTTTCGTGCGCTTGAGGCTAGTGAGCGTGCGCAGGCCGAGCCGCTGCGCATCCGTTTGCGGCGTGCCAGGGTTGGCGACAACTACGCCAGCCTGGCGCAAGGCAGCCCACTTGGCGAGGAGGCTGAAGCGCGGTTGCGGCTGCTGAATGGGCACTGGCCGACAGGTGAGCCGGCGGCGGGTCAATGGCTCAAAGTTGTAAAATAATGTCCTCGTCATATATTCCGTGAATAATCTTGTTCGGGTACATGCTTTTCGGTATTCTCGGCCGTCCGCATGAGCAACTTGACTGGAATTTTTGACCATGTCCGATTTGAGAACCGATGCACTTGCCTATCACGCCAATCCGCGCCCGGGCAAGTTGAGCGTTGAACTGACCAAGCCTACCGCTACTGCCCGTGACCTGGCGTTGGCCTACAGCCCGGGTGTTGCTGAGCCGGTACGCGAGATCGCCAAGGATCCCGAAAACGCCTTCAAATACACCGGCAAGGGCAACCTGGTTGCGGTGATTTCCGATGGTACCGCGATTCTCGGTTTGGGTAATCTGGGGCCGCTGGCGAGCAAGCCGGTCATGGAAGGCAAGGGTGTGCTGTTCAAGCGCTTTGCTGGCGTCGACGTGTTCGACATTGAGGTCGAAGCTGAAAGCCCTCAGGCTTTCATTGATACCGTCAAGCGTATCTCCTGCACCTTTGGTGGCATCAACCTGGAAGATATCAAGGCGCCTGAGTGCTTTGAGATCGAGCGCGCACTGATTGAGCAGTGCGACATCCCAGTATTCCACGATGACCAGCACGGTACTGCTATCGTTACCGCTGCGGCCATGATCAATGCTCTGGAATTGGCCGACAAGACCATCGAAGATGCCAAGATCGTCTGCCTCGGTGCCGGTGCTGCGGCCATCGCCTGCATGAAGCTGCTGGTATCCATGGGTGCCAAGGTTGAAAACATCTATATGCTCGACCGCAAGGGCGTGATCCATGCTGGTCGTGATGATCTGAACGAGTACAAGGCGATCTTCGCCACTGAGACCGACAAGCGCACTCTGACCGACGCGCTCAAGGGTGCTGATGTATTCGTTGGTCTGTCTGGTCCGGACCTGCTGCCGCCAGCCGACCTCAAGCTGATGGCCGAAAACCCGATCGTATTCGCCTGCTCCAACCCAGATCCGGAAATCAAGCCGGAGCTGGCTCATGCGGCGCGTCCGGACGTGATCATGGCTACTGGCCGCTCCGACTATCCGAATCAGGTCAACAACGTGCTGGGCTTCCCCTTTATCTTCCGTGGTGCGCTCGACGTGCGTGCAACCCGGATCAATGAAGAGATGAAGATCGCTGCGGTTCATGCCATCCGCGAACTGGCCAAAGAGCCGGTGCCGGAGTATGTATCCGAGGCCTACGGCGGCATCAAGCTCGAATTTGGTCGTGAGTACATCATTCCCAAGCCGATGGATGTGCGTCTGATCGAGCGCGTACCGGCTGCCGTGGCTCAGGCTGCTATTGATTCGGGTGTGGCGACTCAGCCTTACCCTGCTCACTACCCGCTGATGTCGGTAGAAGACGTCAAGTAACGCGGTTTGGTGGTCGTACAAAGCCCCGCCTCTGGCGGGGCTTTGCATTTGTGCAGTAAAAGTTTTGGAAAAAGTCTTGACGGTGTTTTGAAAGTGCCTATAATGCGCCTCTCGCTGATCGCGGTGCTTTGTTTAAAGTGCTTTAGGATCAATGGGTTAC